>NZ_JAAVAU010000034.1 GCF_014803895.1 Lactobacillus sp. | reverse complement strand
GATTCATATCACAATTGGTATGAACACTATGATGCTGGTTATTATTGGTTCATTATCTTTAACGTTTAATATGCCACAATTAAACAGTAATCCTTGGATTAGATTCATCATGATGATGATTATTTTGTGGGGAATTACTCTCTGTGAATTAGTTGGTGTGAAAAAGATTGGTAAGATTGCAGAATGGCTCTTTGCAATTGGGATTGCTTTGCCGGTTATTTTGCTTATTATTGCCTTTTTTGTCTATTTAGCTCAAGGAAGACCGTTGCATTATACTTTAAACTGGTCAACAATTTTTCCACATCAATTAAATGGGACTACTTTGGTTGCTTTTGTACCGTTTATCTTAGCCTTCTGTGGTGGGGAAGCTTCTGCACCACATGTTAAGTATCTAGAGCATCCCAAAAAGTATTCGAACGTGATGTGGGCTTTAGCTATTACAGCAATGTCTTTTGACTTACTTGGTAGTATGGCAATTGGAATGACTGTTCCTAAGGGAGAAATTTCTAATAGTAGTGGTTTTGTGTTTGCTTTTGGACATTTACTTGATTCAATTGGGTTACCGGGTGAACTTTTAGAAAAAATTATTGGTGTTATGTTGGCTTGCGGAATAATTGGTGAACTTGGTAACTGGCTTTCGGGTCCTAGTCAAGGGATGTTTGAAGCCGCCAAGGAAGGCTACATGCCTAAGTATTTTGCTCATTCTACTAAACGTGATGTTCCAATGCGTTTAATTGTAGTGCAATCTTTAGTTGTAACAGCCTCTTCTGTGATTTTGAATTTCACTAGTGGTAATAATTCTGATTTTGCTTTCAATGTTTCTCTTGCTTCAACTACAGCTCAATACTTAATCGTTTATATCATTATGTTAATTGCGTTTATTGCTTTGAAGCTTAAACATACTAACTTAGAGCGTAGTTATTACATGACTAAAAATAATACGTGGAGTATAGTTGTAGCTTTTATTGCTTTATTTATTACTGTAATTGCTTTCTTTGTTAGCTTTATTCCAGCTACTGGTACGCCAGATAATTTACGTGTACCTTATGTGGCTATTATGATTGGAATTTGTATTGTGGTTACAGTATTACCATTGATTATTTATCATTATCATTATAATTTTGGTAATGCCAAAGAAAAATAATTGTTTGACGGTCTAAGGGACCGTCTTTTTTTATGAATTTTAATTTTGTTATTTTTTTCACAAAGTTGTGTTATGATTATCGTAGATATTATTTACATATGGATTTTTGCATATTGAAAGGAAGCAATATCTATGAAACCTGGAAAATATGATGTCAAAGCACAAGGTCACGGTTCGAGCTATATGCCTATGGAAGTGACCTTATCAGAAGATAAAATTGAAGATATTAAAGTTGATTCTAAAGGTGAAACTAAAGGTGTAGCAGATGAAGTGTTTCATAGATTACCCAAAGAAATTGTAGATAATCAAACACTAAATGTAGATACAGTTTCTGGAGCTACGATTTCTAGTCATGGGGTGATCGATGGGGTAGCTCAAGCAATCACAAGTGCTGGCGGAGATGCTGAAGAATGGAAAAAGCGTGCTAAGCCTGTTAAAGTTAGTGCTAAAGATAAAGAATATACTACAGATGTAGTCGTTATTGGGGCCGGTGGTGCAGGGCTTGCAGCAGCAGCGCGTTCAATTCAACACCATCGTCAGGTAATAGTTTTAGAAAAATTCCCACAAATTGGTGGTAATACTACTCGTGCTGGTGGCCCAATGAATGCAGCGGAACCCGATTGGCAAAAACAATTTAAGGCTTTATCTGGCGAAAAGGAAACTTTAAAAAAGCTAGCAGCAATTCCAATTGAAAAGATTGATGCCGAATATCATGATGACTTTAAAGAATTAAAAAAACAAATTAAAGATTATATTGATTCTGGTGCAGATTATTTATTTGATTCAACTCTTCTTCATGAAATTCAAACTTATTTAGGTGGGAAACGCGTTGACTTGAATGGTAACGAAATCCACGGTAATTATGCTTTAGTTCATGAGTTAGTTACTAATACTTTGGCCTCTGTAAAATGGTTAGCTGACTTGGGTGTAGATTTTGATCAAACCCAAGTTACGATGCCGGTTGGTGCCTTGTGGCGTCGAGGTCACAAGCCCGTTGAACCAATGGGTTATGCCTTTATCCATATTCTTGGTGATTGGGTTAAGGCTCATGGTGGTAATATTTTGACTGAAACACGAGCTAAACATTTATTAATTGAAGATAATCGTGTAGTTGGTGTTGTGGCTGAAAAGGCTGACGGTTCTAAAATTACTGTTCATGCTAAAGATGTCATCTTAACCTCGGGTGGTTTTGGTGCAGATACTAAGAAAGTTCAAAAATACAATACTTACTGGAAACATATTGATGATGATATTGCGACTACTAACTCTCCAGCAATTACTGGTGATGGCATTGACTTGGGTGAAGAAGCTGGTGCTGACTTTGTTGGTATGGGCTTTATTCAAATGATGCCAGTGTCTGATCCTAAGACTGGTGAGTTATTTACTGGTTTACAAACTCCACCAGAAAACTTTATTATGGTCAACCAAGAAGGTAAACGTTTTGTAAATGAATTCGCGGAACGGGATACTTTAACCAAGGCTGCAATTGATAACGGCAGTTTATTCTATTTAATTGCTGATGAAAAGATTAAGGAAACAGCTTATAATACTAGCCAAGAAAAGATTGATGCTCAAGTTGAAGCTGGCACTTTATTTAGGGCTGATACTTTGGCCGATTTGGCTAAGCAAATTGGTATGAAACCTGAAGTTTTGGAAGAAACTATTAAAAAATATAATTCGTACGTTGATGCGGATAATGACCCAGATTTTCATAAGTCTGCTTTTAACTTGAAGTGTGAAGTTGCTCCATTCTATGCTACTCCTAGAAAGCCAGCTATCCACCACACAATGGGTGGTGTAAAGATTGATACTGCTACTCATGTTATTAACACTGATGGTAAGGTGATTCCAGGTTTGTATGCTGCAGGTGAAGTAGCAGGTGGTATCCATGCAGGTAACCGGTTAGGTGGTAACTCATTGGCTGATATCTTTACTTTTGGGAGAATTGCGGCTGATACTGCTGCTAAAGAAATTTTGTGAAATTAAATAATCCTTAATAATTGCATTACTAGCCCTGTTGCTAGTAATGCTTTTTTGGTAGAATATTTAAAATAAAATGATTATTTAATGAGGAGAAGAATATGAAAGAAACGTCCAATAAAAAACTAAGTACGAAACAATATTTAGTCGTTGCTTCCATGATTTTTGCACTTTTCTTTGGAGCCGGTAACTTAATTTTTCCACTTCATTTAGGACAGTTAGCGGGAAAAGCTTGGCTCCCTGCAGCACTTGGATTCTTAGTAACGGGAGTTGCTCTCCCTCTATTTTCATTACTAGCGATTGCAATTACACGTAGTGATGGAATGTATGATTTGGCCCGCCCAATTGGGGGAAAATTTGCTATTATTTTTATGACCTTAATTCATCTAACAATAGGACCTTTCTTTGCTACACCAAGAACTGCAACCGTATCTTATACAGTTGGTGTTGCCCCATTACTTCCTAAACAGTATCAAGGAATTGGGCTGATAATTTTTACAGTTATTTTCTTTGGGGTAGTTTATGCAATTGCCTTTAATCAGAGTGATATTTTATCTAGTCTGGGGAAAATCTTAAATCCAATTTTTTTAGTAGCCTTATTTTTAGTATTTGTAGTTGCTTTTGCTAAGCCAATGGGAAATCCTTCTGCTATGCCAATTTCTAGTGAATATACTTCTGGAGCATTCGTAAAAGGATTTCTTCAAGGATATAATACGATGGATGCCTTAGCTGGATTAGCTTTTGGTGTAGCAGTTGTATCTGCTATTCGTTCAATGGGAATAAAAAAAGAAAGTGAAATTGCTAAGGTTACTGCCAAATCAGGGATGATTGGAATTCTAGCAATTGGGGTGATATATTTGCTTTTAATTGTGATGGGAGCAATGTCACTAGGCCAATTTAAGTTATCTGCTGATGGCGGAACTGCATTTTCTCAAATTGTAACTTATTATGCTGGAACGTTTGGTCAAGCATTCTTAGCATTCTTAATTGTCTTGACTTGTTTAACAACTGCAGTAGGTTTAGTAGCAGCATTTGCGGAAGATTTTCATCAACATTTTCCAATTTTTTCTTATCGAGTATGGCTTACCATTGCCTGCGTAGCCTCTTGTTTAGTAGGATCATGCGGACTTGATCAAATTATTAAGTGGTCTCTACCAATGCTAATGTTCTTATACCCCTTAGTAATTGTTTTAATTGTATTGTCACTACTCTCACCATATATTAAAAAAGATCCTGTAGTTTATCGCATAACAGTTGGGTTAACTTTAATACCAAGTTTTTTTGATTTGGTGAATAGTTTGCCAGCACCGCTTAATCAGACAAGTTTTGTAGTATGGATGAATAAAATTAGAAGTAGTTTTTTGCCAATGTCGGATTTAGGTCTGTCGTGGATTGTTCCAGCATTAATTGGTTTAGGAATTAGTGTTATTCTGCATATTTGGCGAAGAAAAGCTGGAAAAATATGATTTCAAAATTTGCTTTCAATATCTGGAAACAACTATAATAAGCTTGAGTTTAAGTAATAACAAAGAAGGTAGATTATGGAATTTAAAGATTTAATTGAAAAGCGTCATTCTACACGTGAATTTTCAGATAAACAAATTTCTAAAGAAGATTTAGAAGATATTTTGAAGACTGCTAGTCATGCCCCATCTTGGGAAAATTCTCAACCTTGGAAGGTTTATGTTGCAACAGGTAAGACCCTTGAAGGAATTAAGAAGGACCATTTGGAGTTAGCTGATAAGGGAACTATTTCCTGGACTGATGTTAAGCCAACTGTTGAAGATGACTGGACTAAACAAGAAGATGAAAATGTTGCTAATTTTACTAAAGAATTAGCTGACTTTACTAAGGGAGACTTTAGCTTTTTTGCTGAGAAACAAAGATACTTATATAATGCTCAAGCTTTGATTTACTTCACCAGTGATGAAAAAGCAACTCCTTACAAGTACTATGACATTGGTTCGTTTGCTCAAAACTTGATTTTAGCAGCAACTGATAAGGGAATTGGTACAGTTCCGGCTTATGAAATTGTTCGTTTTCCTGATACAATTAGAAAACATATTGATATTCCTAAAAATGAAAAGATTTTTATGGGAATTGCTTTAGGCTATCCAGATGATGATCGTGTTAACCAATTTAAGCTTGGTAGAATGGATATTAATAAATTCGTAAAATTTAGCGATTAGTTATGAAAATTAGTTCGAGTTAAAAGCTCGGACTTTTTTCTTTTAGATATATTTGAGATAGAATATTAATATCTAACAATTATAAAGGAGTTTTTTAATGAAGACAGGTAGTAAAATTATTACTTTAGACAATGGCTATCACTTATGGACTAATACTCAAGGTGAAGGTGATATTCATTTATTAGCTCTTCATGGTGGACCAGGTGGTAATCACGAATACTGGGAAGATGCTGCTGAGCAATTGAAGAAGCAAGGTTTGAATGTACAGGTTACAATGTATGATCAACTTGGTTCGTTATATTCTGATCAACCTGATTATTCTGATCCTGAAGTGGCCAAAAAGTACTTAACTTATGAATATTTCTTAGATGAAGTTGATGAAGTTCGTGAAAAGCTTGGCTTAGATAATATATATTTAATTGGTCAAAGCTGGGGTGGACTTTTGGTTCAAGAATATGCTGTTAAGTATGGGCAACATCTTAAGGGTGCTATTATTTCTTCAATGGTCGATGAAATTGATGAATATGTTGATGCAGTTAATAGAAGAAGACAAGAGGTGCTTCCTCAAACTGAAATTGATTTTATGCACGAATGTGAAGAAAAAGGCGACTATGATAATCAACGCTATCAGGATGATGTTCAAATTTTGAATATTAACTTTGTTGATAGAAAACAACCTTCTAAGCTTTACCACTTAAAGGATATTGGTGGTAGTGCAGTTTATAATGCTTTCCAAGGTGATAACGAATTTGTAATTACCGGTAAATTGAAGGATTGGCATTTTAGAGACAAATTAAAGAACATTAAGGTTCCAACTTTACTTACTTTTGGTGAAAATGAAACTATGCCAATTTCTACTGCAAAGACTATGCAGAAAGAAATTCCAAATTCACGTTTAGTTACTACTCCTGATGGTGGTCACCACCATATGGTTGATAACCCGGATGTGTATTATAAGCACTTGGCTGATTTTATTCGTGAAGTTGAAGACGGAAAATTTAAAGGCGAATAAACTAAAAAACTACTACCGAACATTTTAACTGTTTAGTAGTAGTTTTTCTTTTACATTTTTTCTTGGCGATGTTGTTGAATATCTAAAATAATGGCAATGACCATTAAGATAACTCCTACGATACCAAAGAACATAGCAATAGTTTTTGGTGAACCAAATGGTGCTTTGAAATAGCTATCAAACCAAATAGCAGATATTGCAGCTTCAAAGATTGCCCAACCATATTGCTGACTTTTAATCATTATAAAGTAGTAAATGTAGATAACTACAAGAGTTACTAAATTAACTGGAAAATACCAAGATGAGTAGTTAGGTACAAAAATACTCAGAATGATTAAAATTAATGCGATTATCCAAAAAGTATTTCTTTGTTGTGGTGTATTCATATTTTCCTCCAGAATCTTAAAAATAGCACCTGCTAATAATTAATATTACAATAATATTATAACTTACGAAAGCGGTTAAATGCTGCATAAAAGTGTTTTAGAAAGGAAATATAATGTCTAAAAATACAAAGTGGGTAAAACTTTTAAGTGGGGTAGCTCTTGGGGCTGCTTTGGTTATGGGAACTGTGGCATGTAGTTCTAATAACACTAATTCAACTTCTAGCCAATCATCTACAAAATCTAACTCAAGTAAATCTAGTTCAGAAAGTAGTAGTTCAAGTTCCTCCTCGTCCTCTTCAGTAAATGAATCAACTGCTAAAAAAGAAAGTGCTACTATTAAAGTGAGCCAATCTGAGGCAGTTGATATGTTTAATAAGAAGTTTGCCGATAGTAAAATAAAGAGCATTGATTTAAAACTTAGTGGTTCAGCTTATGTCTATTCAATCGATGGTTTTGATTCCAAGAAGGAACATGAACTAACAATTGACGCTGTAACTGGTAAGGAAATTAATTCTAAGTCTGAAGCCTTAGATTCAGATGAACATAATCAAAAAGGCTTGGATCTTTCTAAAGTAATTAGCCGTTCTGAAGCGGGTAAACTTGCTGAAAAGCATGTTGGCAGTGGTAGTGCTATTGAATGGGATCTTGAAATGGATGAAAATACTGGTCGTCCAGAGTGGGATATTACTGTTGAATCTGGCATCCACAGGACTGAGGTTAAGATTGATGCAATTAATAAGAAGGTCCTTACTAGCGAGCATGATAATTAAAAGTTAAATAATTAGCAGTCCCTTCGGGCTGCTTTTTTAGTATAGTTAAGATAATAATAATTACTAAAGGACTAACTTATGGATAATATCAAGATTTTATTAGTAGAAGATGAAGAAAGCTTAGCAAGTTTTATACAAACTGAATTGGAATTAGAAGGTTATCAAGTAATTTGGGCCCAAAATGGTCAAGAAGCTTTAGAAATGTTTGAGAAAGACAAACCAACTCTTATCTTACTTGACTGGATGTTACCTGTATACGATGGTTTAACGGTATTGAGAAGAATTCGTAAAAAAAGTGATGTACCGATTATCATGTTGACGGCTAAAAATCAGGCGAGTGATATCAGTAATGCGCTTGATCAAGGATTAGATGATTATATGACTAAGCCTTTTGAAATAGAGGAATTATTTGCACGAATTCGAGTAGTTTTGCGTCGTCTTGAAAAAGAGAAGAAACGTGAAAATACGGTTACAAATGTTTTGAGGTTTAGTGTATTAAAGCTTGATTTGGTTAATCATAAGTTTGAATGTGGGGAGGAAAATATCTATCTTACTCCCAAAGAGTTTGCTTTAATGGCAGAGTTGATGAAAGATCCAGAAAAAGTTAAAAGTAGGGATGAATTGTTAGATGTAGTCTGGGGGTATGACTTTGTGGGACAAACTAATACTGTTGATGTTTATATTAGAACCTTAAGAAATAAACTCGGATTATACCGTGATTTAATAAAAACTATTCGTGGCTACGGTTATTGTCTAAGAAAGCTTGATTTGGATGACTAAAAAAACTAGGACCACTGCTCAGCAATTAACAAGTTTGTTTTTAAAATTATTTATCGCAATTTTGTTTATTGTAAATTTAGCATTTGTTATTATTTCAACGATTTTTGTTTATCAAACTGCCCAAAAGCAAGCTCATGAATTAATTGAAAATGTTAAAGATAATGTTGAAGAGCGTGGACATCACGATCACGATAATATTAAATGGGATACTTTGTTAGATGCCTATATTGCCCGTCAGGATGATGATGCAATTAAAATTGTGACGCCCAAAGAAAAAACTTTTTATTCTGAGGATGGGGACAAACTTTTTAAAAAAGTAGATACCAGTCGTCATTACAATAATGTTTTTTTTGCCTCAAGGAGTGTTTATTATTTAGAACAGTCTAATGTATGGGGATATAAGGTAACAGTTGCCTTAAATGTTGATGGTCTCTTTCAGCTTGTTATTCAGTTACTCATTACAATGATTGTTTTGAATTTAGGAGCCATTTTGCTTTGTATTCCTCTGATAAGAAGATTTGCTAAAAAGTGGAGTTTTTCTTTAGAAAAAATGGATCATGAAATTCTTCAAATTCAAAATAATAATAAAAGTCAAAATAAAACTATTTCAGTTCCTCAGCAACCAGTAGAAATTAAACATCTGGCTCAATCTTTTAATAGTTTGCTGGATTCGCAATACCAAGCAATGCAAAGAGAACATCAATTTGTAACAGATGCTTCGCATGAATTAAAAACACCTATAGCAGCTATTCGAGGCCATGTAGGTCTTATTAAAAGGCGAGGAAAAAGTAATCCTGAAATTATAGATAAGTCACTTGAGTATATTGATTCAGAATCCTTGAGAATGCAGGAATTAGTTAATGAATTGCTTGAGTTAGGGCGAGGACAAGGGAAATCTGCAGCAATTGAAAAAATTGATTTAGTAGGAGTAATAAAGAATGAATGTGAATTAATATGGCAAGAATTTCATCGTCACGTCCAATTGAAGTCGCCTAATGAGTTATTTTATGCAATTAAATTAACTGATTTTCGTCATTTAATCCATAATTTATTAGAAAATGCAGCAAAATATTCTCAAAAAGGTACACCAATATTTTTAAGTTTAAAATCTAAAAATAAAGGTTTAGTCTTGAAGGTAAAAGACGAAGGGCAAGGTATTAAAAAAGAAAATTATAATAAAATTTTTGATCGTTTTTTCCGTGAGGATCAAGCACATTCTAATAAAATTTCGGGTACTGGTTTAGGGTTAGCAATTGTAAAAAAAGTAGTAGATGAATATCATGGACAAATCAAACTTAGCGCCAATCACCCTAACGGCATGATCTTTACTATTTATCTTCCTTACGAAAAATGAAGAAATCTTCATTTAATCTATATATAATTTTGACTTTTAAAAGTTAGTTTCCTCGTATAATAAATATAGAAATTAAGTGAGACGAATTAGAATATAAAAAGAGGTATAAAGAATTATGTTCAAGAATATTAACAAGAAATTATCTGCAACTGTAGCAATTTTAGGTTTAGCAGTAGGTGGAAGTGCAATTACAATTGGAAGTTTAAAAAGTACGTCTGGAACTACAATTGTCCAAGCAGCCACAAGTACTTCCCAAATAAAACTTACTAGAACTCAGGCTGTAAAGAAATTTACTCAAAAGTTTGGTAATAAATCTATTGAATCAATTAGTTTGAAGCCAAGTGGAAATAAATATGTTTATATCGTTGATGGCTTTGATAAAACTAAAGAATATGAAGTTAAGATTAATGCTAAAACGGGTAAAATTATTAGCTCAAAGAGTGAAAAATTAGATACTACCGATCACAAGAGTGCGGTTAATTTAAAGAAGGCAATTAGTCGGTCTAGTGCGACTAAGATTGCAAAAAAGCATGCAAGTGGTAAGGCTGTGAAATGGACTTTAGAAAAAGAAAATGGTAAATCTGTTTGGGTAGTAGAATTTGTTAACGGTACTGAAGTAGAAATTAATACATTAACCAAAAAGGTAATTAGTGTAGAGAAAGATAACTAGACAAAATAACACCCTTGAGTTAGAGGGTGTTATTTTTTTAGAGATTAAAAATGAAGAAATCTTCATTTGATTTACATCTAATTTTGGTTTTTAAAAGCTACTTTTTTCGTAAACTAAATATATAAATTGAACGAGATAAATGTTTAGACGAAAGAAGGATTAATTTATGAAAACTATTAATTTAAAGAAACTATCACTTGCCGCTGCAGTTTTAGGATTAGCTGTTGGAGGTACAACTGTAGTAGCGAATAACTATGTTAATGCATCAGATAGTTCTACTCAAGTTACTAAAAGTAAAGTAAGTACTTCTAAGATTAAAATTACTCAACAACAAGCTATTGAAAAGTTTACTGAAAAATATGGTAATAAATCAATTGAGTCAATTGAATTAGAAGCTCACCGTGGTACTTATGTTTATACTATTGAAGGATTTGACTCAAGTAAAGAATACCGTGTAGATGTAGATGCAGAAACGGGTAAGGTTTTAACTTCAAGAAGTGAAAATTTAGATAAAGATGATAAAAATGTGGCCTTAGATTTAAGTAAGTTAATCAGTCGCGATGAAGCTAGTGAAATTGCACAAAAAAATGCTAGTGGAACTGCAGTTGAATGGACTTTAGAAACTGAAGATGGCAAAGCTATTTGGAATGTAGAATTAGTAGATGGTTCTAATAAAACTAAGGTAGAGATTGATGCCGCAAGTAAGAAAGTTTTAAGTACTAAAAAGGATAAATTAAAAGATAAAGATTCAAGACATGGTGATAAAAGTAAAAAAGAAAGATATACTAGTGTTTCTAGCAATGTAATTAAGGCAACAGAAGCAATTGAAATTGCACAAAAGAATGCTAGTGGAACGGTGGTAGAAAGTAAATTAGAAAAAGAAGATGGAAAATGGATTTGGTCAGTAGAATTATTGAATAACTCTACTGAAACTGAAGTAGAAATTAATGCTATAACTAAAGAAGTAATTAAGGTAGAAAAAGATACAAATAATGATAAGGACTAAAAAAGTGTATCCCAATTTTAGGGATACACTTTTTATCTGTTTTTAGGAATAAATCCAGCGATATCATCGTAAGAAAAAGTATAGTCAAGCTTTTTATTGTATGCTTGTTCATAAGCTTTTTTCTTTTGTGAATAATCAATATCGCGCATTCTACGTGCATTTTCGTCAACACTTAAATTAGGGTCTGGATAAATTGTAGGCAAAACGTGGAGAATACGACGAGTTTTATGGAATTCAGGATGATTTTTTTCATAACTTGATTTATCTTGAAGTTCCACAAAGCAGGAAATAATAGGTACATTTAATTTTGCAGCGTAGTAGTAGGCTCCCTTTTGAACAGGGCGTGGTTTACGATAATTGAACCACATCTCTTGTTCAGGATAAATAAGAACCCAGCTTTTTTTGGCAAAAGCATTTGATAAATGTTTTGGAAATTCACGTCCTAGATATCGTACGCTATTACTTAAGGGAATACTATCGATATTTTTCATCATGAACCCAATCCATCCTGGTAAAAGTAGATTAGTATCTTCTACGATAATAAAAAGACGCTTATGTGCTTTTAGGGCTAATTTTTTAATTGGTAAGCTATCAAATTGATTATAATGGTTGGAGGTTATAATCGCACTAGGGATATGTTTAATGTTCTTTGTAGAATCAATCTTATCTCCTAAAGTAAGGATAAGAGCTCCTAAGTCAAAAGCCCCGCGAGTAAAAAGATTTACTAGTTTATGGGAATATTTTTTACTATCTTTCCAAAAATGTTCTACTAATTGTTTGCTTTTTTCTTGGCTTAAAATGGGATCGCCAATTTCGGCTTTAGCATGAAAAGCTTTATTTTGAATATTTTTTTTAATATTTTCAATTACTTTAAATCTGTCTCCACCAATTATCATAGTTTAACCCGCTCTCCTTGTTCTTTAATATGGAACCAACTGTTAGGGCTGTTTCTGATGCTATCAATTTTACCAAGCATATGTTTTAGTCCTTTACGGGCATTAGCTCGATCTTTGTCGGTGAAATTATTAAGTTCATCTTTTAATTGTTGATAGTACATCGTTTCTTTTGCACTGTTCCAGAAGTATTCCTGATATTGAACATCTGGAAAATGCCAAGGCTTGAAGAAAAGATTGTAGTGCACTAAGTGTGGATTTTTAATGGGTTCCATATTTTCATTAGGCATTGCATCCCAACTGGGATCAAGATATTTAATTTTGTCTTCACATATCTCGTTTAGATATGATTGATCTGGTTCAATTGTTGGGACATTATATTTGTTAATTAAATAGTAGAATCTATCAGAAAACTTTTTATCTCTAAAAGCTTTCATATCAAGCAAAAGAACACCGGAATTAATATATTTTTCTGGTGGAAAAATACCTTGACACTCTTTAATATACTTTTGCATGATTGGTATAAAGCGGACTGATAAATCAGCACACGCACCAAAATAATTTTCTTCTAGGTCAATGTTGTACAAGTTAGCAATATCATCATTAACAACCGTATCAGCATCAAGATAGATCCCCTTGTCATATTGAGGGAATAAATCTGGGATAAATAAACGGTAAAAAATTGACATTGTAAAAAAGTCAGCTCTAAGATAATTGCCTTCGGTATTCTTTATAGGTTTAACTAATTTATCATCGATATGCTTGAATTCAATTTTTACATTTTCTTTTTCAAATGTTTTTAAATTTGCCATGCTATCAGAAGTTAAATCTTGATGCAAAAAGGTAATAATATAATTATTTTTAGAACTGACTCTTTTAACAAGAGAATTTAATGATACTGCCGCATATTGAGTGAAGTTGTCACTAATGGTATAAAATACTGGAATAGTTTGCATATTTAATCTTTCTTTTTTAATAAAGGTTGTAACTTCAAGTATTCATTTAAAATATCATCATAATCGTGAATCTTTAAGATACTATGAATTTTATCAACTTGCCAAGGTTTTACAGTTAAGGTATGAATAATTGGAAAAAATCTAAAGCTTGTAGTGAAGTGCTGGATTACAGTATTAGAATGAAGTTTTCTTTGCTCATTATACTTACGAGGAGCATATTTCTTCTTTTTAGCTAATTTATTAATAGCTGTTTGATCTGGTAAAAACATTTTTTTGGTTTGCATTAGCTTACGGACACGAGCAAAAAGGTTTGTCTTTTTTATCTCTTTCATATTTAAGAGTAAGACCCCAGAATTAATATAATCAAATGGTCTTAAACGATTGTGGAAGAACCAACGGCCATAATAATCCAATATTCCTACTAATTCTGTATCATGAAGATTTTGATTATAAAAAGAATCGATATTCTTCCTTATAATAATATCATCATCTAGGTAAAGAATTCGGTCAGGTATTTCTGGAATCTGATCTGCAAAAAGGCGCAGCATTGCATAAGGCGTGAAGCGGGTATTTTGATTAACCTTAGGAGCTTGCGCTTCATAAAGGTCAGTGATATCAAAAAGTTTAATTGTATTTTTAGGATTTTTTCTTTGAATGATTTTTTCAATGAGGTTAATTGCTTGAGAGCTAAAAGGATAAAACTGCTTATTATCGTTAGCTGTAACCATAGTTAAAACGTAGATATGTATCTCTTTAACATGTTTTAAGAGTGAAAGTGTTGTAATTAAGACACCATCTTCAGCGTGTGAATCGCCACAAAATAAAATATTCATGATAAATAACTTCCCATTATTTTTTCTGATAGTGATACAAGCTGCAGTTGCTGGTAGCAGCTCTTTGTTTTAGTTGTTGGTAGATTTTTTCATGTAACTGCATTTGTTGTTGCTTTTTAGGTAATTTTTCATCGGTGAAAAAGGGACCATCGATATAAACAATAATTTTAGGCTTTGTGGAATGCTTTCTTTTTTGATAAGTAGTAGTCATTGTAAAAGAAGGAGTCTTGAAAGTAACTGGAAAATTCATACTTGTTGTGGGAAAAGGACGAATTTTAGTGTAGTATGGCCAAACGTGTGCTTCTGGGTAGATGACGATGTGTTTATTTTGCTTAATAAGCAATTTAATAGCTTTAAGTAGACTAACGTTTTGTTTTAGGTCTTTGCCAACTGGCAGACCACCGTATGGAAGTAAATATTTTCCAATAAAAGGGATTCCCCAGTTAGATTGGCTAGCGAGAGCATAATAATCTTGAATTCCTAAAAGCGTTAATGGCATAAAAGCGTCATTAATTGGTTGGGTATGGTTAGCAAAAACAAAATATCCCTTGTGTTTATAAGGTACTAATTTTTCTTTTCCAACTACTTTAACGTGTAATATTCCATAACTTAAAAGATAAGCAAAACTACCTGCTAATGTGCGAACAATTTTATTAGGGAAATTTTGATTAATAATTTGATAGTTATCATTCAGTGAAAAATTTTGATTATCACTTTCTACCAAATCATCGGTCAATTTGTGGTAATAATATATTTTTTGTTTATGCATAATATCATAATTATAAAGGAATTCTTAAGCTAAACATAGTACAAAAAGAAAAAAGCGTTGTTAATAAAACAACGCTTGAGTAATCATAGAAATGTTATTTAGTAGCTTGTGCTACAGCTTGTTGACCAAGTAAGTTAATGAAGTTAAAAGGACGGTCAAAGTTAGGCTGAAAGAGCATATCAACCATCGCCATAAAGTTAATGGTATTATGATTTTGGATCATTACAGACACTGCATTGGCATACATAGAAATGTCGTATTTGCTCATAAATTGTGCACCGAGGATCTCGTTGTTACTCTTATTCCATACTACTGTACCTAAAATTGGTGTATCGTTAGGCATAAATTCAGGACGATAATTATCTTCAAAAGTTACACTATCGGCATCAAAACCAGCCTTTAATGCGGCATCTAAAGTCATTCCTGTTGAAGAGAGTGTAGTGTCATAAAGTTTAAGACCAGAAGTTGATTGAGTTCCCATATAAGCTTGATGATTACCAAAAATATTAATTCCTACTAAAGTACCTTGTCTAATTGCATTAGTTGCAAGTGGTACATAGGCTTCTTTATTCGTAGGGTTAAAGTGAACTGCAACTGCATCCCCTGCACCATAAACATCTGGATTAGAAGTTTGCATATAGGCATTAGTCTTGATTGAGCCATCTTTATTAAATTCAAGTTGATCTTTGAAGAGAGCAGTATTTGGTCTGAAACCAATACATAAAATGGCGATATCAGCATTATAGGTATTTTTATCAGTTTTAATGGTAATGCCGTTTTCGTTTTCTTCAAAACTAGCTACCATTTCGTTAAAGGCCATTGTTACGCCATGTTTTTCAAAATCTTTGCTTACTTCATCGGTATAGCGTTTGTCATAATATTTGCTGAGCATTCTATCTTGAGCATCGATTAAAGTAACGTTCTTGCCATTTTTGCTGTAAGCTTCAACTAATTCTATACCAATGTAGCCCCCACCGATAACAACGATATTTTTGGCATCTTTAGCAACTTCAAAGAGTTTTTTAGCGTGATTATAGTTTTTACACAAGTAAACATTCTTACTATGGATACCTGGTAAATTAGGTATGATAGGCCATGAACCGGTAGTTACAACTAACTTGTCGTAGTGGTCTTCAGTTTCTTTACCTGAGGTTAAATCTTTAACTTTAATGGATTTGTTAGCTAAGTCAACACTTGTTACTTCGTGTTCAAGTTTTACACTAGCGCCAATTTTACTTAAAAGTTCAGGGCTTGAGTAAAACATGTCGTCAATATTCTTAGTTTCGCCACCCAAGTAAGTTGCAATCCCACATGATAAGAAAGATACGTTGTCGTTCTTTTCATAGATAGTAACTTCGGTATCTGGATGAGTACTTAAAATTTGATTTGCAGTAATCGTGCCTGCGTGAGTACAACCGATAATAATAACTTTCACAATAAACCTCCTAATTACAATTTTGTATTCTCTTTCAGTATAACTAATTAGGTTGAAAAAACTATGAATATTAACCTAAAAATTATTTAGTGATCGTTTTTTCGACTGTTTGGTAAGCATCTGTATTGGGTAAAGTGAAATCTATGTTAGTAGTACCGTTCCAACTGGTTTGCATATTGACTAATTTAGTTTCATTATTAACCACATTAACTGGTTTTAGACCTAGAGCTTCACGAATATTTTTTGAAGCTTGGTTAATTTGCTCGCTAGTAGCAATTTGAAAATCTAGCCCGCTAATTTTGGCATTTTTACCACGAAGGCCATAGTTTTGGATAGTAGTGAGATTTTTAACATAATTATTGTATAAAGCTGCAAAATTATCTAAAGGAATGTCAGTTTTGATATTACCTTTGACTGCGTTGACAAGTTTGGTAGCAGTAATTAAATTGCCTGTTTTTTGGAATTTTTCAAAAGCATTCATTAAGATTTGTTGACCACGTTTTTGCCGACCATAATCATTATCCGGATCGTCGTAGCGCATGCGAGCATAGCCTAAAGCTTGCGTACCATTTAAATATTGCTTTCCTTTAGGGTAGGTATGACCTTCAAAGGTAAATTTAAAGGGATTATTTACTTCAACGCCATTAACTGCATTAACGACTTTTTCCAGCATGCCCATATTTACTAAGGCATAATATTGGACAGGAACATCCAATAATTCGCTCACTTGTTTTTCAGCTAATTTTGCACCACCTAGGGCATAAGCAGCGTTGATTTTTACATAGTCGGGTCCTTCATTGGTACTAACTTTTACTAAAGTATCACGAGGAATAGCAGTAATCGTCACTTTTTTGGTTTGTGGATTAACTGTCATTAATTCCATAGTATCAGTATTGCCAGTAGTACTTGCTTTACGACCAAGAGCTCCATCGTCCGTACCTAGTAAAAGGATTGAGATTGGTTTACCCTCTGCGATTCTTTTTTCATCTTGGGCAGAGTGGTTGCTAGAAATATTATTGGTAGTACTACGAATATAACTAAATCCGGAGATGCCAAGTATAAATAAAACTACCAAAATTCCTAGGACACCAAATAAAGTTTTCTTTTTCAAAATTATTTCCTCCAAATTTTTTATTCGCACTCTAGCTTAAATAGTAGGAGTAATAATTTCTAGATAGATATAAAAGACTTTGAAAATTTTTTACGTTGATATAAAAATTCTTTATAAGGTATTAAAAATAGGTATATGAAAGCACAAAAAAAGCACCGCAGAAGCGATGCTTTATAATTATGGGTGGTCAGGGGATCGAACCCTGGACCCACGGATTAAGAGTCCGTTGCTCTGCCAGCTGAGCTAACCACCCATTGGACAACCAACAAATAATATTATGCCAGCTAAGTATAAAAAATGCAAGAGTTTTTTTACAATTTTTTTGCAATAATTTAAAACAAGCCTGAAAAACAGTATAATAAAGATATTATTATGAGGAGGAAACCCTATGCCGAAAAAGATTTTAGTGGTAGATGATGAGAAACCAATCTCGGATATCATTAAGTTTAACCTTACTAAAGAAGGATATGATGTTGAGACAGCTTATGATGGTGAAGAGGCTGTTGAAAAAGTAGACGAATATAATCCAGATTTAATGATTTTAGATTTGATGCTACCCAAAAAAGATGGCTTGGAAGTAGCACGTGAGGTACGAAAAACTCACGATATGCCAATTATTATGGTGACAGCTAAAGACACTGAAATCGATAAAGTTTTAGGGCTTGAGATGGGTGCCGATGATTATGTAACTAAGCCTTTTTCTAATCGAGAATTGGTAGCACGTGTAAAAGCTAATTTACGTCGTCGTGATATTAGCCAAAAAGCTAATGATGATGAAGAAAATAAAAATATCTCAATTGGTAATTTAGTTATTATGCCAGAGGCTTATATTGTAGAAAAGAATGGTGAAAAAATTGAATTAACACACCGTGAATTTGAATTGCTACATTATTTGGCCCAGCATATGGGACAAGTGATGACTCGTGAGCACTTGCTTCAAACTGTTTGGGGTTATGATTATTTTGGTGACGTAAGAACTGTTGATGTGACAGTGAGACGTTTACGCGAAAAGATTGAAGATAATCCATCTTCACCAACTATTTTGGTAACGAGACGTGGTGTTGGATACTACGTCAAAGATCCATCTGATGAGTAAATGAAAGGCCACCGTGAAGTGGCCTTATTTTGTATGGGTAAGTAATGTGAAAAAGATAAAGAGAATTTTTACATCAATTAATTTTAAAATTGCATTGATCTTTATGTTGCTTTTGTTAGCAACAATTGAAATTGTTGGTGCTTATTTTACAAGGCAATTAGAACAAAGTTCGATTCGAAATTTTGAAACATCTATTCAGATACCAAATATTATTACTAATCAAATTTCTGAGCAATTAAGTCGAACAAACACCCAAAGTGCTAATCGACAATTAAATAAAATTGTGGCTAATTACAGTAATGATGCAATTAATCAAATTACAATTGTTGATAATAAAGGTGTTATTCGAGCAGTTTCAAATGTTAATGATCAAGCTCGAGTAGGTCAACGCGATACAAGTTCTGATATTAAAAAAGTAATTTCTAGTGGGCGCCAAGTTTCTAAAGTTGTTAATGATAATGGTAATTACATGGTACAGGTAACGCCACTTACTTTAGGAAATGGAACTAATACTACCATTGGTGCAATTTCTATTCGTGCTAGTATGCAGAGTGTTTTTAACAATATTCGTAATATATCGATAATGTTTTTAACTGCTTCATTGATTGCTGCGCTTTTAGGAGCTGTTGTTTCGATATTTATTTCTCGGGCAATAACGAGACCAATTGAGGAAATGACTGGGCAAGCGATTAGGATTTCGGATGGGGATTACTCAGGACACGTGAATATTTATGCTGATGATGAGTTAGGGCAGTTGGCTAAAGCATTTAATACGTTATCAGTAAGAATAGAACGTACTCAAGAAATTTCTGATGGTGAGAGGCGACGATTAGATAATGTATTAACACACATGACTGATGGTGTTATTGCTACTGATCGTCACGGTAATATTACAATTATCAATGAAACGGCCTTAGATTTTTTAGGTAAAAAAGAAGATGAGGTTATTGGCCGTCCAATAACGAAGTTATTAGGTCTAGAAGATGTAACGATTCAAGACTTAATGAGTACTCAACAAGAATTAATTGTACCGGTGAATGTCGGTACGCATGACGAGATGATTTTACATGCTAACTTTTCGTTGATTCAAAGAATTACTGGCTTTGTATCTGGGCTTGTGTGTGTGTTACATGATATTACTGAACAACAGAAAAATGAACGTGAGCAGCAACAATTTGTTTCTAATGTGTCACACGAATTGAGAACGCCACTCACAAGTATGCGAGCTTATGTGGAAGCCTTAAATGATGGGGCTTGGCAGGATCCCAATATTGCACCTCAATTTTTAGGGGTTGTTCAGGATGAAACAGAACGTATGATTCGAATGATCAATGATTTATTAAATTTATCACGAATGGATCGTGGTGTAGCTAAAATGGATCTTGAATGGGTTAATATTACTGACTTTGTTAATCATATTCTAAATCGTTTTGACATGATGATTAAAAATGATGCTGAAAAGAATAAAAATAAGGTAAAGAAGTATTCTATTAAGCGAGAATTTACGAAGCAGGATCTATGGGTAGAAATAGATACTGATAAGATGATGCAAGTAATTGATAATATTATGAATAATGCTATCAAGTATTCACCAGATGGTGGAGTGATTACAGTACGCTTATTACAATCACATAAGCACATCATTTTAAGTATTTCCGATCAGGGATTAGGTATCCCAAGAAAAGATTTAAATAAAATTTTTGATCGCTTCTACCGTGTTGATAAAGCCCGTTCTCGTAAGCAAGGAGGAACTGGATTAGGGTTAGCAATTTCTAAAGAAATTGTAGAAGAACACCATGGTCGAATCTGGGCTGATAGTGCAGAGGGTAAGGGGTCAACCTTCTATATTTCCTTACCGTTTGAACCAATATCTGAGGAAGGAGCTAGTTGGGATGAAATTTAAACATAAGCTAGGTAATATTTGTCTTACTGTTGGTTTGATTCTAATGGTACTTACTTCAATAGGATTATCAGCATATATTTGGGGATCTGATTCGCGTTTTTCTCGAATTGAACAAACATCTAATCAGTCTCCCACCAAAAAAGATGTAGGGCAAAAATCTTTACGTGAAATTTATATACCTACAAAACTTTTTTACTATCGTAATAGTCAACTGTATCAAGTTTATGCAGGCCAAGTAAATTTGCCCTTGCAGTTTTCTAAGATGACTCAACCATTAGAAAAAAATACACCTATTAAAGTAACTAAAGATAAAACTTATTATAATAATTTACTTAAAAATCAAAGTTATATTCAGCTTACTTACCCAGATCAAATTACTATTTCGCTTTTTCTTACTAAGCTAAAAAAAGCGAATAATGGTGAGTTCAATCGTATTTTTGTGCCGGTCGATACCACTGAGAAATACCTTTACTTAGGAAATGACAAAGATTATACAGTATATAAAGTAGCAATAGGTAAAGTTAAATTTGATAAATTTTATAAGCAGATTAGGAAAGCTAAATCTCAAGTTCCAGTTGCCTTACATCGATTAAGTGATGCTTATTTACCTTTTTATGAAAAAGAAACACAATTACCTAATTATAGCTATTTGACTGATCAAGAATCGGATTCATACTTTGTTTATCGTTTACTTGGAACAGGTTCAATTAATCAACGTAATAGTTCAGCATCAATAACTTATTCTAATGGAGTTTATGAACGATTAATTGCGGCTAAAAAGAGTCATAATTATGAATACGTAAATTATAATGAAAATAAACTACCAACATCAGTTACTAAAAAACTAAGCAGTAGTTTATCTTATATTAGAAAAATTGGCTTAAGTGAACCAGATTTGCACTTTTTTGATGCAGATAACAACACAATGATTTATCAAAGCTTTGTGGAAGAATATCCTGTCTTTTTCCCAGGAAATTATAATACACGAGCCCAAATTAAGTTTGCTAAAAGTGGCTTGAAAATTAACTTCAATAGTTTAAACTTGCAAATTCCAATTCCAAGTAATGGTTCAAAAACTACATTACCAGCAACTAAAGTTGCGCTTAATAGTTTGATTGAAAGCGGCTATGCCAAAAAAGATATCAGTCGAATAATTGTTGGTTATACTGTAAAAGCTGATAGTGACAGCAGTTCTCGATTAGTGGACTTAAAACCAACGTATTATGCCAAAATTAAAGGAAAGTGGCGGTCACTAAAAGAGTGGATTGATGCTTCACCTCTTAATGGTTCAAGTGCTCAGGCTAAATCAGAGTCTAAGGAGGGATTAGAGGATGGACTTTAAACGAATCCAATGGATATTTCTAATTGTTTTTATTGGAATTAATATTTTTCTAGGAATAGAAATTATCCAAATTCCTACGTTACTTTCTAGTAATACGACTACTACGAGTGGAGATAATTTACAACAAGAAATGGCTGCGGATAATATTAAAATTCCTCATGTTAGTAATAAAGAATCGGATGGTTATTATTTAGCTGCAAAAGTTGATAAAACTTGGATTAATAAAGCCCAAAGTCAAGTTGGTGATCAGATGACGGTGACAACATCAAGTACCGAAAGTAGTGTAAGTGCAACACTTAATAATCCAGTAGCAATTAGTTCAGATAAGAAAAAAGCTATCAAAGATTTAAATAATTTTAAAAACAATGCTAAAAATGTTTATAAAGGTGATGAATATGTTTATTCACCAGAGTTATCTGAAAATAATGATTATATTTTCTTACAAAAAACGCCGTATGGCTTAATTTATTCAACGAGAGCACGATTACATATTACGGTAAAGGATAATAAAATTGTCTCTTATTACCAGCGTTATACTGATAAAGTTTCTACAGTAAGAGAACGTCAAACGACTATTAGTGCTAAAGAAGCAATTAATTCTCTTTATACTTACAGTGAATTGCCGAATAATTCTAAAGTGATTTGGATCAAATATGGTTATACTAAACTAACTCAAGTTCGAGGAAGCGTGATTTTTTTACCGTCATGGTTAGTAGCTATAGAAAATAATACTTCAAAGACAGTGACTGTAAAACGTGTAAATGCTTTTACTAGTACAATTATTCAACCACAGACTACCTCTGAAGAAAAAAATGATGATGAAGTTAAGGATTAAGGGGTGATTTTTGTGAAAGTATCTGTATTAGCGAGTGGATCCTCGGGGAATATAACTTTAATTCAAACTCCGCAACATAATGTATTAATGGATGCTGGAATATCTGGTAAAAAAACTAAAACTCTTTTATCCAATGTTGGTGTGGATATCAAAGATATTGATATGGTTTTTTTAAGTCATGATCATACAGATCATTCAGGTGGCTTAGGAGTTTTGATGCGACGTTATTCTCAAATTAATGCCTTTGCAAATGCAGGGACTTGGCAATATTTGATTGATAGTAATAAAATTGGACAATTGCCAATAGATCAAATTAATACTTTTGAATCGGGAAAGACAAAAATTTTTGGTGATTTGGAAGTAACAAGCTTTGCTACTAGTCATGATGCAGCTGAACCACAATATTATGTTTTTGCTAGTGGAGGAAAGAGATTTGCTTGTTTAACTGATACAGGTTATGTTTCAAATAATGTTAAAAGCCAAATTGAAGCTGCAGATGGATATTTAATAGAGTTTAATTATGATGATATGATGTTGCGGCGTGGTCCCTACTCGTGGTCACTTAAGCAGCGGATTATGTCTGATGTAGGTCATTTATCGAATGAGCAAGCGGGTGAGACTTTACTTGACGTAGTGAAATCTAATACCAAGAATATCTTTTTGGCTCATCGTTCTCAGCACAATAATACCCAGTACAAAGCTCATGAAGCTGCTTGGGATATTTTGGTTAATGGGGATGCAGAATTACCAGGAGATGTTCAAATTCATGATACCGCTCCAAGTAAGCCAACCGACTTGGTGGAAATTTAGTAATTTAAAAATAAATCTTCATAATTTCTTCAAATTTGCTTTTTATGATAGATATTGTGAGAAATAATGCATTTATATATATAGACCAATGCAAGAAAGGGAAGAGAAATGACTGAAAACAAAAAGAAAAATAATACTCTATTGAAGACTGGAATTGTTGGTGTTGTTGCTGGACTTTTAGGTGGTGGAATTGCTTATGCTGGGATGAGTCAAGTAAGCCAAAATAGTGCTCAAACTGCTGCACCAACTGTGACAACAGTTAAAAATACTAGTAAAAGCTCTGGTCAAATGACTGCTGCTTTCAATGCGGTTAAGAATTCTGTTGTTTCTGTAGTAAATTTAAAAAGACAAAGTAGCTCTAGTTCATCAAGTGATTTATTTGGTATTTTTGGTGACTCTGATGAAAGTTCTTCAAGTTCATCAAGTAACTCTAAGTCAAATCTAGAAACTTATAGTGAAGGTTCTGGAGTTATTTATATGAAATCTAATGGTAAAGGCTATATTGTAACCAATAATCACGTTGTTTCTGGTAGTGATGAAATTCAAGTTATTCTAAGCAATGGTAAAAAAGTCACAGCTACAAAAGTTGGTAGTGACTCGGAAACTGACTTAGCTGTTTTAACTATTGATGGTAAATATGTAACCCAAACTGCACAATTTGGTAATTCTAAAAATGTAGAACCAGGTCAATCAGTAATTGCTGTTGGTTCACCATTAGGTAGTCAATATGCTACTAGTGTTACTCAAGGTATCATTTCTGCTAAGAGTAGAACGATTGATGTAACAAATTCCTCAGGACAAGTAACTAACCAGGCTACTGTTATTCAAACTGATGCGGCTATTAACCCAGGTAACTCTGGTGGTCCATTGGTAAATGAATCAGGACAAGTTATTGGTATCAACTCTATGAAGCTTTCACAATCTAGTGATGGTACTAGTGTTGAAGGAATGGGTTTTGCTATTCCTAGTGATGAAGTTGTAACAATTATCAATGAGTTAGTGAAAAATGGTAAAATTACTCGACCACAATTAGGTGTTCGTGTAGCTTCAGTTAGTGAATTAACTGACTATAGTAAGAAGCAATTGAATGTGCCATCTAGTGTAAAATCTGGTGTTTACGTTGCTTCTGTAACTAAGAATAGTAGTGCTTCTAAAGCAGGCATGAAGAGTGGAGATATCATCACTAAGGTGGATGGTAAGACTATTAAAGATCTTGCGTCATTACATACCGTCTTATATGCTCATAAGATTGGAGATCATGTAACTGTTCAAGTAGTTCGTGATGGTAAAACTAAGAATTTGAGTGTAACATTGAGTAAATAAAAATAAAGGACTCACTGAAATAAAATGAGTCCTTTTTCTGTATATTAAATTTGTGAAACAGATAAAAGTTCGTGTTTTGATTGAATACAAATGCAGAAAGTTCTGTGGATAACTCTGTGGATTGTGTATAACTAGTAAAGAAAGCCTTTTACAAAAATGAAGATAAATCTATCTTTATATGACTATAATGTTATTTATTATATAAAGATCTGTCTGTAAATTATTTGTATAAAGGCTATTTATGGTTAGTAATCACAAAAACACAAATGATATTTTTGTGATTTTTATTAATTAATAAAAAAATACATAAATCACAAGTTAAACCACAATTTATAGTATGTAACTAAATTTTGTAACTAAATATTGTGGGTATAAAATTCGGTTTATTGTCTGGACGTTTCACAGCTCACCAAGTTAAAATGGAAAATAAATAAAATTAAGTGAGGGAATCATGAATATAAAAATTGTATGTGTAGGCAAATTAAAAGAAAAATACTTTAAAGATGGTATTGCAGAATATATGAAGAGAATGGATCGCTATGCCAAGATGAAAATAATTCAAGTTCCTGATGAAAAAGCTCCTGAAAAGTTAAGTCCAGCTGAAATGAAAAAGGTAAAGGAGATTGAAGGAGAAAGAATTTTAAGTAAAATTAAAGACAAAGAATATGTTTACGTAACTGCAATTAAAGGTAAAGAAAGAACTAGCGAGGAATTTGCTAAAGAAATTCAAAATTTAGGAACTTATGGACATTCAGATATTACCTTTGTAATTGGTGGGAGTTTAGGTACTAGTGATGCTGTGAATAAACGAGCTGATGATTTGATTAGTTTTGGTAAATTTACTATGCCCCATCAACTAATGCGCTTAGTTTTAACAGAACAAATATATCGAGCATTTATGATTAATAATGGTAGTCCTTATCATAAATAATTATTTTAAAAATAAGATTGGTTGAAAGATTAGCAAAATTGTTAAAAAAGATAACCAATCTTTTTTTGTTAAAGTAATGGGTTTAATAATACTACGTGGCTTATTTTCACGGAAACCATGTGAAATCATACCTTGAGTAAGTCCATCTGCCCAATTAAGAGCCATAAGGATAGCTTTAAAATATAATCTAGGTGACCAAAATGAAAGGTGTAAGCCACGCATTTCTCCTGCCACTTGAATACGGTGTACTTCTTCTTTAATTCTAGGAATAACATTGAAAGCTGCCAAAAGACCATATGCAAATTTGCTAGGAAGTTTAAAATTTTGTTCTAAGGAACGAATTAATTCATTAATATTTGTGGTTTGGCTAATACATCCTCCAGCAAAAGTAAATACGTAAATTCGAGTAAAAAGTACCCAAGCATAAGTAGTATTTTTATTAGGAGAAAACCAATAAATACTACTAAACATTGCAAAAGCTGCTAACAGTGGTACAAAGAGCAATAATAGAAAAGTTTTAAACTTAATATGGTGAAATAATAAATAGGCTATACAAAAGATAATCACAATTAAGTTTGCCAAAAGATTGGCCTTGAGAGATATTTCCAAGGAAATAATTAAGGCAAGAAATAATTTAAGACTGGGATTCATTCTTTAACCCTCCGGTAGTATATTGAAGATGTTGATTTTCAAGGACAAGATGATAGTCACATAATAAGTCTAATTGGTCACTTTGATGACTAATTATAATTAAAGTTTTATCTTTTGTAAGAAATTGTGTTCTTAATAAATCACTGATTTTAGTAATACTTTGAGTATCTAAACCAGCAAATGGCTCGTCAAGCAATAAAATATCAGGATTAGCTAAAATCATCAGTAATATTTGTAATTTTTTCTTTTGACCACCCGAAAGAGAATAGACACTTTCATCTGTTAGATTATCAAGTTTTAATTCGGCTAAAAATTTTTGAATTTGAACAGGAGTAAATTTTTTACTCAATTTTTGACTGAGTTCAATTTCTTCTTTAACAGTAATCATTAAAAACTGATCATTAGGATTTTGAAAAGCTTGTGCTACATGAGTAAGATAATTTTTCCGTTTAAGTGTGGTTATATCAGTTCCCTTAAAAAATATTTTACCTTTATAAGGAATTAATTTGGTAAGTGCTTTAAATAAAGAAGTTTTTCCAGCCCCATTTACTCCGCTTAAAAGAGTGCAGTGACCCTCAAAGATTTTTAAGTCTTGTTTAGTAATTAATATTTTATTGCCCTGACTCAAAGAGAAATCTTTAAAGTTTAAAATTGCTTTCTCATTTTGAGGTAATGTAAAGGTAAGCTTTGGAAAAATTTGTTGTTGAAAGAAAGCTCGTTTTTGGTCACTACTTAAGGAGATAATTTTTTTATCCGTTTTAAATAAAAATACTTGATCACATATTTTTTCATAGCCGTTTAAATTATGGTCGGTAATGATAATAGTTTTACCAGCTTTTTTAAGCTTTGCTAAGTAATTAAGTAAAAATTTTCTGTTAAGTGGATCACAGTTTGCAAATGGCTCGTCTAATAAAATTAGGTCAGAGTCCATTGCGATAATAATGGCCAAAGCAATACGTTGTTTTTCTCCTCCAGACAAAGTTAAAAAATCACGGTGAAGTAAATCTTGAGTATTCGTCTCTTTAGTAGCCAAAGCAATACGTATTTGTGCTTGCTGTGATGTTAGTTGCAAATTTTCTAAAGAAAAAATAAATTCCTGATAAGGTGTTTTCATTGTGAATTGTTTATCAGGGTCTTGGAATACCATTCCCCAGTGGTTGAATGAGTTTTCTATTTTTCCATGACTAATATGACCACCAAATTGAGGATATAGACCAGCGATGATTTTCAATAAAGTAGATTTGCCACAGCCAGTAGGTCCGGCTAGTAGAGAAAAACTCTCCGACTTAATTTGAAGGGAGAGTTTTTCAAAAATATTTTTATGTTTTTGATAATTAAAGGTAAGTTGATTAATTTTGATCATTTTTGATTATATGAGCTTTTTCTAATAAATTGATAATTAATTTGACTAAAATACAACAAAAGATAATCATTGAAATCCAGCGTACACCAAAGTAAATAACCATCTTATAGAGGGGATATTGATTATAACCATTTTTAAAAAAATCATAGATATAAGTCACTATGGTAGTTGTTGTGGCTGATAAAAAGAGTGTAAAAGTATTATAGATTTTGT
>NZ_JAAVAU010000033.1 GCF_014803895.1 Lactobacillus sp. | reverse complement strand
TGGGGTCTACCACCTTTATGTTGAAAGAATTTCTTCCAAGAATTATTCAAAGTCTCATTTATAACTTGCAAACTTGAGGAATCACTATTCTTCAAAAATGGAAATTCTAATTTCATCGACGGTAAAAGATAGTTTAACTTATACTTTCCTAGAAATGGCAAATGATGATTATTTTTATACCTTTCATTCATCATCGCTAACATTTGATTCCAAACGAATCTATCATTACCAAACATCTGCATCAATTTATCTTTTTGAACTTGATTGGGATAGAGTCTTAATTTAATTCCAGCTAACATTTTTTCACCTCCCCGTAGCAAAAATTATAGCAAATTCAAAAATATACTAAAATAGAAAATCACTGAAAAAGCTGGTTTCATCTCGGCAATGAATTACCAAGTTTTCACCAGCTCGTAATATTATAAAAAACTATTCTCTTATACATCATAATTAAAGCTGAAAAAATATATAAGGGAAGTGACTTATAATGTATCACACAGTAGAGCTCATGCTACTCTTCGGAAATTTAATTATCGGACTAATCGAGCTTGTGCTTAAGATTATCAACAAAAGTAACCACTAAAAGTCTAAATGTAGTCGGAAATAAACTTTCTATGGTAAAAATTTTGACCATCCCTGTACTTTTTACCCAACCTCCGACTTTAAGTTTATTATTAAAAAGATACTATAATTCCATAATTATATTTAAAAATTCTCAAGAGAACTCTTGAGAATTTTTTAGTTTACAGTCTGTTTTTAAATAAAAAAGCTAGAAAATTGCTGGCATCATTCATGAAAATATAGACCACGTTGCTGATTTTTTCCAACTTTGGATCTTATTTCATACAAATTTTTGTCAATAAATTTAACCCAATTTTGTTGTATACCTACACTTTATTCATATTTAATAGTCGTAATTTTTCTGGATATAATATTTCTTCTTTAGTCCAACCACTTACTCTATTTCCAGTTTTATCATAGCGAACATGCAGAGGTGGCAGATATTTTGAAATTTTTCTATTATGCCAACGTGAAGCTGTCAAATCTGAATTTTTGATTATATCTTGCTTAGTCAATAAATCTTGATATGTAATCTCTGGATTTTTAACAATATCATCAAGAGCGTCAGGCGTAAATTGAAATTGTTTTTTACCAATAGCAAATTTGAAATATTTGCCACCTCCAAAAATATTCAAACGAATAGTACCATAGCCTAAAGGATAATATTTCCAAACCTCTTTATGTTCTATATCATAATAATAATTAGAAAATGGTTCAGGTAATTGTTTCATCTCACGATCTTTTATGATGTTAATACGCTTTAAAATATGGTCTACCGCAGATTTTTTAAAACCATATTCACCAATAAAAGCACCATCCTTTATTTTTTTCTTATCTTCATCATCTTCAAAATCCAACTTAACTAAATCAGATTTTTTAAGTCCTAAATAGCCCTTTTTTTTCGTCCCTTTAATTAAACTATTTGCCAAAACATTGATAGGGTGAGTTGGAACCTTAGTCATCTTACTAACCTGTTGAACAGATAATAAATTTCTAGCGCTTAGAAATTTATCCCTTTGCTCTTCATCCAATTTACGTGCTTTAGTCAACATCTCAACCTGCGTATACTCACTGCGCTTTCCTTTATCTATCAGTTTTTGCGGATCCGTGATATCCTTTTTTATTAAGCTAAGAACTTTACCATAAATTAAGTCATGCTTTCTAGCAAAGTCACGTGCAGAATTATAAGTAGTTCCTTGATAGGTAATTTGATGTGCATACGGAGAAATAGTAAAGAGTTTACCTTTTTCTAACAAGTCTTTAGGGTTTCGATGTCCTTTATGCCATCTATCACTTACTAACTTCGCACTTATGCCATAATCATGAGCTAAGTCAGCAAGCCTATAATAGATCTTACCTTTGTATTCAATTTTTACTTTATCGCTCATTTTTCTACAAACCTTCTGAATAATCTTTAGCCGTCTTTTTTAGCATCCCTATCAACTGACCATAAAGTGCATTATATAGCGTATGAATATTATTTTGGCTGTCTCCTCGTATTTCTCGAGCAGAAGCTAATCTTACCTGTTGTTCAGCAATATCAACGACATCCTCCTTAACTTCATCAAACCAGATGCTCAAATTTTCTCTTTTACCGCTTAAATCCAAATCATTAATCCAGTCTTGAAAGTTAAGATTGAGCCAAAACTCATTAACTACTTTATCTGCAATTTTAGGATTATTGAGTCCCTTTAATTTAGTATCTTCATTTACAAAATGCCAAAGAATACTAGATGCTTTTCTTGCAACAAGTGCAGCAGTATCTATTACTTTTTTCCAATCATCTGAGCAAATTTTATTCAATTCCAACATCACATCACCATATTTTTCTGCATATAGTAATTGTGATGATCCTTTTTCATCGTCCAACAGACTGATTGACACTAAGTTTACAGGCTTTTCCTTTTCTAGTAGGTCTTTTCCATAAAGATAATCTATCCAATAGCCGATTGTTGATTGATGATTGCTTTTATCTACTGACTTATCTATAAATCTATTCATATTTACAAACATAGGTACATAATAATTACTCTGCATCACTCTATCTGGAATAAACGTTGCTTTTTTATCACTGTATCTCCAGATAGTCATCGGCTCTTCATATGCTTCTTGATTATCCATTTTAGGAAGTCCTGCAGAAAACAATTGTGGTTCTCCATAATCAGATAGCTCAATATGAAGCATCCTTGACCATAAAGTATAGCTCTCAGCTTGATTAGACGGCTTTTCAAGCTTTAAACGATAAGCAAGGTAATCTTCCTTATTCCACTCCCAAGACGGTCTTTGAGCTTTGTATTGATGTGTCTCATCAATTAAAGATAAGTTCAACATCAAAGTATCAAATATATTATCAGCTTGAACAAAATAAGGATTCAGCTTATATGTCCATCCAGCTGAAACACTAAAATCACCAGGAACAACTTTAGTCTTATCAATTACACTTGTATAACTTTGATAGGTAAGTACCCATCTCGCAAGCTCAGCAAACTCCAGCTCATCCTTATAAGTTTCTGACTTAGGTGAAAAGATAGATTTACTATTACCACTTTCACCTATTCTTCGATTTAACTGACGTAATGCTACAGTTCCTTTACCGTTTTCCACTTTTTTATTTTTAGGAACATTTGCATCATAAATGTCTTTATTAACTTGAAAAAATGGATTATCTCCAAACAAATCGAAATCATTTTTAATTTTGTTAAGATAGTCAAACAAAACTTTGCTGAATGCTTTATTCTTATAAAGTTGCTTCCAAGTACTAAGTATATCTGCTTCATTATATTTTTCTTCGTGTACTCTACTTAATCTCATTGATGTTTGTTTTATAGTAACCCAATCATAGGACTTACCTTCTACATCAAAACGTGAATATACAGATAATACAATGGCCAAGATTAACCGAAGTATTGCTACATCTTGAATTTTCATATCATTTGCAAGCATTCGATATTCTTTAGCGCTAGTTAACAATTTAGTTAATGATACAGTCTCTTCTTCAAAAGTCTTATTACTTAAAACTTTTATCCAAGGAACAGTAAGTAAGTTGAACGTTGGATGATTCTCCCATTCACTTGCTAAATCACTTATTTGAGTTGCTGCCGCAGCTCTTAATCTGTCGTTATTAGACTTATATAGACGCAAAGTCTGATATTTGATTCTAGTTTTTTCTGCTAAATCTTTCAAACTTAATCCTGGTGCTTGAAGAATTAAATATGCTTTATCTAAATCTCTAATCATTTAGTTTATCCTCGTAAAAAATAAAAGCATCAATCAATTATCTAGTAGATAACCGCTTAATGCTAAATCTGATACTTATTGATTTTCGTATCTATCCTTGATTTCTGAAAGTGATTCCTCAACGGTACCATACAAAGTAACGCCATCATCAATATCAGATGGCCAAAATACCCAAGAACCGCCATCTTGGTCTGCATCCCATTCTAAATGACCTACAGCAGTATCATTTACATAAACAACAGGTTCGTCTTCATGAGTATATTCAGAAGGATTAAATTGAGTTTCTACTTTTACTTGCATAATTTTTATATCTCTTTTCTATGTACTATCTACTAACTCTTTACACTTATATATTAATATATTTGTTGAATATATTCAACAAATTAATTTAAATAAACAAAAAAATAATAGGGTTACCTCAATTACGAAGCATCCCTAAAAGCATTAACAACTACAAATTATACTACTTAATTTTTAGTAAAATAATACGTTCTTTACCAGAAAGCTCGACTAACTTTAAACTTTTAGCTCCAAGTACCCCAAAAGCAAAACTTATGGTACTTACCAAGTCGCTATCTTCACGCATGTACTTTTGGTCTGCTTTAGCTTTTTGAGGAGTAGATGCTCGGATAATCGGCAATATTATTTCTAAGTTACCAAAAAACTCATTTTCAATGGTCAGCCCAACGTAGTACACAAACTGTTTCTTTTCCTTATCATAATCAAAGGCATATCTGAGTGTAGGTATATTTGCTACATTTTGTGAGTAATATAATTTCAAAGTGTCAGCAGCCTTATCCCAGAAAAACTTTTCAGGATCAAAGATTTGAAGCATTTCATTTGTTTTCATAAAAACCTCCTATTTCACCTATAAACTAAATTTTACTAGCTATTTTTAAAAAAGCTGGAAAAGTCAGAATCGATAAAAATATGCACACAAAAATAGGGATGCCCCATTTAAGGAGCATCCCTATTCATTAAAGTATATAATACTTTGGCCACAAATAATTATATCTTAAATATATCATTTAGCTAAATTTGATTAGACAAACAAAAAAGAGGAATACTAGGATTCCTCTTAGATCTACATGATATATATTTAACATCAATATCTTGATGGAAGTTAAAAGAATATAGACAGTTTTCCTGTCCTATATTTAAGCTTACTCGTTTACAGTAGCCGAAGCAATAGTCACTTTTTCAGTTATTGCTTTTTTAATTCTATCTTTTGCTATTTCAAAATAGTTTTGCTGTATCTCCATTCCGATGAAATCTCGATTTAAATTTATTGCTGCTACACCAGTACTACCACTACCCATAGTATTATCCAAAACAACGTCATATTCATTTGTATATGTCTGAATCAAATATTCAAGTAACTCAACTGGTTTTTGCGTAGGGTGTACCTGATGCATATTATCATTTCTAACATGTATTACTTGTTTTGGAAACCTCACACCATCGTTTATAGTTACATGACTCTTTTTCGCATCATAATTAGAGCTGGAATTGTGTGAAGTCGTAACATAGGGCTTTCCCTTAGTCATTACTGGATTATATGTCGGTAAATGTTTATAAAAAATATTAATTTCTTCAATATTTTTAAGTGGCATCCTGTTAGCATTTAAAAAACCTACTGGATTATTCTTTTCCCAATACCAGCGATATCTAAATTCTTTTAAATTACTTGCTGCCAACTTAGTAGAAAATTTTTCTGTACCAAAAAGAGCAATACAACCGTGTTCTTTGATAATGCGGTCATATTGCTCCCATAATTTAGCTAAAGGAATCATCACATCCCAATCATTTCTAATAATTCCATAGGGTAAGTCAGCAAGTATCATATCTACTGACTCATCTGGAATATCTTTCATTGCATTCAAGCAATTATCATTAACTAATCTAATCAATACTTATTAACCTCATATAGTTTTCTACCTATTGCTTCAACAACTTTAGTAGTTACTGCATTACCTGCTTGTTTATATAACTGGCTATCACTGACTCCGGCTTGCTTTGCTTTATAAAATTGTTCATCACTAAATCCTTGCAGTCTCCAACATTCCAACGGCGTTAACTTTCTAATAGCAATCTCTCCTTTGTTAGCAATCATTACACCATTTCTATCTTCAACTGTAATAGTAAAACTAGGATCATCATTATTTTTAAAGCGTCTACCATTTTGACGCTTTTTTATTCTATCTGGAGTTAAGCATGGTTTAACTACTATTTTGGGTTCAAGTCCACCACCTTGCATTGTACCTAAAGTCGGAGATGCGCCAGCAGTACTATAAACTCTTCCTCTTTGGGGATTGCCACCAAAGCTACCGCCTTTCCATAATTGTCCCACTTGTTTGACTGCTACTTTAACTGGATGTTTATAGTCTGTTGCACTCAAAGTTGGGGATGTACCAATAGGATCATAAACAATACTGCTTTGGTGTCTCTTCTCCCCGTAATGACCAACTGTTTCTACTTTTGAGCCTTCAAAAGTTGCTGTATTTTGTCCTTCGATAGGAAAAACTTTTCTGGAACTTGCTGTTCTAAGATGTCCGACAATATATATTCTCTCCCTGTGCTGAGGGACGACTTGGGCAGAGTCGAGAACTGACCATTCAGCATCGTACCCGACTTTGCCCATTTCAAAGAGTACTCTGGTAAAATCCCATCCTCGATTGCTGGAAAGTAAGTTTTTAACATTTTCCATGATGAGATAGGTAGGTAGCGTCTTTTTGTTTTCAATTCTTTCTTTAAGTAATCTGATAACTTCAAAAAACATAGAGCTTCTTTTTCCCTTGACAATTCCAAGTCCCTTTCCAGCAATACTAATATCTTGGCATGGACTTCCAAATGTCCAGATTTTAGCGCTTGGGAGTTCCCCCCCCTTGAACTTTTTGAATATCATAAGCTGTAAATTCTCCTCTCGTATCATAAATAGCTTCATAACTTTGTCTTGCAAATTTATCTATTTCTATATATCCAACACAAGTATGTCCGGCATTTTCTAAACCTGTTCTAAAGCCACCGATACCAGCAAACATATCTATAAATTGCATTGTTTACTTCTCCAGCTTCTTGTCCATATAGTTGTTAATGTCATCGGAACTACTTGATTTCGTCAACTTAACAATTGAACTAACTGTATCGTCTTCCAAAAGAAGTTTGTCTAATTCCTCATAACTCAACTCTGGAAAATATTCAGAAGCTACTATATTCAATAATGGTTTTGTCATCATTGCAAAATCCTTGTTAATTTTTTTAAATTTTTGTTGCTTTTCTTTTTCGTCCATTTTTTAACTTCTCTCTATTTCACGAATATCATAATTCGCTACAACCAAGTGCTCTGCACCAAGTTGAAATCTATTTTTGATATTCAAAGAATAATTTTTTCTGTATTCATCTTGAACATAAGGTGCATATAGCTCCTTAGTTAAATCAGTAGCAGCAATGATCATTAATGCTTTAGCAGATAAATTTTTAAAATCTTGTGCTAACTTTCGATGTTCATCTTCTTTAAAGTCACCAATAAACTGCAGGTTTCCATAACTTGAATATGTACAATCATATGGTGGATCTAAAAAAATAAAGTCTTTTGAACTTGCTTGCTCAAAAGACTTTTCATAGGATTCTTTATTAATTTCTGCTGTTTTTAGTAATTCATAATGCTCATCAGTTAATAAGGACGAGTTCAAATGTGCATACCAGCCATATGCAATATTGTACTCTCCCTTTTTGTTGTATCTAATTATTCCTGAATATGCTAAGTGATTGATAACGTAGTAAATAGTAGCAAAATCTAAGGTAGGTTCTGCTTTTCCATTAAACATATCTCTCACTCGATAATACATATCACTATTTCTTCTACTATCACCGCCCTCAATTTGTCTATTTTCTTCATATTCCTTTGATAAGTGAGAAATCTCATCTTTAACCGTAGGATAGTTGTTTACCAGATTAAGGTAGAACTTAATCAAACGATTATTGATGTCTCCTAGCCTCGCTTTTTTAGGCTGCAGTGCAAAGTACGTTGCTCCACCCCCCCAAAAATGGTTCATAGTATTTTTTAAATCTTGGTATATATTTCAGATAGTACTTCAACTCACGTTGCTTACCACCTGGGTATTTTAAAATAGGTTTCAATTATCTTCCTTTCAAGTTTTACTGTTAAAAAATTTATTATTTACTATCATTCAAAATTCTCTTGATTAAAATACGGGCGTATTTTCTTTTTCCATAAACAGCTAATCTTCCACCTTTTAAAGATTCCTTAGGAGCCACGTGTCTATCCAGACCTAAGATTTTAAATTGTTCAGGATTAAATTTATCCATAAAAGTTATTGGAACCCCCATTACTCCATCATAATTTCTAGGAATGTTTGCTACTCGACCCACTTCGATAGCATTGTAATTATCATAATTCGGATAATCATTAGGATTATAGTCTTGCTTTAATACTAATTTCTTGTATCGCTGCAAATAATTAACATTAGTAAACCACCTGACCCCAGTAACACGTATATATCCGACACCATTAGCATCCCTTCGACTTCCATAAGCAGCTAACGGATAATCACTTGGAACCTTAAATTCTCTATCACTTGAGTGAATACTAGCACCTAACCATAATTGATTTTTCAAAATCAAAGAAAATACTTCTTTATAAGTCAAAGCATTAACATTGCCTAAAATAATAAATTTCTTCTTGTATTTACTTAAAATACTTAAAAATTGCCTAAACAGTGAAAAGGGTGGATTAGTAACCACTACATCTGCTTGCTTTAAGTAATAGATACTTTCATCTGATTTAAAATCACCATCGCCCTGTAAAGTTTGAATACTAGGCTTTAAGCCTTTTTTCTTATCCAAAACATACCCATGTTGATTTGATAAATGACCATAACTAATACATATTAGTCTCTTCAAGCTCAAACGGTTAAAGTTATCTAGAAAATATTTAGTAAAATTACTTTTTAACGAATCGTTACAGTTACAGATCACCACCTTAGCCTTTAATTGGCTTTTATAGTTTTCAATCTCAAGTTCTATATCATGATAAGAGGTATAGAATTCATCCTTTTTGCTACTCTTAGCATTACTCAAGTCTTTGCTGCTTCGCATATTTTTCTCCATATAAAAAAGAGATGCAATTATGCATCCCCTGTAATACTTCTATATTTCTAGATTTCTAGTTTGATTCTAACTTATATATAACATCTAAATAATTGAACTTTCTAACCATCCCAAATTCAAAATTATATTTTATCTAACATTAGCTTTCTTACTTTCCTAATCTTCATCATACTCCATTATATTCTGCTTCAATTTCTCTAATTTTATCGTATAGCTCAGGATCATCACGTCTTAAATAGTAGAGTGGTGGACGTTTTTTATTGATACTGCTTAAATCTAACTGCCGATACTTGTGAAGCTTCTTAGAACCCCATTTTCGAAATTCTGATACAATTTCATGCATAGTTTGCTCTAATACATTCCATGTACTTTTAGTTACATGTCCACTTTCATTCATTAATAAAAAATCCACTTCACTCAATGGCACTTCAATAATAAAGCTCCCTGTTATTAAGTCAAAGATAGCCATAGACTTATCATAATTGATTCCGTCGGTAGCAATTACAAACAGTTCTAAACCGTCAATGTTGAATACTTGACCATTCATATACTTCCAACCTTTATCAGTAATAACAGGAATAACTGCTATATTTTGATATTTATCATCCATATTTTTCCCTCTTATAAATTTAAATTTTGATTTTTAATCCTCTTAATTTTTTCATAAAGTTTAGGATCATCTTTATCTAGATAGAAAATTGGTGGTCTATCGTCTTTCATTCGATTCAATTCCTGTAGTCTTGCTTCTTTTACATCTTTACTATTGCGTGCTTTATACCACATACTGATACCAGTTATTTTCAAGCAAACCCTAGCCCAAGTATTCTCAGTTAAACCACCAGTCTTATTAATTATTGGAATATCCTCAGGAATTAAATTTACTTCATCAATCAAACTCCCAGTTTCTACGTCAAAAATAGCAATATATGCTATCTTCTTACTTAAATCATTAAATGCAACAAGAAATACTTTCAATCCCTCTGCATCAATAACTGACCCATCCTGATACATCCAACCTTGTTGAGTCTGCACAGGAACAACTGCTACCCTTTTATGCATTTCTTTACCTCCACAAGCCAATATTCAAAATTAATAAGTAACACAAAAAGGAATGCAATTCTGCATCCCTTAAAAATATTTATTTAGTTAATGAACTACAATGGGAATTTATTCCGAGTTTTTGCGAACGATAGGTAGTGTTTAGGATCTGTAATTTTCGCAATGGTAAATTTCAAATCATCAAAAACTACTTGAACCCATAAATTAAATAAGCCATCAATAATAATCGCTATCATCCAAATTCTTGCCATTGAAAGCATAAATGCTGAAGTACTTTGCCTAGTAATCAAAATGAATGCCAAAATAGTCAAAACAATGTTAAAAATCCATGCACCTTTAAATGAACGAATGTCTTTACTAGTACTTGAACTAGCAATTACTTGCTCAAGTTTAGCTTTATCCTCAAAAAAATGCTCACCTTTTACTGGCCAATGGCCCCAAAAAGTAATTACTGAAAATCTAGTTGATCTAATAATTGTTAGGATGATTAATGAAAATACTACTGTTACAACCATGCAAGTTAGCCATAGATAAAGCATCATGTTGGTGATTAGTTGCTTTTTACTCAAAACTCCAGCTTTGATTACTTCAGGACTTAGTTCTAAAAATAGCCATATTCCGATAAAAACTCCAATAAACTGCAAAACATAATTAGTGTATCTCACAAATTTATAATGCTTAGTTAGCCTAGCCTGTTTTGTATTCATTACTGGCATGGGTACGTAGATTATCTCTGATTTTTCTTCCACAAATTTTTCCTCATTTTCCTTCAAAAATTCTACTAATGAAAAGTTTTTCAAGATAATGTTGCGCACACTCTTGTTTATCTTGGGTTTTCTCATACTTTTGCATATTTTTCAAACTACACCATTCCTATCCAAAGAATCCACCTCTTACCATTCTTATCAGTAACTTGACTACCTGAAGGTAAAACTTTAAGTTCTTTAACGCTCATACCCAAAAATTCTGCTGTCCATCTATACTTTCAAAGAATTGCGAAGGCATATTAGCTCCAACTTCACCAAGATCATATCTAATAATTTTTCACCATTCAACTTTCTAATTCATAGTATCTAGTGCTCTAAATAACTCTTATTTAGCTATCACATATGGTCGTATACTTAGCCATAAAAACGCATGTCTAAAAATACTACCATTACGTTCTTTATGTATTACTTTCCAACCACTTTTGTTAAGCAATTCTTCAACAGCTTGTTTATCACCAGTTTTGTTAATTTGATTTAAATCACCATCAAGATATATAAATAATCTATCCATCATTCTTTTTCTAACATAATCGCACATATCCCAAAAATCCATATACTTTCCAGCTAGAGATATCTTATGAACATCATCAATATAATCATCAATATAATCATTAATGATTTCGCTAACGTCGTCTGAGTATTCATTGTAAAGCCTGTACAGTGACATACGGCTTGGGCCATTATCTACAATTTCATTTGGTTTCATCACACTCATTTTATTTTTCACCATTCAACTTTCTAATTTCTTGATTCATTGCAATCAACGATTCGTTTACATAAGCAAGTTCATCTTCTGGTCTTGCATGTAAATTCTCAGTATCCATGCCTAAAAAATAAGCTTTTTCATCACCAGTATAAACTAAATGATTCATGAAAGAGATACTGCCAGCTGCACCATCTAATTCAAGATATTTTTCAGCCAAATCCAAAACATCAAGATTTTTAACGTCTTCAAAAATTTTATCACTAGGTAATACTTCGATATATCCGCAATAATATTCTCTCTTTAATAATTTGTGATCATCAAAAGGAATATTTAAAGTCATTTTTTTGATAATGAATCTGCGTTCTTGATATTTAAGGCTTTTAACACCTAAACAGGATGCCTGCCAGCATCCTGTTTTTTATTTATTACTACTTTTTATTACCTTTAGAAGATTGATTATCAAGGCCGTATTTTTCCATGAATAATTCAATACCATCTTCAGTAAGATAGCTATGTAATTCTCTCAATGTTGAAATACTTCGTGCTTGCTGAAAGACTGCTCCTCTATCTACACCATTATATTTGTCACTGTTAGCAACTAACATGACAAGCTTATCTATCATCTTTTCCTTTATCTCATCTTCATTTTGACGATACTCAACCTGACTCAACATAAAGTTATCGTTATAATTTTGATTGATATATTCTTGAACATTATTATCAAGTGTATCTTCATCAGTATCTGGATAATATTTAAGAAACTCTTCTGTTGCTACACCACTTAATGCATCAACAATTTGAGATGGAACAGTAGGATTAATATATTCCTTACTTAATCCATTTTGTTGAAGATATTCTTCTTGCGCTCGATTTGCTTTGATTTCTAAATTCTTAGTAATCAAAACTTTTGCATTTCTTTTTATCTCAGCCTTTTTTTCTTCTGACATGATTTTTTCCATACTTTCTTACAAAAATCAAAAACTCCCTAACGCCAAAATATCGACATTAGAGAGCTTTTTCTAATATTGTGTTTACACTATAAGTTAATCAAGCTTACACCATCTAGGGAAGCCCTAGATACGTAATTCTTTCGTTAACAAATATTTTTTCATCTTAATTAGTCTTCTTTCTTCTTTTTACCAGCACCTAATCCGAAGACACCAGCAATTCCAGCAACCGCTGCACCGATAATTCCTAATTTACTTTCGTCTTTAGTACCGGTTTGTGGTAATTCATTTTCTTTAGGCTCAGTTGGTTGTGCTTGTTTTTCAACTTTAGGAAGAATGATTTCAACTTTCTTCTTAGTAGGTTCAGTTTCTACCTTTTCCTCAACTGGTTCAGTATTAGTAGCAATTTTTTCTACCGTAGGCTCAGTAACTGGTTCTTCTACAGGCATAGTTGGTTGTTCAACTGGAGTAGTTGAAGCTTCACTAGGTTGAATTGGCTCACTTGGAACCATAGGTTCAGGATCCTTCACATAAGTTACAGTAAAGGCTAAGTTTCCACTATTACTATCAACGGTTTGTGCATCAATAGAAGCCTTATCTGGACTGTAACCATCAATTGTAGGTGATTCTACAGCAGCAAATGTTCCGTTAACTGGAGTATAGTTGTTGTTCCAAACAGTTTCACCAGTCACCAAATCCTGAGTACCTTCATCAGTAAAAGTAATTGGAGTTGCTTGATAATCATCAAGGGCTTTAGATCCATCTTGATATACATAGTGAATAACTTCATTTGCAGTCGTTGAACGACTAACTGTTCTAGTTCCATGAGCTAAATGAACAGTAAAGTTGTTGGCACCATCACCATAGGTTTGATTCTTGAAATCATTTGAAACTAAGACGTAGCCCTTACCTTCATAATCTTTGATAACAGTATCAACATCTGGGGTAAACACGATAGTATCGGCATATTTACCATTGGTAGTAACTGATTGTAGATTTTGTCCCGTAGTGTCATCAACATAAGTTAACTGAGCACTTTCTGGATTTGCTACATAGTTGATAGTTGCCGTTTCAGTAGTATTCTTTGGAAGCAATTTACCATTTTCATTAGTAAATTGTTCTGCCTTAGCAGTAGGAACACCATCAACTAAAGTAATAAAGTCTTCAGGCTTAGCTGCATCAATTTGTGCAGTGTATCCAGTGACCTTATCACCCTTATCTTCTGTAACTTGAGCAACTGACCAGTCACCGAAAGTATATGCCTTAGTTACTTGGTCTTGCTTACCAGTACGAGTGATCACGTAATGTTGCTTGATTTCTTTTGGCTTACTACCAGGAATATTCTCAGTAATTACACGATCAAATGTAGCATTCAAAATACGATTATCAGTTACATCTGAGATACGGTGCTTTAAGTGAACATTGTAAACTTGGTCTACTTTATCATGAGCATCAAATTGGACTGATTTACCGTTAGTATCATCGCTCACCAAATCATAGCCCTTAGCAATGTAATCCTTGATTGTATCAGCCGTAGTATAACCGGAATCACTATTTGATTTACCTTCTAATCCCTTAGAAGCAAGAGTCTTATTATCAGTATCATCAATGTAATTTACAGTAGCTTTTTGAGTATTAGCAGTGTAGCCTAGTTCAATATTTTCTTTTACATTCTTTGGAGTAGTTGAATTGTTATCTGGATTAGTAAATACTTCTGCTTTAACTACTGGGGCACCATCTTTATTGATACTTGCAATATTTTTAGGAGATTGTGAAGTAATAGTAGTCGTATAACCATCTAATACGTCACCGACATCTTCATTAACTGGTGCAGTTGACCACTTGCTAAAAGTATATTCTTTGGTTACTTGATCTTGAGCACCAACACGGTGAATATCATAGAATTGTCTGATTTCTTTAGTCTTACCATCTGGTAGATTTTCAATAACTGTACGCTTAAATGTTGCAGTCAACATCTTTTGATCAGTTACTGGTGAAATATGATGCTTTAAATGAACATTGTAAACTTGATCTACTTTGTCATGAGCATCGTATTTAATTGATTTACCAGCAGTATCATCACTTACAAGGTCATAGCCTTTTTCTAAATAGTTTTTGATAGTTGGTTCTGTTGTATAACCGGAATCGCTATTTGATTTACCCACTAAATTCTTAGTTTCTAATGTCTTATTAGTAGTATCGTCAATGTAATTTACGATCACTTTTTGATTATTAGCAGTATAGCCAAGATCGACACTTTCAACTACGTTTTTAGCAGTTAAAGTACCATCGTTAGGATTAGTAAATGTTTCAGCTTTCACAATAGGTACACCATCTTTATTGATAGAAGTGATGTTACCTGGGGTTGCTGAATTAATTTTTGCAGTGTAACCATCTAATACACTTCCTTTGTCTTCATGTACTTGAGCAGTTGACCAATTAGTGAAAGTGTACTTCTTAGTTACTAAATCTTGAGTACCAGTACGGTTAATCACGTAATGTTGCTTAGTAGCACTTGATTTACCATCTGGAGTATGAGTTGTAACTGTACGATCAAAAGTAGCTGTCAACATTGTAGGATCTGTGACAGTTGCAATGTGGTGTTTGAAGTGAACTTCAAATACTTGGTCTTTATTATCATCGTTATCTAAGACAAAACCACCCTTAGGATAATTATTACTTACCACGTCATAATACTTGTCCGTGTAAACCTTAATATCATTTGTTGGATCATAGTTTTGCTTTTGGTCAGTAACACCTGATAAGTCTTTAGTGAATAATTTTTCACCATTGTTGGTATCATCATAGAAAATAATCGAAGCTACTTGCTTATCTGGAGTGTAGTTAACTTGAACTACATCTTTAACAGAATCAGCATTTGCTGGGGTAACAGCTTTAACAGCAATATTGCTATGGTCAGCGGTATAACCTTTAATAGTTGGAATTGTTACCGCAGCTAAGTTAGCCGTATCTCCTGGAGTCCATTTATCCCAAGCAATTTGCTTAGTTACTTCATCACGCTTACCTGTACGATTAAATGTTACGGTAGAAACATTATCATTTGCAGCTTTTTGTCCAGCCTTAACCCCACCTTTATAAGTGTAAGTTACTGTACGAGTTGCAGTGTGACTTTCATTTACTGGAGTAAGAACGTGACTTAAATCAATATAGTAAGTTTGATCACCCTCATCTGCTTTATCAAAGACGACTTTACCACCTGCAGTAGCAATATCATTTTTATCAAGCTTGTAACCATCTTTAATGTAAGCATTAATAGTTTCAGTTGGGTCATAAACACTCGTTGTACCAGATTTACCTTCTAAATCTCGAGCATCAAGTTGTTTACCAGTTGTCTTATCAGTAAAGATAACATGTGCTACTTGAGAATTTGCTCTGTATGCTACTTTAAAGTTTTCGGTAATGTTAGGAATCTTATCAGTGTTGTCATTATCACCTGTAAATTCTTCTTTAGTAATAGTCAAAGCACCTTTACCATTGGTATTAGCTAAACTTTTATCACCTTCTACAAGGTATGCGGTGTAACCATCGATGTATGGAATTTCTACCGCATCTACATTTGTAGTTGACCAAGGATTCCATTCAATAGTACCGGTAATATCATCTTGCATACCAGTACGTTTAATCTTGTAAGTTTTATTTGAAACTTGCTTAGTTGATCCATCTGGATTAGTAACCGTAACTGTACGCACTAACTGACCATTATTTTGAGAAACTTCTTTTTTAGCATGAACTAAATGAATAGTAATTTTATTATCAGTTGGCTTAACTGTACCAGTAACAATTGCTGGTTGATCACTTGCTAGTTGATAACCAGTAGGAATCTTATTAGCCACATAAGTATAATCAGTAGCAGTTTTAGCAATAAATGAGTCAGTACCTACTTCTTTTTGATTTGCTAAATCATCTACATAGCTAATAGGAATAGTTTGATTAGAAGCAACTACATATACATCAATATGATCTGTAGCTGTACCAGTAAAAATGTGATCTTCATTATCTGCTTGATCTGGTGCAAATTCGTAACCAGTAGGAACAGTAAACTTCACATTTGAAGTCTTGCCTTTTACTCCTTTAGTTATATCATTAGAAATATTCTGTTTCGTATCTTTATCAATATAATAGATTGGAGCATTAGCATAATAATTAACATTTACTTTTGTACCATCAGGTGTATAAGTAGCTTGATTAATTATTTTAACGTCACTTTCAGGTGTAATATCAGTACTGGTTACAATAAAAGGCTTATTATAACTTTTAGCATTATTATCAAGTTCAGAGTTTTTAATTTCTAACATTGCATAGTATTGTTTTCCCTCACTAAACTGCTTATTAATATCATCTTGCATTTCTTGACGGCTATTATAACCAAGTTTAGCTGGATCAATCACAGAACCTTCATAACTATTTATGAAAGCCCTCTTATTAGTTTCATCATAATTCGGACTAGACAACACAGTTTTAGAATTAAGTGACCACGCAATTAAATATGAATGATCAGTATTTTGATAAGAAATTAAAATCTCATCTGGTTGCAGCATATTATAAAGAGTATTAGCGTCTAAATCATCATCTACCTTTTTTTGATTAATACTTGGATTACCACTCATTGATGATATTTGCTCAGAAGTTTGATATAATTTTCCGTCTTTTCCTTTAAATACTTGCTTCTGAAAATCATATGCATGTCCACCATTTGCTGCATCTAAATCATGTCCATTAAATCCAGGCGCAATTTCCTTACCATCTTCATCAACTACACTACTTGTTATCTTAGCAACTTTTTTTACTGTACTATCTTGAATATTGTCAAGATTAGTCGTAACTGTATTGTTTAGCCATATACGATTATCAGTTGATGTAATATTACCTGTTAACGTATGATTATCAGAAGCAGTAAATACCTTCAAAGTATCTTCATCGGCACTATGATTAATATGATCCGTATAAACTTCATTATCAGGTGTAATTAAATAAGCATCATGAGTGTAACCCACTGGCATATCTGTAAACCCTTCATATGAATCAATACTTCTTTGTAAAATCACACCACCCGAGATATCATAATCAAAAGTAACCTCATCAGCAAATTGCGCTAATTGCTCAGGCGTTGCCGTAACATTTAACGTTATTTCATATCTATTATCATGCTTAGTGCTATCATAACCACCAATATTCCAGTCAGACCCACCACAAGCTGAAATGCTAATATCACCAGCTTTGAGACTGGTACCGTCATCTAACGCAACAGTTAATGGGTGAGTATGGAAATAGCCAGCTGAGGTAAGACTTTCACGATATTGATCAGTTTCAATTACTGGAATTGAAGCAAGTAGGATTTTTTTACCACTATTATCCTTTAAGACATCTGCATCAATTGTGCCACTACCAGTAACATCATAATATGGTTCATCTTGCTTTAATGTACGATTAACATCTTTAGGCATTGAAAGTGAAATTTTGCTGGAACTCGCTGTAGCCATAGTATTCGTACTGATTGTCCACCCTGCACCTGTTTTAATATAACCATATTGAGCTGGATCAATTTCAGTTCCATCAGACGTAGTAGCAACATTTTTAGTTACTTTACTTTCTACAAGTTCATTTTGAGATAAATTATCATTTGTTAAACTGTTACTTTTCAATTTTTTAATATCTACTGTATCTAAAGTATTAATAGTTTGTTCAGCAGAATTATTAACTTTTTTCTCTTCTTTTTTATTCAACTGATTAGAAACTGAAGTTGTAGTTTCCTTAGTTAAATCATCAACATTTGCCCCTTTGGCATCCGAAGACGGCATCAATGTTTGTAATTGCTTTTCAGCCTGATTATTTTGAATATCTTCTTTGAGTGCTACCTGAACTTGAGAATTAGCTGAAGATGACGCAGCATTTTTACTTTCTACGCTATCTTTTGTCACTTGAGAATTTGAAGTTTGTTCTTGAGTAGGAAGTTCTTGCGTATCTTGTTCAACTTGAGCAGTCGTATCTGATTGAGTCTGAGAAACTTCTGCAGTATTAGCTTCAGTTGTAGTCTTTGCTGAATTTTCGTTTTTAACTTCATTCTCAGTTTGAGCTTCACTTTGAGTTTTAATTTCTAAAGTTGAATTCTTATTAGAATCTGCATTTTGAGTAGCAGCATTTTCAGTCTGCTCTATTTGATTAGTATCTACAGTAGCTGCATCTGCCTGATTAGCAGTAGTAGCTCCAGCAAAACCCATTCCGATTAGTACGGAAGCTGCCCCAACAGACAACTTTCTGATTGAATAACGTTGTATTCTATCTCTTTCCATCTTTTAATCCTTTTCTTTAAAATTTTGAACATATAAAAAACGACTACTTAAGTGTGTAGTCGTTTTTTGTTAATTTATTTTGTCCATCATCATAGTGCCAAACATATACCCAACGATCATCAATCCATTCTTGTTCAGCAATCAATCGGTAATCTTTGTCATACATTGAGTATCTCCAGTGCAAATGATTATCTTCTGGAATCCAGACATTAGCTGTCCAAACAACATCTTGCTTTTCTGTTAAGTCTAAGATTTTAATTTCAAATTGATTCATCAAATTAGTGTTCAACCAACCATCAAAATCAATCAATAATCCTTTTTGACTTTCAATACCTGTAATTTGTGCACTAATTAAGTGAGTTCTATGTACTTGGTTCTTTTTAAAAGATCCTGGAATTTTAGAGTTTTTATTTTCCGGATAATTCATAGCAGCTACAATGTAGCTTTCTTGTTGTCTTCTAACTCCATTTGCATAACTTCCAGGAAACTTTGGAAACACCCCCCATTCATATCTACCATTTTCTTTGACCCACGCTTTTTGAAAAGCTGCTACATTATCGACTCCGTGTGAAAACAGATTGATGATTTCTCTGCTAAATTTACGTCCTTCACCTTTTTTAATATAAATTGCTGCAGTATGCCATTTATCAGTATGTTGCCAAACAACTGCACCTTTCATAACCTGACCTAATGCTAATTTGATACCATCAAGATTATTTATTCTGAAAGATACCACTTCATAAACAGGAGTTGGACCCTCTTTAGCAAAATTAAGATAATGTAGAAATCTGTTCAATGCTTTTTCGTACGGTATCAGTTGACTGTACTGCCGTCCGAAAATATCTACCATCATAATTTATCTCCTGTTACACCATGTGTGATTGCAGCTACATTACTACCAGCACTTTTACGTGTTTGAGCAATATTAGCTGCTCTGATCATCTTGGCTTTACCTTGAGCTTCTCTCAAAGCTTGAGCAACTTTTTGACGTTTTTCAGCACTTTGATTAGGAGTAGAATTGAAAAATTCTTCATTATCAGTGAAAGCTTCAAGATTAGGGTTAGCTACCGCCCATTCTGGATAATGGTCAATTATCTTGATCAATTCATCTACAGGAGTTTTTACTGTCGGAATATTATTAGGCTTAGCATAACTTTCATCATTTGCTCCACTATCTTCTGAATCATCGTCCATTTCTTTCATGATTTGTTCTCTAGTGAAAACATAGTCATGATGTCCAAATCTCTTTTCTAACGAGTCATTTAAGGCATACATCGTATCATCTGATAAGTATGGTGCATTACCATGTTGAACATTTCTTGCACCATGCATTGCTGAATAAAATTCACCAGGTTGAGTAATCAAGTTAACTGCAACGTTGGAATCTGGCAATGCAATATCTGATTCGATCGGCTCAGCCACCCCTAAAGAAATACGTCCAGTAATGTTGGCCGTAATTCTACCAGGAACTTTTTCTTTACGTGCAGTCTGATTAGCTAAAATCATTCGAATACCAACAGATCTAGCCATTTTGGCTAAGTATTCAAATGCATCAGTCATACCCTTGTCAGCTAGTTCACTAGCCTTCAATTGATCATCAGTATCAGTCAAAGCAGAAAATTCATCACAGACAAACAAAATTTCATATAAAGCTTCATCCGGATACTTTTTATTAAATTCGGCTAACTTTGAGACCCCTCTACGTTTGAATAAGTCAATTCTTCTACGACATTCTCTAACCATGTGCTGAACGAGTGCACGAGCATATTCAATATCACCAGATCCATCCGCAGGTTGAGCATAAACAAAAGGATTAGGGTGATAAGACGGTGCATTAGGATTATCAGTTCTCATAAATTCAAACGAGTTACCTTTACCGTCAATATAAGCAATCCTTAAATGCTTAGGGTCGGTAACGCTCATGATTGAATAAAGAATATCCATGATCAATACGGTCTTACCAGTACCAGTTTTACCAAAAAGCATTGCGTGAGGATTTTTATCACCTAATACAAAGTCAATGACATTCCCCATCGCATCTAGACCAGCAGCACCAGAAATAATTTCTGATAACCCCTTTGGGCGTTTCTTGATCATTTCTCTAAAGTCAACTGGAATATTAACACCGTTGACCATTGTGACTAACAAATTACCTTTTTCAGTTCTAATAATTGGAATATCAGTAGTTTTTAACAAGTTGGCCAAACCTTCTTGAATCCTCTTCCAATCAGTTGGAATATTTGCAGATCTTGATAAGGTATAGCGATAAACTGCAGTATTACCACCAACTTCAACATCATTAAAACTGACATTGATTTTGTATCTAATCAAAGCATCAGTTACATCACTTATTCGGTCATGGGCTGCCTTAAGAGCCTTATCTTTTAACATTGCAACAGTTTCACCACTATCAGGATCAACAGGTTCTGGAACAACACTTAAATCTAAGTTTTGTTGAGCCTTGTACTTAGCAGTTGTAGATGAGGTATCTGGAGTGTATTTATTCTTAGCAATTGCAGTCATACGTTCGTATAAAGCTGCTGGAGTTAAGTGAATAAAGTAACTCAACATACCTCGATACATCTTTTTAATAGCTTCCCAGCTACCTTCACCACCAGTAGAAATTTTATGTTCATTACTGAATGGATTAAAGAAGATAGCCTGCCAAGAACCTAATTGATCACTAGCGTTGTATTGAACATCAGAGTCAAAAATATAACCACCTTTATCAGTATTAAGAACAGGATCCTTTTGGAATCTGATACTTGGAGCAGATAGCCTCAATCCTAATCCTTTTAACTGCTGTTCAATAACTTGATCCGTTGCAACTTCTCGAGAATTTCTAATGATTAGTTGAGCATGTCGCACACCATGTGCTGTTTTTACTGTTGCTCGTGTTTGTCTCATTGAAATAGCTGCAGCTTTAATTTTTTGAATACGTTCGGTACCACCTTGCCCATTGTCAAAAGGCTTACCAGTATCATCTATTCCTTGCAGCGCTTCAAAGTAACTATCACTTACATTTTCCTTGATTTTTGCTACATACAGTTTCGTCTGAATGTAATCAAAGAATGGTGTTTGATAACCTAAAAGATATTTAAAGCAAAGATATGGATAAAAAATTACAACTCTACAAATTATGTTAGCTGCTCTACTGAACTTGATACGCCAAATCAAGCTTTGCACCCAGATATAGCCTGCAGGTATCCAAATCAAAACAAAGGCTCTCAAATATACTGGTAACCAACTTGAGATAAATTTTATTACGAGGTGCCAGAATTTTGAGATACTTTGTAAGATCTTTCCAATAAATGCAAGCTTTAATAGTCTGTGTCCCCACAATTGAATAAAACGTACTATCTGATGCAAAAATGGAATATAGGTAAATAAAGCATAAATTATTGCTAAAATACCTAATCCAATTCCTACCTTGACAGTTACTTTCCAAATACGGTCAACATCTGCTTTTTCAAAGCTTCTATGAGCAAAATGAAGAAATATAAAGAAGCAGCCTAAAGCAATTGATAAAGGCAAGATCCAATAAAATATTGCATGAAGTATTTTAGGAGTCATTTCTCTTCACCTGCCTTAATTTCATTACATATTCCTTTAAGCCCATGCTCTTTACTTTTTTTGAAGTAAAGAAAACTATTGAGGGACTAGCCTTTACATTTGTGATATCAATACTGTTTTCAGAAAAAAGTTTTTGTAATTGACGATAACCTTTTCTAGATTCATATATTCCCACATACCCGTCTAATGTTTTTCCTAACAACAGTTCCGTTTTAGCCAAGGGAAGAGCTTTAGCAATTCCTTTTACTGTACGATGTTCAAACGGTACAGTTTTGACTTTCCCATCTAAAAAATATTTTTGAGGTGGTAATTCAGAGTCAAATATCAATTTAGGAATATGCTCTTCAGAATCTTGAATTTTAGCTTCAGGACTTTTAGATACTTCATTTGTACTTTCATCATTAGCTACGACCACATCAGGTTCACTGCTGATTGCAGTTCCATGCTTTTCAATAAAATCAAAATATGCTTTCCTTATTTTTCGATAGGCAACGCCTCCTTTAATGAGAAATATGATCCAAACAACAACGATTGGTAAAACAAACCAAATAATTCCCAAAATTTTGGGTAAATAATCATAGAATGCTTTAAACGGAGCATCTATAAAGCCAACTATATTACCTAACACTGGAATTTTTGGTAAGAAGTTTACCAATATCCAACATAGGATGGCTGTTAGCCAGGTGGCAATCACCGCTATAGTGACGATTAATATTTTTCCCCAATTTCTTGGTTGTCGGTAAAGAAATGTATTAAAAAACGCTTGTGAAATCACAAGCGCTGTTAAAATTATCCCTACCCTTAAAAGCAGTTCAATCATTTAATGTTCCTCCAAATTCTTGCTGTTTTTCAACACCTTTTCAAACTTAGAGGGATTATTATCTTTGCTAATATCTTTTACGACTGCGTGAGTTTTACTGGTTGGTTGTACATTTGCCGTCAAAGGTGTTGGAATTTTATCACCATCAACAGCAATTTGTGGCACCAATTGCAATAATTCACTTCTATTCTTTTCATCAAGTTTATTCACATTCAACATTATGTGATCTACTTTAGATTGTTGCTTAGAATACCAATAATCTTTCATCAGACGTGTTTCAACACTTTGACAAGCCGAGCAATCAGGTCGATACAAAACCAGCGTAAAGGGCTGTTTTTTAGCGAAATCAGACTTGATTGTTTTCATACCTTTTTCAGTACTTACTACAGCAGCAGAATATTTATTAGGCATGTTTACGGCATGAGTTTGTCTAATAAAACCTATGCCAAAAAGCACGATGAATATCCCTAACCATAAAATCATACCAGCATGAATTGTATCTTCATATTCCTTATAAAGCCCTTTTAGCTTTAGATAGTAAAGATTAAGCTTAGTCATCACTATCATCGCTCTTTTCGGTAAACACCAACTTTAGATTAGAAATCTTATTAGTTTTAAGATCATAAGTTAAATCATAGTAGTGAGTCGATTGTCCAGGATTATCTTCTGTATCTGTAGTCCAGCCGGTATTAACTACCTTAACTAAAGCTTGAACTGTAGAACCACTATTTTGTGTCATATAAGCACTAGCTTTATCAAACTCAGAATGTGATCCTAAACTCTTGATAAAGTTACCACCAGTTGAATCTTTACCGTCATCAAAAATGCTCTTGTTATTTCTGATACTTGCAGTAGTAATATCCTTAACTTTATTCTTTCGAGCTAAATAAGTTTTACTATTTCCCCAAGTGTAATAGTATCTAAAAAATTGATTAGATACTTTAGTTACCTTGTCATAGTTGGTATTTTGTACTGCAACACTTCTAACCGCAGGGTCTTTACTAGATTTAGCTTCTACAATCGTTTGATTAGAAATTGCTTGTACTTTATCTTTATATGCTGTTTGTGCAGCTTTAAGCTGAGTGCTACTTTGATTTACTTGTTTAAGCAATGCAACACGTGAATGATAAACATTTACGACACCGTAAATTGAAAAGACAATTACTGCAACACTTAGCACTGCTAATATTATTTGTACTACGGAGCTTTTTTTATTCATTATTCGTTGCTCCTTTCATATATTGTTCTAACTTCAAAGAGTTCTTCTTGATATCGTAATTTAAAACAAATAAATCTTGTCCAGGAATAGTCTTTGAGTTTGAATCTTGTAATTCAGGAGACACATAATCAACCACGATATATACGGGAACCGCAGTAGTGCTGTAATTATATTTACCAAACGTAATCAATACATCAGTCGTTTTTCCATGAGGAAAAGTTTGTTTTCCAGACTGATTAACAACTGGTTTATCTAATTGAATAAGCTCAGAACTAAATTCTTTACCCACTAACTTTGGTAAGGCTTTTGACAATTGTTTATATTCACTTTTACTTCCTGTTTCAGAAACATTGTAAGTAAGTGAAATTGCCGTTTGTATTTTCTTTGTTACTTCTTTAAGAGAGGACTGAACGTTAATGCCATCATCGCTCATTTTTTGCAGTTCTTTTTTTACTGAAAGATTTTTTGTTTTATTTTGATAACTTAAAGTTTCAGCTTCATTTTGTCGTATTTCTGATTGTAGCCTTGAAGTTTGACCATTAGACTTGACCACCAGGAAAAAGCCAGCAAAAAAAATAGCAATAACAACTAAAAACGTCACCCCTATCCATTTAAAATCTATCTTTCTTTCCATATGTTTTAACCATTATTTTTTGATTGGACGAGCAAAAAATGGCTCGCCACCCTTTTCTAATAAGCTTAAGAATGAATCATGGAAAGTACCTTCACTAACCCCGTGTTTAACACTAGTTTGTTGAATGACTTTTGTCTTATTACCTTTCCATTTTTCTTCTAGGATAGCCGTGTGTCCTGCATCGCCTCCACCTGAACCAGTATTAACAATTACAACATCTCCAGGACCAGCTTCACTTGATGAAATTTTCTTCAAGTATTTGTGTGAACCTTCCGCATCATCTTGCATCGTACGAGTGTACCATTGCATATCAGCAGGTACTTTATATCCTGCTTTAGCTAAGACTAGCCAAACAAATCCAGAACAATCAGTAACACCGTCTTTATCAGGATGATCAACAGACCCAATGTTAGAAACACCGTGTATTTGACCATAAGTAAAGTAACCCAATAAAGATTTAGCAATCTTAAGAATATTACCATCATTGTTAGACTCCTCTACTTTGGCACAAGGATTATTTTCTGCGTCCTTGTTAGCAACAGCATTGTTAATTGCAGTAAGATTGCCTGATAAAGCACTACTTCCTGAAAACTTAGATCCACCAAAAATTTGATAAGCTTTCTCAGCAGCGTCTTTTCTATCTTGAGAAGAAATTTCTTTTGCTCGTTCAGATGGTCGCTCATAGAGATTCATCCATGCAATCGCTGCTTCTCCTGGAGTACTACTTTTTGCCTGAGACATATACGCAGTAACTGTCCCCTTTTCTGACTTAATAACAAAGTCACCTTGGCTCTTTACTGACCAAGATCCATCAGATCCATTCAAATACTTACTATACGGGGTAAACTGGTACAAACCTCCCCCTCCTCCTCCATACTCTTTTTGGTCCAATACAAAACTTTTATCTTCAGCACCTCCAATATTACCAACAATTCCAGCTGCTTGAACTCCACTCATTCCTTTTTCTACCCAATACATAAAAACTTTTTTTGCCGTATCATACGCTTTAGTACCTTTTTTAGTCCATGATCCGATTGCACCTGAGTCAGTAATACTCATATCACTTGAACTCTCCGAATTGGTAGTTGAACTTTTATCTTGAATACATCTACTTGTAAATCCTTCAAAATTTGCAGATACATGCTCAGTAGATAAGATAGTTGCAACGTTCGCTAATAAAAAGCATGTCGCTATAAGCGACACGCTTTTCGCACTTAATTCCATATTCTACTTCCTTTTCTACAAAATGAGATGTGTATCAATCAAGGCACCAATGTGGTCTCGCCTACGATAAAAGTAGAGGATACCATCATTTGCTTGAATAAGTTGTGTCGCAACCGTCTGAGGTAAGGCTTGTTGCCAAGAGCTACTGAAATTTTGAGCGTCCTCTTCAGTAATTCCTCCTAATACAATCATGTCTTGTTGACTCAACCTACCACTAAAATTTTCGTAACTAATAGGATTGACTGGATTTTTTATATGCTCAAACACACTGATTAAGTTAATTCCTTTACTAGTCATTCTTTCTTTGTAAGGTATCAAACTTTCAATAGGTAATTTAACATTGTCTAATCCTTCAACAACAATAGTTTCACCAGGTAATGCTCTATGTGTCACATAAGCCAAAACATTTAAAAAAGTAATAGATGTCAACATAGGATCCTCGCCTAAATGTGATAAATCATAATAGATATTTCTATCTTTAGCTTTAAACACATTAGGTAGAGTAGTTGTTTTTCTAAAAATAGATGGATACGACGTGACTAATGTTTGCAACGTTTCATACATCAATTTGGCATCCCTACGCTCATCGGGACTGGAATTAGATGCACTAGCGACCATGTTATGCATGTTCAGCAAAAAATCATGAGGTGTAGGATAATCATCATGATTTTCTGTAGCCAAAATTCTTTGTGCCTTCAATGGCTCATGCTCAGGATCATCAGTATAAATACCATTACCTTTGGCTTTATAAATAAACCAATTACGTAATTCTGATTTTAAGTGTTGCTTAATATAATCATTGTTCTCAGCACCAGCTGCCATTAATAGCATTGTTGTTACTTTATCAAAATTAGCATTAGCATCTTGTTCAACAGTTTCCGGACTACCAAAGACTTCAAAAGGATTGATAGCTTCTTCTCGCATATCGAATACTAGACTATCAGTAGTTCGATAATCATTTTGAGAAAGAACTATATGATGAGTTCTACCACCGTTAAGATAATTACCATCTGCAATTACGTGAGCAATAGCCGTTCCTCCATTCTGCATAAAGGAACCACCTTCATATCCACCTATAGAGACAAATGGTTGTACATCTCCCATGTAAACAACAGCATTTTTAATATCACTAAAATCAATTACTGCTGTATTACGTCTTATCAGCGAATGAATATCATTACCAACCATAACACCATGCGAATCTGAAAAACCAACAGAAGGTAAAAACAGTCGACCTGCAGCAACTGTAGACATATCCGTATTGTGATAATGATCACCATGAACTGAAATCAATGATTCTCTCAAGGATTTTAATTGCTCACCAGTTCTACGTACTATCATCACACCACGTATACCATCATTTTTGTAATCCATTTTTAAATCATAGATTACTTGTTCTACAGCTTTAGGAGAATTAGCACGAACTATCAATAAAATATCTGAATCAATCATAGTATCATTTTTGGCCAAACCAGCAGATAAACGAATATCTTCAATACGAGCTGAATTTTTGGCCATTTCTTTAGCATCCCCATCAGTTGATGAAGACATAGTAGCTAAACTAGATGACATAGTTTTTCGAGTAATATCATCTTGAGTAGTTTTATCAACTCCTCTTTGACGTTGAATAAATAGAACTTTTCCACTTTTCAAATAATCGCTAGGAATAAGTCTATTTACCCAACCAACACCTGCTGGACGATTAGTACCATATTGAAATACTACATCGAATACTGCCATAACTTTTCTACCTAAGAAAATATAAGCATCAGTATCTATATAACCAAATGGATACATAAAACCTGTAGTACCTTTGAAATCTGTTTGTTTCTTCTTTTTAGCTTTAGGAGTTTTTTCTTTTACTTTACGTTTACTATGTTTTCTAAATTTTACTTTACCAAACACTATGTCCTCCCTTCACCAAAAATTTCTTTAAACGAATTTTGTAACTCTTCATCATGAAGTCTTTGATAACCAATGACTAGCCCTTTTTGATAAGCTGCTTCAAGGTTCTTAATTCTTTCTCTTAATAAAGTCACCGAAGGAGCATCAATAACATTTATGGTTTTAATCTGTTGATTATTAGGAAGATTAGATGTTAAAGAGTATTGCAAATCACGTTTTTTCCTCATAGCCGGTGTAGCATTTAAAGGCAATTGCTTTTTCTTCACAGTAGTTTGATCAACACTAACTACTGTCGATACTACTGTATTACTTTCAATATTTAGCAATAAGCTATTATCTGCTCTAGCCGCATCTTCTAGATCATTATCGAAAGTTACCGGACTGACTATGCCACGAATGCTATAAACCGCTAGATAGTGATATTTATTTTTATAATTAGTTTCAACAATATCATTTTTATCATCTAAAAAACGCCACCATTGTTCTTGATGACGTTTACCTTTGACTCCCCAACTATTAATACGGTTACGAAGGAATTTAGCACTAACTATTATTTGACTACCTTGAACAGGGTTAGTTAAAGCAGCATTTAAAGCTAGAAGTACAATCCCCACTGCCATAAAAATAGCTGGAATGATATTTTGTGCAAGTATAGCAACATCTGCAGCTTTTACAATTAGAAAAATCGTTACTACACCGACTCCTAATATAGCTACAGCAATCAAGAGACCACCCCAGGTTGTTACTAAGAAATCACCTAAAGCTCCTAGATGTTCAGAGATTGCCCCAACACGTTTTATTTGATTAATAGCTTTAGCCCTTAAATTAGTTCTATTACCTGAAAAGTCACTAAATCTAGCCATTATTAGCACCTAGTTTAAAGTGAGCAATTATAAAAATGATAACTGTAAAAATCAAACCAATACCGGCTAATGTTAAATTAGCACTGTCTGTATCGTTACTTCCAGCCTGAGGTAATTGCGTTAATTCATAACTACTTTGCTTTTTTTCTACATTTCCTTTTAGAGGAGCAAACACCTTCTTTTCTTTTTTTACTTGTTTCTTGTTTTTCTTGAAAGTTGCATCTTTAGGAGTACTTTCCAATTCGGATTCATCAACATCTGAAACTACATATATTTCATCCATACCACATATCCTCCATTATTTTTGATTGAAAATAACCGTGTGAGTGACCCCCTTATCATCAGTGTAATGTCCACTATGATCATCATCCTTGGTTACTACATATTTTTTACCGTCTTTGGTCGTATAGGTAAAAGTATTAGGTGTCGAATCTGACGATTCTGATGAACTTCCATTATCAGTTTGGGTAACTGTAGGAGTTTGTTGAGCAGTAGATTGATGATTATTCATTATTAAAGCTGTAGTTGTTCCTGTAAATCCAACAGATACTACAACCAATGCTGCTATACCTAGAATTTTTATCCATTTATTTGAATGTTCATTATTTTTAGATTGTCTAGTTACAACTTCTGTAGTCTGCGGTTGAGATGGTACTTGAGGTTGTGTTGGCTGTACGACAGGTTGTTGCATCGGAGCAAATCTTTGAACATCTTGCATATTAGTTATTCTTTCATTCAAAGAATTAATCTTTTCCAACATAGTATCGTTTTTAGCCTTTTGCTCAACATACTGTTGTCGCCAATCGTTAGCTGTATTTTCAGCAGATTTGCGTTTATTATCTGCGTCTTCAACTTGAAGCTTATATTTATGAGTTTGTTGATTAACTTTTTCAGCAACTTCAGCACTAACTCTTGCATCAAAGGTTTGCTTGCTTATCTCAGCGGCGTTCTCAAGACTTGCTACTTTTTTTTTTAAATCTTTATTTTCGGTTTTTGCATTTTTTATTTCTTCTAGCAAGCGTTGCTTTTGATTATCAAGTACTTGTCTAAAGCTATCTAAAATATTATCAATCTCAGGATTTTCGGTAACATGATTGAAAATAGATTTCTTAACCTTTTCAATGTAATCATCTAGATTCTGATTTTCAATTTCAATTTCAGATTTAGTGTTCTTTTTTACTACTTCAGACTTAGATGCAATGATGTTGTTTAATTCATCGAGGTGTTCAGCATCATATTTTCTATAAAAATCTTGTAATGCAGCTTGACCAGCTTTATGCTTTTTATCCTCATAAGCTTTCTTTTCTTCATCAGCAATTTTATCTATCTCGGCATCCTGATTTTGTTTGATTTGAGATATATTGCCTTCGTGAGATTGTTTAGCTTGAGCGATTTCTGTTTCAAGTGCTTGATCTAGTTCTTTATCATGATTGTTCTTTAATGATTGATAAATACTATCAATTGCTTGTTTCTTAGCAGTATTTACTTTGTCTTGAGCTTCAACGATATCTGAATTTATCAAGTTCTTGGCTTGAGTATCAAACTCCGGTAGCACATCTCCAATAGTATTTTTATTAAAGATTTCAATCGCTGCTTGCATAAGTGGGTCCTCCGTATTCGGAGGATCACTGGTTTCTTCTACATCTTCCTCATCTTCAAATCCTTTAGATAAATCTTCTAGTGAAAATGGATCATCATCTTCATCTTCGTTATCCTCAGAAACAGAAGGAGTTTGAGGAACATTGTTAATAGTATTTTTTACAACTTCACTATCTGGTTCATCTTTTTCAAACTTAGAAATATCCTCTTCTAAATCCTCATCATCTTCGAAAGATGTGGGAATATCCGGAATAATATCTTCGTTGTCTTGAATATCTGAACTTTCTGGTTGAACCGTTTCTTGATTAGTCACCGGTTCGGGAGCTTCTCCAGAAATACTTTCTTTTTCTTGTTCTATAATTTCATTATTATTTTGAATAAAACTAAGAACATTTGGTAAATCAAAAATCTGACAAGTTTTATTAAAGAAATCAACATTTGTAATTTTTTCAGATATGTCGCTTTCTTTAATAGCATGGTTTTGTGTATTGATCCACATTAGTTCTAAACGTGTATCATCAGTTCCCAGCGCAAATCCAACTGAATTAAGTAGTTCTTCATCAATTGGATAAACAAAAAGGCGCTCATCTTTTTCGAAAAAATGAACACCTTTTTCTTGTGCAGCTTTTTTTAACTCAGTAATTCCTTCTGGAGCAGCATGTGAAATTGAAATTCCTAATTGCCAAATTTCATTCATCTTCTGCTCTCCAATTTATAACTAACTAATTATTGATGAGGAATGGAGTCTTTCTTATTTGATACAAATCCAATAAGACCGCTTGCACTCCAAGTAAATAGGATAGCACCAATGATACCAATTACGATACCAATAAATGCTTTACCCCATTCCTTTGTATCTTTATGCAAAGCTCTCCATAAGTCAATAGCAGCAACAGCAATCAAACCTGCTCCGACAATCAGAAGAATCCAGCCAAGCCAATTATTAGCAACTGATTTAATCCACGAATCCATTATTTATTTCCTCCAAACTTATTCTTGTTTTGTAAATTGTACAAATCATTGATCAAATTCTTAGTATTGATTTGTTTCTTTGTATTTGAATCTAAAGCTCTTACAGACTTTTGTAATGCTCTAATACTATGTTTAACATCAGAAATGTTTTGACTTGAATACAGTTGTTTGAGCGGCTTTACAACACGCTCGTCTTTTGCCGCATTCCCTAGTGAACTTACAACGCTCTTGATTTGGTTGTTATTCACATAACGAGTGGTTCTATGAACTTCAGGATCACTGACAATATTTTTAACAATTCTGTTAGTTTCTTTAGTATCAGTAACATTTACAACTGGTCTATATTGATGACGAGTTTCTAAGTTATCTACTACGTGTTTAGTATTCTTAACAACAGAATTAGTATCCTCAGAATCAACTGCTTTAGAATTATTGACGACATCTTTATTATTTACAATTTGTTCGTGTTTATGCGCCTCCTTTAAAATATGGTTCTTACTTTGCGTACTGGTACGATTAGTGGTTTGAACATCAGAAGACTTAATTGTAGTAGTCTTTGGTGCTTCAGGGCTATTACCCAGGTTTTCTGTCTTATGAGTAACTTGTTGATGTTCTGACTCAGTAGGAGCAGAAGATGAAGTATTAGCAGATGAAGTTGGTTTGATTGGTTCAATGCCATGTTTTTGTCCAGCATTATCTAAAGTCTTGATAGCCTTATCTACCTTGGCGATATCTTCTTTAGGAGCACCTCCTTTAACCATTTGAGCCTTTAATCCTTCTAACTTATCTCTTGCAGAGTTAAAGTTTTCAGCATTAGGTTGTTTCTTAAAGGTATCCATGGCTTGTTGTGCACCCCTAAGAGTTGTAGCTTTGGTTGATTGTGGTTTAATTTCAGTTTTCTTAGGTTGAACAGGTTGTGTATGTTTATGTTGAGATTCAACTGGTTTTTCAACCTTATTAGGATCAATTCCATGCTCTTTAGCTGAATCATCGAGACCTTTAATAGCCTTGTCTACCTTAGCAATATCCTCCTTAGGAGCACCGTCTTTAATCATCTGCTTCTTCAAATTTTCTAATTGACCTTTAGCAGTAGCATAATTTTGTGCGGTTGGCTTCTTCTGGAAGGTATCCATAGCTTGTTGTGCACCCTTAATCTTGTTAGTTGGTGCTGATTTAATTTCAGCGTCTTTGATTTCAGGCTTCTTGGTTTGAACAGGTTGTGCATCTTTAAATTTACCAGATGGTTGAACATGGATTTTAGAATCATCATTATCCTTAGTTTCAACGTTTTCAGATTCAACCGGCTTATCTGTTTTAACTTTATCAGGGTTGATACCATAACCTTTACCTAAGTCATCAAGTTCCTTGACAGCTTTATCAACATTTGCAATATCTTTCTTAGGAGCACCTTCAGCAACCATCTGTTTCTTCAGAGCTTCTAAGCGACCTTTAGCTAAAGCAAAGTTCTTTTCATTAGGCTTCTTTCTAAACTCATCAACAGCTTTTTGAGCATCTAATAGTTTATCAACTGTTGGTCTAGAAGTCTTAGGATTACCTTGGACAGCAGATAAGTCTTTGTCGATACGATCAAATTGACCGTTTCGCTTAATTTCTTCTGGTGTCTTAGGCTTCTTACGACGACCAGTAGGTGTAGTTGAAGAGCCATTTTGCGGTATTTCATTTTCATGAGTACTTGTTGTAGTCGGTGTTTCTTCTGGTACATTATCTGGGTCCATATCATCTTTAGGTATCAGTTTACCTAATGTCTTATTTGCCAAATTCTGTAATTTACCATCTGCACGATTTGCTTTTTTCATCAAATCACCGCCACCAATTAAATTCTTAACACGTTCACGAGTTTTCATAGCTTGAGCTTTAATAGCATAACTATTTTGGTTAGCAGAATGTTCAAGTCTGATACCGGCAGCTTTAGCCCAATTCCATGGATAACAGAAGAACTCATTTAGATAGTTTCTAAATTTCTCCGATTTAAGCCATAGAATACCAAACGCCAAACCAACAGAGCCTTGAATAAGCATTGGAGTACCATTCATAGCTAGTGATTGCTGTGGTGAAGTGACTTTTACACCAGCCGCCACAGGAATAGCATTGACAATTAGTTTGGATATACCCGTAATAAGTTTAGTTACTAAGGATGGCATAATTGCAAACATTATCATTGTTCCTGCAATACCTAATGAATAGAACAAAAATGCCAAATCATATTCAATGTCGCCAGATACCATTGCCTTAAATGCAACTACTAAAGGACTGATATTCATGTCCAATATGCCAACTGACATAAGTGCTATTACCAATGCAACCATCACTACTAATGTAATCATAGGTTGTGTAAGCATCCCTGAAACTGTAAAGAATGGATTACCAATCATTGAAACAACATAGTAATCTGAACGGTTACTATCAAATTGGCCTTTCATTTGATACATACCACGAGCTGGCGCATCAATGTAATATCGACCACCAGTTTCGTTAAAAATAGTAGATAGTATCAGAAACATAGATTGATCTGACGGAACAGTACCATTTTTATGACCACCTACTTGGTTTTTGACCATTTCTTGACTAGGTGTTTCACCATAGTATTTGTCTAGATTACCAGATTTTTTAACACCATAAATAAATCGGTCTCTCCACGCAGTATATGGAGAAGTATTTAAGCTGTTTCCATCTTTACCGATCTTATAATCATCAATAGCTGATTTGTAAGGACCGCTTTGATCATCTTTAACACCTGACTTACCACCTGAAGGATAGTAAGCATTGTTTACATCTAAAATATTTTTAACACCAAAATTTTTAGCATATTCATAATACGAACCATATGTTGGATTTCCGCCAGTCTGATTTAACAGGTGCATAGACTGCTCAGATCCAGAAAAATCAATATAATCATTCGCAGTAAAGGCTTGACCCGTCACATATGCAAGCAATAGTGATGTATTTTTGAATAATGTACCATCACCAGCAATAGAGCTATTTTTATTGATTTGTTCAATTCTTTGTGCTCCGTTATCTGTATAAGGGTCAAAATCCAAATCTACGAATGAGCTTTTATTACTTGGCTTGATGTCTGATTCCTTACTTGAATTACCTAGAGGAGCAAAATTGTAATTATATGCCCAGCTTCTATCATCTACTAAGTATCTAGTAAAATCAGTTGTAACTGACGGCATTTTATTTGTCATATCACCAATAGTATTAAGAAGGGTTGCCCCACCGCCTATTACTACAGGTAAAAATAGCAGTGTGAATACTCGCCCCTTAAGTTTATTAAAATGATGTTGATCAATATTACCGCTCCCTTTTCGTAAGGTCATAAACAAGGAGAATAAGATAAACGATATAGCTAAGGCTAAAAGTACATCTACCCAAGTACTTACTGTCTCTTTAGACAGTCCTAAAATACCCATCATTCCTGAATTGATAGTCATATTTGTCAAAACAGAACCTAAAAATGGAATAATGTTGATTTTGGCTAATATCTTTAACAGAGCTGGAACCAGCATATTAACAAAATCCATGATTAAAGAAATTGGTATTAATATAACTAGCAAAGAGCGACCAATATATTGCATTATGCTTTCAAAGCCTTGTACTCTGTTAGAAAAATATTTAAATGTTGAGTAAGTTGCCATCATAGATACAAATTCTTCAGCAGTATAATCTGCTCCTGAGACATTAGGTGCAGAATTAACGATATCATCATATGAAAATGAACCCGTAATACCACCAGAACCCAAGGGAGCAACATAAGCTAATTTTTTATTTTGACTTTGGTCTTTAACATTGTCAGCACGATTATCCAGCATATAGTACTGAAAAACGGTCGCAAAATTATAATTGCTACTTGATGCACTCGCCTTTTGACTAACACCAACACCAATTAATGCTAAAAGCGCCATGATGACAGCAACTTTACTCTTCAAAAACTTGATTGACCAATAAAGGATTTTTCTAATTACTTTCATATTTCACCTCCTTTCTATAGTTTTTCCTTTACATCAATTCTCTAATTTCAGTGTTAGTTTTAAACTCTACTGAAATATCTGCATCCCCTCTATCTGTACTTTCAAAGCTTGCATGACCATTAGTCTTAATAACAAATCCACCATAGTCAGAACCAACCGGTAAATTCGCATCTACACGATCTGAAATGATTTGAGATACTTTTGCAACTAAACGAGTATTAATGATTTCATCAATTGCTCTAGCACCTTGTTGATCAGCTTGTCGACTAATCATGTCATCTGCAATCATCACAGATAGAGGATCAATATTTGCAAAAACATGGTTTTTTGTATGTTCATACCACCATTTACCATCATATGGTTGTGGCAAAATCAATCTGATGCCAATATCACCTAAAGAATAAATGTTACCAGGGATGCTCCATGCTTTCTTGAGAGCCATAATTTTTATTCTTGCAATCATGGCCATAATCGACGGTGGAAGTGGCAAATATGGGATAATGTCTTGAAATCTTTGCAAAATTTCAGGTTTAATACCATTATTTTGTCCTTCATCACCGTTGACTAAAGCTTGAATCAAGTCTGGTCTAGCGTCAGTGAATTTTTTGTAGAATGCATCAGTATATGCGTCAGGATTCTCATTTCTTGAAACTTGCATATTTTTACCTAATTCATTGAAGAAAGTCGCTCCTAAGTTAGTCGTCGCAAGTATTACCGTGTTATTAACGGAACGGTCAACACCATGACTATCTCTAACAATACCTTCATCCAGCATTCTCATAAGGGAAAATTGAACTGTTTTATGGGCTTTCTCAAATTCATCAAGTAAAATGACTTTTTGCTTATTAGATGCCATATCATCACCAATGATTTTTTGAACTTGAGGAGCGTCTTCAGCCGTAGGATAATCACCACCATTGATGGTCAATATAGCATCATCTCGACCAAATAAAGCCTTTGCTACAGCTTTTGAAGTTTCTGTCTTACCAGTACCAGTAGTCCCTGCTAAAAGAGCTGTAAACAGTGGCTTTTTACGATTTCGAGGTGCATAAAAGGCATTGTTGATTGCATCACCAATCAGCTTAACAGCTAATGGTTGCCCCTTTACTCGCTTATGGATTTCATCTCTAACGGCCTTAGCAGTTGCCGGAGGATCGATATTGTAACCAGCTTCTTTAAATACATATCTAAAAGTTTCATGATCAATCGGCTTTTCTTTTCCGGTCATTCTGTGCAATCTACGTTCTCGACCAACACAACTATCTAATAATTTTTTGGATTTAGCCGGATTAACTTGGTTACGTATATAAACATCTGCTAATTCAACTAATTCTGATAAAGCTCTATTAGATATAGTTGGAACATATTCACTTGATTCCTTTTTCATAGACACAATGTGACGTTTTAAAATCAAGGCCGTTAATTGTAATGATGGAGGAGTAATAATGACCTGATTAAAACGTCTGTCAATCGCATCATCTATAGCCAAATTTTCAAAATATTCTTTGGCAGTAGTAGCTGTAATGATTGGAAACACACCACGTCCTAAACCTTCCTTAAGGGCATTCAATGCTGCAGAAGATCTAACGCCTTTGCCGTAATCATTAAGCTTATGGACTTCGTCGATGAAAAGAATAAGTTTAAAATTTTTACCTGGATTGTCTTTTTGCGTTGCTTTACGAATAACACGCATATCATCAAGTAATGTACTCATTCGAGCAATCATGATATTTTCAGGTAAAGCTCCCAATGTTTCTATCGCTAGTCTTACTACAATAAATGGATCCGACGTTTTTTCATGTAAATAAATAAGTTGCTCTACTAATGCTGTTTTACCAATACCAGCTTCACCAAGAATAACGGCACTTGGGTTCCCAGGATTGTACATAATATCCTCTAACATGGATAGCTTGTCACTATAACCTACAAAGTCACCATTACCTGCTGGTAAAAGAGACAGCGCATGATTATACTTTTCATCAATTTCCTTAGGAATTACAAAGTGTATGTCACTCATTGATTCACCAGTCTTTCTAAAAAGAGCAAACAAAAAAGGTCGTTATTTCTAACAACCTTTTGATTAATTTATTTATGTAGCACTATAAAAGCTCCTGCTACAACGATTAAAGCAGTTGCAAATATAGATGCTGCAATTTTTGAAGTATATGTATGTTCAAATACTTCTAGCGCTGGGGCTTCAACCGCACATATTGCACCAACTGCAACTGCAATCAAAATGACTCCTATTAATGATTTAGTCATTACTAACCTTTCTTATAACTATTCATCCCAATAATCATCATCCTCATCTGCAAATGTTGATTGGTCACGATATTCTCTACGCTTAACAATCTTACTCTTAGCTTTATATTCATCAGGGATGCTATTAAGACTTTCAATTTTTCTAGGCTTATATTGTGGAATTATCTCTCTATGAGCTTTGTCATAAGCTTTGTGAGCTATGGCAGTAAGATCATCGACACTTTTGGATGGATTTGAATAAAAGAATCTAAATATTTCTCTTTCCAGTTCCATGTGCATCTAGCCTTTCTCTAACGTCTTCTGTTGTGTATTTCATGCTCATCACGTATAAACGTGATAACCATGAATACACAACTTGCTAAACATAGAGCTATAAATACTTCAACGAAGTATCTAAGTACTCCCAAACACCATGAGGTTAACCCTAAACCTATAAGTGTTATTCCGTAGATACCTAAAATATGTTCTAATATAAAACTTTTTAATCTTTTCATTTTCCCCTCCAATCATTCTTAATTCATATTTTCAAGATTTTTAATCGTGTAAGTATGATATTTTGTCTGTTTTGGCTCTAAAATGTTTGAAGAAATAGTACTATTTTCGAGCTTTTGATACCGTTTATTTGCAACGTTATAGCTATGTTGCAAAGTAGACAGAGAATTTTTAATATCTTGCTTATTATCTTGAGCAACAGTATCATCCTTGTTCTCTTGTAAACGCACATTCATTTCATGCAAAGTTTTACGAGCCTTTTTAATCTTTACCTGAGTCTTGTCCATTTGATCACGCAAGTCAGCAAGGTTTTTCTTAATAAATAAATCAGTTACGATATCTGAATCATTTCTCCAATTACGATAATTACGCTTAGCATTGTAAGCATTCAGTCTTACATAGTACAAAGGCGGTAATTTAGCTCTTGTACTATCCTCACCATTATCATTAGTACTATCAGAATTATCATCTGCACCACTAGAAAGTTCAGCAGTAATTGAATTATCAAGATCATCATCAGATAATTCTGTATCATCTTGAAGATCATTTGTTGTTACTAATTGACCATTGTCAATAATCATAACTATAAACGCTTGATCTCTAAAACCTGTAGGAGAATAAATAGTTAAAACGCCGGATCCATCAGTACCAAAAATCCCATATGAAAGTTGAGCTTTAGGCATCGGGTTACTTTCTGTATCTACCAATCTTAATTTATATCTTTTACCAAAAGAAGATAATTGTTGGTGTGCATTGTCATCATATTTGATTTCAACAGCTAATGTTTTTCCATCTTTACTTAATTTAGTATGACCAAGTGTCAAAACACCTTTTGCCTGTCCACCCCAAAGTGGTAGCTCTTCATTGTATTTCATAGAAGAAGCCATGACCTGTTCCTGATAAACATGATGATTATGTTGAATCCAGAAAAATCCAGTCAGTATAAGCAACACTGAAACTACTAAAACCACCGGCATTTGGTAAAAAAGTCTAACATCACCTGGCGTTTTATATAATTTCTTCTTTTTCGTCTTTTTTTTAGGCTTTTTGACGCCATTTTTTCGTCTTTTTCCAAATAATTTCACTTAAATTAGCTCCAATCAACACTAATGTACTTGCAATAATCAAAGCGATAATCTGATACCAAAGTGGATTCATTAACCGAATATCACTAAAACTCATACTCCATAACATCTCAGAAACGTTCTTATAACTAAAATCTTTTAAATTCAGGAACTTTATAAATGTTTGTTGTTGGTGAAAAGTTATTAACCCTGTAAAAACATAAGGAAGAGCAACGATGAAAAGCCACCAATTGGACTTTTTAAGGGCTTGCTTAGAAAAATACAGGTTAATAACAAAACCAATACACAAGGCAATATATAAGGCTACATAAAAGATTTGAGTATTATTGATTGCTACTTTGACGGCATGGGGATTTTTTTCTGTTGGATTCACAAAAAGTGGAATTACGGATATAAACACCAAAATTACAGGATATATGAAAAAAGAGTTTATAAAACTAATTTTTTTCTTGCGATTAATAAACCACAAGGTAAACGAAACAAGTGGTGAAAAAATCCAAAGTAGTAGTAATACAACATCTCCAGGAGTTGATAACTGAAATGGATCAGAATCTGCTCTTAGTTGTTGAATTATCAATGCTACTAATAAAATCAATACCGTTGGTACTAACCAAGCTAACAAAGCAAAAAAAGAAATGGATGATAACTTTTTAAATTTATGTTTGTTAAAAGTTAATTTCATGATTCTTTCCTAGTGGATCAATCACCACTGTAGTTATTAACCCACCACTGTCCCAGTATGGAGATATACCACACTCCAGTTATTTTTAACTCAAAGCCTAACTAGACTTTGTTTTGATTGACTTTGTTAATGGCTTATATTTTTATAGCGAAAACATAAAAAACTGGAAGGATTAGTTTATAGATAGCTATCAACTGTCTGCGTCTATGCAAAGCATATACAGACTCACGCTTACGAGGAATTACACCTCTTTAGGAATTTACCTATGACTAAAAATAGCAGCGTAACGGGTTTTAATTCGACTAATAGACCTAGCGTACCCAGCGAAGCTGTGTTTAAGATTAAAGATTAACTGCTGTTTTGCAGTTTTGCCCGTAAACTTTATCACGCAGTATGTACTCTTTCGAGCTTAGTTGTCAAAGAACACCCCACTAAAAAAGTGAGTAAAACGATAAAGGGAATCGAACCCTTTTTAAGCACCAGCAATCGTCAGCCAAATCCAACAAGCCTAACGCATGTTTGGATATGAGATGTTATCGAAAAAAACGGTTTGCTGTAGCAATCTATCTTGATTGCTACAGCAAACGCTTCATCTTTAGGGTAATGAGGCGCTTGATGTAACAATCAAGAATGCTTATGTATCATAAATCCTCCTAAAAGAGGTCGACTAGGTTTTTTTCTTTTGGCAAAAACATGTCGATTGGTAGCAGAAGCTGACATAACTAATGGATAGATTTCAAATAGTGTCATCTTGCTTTTACCATTTGCAGAGAAAAATAAACCATTTTGATGATTTATATAATTAGTTCCGTCGAATGTTCTAACTCGGTGTGCTCGATTGAGTAATTCTTGCTCATTAACTACATGATTTGTTGTTTTAAAAAAAGTATGTACAGTTTTATTAGTCATAACATCTTCCCCATTATCTTTATCCCCACAAAAAAAGCTGAACATCGAATTTAACAACACAAAAAAGGGCATGTGGTTAAAACAACCACATGCCCGATAGTTTTTCATACAGATTATGCTTAAAAAGCTTTACGCAACTACCTTATTACTACATATTAAAACTAGAATACCTTTTATTAAAGCAGGGATTCTAGTACAATATATAGCGGTAGTTGCATAAAAACTACCAGACAAGGTTGTTCTTAGTACCAATAAGAACATTTATCAAAAAAGTAGTACCAATACTTTTTTGACCTTGTCTTTTTTTATGTATTAAATTTTTGACCGATGTCCAGCCTATCTACTATTTTATGCTATTTTTACTTCCTTAGCAATAACACAAGCCAAACATCAATTCCTTTAAAGTTTCTTATTAAATTGAGTCTAATCACCAATGTTTATAGGGACCGTCTTTACAGAAACTGTTCCTTTTTTACCATTTTGTAATTTATAATGAATCACATTAGTAGCTTGTACCTGATTTTTATCAACTACTTTAGCTTTTGAAATAGTAACATACATTGATTCCATATTTTTAAAGTAAGATGACTCTTCTAAAAGTGGAGCTTTTGTACTTCCAGCCGAATGTAAATTTAATTCGTTAACGGTGTCATCAGTGAGTAATTTGTAAAAAGTGTATTGCTGACTGGAGTTTAATTTATATTTTTTAACATATACTGATGAAAAAGTTGCACTTTTTGGAGCATCATAAGGTTTGATGTAATATATATCTTTTAAAATAATTTTCTTTCTTTTCATTTCAGCTACGTACTTAGCTTGTTTATTATTTAATTCCTTGATGGATGTATCATCACCAACAATGTGATCAGCATCTTCTAGAATATAATACGAACTAACATTTTTTCCTTGAGCTAATTTTAAAGTAGCTGGATGGTTATTAAGTGTATCTACTAAACTTTTAGTATTTCTTTCATCCGCAGGTAATTTTTTCAGCACGCTTGACTGAGCTGTACTAGATTTATTTTCACTTTTTGAATTACTTGAACATCCTCCTAATAATGCAGTCGACGCAAGCATTAGGGATGCACCAGTAATAATTTTTTTACTAAGCATAACGTATCCTCCAAAATAGATACTCTTTCTAACACTGATTATGCGCTATAATTATAAAGGGTGCAATACCCGAATTTAAAAAATCTTAATTTTTTTGGAGAATTTTTTATGGATGAATACACAAGGTGGATCAATAAAATAAAACAACAAGATAAAGTTGATAATAAAAACGGATTACCTATCTCACTTAATTTCAGAATTAATGACAAACTGAAAACTAAACTACTCAGTGTCAGTAAAGAATCAAAGATTAACTACTCTGTTTTTTGTAGAGCAGCCGTTAAAAGACTGAAACTTACCAATTTTTCAACTGATTATGATGATCTTATAAAAAGAGAAGCTAGTGCTGAAAAAAACGTTCGAATAAAGTTCAGTGTTGATCAACAACTCAATGATGATTTCACTTTAACTTCAGTTTACCTTCGTACAGATAAGCAAAGAGCAATTAGCTTAATGCTTTATCTTTTACTTAAAGAATATGATGAAGTAGCAAATACTAAAAATAAATAGAATTAAATAGACGAGTATCTAAATCAGATATTCGCCTATTTTTTATATTTAGAATTTATTTAAATTAATTAAATTTCAAGTCAGGGAAGTCGCTTTCTGAGAGAGAGTTTTTGCCCTACTTTTTTCAGGCAAAAATAAAACTCAACAAGTCAGGTATAGTTCGCATCGTCGGTCGAGTTCCTCAAAAGAGGCACATTTTACGTATTATTCAGTCCCTACAACCTCATGGATACTTAGCTTCTCCACAAGGGAATGTGATTGCTCTTAGTAGCTTCTCTTGTCAACACGTTTCATGTCGGAACTCAAGTCCACTACTAAGATGAATTAACCTCCCCTACCGTTCGTGCTTTAAGCAGTTGGAATCATTTAATCTACTTGCTCAGGCTACACATGTCGTAGTCACATCTTGACGTTTTTCACCGACCAATCGGTTATCTTACGGGTTAACTTATTGCAGCGGCTTAACTAAACCTGCTGACGTTTTTGAAGTCATTGAACGTCTGCGCTCATAAAAACAATTAAAAAACGGGATTCGAACTTACATAAAAGTTTGAATCCCGCGTTAATTGTCTTGATGTTTAACATAAAATCTCTTAAAATAGTTATTAGCCAAGTTTGGCTATGAGATTTATGTTATTGAAACTTTTGAAATCTTAATTTTCAAAAGTCATGTTCTATTGTCACTGTGTCTTTAGACAATTTTGAACGTGGGATTACAAACTTAGTGTTGGTAAGTTATAATCCAGCACATATCTGACCGTCAATCAGATATGTGCTTTTTTCATACTCTCATTTTTTATATTAATATGTCTGAAGTCATTATAGCTTAATTTTTAGCTAATGGTCTAGTGAATCTTTATAAATCTTTAAAAAAATACGCTCAAATGGCTCAAATTTGCCACCTGAGCGTATTAAAATTAGCTTGAATATAATTGGAAGAAACTGATTAAAACAGTAAAGAAGGCAAATTATGGGGTTATTCAGAAACTTATTAGGGTTAGTATTAGGTGCCGACTCGGAAGAGCAATCTAATACAAATATTCAGCAAAATGATAGATATAAGACTGTTGTACAGCAACTAAATGAAGTCGGCCAACCTGTAGATCCAACTCAAGAAGATACAATTGTTGTAGAATACACGCCTAATAGTAACTTTCCAAGTAACTATCGTGTTGAACTCTACAGAGCTAATTCAGAATATGCACCTATGAGTATTGGAAACAGTTCACCCGATGAAGTATTTGACCTGAAGGAATTGCAGTATAAGAGTATCATGAATAGTTCTGTACAGGACGTGATTTCAGCAAATGCTGACGTGTTAACTAGATAGTCAAAAGAAGTGTGTTATAATCTAAATAACAATTAAATAAAACATAATTCAGAAAAAAGAGTTAATCTCGTCGTGCCGTCTAATTAAGTTTAGACGGCTTTTTTTGACTTTGGATAGACTATGTTATAATAAGATTTGCTAATACAAATTTTTAAACTATTTTCCCAAAAAAAGCGTTCTTGAAATCAATACCTCTAACAATATTGATTTCAAGAACGCTCTTTTTCTGCACAGGAAAGAATTATTCTTGTTGGCTGTTTAACGTAAAAACATTGTATACTAAATTGAATTCAAAAAAACCTAGTCGAGGTAGTCGACTAGGTTGGTGTGATAGCTAATTCATGCTATAATTAACTTGGCTAAAGATAATTAATCTGATAGTCAGGTTGGAAAATTAGCTTAGTGCTACTATCCTAGCGCAGTGCGAATGCGTTACCAACCAGCACTATAACAAAAAGGTTTCTATTAATTGTCACCTCTAGTTATGAATTAGGTGGACGAAATTCTTAACCTGCACTACATATATTATAACAAAAAAGCTTTATAAATGTTGTTAAATCAACAGTTATAAAGCTTTTTATTTTATTTTTTAATTACTTCAGATAGATTTTATAATTGGACAAAAAGGGCATTACTAAATTCGCAGTAATGCCTTTTCATTTTATATATTTAATCTTTTTGCCTTTGAGAAAGTAATTTAGAAATTACTTCAAGTTGCTTAGAACCAGAATTTTTAATAGCAGTCATTAGAATTTCATGAAACTGATCATTACTTAAAGTAAAGTTAGTGAAATATCGTATAACAGCTTTTACTCGTCTTCCTTGTACCATTTTGTCAGTTCTATCTAAAGTTTGGTAATTGTTTTCAATTTCACCTTCTTTATCTACCGTAACCTTTCTTTTAGCTTTTTGCATCCAATCACTAATCATTACAAGTTGTTTGGAATCAGCATTTTCTATAGCAGCAGTAAGAAGCTCAGAAAACTGTTTATCAGTTAAAGTTTTTGTATTAAAAGCTTTAAGAACAGTGGCAATACACTTCTCTTGGTGCTCTTTTAATTTATTAGCATTTTTTGATTTATAAATTTTAGCTAATTCTTTTTGAGCTTCCTTATTATTTTGAGAAGCTTCTTTTTTTAATCTATTGTATTTATTTCGTTGAAATTGAGCATTATAGCTACGTGTTTCAGCTTTTTTCTTTTCAATCTCTTGTAGTTTTTTTATTGCTTCGGTATTTCCGGAAGTAGCCGCTTTCTGAACTTTAGCTTCTTCTTCTTTTTTCTTGCGATTGTATTCTTGATAATATGCTCTTGTTTTTTCAGTAGACCAACCCATGCTATTTCTCCTATAAAATCTAAATTAGAATTACAAAAAACGTTGATAATCTTGGCTCATTTTGGTCAATTTACCACGGACTAAAGTCCGTGGCTTGTAGCTCACGACTTTCTCAAGTCAGTAGTACAAGCGTCTTGTGACTCCTACTTACAGTGGCTACATCATATCGGACGATTGACTTGCGCCCGTTTATCTAGCAAGGTTTAGCTCACTAGCATTATTTATCTTTGATTATCCTTGGTTCTTCTTCACCAGATACATACCTAGTTCCTAATTGTTGGATATTGATAGCAGCTAAGCGGTCATCATTAGTCCGATAGCCACATTTATCACAAGTATACAGATGCAAGTGATGATCTCGATTTTCTTTGCGAATACGCCCACACTTAGGACATCTTTGACTAGTGTATTGCGCTGGTAATTCGATTGTTTTAGAAGAGTTAAGGCTAGATTTATAAGTCAGAAATTGTGCTAATTGGAAGAAAGCCCAAGAAACATTTTCATAGCGACTATCTTTGTTAGACTCTTCAGTAGCTTCTCTAACGCCAGCTAAGTTTTCAATTACAAAAAGGGTATTCTTACCATACTTATCAACGAGTGTCTTAGACAATTGATGATTGATATCAGTCATCCAACGGTTCTCTCGTTGACCGATCTTTTTCAGTCTACGCTTGGCAGATTTTGTACCTTTAACTTGCAGGCGCGCTCTCAATCTCTTATATTTTCTGCGCTTTCTAATAACTTGTTTACCATCAAAGAAAGCAGTTCGACCTTTTTCATCATAGCAAGTAGCTAAAAAGCGTAATCCACGGTCGATACCAACTACATGCTCAGTTTGTTTTATCTGATAATCAGGAACTTCTTTGGTAGCAGAGACGTGCAAATACCACTTACCTCTAATATGTAAAAGCTTACCGATACCTAATTTCCACTCATTAGTAAAGTACTGATCAAATCCTTTACATACTGGAGTTACTTTAACTCTACCATCCAAGGTATTCAAAGAGAGCAGATTTTTAGCTGCTAAATAAGACCAATCTCTATTTCTTTGTAGGTCGACTTGTGGGGTATTGAAAGAGATCGGATACCAAAGCCACTTTAGATCACGGTAAACACGTTGATAGATCTCTTTACCTTTAACATTCTTTTTGCCTGTATCATAATATACTGGTTTGCTTACAAGCTGAGTTTTAACAGTTTTATACTTAGCAACAACATTTCTGATAGCAGATTGAGCCATTTGAGATTTTAAGCCAAATTTTGTCCGTAGATCAGAATATAATGCTTTATTTAATCTGCTTTGAGCCATATCAAAACCATGATTAAACATGTATTCAGAAATGTGGTTGCAAGCAAGACGATACTGTTCCATAGTTTTCTCAAACTTAGTGGCGATATCTTGAGCATTAAAGTCTAACTTAACTTTGATAGTTACAGTTTGTTCCATCATTACCCTCCCTTCTTTATATTTTCATATTGATTATATCATACATAACACATGAAAATATAAAGTGAGATAAAAAATAAGCTGATACATTCGTATCAGCTTAAGGCTATCCCTCCAGTGGTTAAAACCACTGGTATCTCGCCTAGTTATCAATGAACATTGATGTGTCAACGGTTTTATTTTAGTCTTTTATATACTATGAAAGTCCTTTATCTGACCATAATTGATCATAATCATAATCACTACCTGAGTCTGAATCATGTTCAGGTTCTGATTCGGAATCTTTCTTTTCATTAACGTGAGGGGTAGTTCGCTGAGATTCTATCTCTTTTTGAGCTTTAGGTTCTTGTTGCTTTTTTACAAGAGTATTAACTCTTACTGTTTTAGCTTTAATTTCATCATCAGTTTCTAAGTTTTGTTCGTTAGAAAAACTTCTTTGAAAGAACTCTATTGATGTACTTGTTAAATAATCTTTGTATCCAAAAACATTAATAGTTCCTTTGATCATATCTTTAATAGACTTAGTTGCATTGTCTTGGCTTTTAAGCCATTTATCAATGTCACTATCTATAGTTACTCTCATTATAAAGTTACGTGTATCTTGTTCCTCTTCTTGATTTTTTCGTTCTGTTTTCTTAGTCATGAATTAAACCTCTTTCTAAGATTCTACTTTCATACTATCAGCCATCGGCTTCAAACCTAATTCATTCATATTTTGAGCTAATCCTGGACCTACCCACAAAACAAAAGCAGATGAACGGAAATTATCTACTGTTTCCATAAGTTTTTTACGTAATTCAGTACGCTCCATAAGAGGAATTGATCCGCCACCAAAAATAAGAATCAATTCTATATTATCAGAGACTGTGAGAGCACTATTTACTTTCTGAATAATACGATTTACTAAGTTAGAAGAGCTTACTCTTTCAGCTTGTAAGGCAAATTCTTTATTTTCTTTATCAATTTTGTTAACTGGATCACTCTCTAAAAGTTTAGAGAACGCAATTGTATCTTTAACTTCAAGTCCTTGAACCATATTAGGCAAGTATTGAGCAGCTCTACTTAGTACAGCACCGTAGCCTAATGTAATACTTGCGGAATTAAAGACATCTGCAACACCGTTAATAATTAATGGAAAATCAGTTGTTTTGTTACCAATATCAATACCAAGTTTATTTTTTGCATTTTTAATAACTTCTATACCCTCATCTACTCGATCAGGATAATATTTTTTTAAATCTGCAATTAAGGCATTAGTGACATCTTTAGGACCATATTTGATTGCTATAACTGTAGCTATTTCACCTTCTTTAAAGACTTTTACAGCTTTAAAGTTAATGGTTACAGAAATATCATAATCGAAATTCTTCAAGATAACGATATGATTTTTATTTAAGTAGCTTTGTGCATATGTATCACGTACATTTGGTCTCCCCTCTATATTCATACCGATTTCTGAGATTGGTAATGCAGTTGCCATAGCCACATTAACTTTTAATGGTTGAAAGATATCTTCACCATTTTCGTAAGCTTCTTTTACTGCTTTTGCAGCAATTATTGAAAGTGTAATTATCTTAGATAATTCACTATGTGCTTTGTCTGTTCGAGAATTGGGATCAAAAATTATTCTGTCTAAAGTAGAGTTTTCAGCTGAATCTCCTACTAAGTAACGTTGACCATTAACAACAACATCCATCTTTTCAAAGATATTATCTACAACATTTTTTACACTACTCTCGTTAGTATGATCAATAGGATCATTTGCAACTTGATTTACAGCTGCAACAACTGAAGGCTGTTTAACATACTCATCATTAATACTTACCTTAGTAGCACCGTAACCTAAATCATTTGCCATACGTGCAAGTTTATTTTTAGTCATTATTTTCTCCTTTGCTATTAACAATGCTGCGTAAATATATTTGATTTACAATTTAATTATATTATTTATATTAGTAAATATCAAGTAATTATATAGTAAATATTGAATAAATAGAAATATTAATAAAAATACATAGTAAATATCGAATATTTACAAAGTAAACATTCAATATTATATCCTGTTATAAAGCTATTTTTACTATTAAATACTACGTAAACACTAAATATTTATATTATATATATGATATTTTGATGTTTATACTACATAAATATCATATAAATATTATATATTTACCAAATCAAATAATATATATTTTATATTGAAAAAGCCTAGTTGTTGTTTATTTCATATTTACGGAGTAAATATGAAATTCTATATCAATGCTAATAATTTTCACAATCTCTACATAATATGCTATAATTAGAACGCTCCTATATAGATAGAGAGATTTACAAGTAAAATTTTAAGTTGGTTTGCAGACTAACTTAGACCTAAACGAGCTGTATCGCAATGATATAGCTCGTTTTTGTATTATTCTTTATACCTTTTACTAGCTCATCAAAAAGGCTCTATAGATGCGTGAATAACACCTATAGAGCCTTTTTAATTAATTCTTAACAGCATCTTTCAATGCTTTACCAGCCTTAAAAGCTGGTGCTTTAGTAGCTGGAATTTCTATTTCTTCACCAGTTTGAGGATTTCTACCTTTTCTTGTTGCTCTGTTACGTACAACAAAGGATCCAAAACCGATTAATTGGACATTTTCACCAGATGCTAAATCTGACTTGATAGTGTCTAAAACTGCGTTTAAAGCTTCATTTGCTTGTTTTTGAGTTAAATCTGTCTTTTCGCTGACTTCTTTTGCTAACTCTGCTCTACTTACTGACATATTTAGTGCCTCTTTCTTTTGATTTACAATCACTATTATACCAGTAATCATAGGCTTTGACGGCTTTTTGATAAACAAAAAAGGAACTACACGAATGCAGCTCCTAAAACCATTAAATCCTATTAACATAACAGGACGTAAACAATTATAGCACATCAATTATTAGTAAGCTATTTGAAAATTATTCTTTTTCTGCAAGGGATTTTTCGATATTTTCAGGAGTTAAAGCATAGTGATTAAGCATTGAAAAGCAGTTAAAAAATGCATCCCCCAAAGGGATGCATTTTCTGTGTATTTAATAAATCAGTGGGGCGACATGCACTTGATAATCTTCTTTAGTCATATTGGTGATGTAAGAAAGATTAATATCTGAATTTTCGTAACCGTCTAAATCTTCGTATGCATCAAGTGCATCATCATAATTGCTGAATGTGGTGTTGATTAAATCCCACCAACTATCGGTAATAGCCCAGCAGTTAAAATCTTTTTGTTCTTCAATGTTCTTGATTTCTGAATAATCTTTTTTCATTTTAGATACCTCACTATGTTTTTAGATTTAATGGTTTTGCTTGTAAGTTCCTTAATCAACTTACATAATTATAATACACCAGAATATAATAAAATACAAGTGTAAATTATAAATATTTTATGAAAGCAGTGATTGAACAACAAATTATGATTAAATGGGTGATAATGAAAGAGGAGTTAATTTGTGCATCCCTCTACAAAAATTCATAAAAGATAATTATTCTTAGATATATTAGTTATTCTATGGTATAATGAAATCACTATGTAAATAGTGTGTAATGAATGTTTGAGGTTGCCACAAAAGTGGCAACCTTTTTTGTTCGGTAAAACTTTTAAAAATAAAGATTTACAATATTTTGTGAATTAAAAGGGGCTATATCTTAATAGACATAGCCCTTTTTAAATTATATTAATTTCTCTTCAGCAAATGAGAAATAGTTATTTTTTGTGATAACAAAGTTATCTAGAAGCGGTATACATAAAAATTGACTCGCTTCTTTAACTCTATTTATTAATTTAATATCTTGATCGCTAGGATGTACATTGTTACTAGGGTGGTTATGAACTAGCACAAAGCTAGCGCAATTGAGCTGTAAAGCTTTTCTAAATATATCCCTAGGATGAATATATGATTTATTTAAACTTCCTTTAGCAAGTAAAACATCACTAATTAATTTTAATTCACTATCTAAATATAAACCGTGTACTTCCTCTTGTTCTAAGTTTCCGTATTTAGACGCTAAATAATATCCTAGTTGTGTAGAACTATTAAAAGGAATATTTTTGTTGGTATTTAAAAGGGTATTCCTTTTAAGCGTTGAAACGATTAGATTTGTTAAATCTTGTGGTAAAGAATTATTTTCTAATTTTGTTAATAATTCTTTAGCACTTAAGTTATTACTAATCTTAATTTTATCTATTTTTGTACTGTATGTCATTTTTTCTCCTATGTAAGTAATGTAATGAATTTCTTGTAAGTTCTTATCAACTCACAATATTATAATACACCATAATATATTTATGGTCAAGTATAAAATATTTATTTTATGTTTATTCTAACAATATTTAATAATTACAAAAGCAAGCAGTAATTACTGCTTGCTTTTGTTTATTATTCTAAAAAAATCTTTCTTAACTTTTTAGAGCAGCATAAGCCACCAGCAAAAAAACTAGAGACTACTAAAGTTAAAATTTCTAAAATCATATTTAATTCTCCTATATAAATAATGTGATATTGAATGAACTTTTGTAAGTTGTTAAGGTTATTAACTCTTAATCAACTTACAATATTATAATACACCAGAATATAATAAAGTGCAAGTACTTTTTCAATAAAAAATATAAATAATCTATAAATAGAGAAAACAATTAAAAGCAGCCAAAAAGGATGCACCCTTTAAAAACAGCGCATCCCTCAAAATAAGCTATTTTGAGCACGTTTAAGCCTTTTAACTTAATCTAAACATAAGCGGCAAAAACGCTTCTCAGGTAGCAAAATAGTTCAAATATTGAAAGATATACAAAAAAGAAGCGGTGGCCTATTTTTATTGGGTCACTGCTTCTTTTATATTTGCTTTAAAAAGCTGCTAATAGTTCCTCATTTACTTTGATGACTGGTGTAATTTTGCCGTTAACTTTGATTGCCTTGAGATATTTTTGAATCAGCTTAACATCATCACTTGTCAAGCTTGATTCAACGATTCCTTCATCGGTCTCAAGTGAATTACAAATCAGTACAGAACCGACTAATACAGGGGTGTTATTAACGTCTAAGACTGTTGGATTTTTACCAGATGCGAAGCCGTCATCATCGCAAATGAAATCAAAATACTTACTACCGATTTTGTAGCTCGCAATATCTATGTATTCACAATCCAACAACTTGTAGTATTCCGATAGCTTTTCATTTACAGAAACCATCTTTGCGCTTCTGTTGTCAGCGTCAATCAATAAAGCATCAAATTTTCTTTTTTGCATTTTAAATTCCTCTGCTATCTTTCTATATAAATAATGTAATGAATTAGTTTTTGTAAGTTGTTAAGACTATTAGCTCTTAATCAACTTACATTATTATAATACACCAGAATATAATAAAATGCAAGTGTAAATTGTAAATATTTTATATTTATAAATCAATAGTTAAACAATATATTTTTATTAATTTTGCAAAAAATAAAAGTAGATTGAGTATAAAAAAGCCTAAATTTATTAGGCCTTTTTATTTATATTCGTTTCGATTACTTTCAAAATACTTGAATTGTTTTTTTAAAGTAAAACAATAATTCAAAATATAACAAATGTATAGACAAAAATAGAGCTTGATAAACTCAAGCTCTATTTTTTATAAATCAATATTGTTTTGAATAGCGTAATTTTCAATTATATTATCACTGACGTAATTTAACTCATCAATCCATTCAGCTTCTGTTAAGGTTTCTAAATTGCCGTAACCGTTGTATCGAATATAATCATCACTCCAAACAATGTTGCCAAAACATGCTGATCTAATTGCTTCAGCTCGGCTCATATTGCTTGTTAACAATTCAAGCGCTTCTTCATCAAATTCTACAGGTTCTTCTAAAATCTCGTTTTTATTGTCTAATTCATTGTAAACATCCTCAATGGTATTTAAATTATTTTCTTGTAATGCTTTAGCGAGCTTGTTTAAAGTATTTAAATTTTCAAATTCTGAAATTTTGAAAGGTGCTTCATAATCGGTAATAAAATATTCTTCACCGTATCCCTCAACGTTCCCAAAGGCTTTTTGGTCAGCTTTGAAAATATCGTTGACGTTTGCAACTGGCAAAGTAGTCCATTGACCAGTTAAAACGCCTGCATTATAGGCACCGATATTACTTACAAATACTTTGATTTCAACGTTCTTTAATTCTTTCATGTTTAATTCTCCTATATAAATAATGTGATATTGAATGAATTTTTGTAAGTTGTTAAGGTTATTAACTCTTAATCAACTTACATTATTATAATACACCAGAATATAATAAAAGTCAATAAAAAGATAAAAAGATTTAGAAATAAGTTTGAAAAGAAAAAACAAATTAAAAATAAAGTAATTCAAAAATTAAATGAAGCGAAAAAAGAGTAAAATTTTAATTTATAATAATTTTTCAGTTAAAAGAAGCACAACAGGACAAAAATAAAGCGAATAGGATAACGAGAAGTAAAATGAGACGAATAAAAGTAAAAACTAATCGGAAAGAAGTAAAATGAGACAAAAGCAAGAAGTCCTATG
>NZ_JAAVAU010000032.1 GCF_014803895.1 Lactobacillus sp. | reverse complement strand
ATCAAAATTATATCACAGGTCAAACTACTTTGACACTCAACTTAGATTTCTCTATTCCTAATAATCATTTAGCCAGAGTAATCAGCGATTTCGTTGATACCATACCTGATGGAGTCATATTAGACGATGACAAAGCAAAGACTGGTAGACCAGGCTATCATCCAGCTATGATGTTAAAGATTCTGCTCTTTGCTTACTCCAGACATGTTTTCTCTGGTAGAAAGATTGAGAGGATGTTAGAAGAAAATCTACCAATGATGGTGATTGCTCAAGGTCAACACATCTCCTATCACACGATCAATAATTTTAGATCTAGTGAGCATGCCAATCGCTTGATCAGAAAGAGTTTCATCTACTTTACTCATCTTTTACAAGAAGAAGGACTACTTAGAGAAGGCTCTTTGTTCATCGATGGCACTAAGATAGAAGCTGATGCCAACAAGTATACTTTCGTTTGGAAGAAAGCTATAGAAAAGTATCATGCCAAACTGCAATTAGATGCTCTCAAGCTTTATGAAGACTTGGTTCAAGAAAAAGTGACTAAAGCTATCACTGAAGAAGAGGCCATGACCAGTAAAGGTATGACAATGATGTCTAAAGAAGTCAATAAAGAAATCGAGCAACTCGATCAAGAAATAAAAGCTGAACCCACAGTTATTCCCGGTGGCTCAACTAAAAAACAGAGAAGACGTAAATTAAAGAAGCATCTACATAAGCTGAATAAAGATTACGTACCACGAGCAAGAAAATATGAGCAGGCCAAACAGATCTTGGGTGAACGCAATAGTTTTTCTAAAACCGATCATGACGCAACCTTTATGCATATGAAAGAAGATCATATGAGAAATGGGCAGCTCAAGCCAGGCTATAACATTCAAGCAGCTACTAGCAATCAGTATGTTATCGACTTTGCTTTATACCATAATCCAACAGATTTTAGAACTCTTGAACCCTTCTTGAGACAAATGAAGTCTAGAAAACTACTGAATAAATTTGATAATATCATTGCCGATGCTGGATATGGTAGCGAGTACAACTATTCAATGCTGGAAGACAAGTACGAAGATAAAAAGTATTTTATTCCGTATACCTTGTATGAGAAAGAACAGACACGCAAGTACAAGAACGATCCTAAGAAATTAAGCAACTGGTACTACAACGAAAAGGACGATTACTACATTGATTGGCAAGGCGTTCGCTTTAATTTCAAAGGATATCGCAAGCGTAAAAACAGAATTACCGGTCTGGTATCCGATCTTAAGATTTACGAAGCAGACGAATTCCAGCTGACCGAAGAACAAACTCGATTGGCTAAAACCAAGAGCGGTCGTCAACGACAAGTTCAATACAATCCAAGCTGGCAATATTTTAAAGAAAAAGCAAAAGAAACTCTTCGAAGCGAGGAAGGCAAACACATCTATGGCATGAGAAAAACAGATGTCGAGCCAATTTTTGGTCATATGAAGAGCATATTTGGCATGCGCAGAACACACCTAAGAGGCAAAAAGAAAGTAGAAACAGACGTTGGATTGATGTTCATGATGATGAACTTAAGCAAATATTGGAACAGAAGAGTCCTAAAAGGGACTATTTTAACAAAAAGAAGACACAAAAATAGAGCAAGATTTCTAAAAATAGAATTCTTGCTCTTATTTTTTAGTCTAGGAAGCTAGTTTTTTCCCAGACTCTTTTTTATGTATCTGTTGATATGTCTATCTTAATTCTTTTTTTTATTTAGTCAATGAAAATTATTGCTCAATTTCTACAGTACCATATAAAATTCCTGCACTTGGTACTTGATCGTTTGGCATGGCAATATCAAGTTGGCGGGGATTACTTTGAGCAAACGAACCAGTATCATTAACAACCTTGTGCCAAACTGTTCCATCGGAGAGAGTTATTTTTAAGTGGGTACCCCGTGGAAAAACACTTAAGTTTGCTGCTACTCCATCGTATCCCATGTTTGATCCCATTGCAGCTGGATCATAGAAGCTCAACGTGAATTGACCCTTATTGATAGTGGTTGTGTTAGTTTTAGTTGAGGCATTCTTTTTAATACTTGGAGCTTGAGAAACTCCGCGACGTTGTTGCAATTCTTTTTTTGCTTGTGCAATTTTAACATCGGCTTTCTTGCGAGCAGCTACTTTTGCTTTTTCAATGTCATCCATTCGTGCTTGCTCTGCCTTGATTTCAGCTAATTTCTTTTGTTGAGAAATTTGAATTTGCTTATCTCTAAAGGCTTTTTCCATTAAACGGGGTTTGATAGTATCTCTAATTAAGCTATTAGAAATATTATTATGATCAATATTTTCCGCTTTTGCGGGTGCTGACATTAAAGAAACAGTTAAAAGTGATGAAGTTGCCGCCGCAATGGCGATTTTCTTTTTATCCAAAATTTATCTTCCTTCTAGAATCCCAAATATTTAGCTAAAGAATAAAGACAAGTATTCTTTATTTTTCTTACAATTGTTATTATAAGTAGTGATTATTTCAGCAAAATAAAGTAAAAATTACAAAGTAGTTGTCTATGTTATCTATTTGTAATATATTTGTAACATTTTTGAAAGGAATGGTAGACAATGAAGTTTAATAAGTATTTCCCTGTATTTTATGCCTTTGCATCTGCAATTATTGCGTTTATTGCAGTTTTCTTTATTTGTTTGCGAACTTTTCATTTAGCGATGCCTTTAGCAGTTATAATAGGTGCAGTATTTGAGATTTTCTTTTATGGCTTATCCTATTTTAGAGGACATGCATCTCAAGAAATTAAGCGAATTACCTTTAAGTATCAATTAACTGATCAGCAGCTAGCCAAAATTACGGGAATGAAAGCTACTGACTTTCCAATTTATCATGATAAATTACAATTAATTATTCCTAAACGTAAGTGGCCACAAGTACTAGATGCCTTGCAAAAATACGAAAAAGCTCATCCTTTGGATAATAAAAATTAAGAAAAGAGACAACAAGTGAGTTTATTAACTGTAAAAAATTTAAGTCAAACTTTTATTGATAAAACCTTATATGAAGATGCATCTTTTGTGTTGAACAAAGAAGATCATATGGGAGTTACTGGTCAAAATGGTGCCGGAAAGTCGACATTAATTAGAATTCTGACTGGTGAAATTACTCAAGATGATGGTGAGATTAAATGGCAAAATAAAATAAACGTTGGTTATTTGGATCAATATGCTCATCTTGAGCCAGGAATGACAATTAAAGAGTTCTTGCAGACGGCTTTTGAATATCTTTTTAAGAAAGAAGCAGAACTTAACGAGCTGTATGTTAAATATAGCGAAAATGGTGATAATAGTCTTTTAGATCAAGCTGGAAAGATTCAAACATTACTTGAGGAAAAAGAATTTTATGATATTGATACTAAAATTGATCGAGTTGCAACAGGATTAGGTCTTGCCGAATTAGGTTATGATCATGATGTAGCTAAGCTTTCCGGTGGTCAACGTTCTAAGTTGATTTTGGCTAAATTACTTTTACAAAATCCTGATGTTTTAGTACTTGATGAGCCTACTAATTATCTTGATGTAAATCATATTGATTGGTTAGCAGACTATTTAAATAATTTTGAGGGTGCCTTTATCGTAGTTTCACACGATTATGATTTCTTGGGACGTATTACCAATTGTATTATTGACATCGATTTTGGTACAATTACTCGTTATACTGGTGATTTAAAACATGCGCTTCGTCAAAAAGAGGCGGATCGTGAAAGTTATTTGAAAGCCTATGCTAACCAGCAAAGAAAGATAAAAAGAACAGAGGCTTATATTCGCAAAAATAAAGCTGGTTCACGTTCTAAAAGTGCTAAATCTCGAGAAAAGCAACTGGCTAAGATGGATATACTAACACCACCAAAGAATAATCGTAAGGCGCATGTTATTTTTCCGTATGTTGAAACTGCATCAAACTTATTGCTACAAACGCAAGATTTAGTAATTGGTTATGAAGATGCGTTAGTTAAATCAGCTTTTAATTTTTCAGTTGGAAATGGTGAAAAAGTTGCCGTTACTGGCTTTAATGGGATTGGTAAAACTACTTTATTGAAGACTTTATTAGGTAAGTTAAAGCCAATTTATGGGGGATTTGAATTATCTACTACTGCTAAACTTGCCTATTTCCAGCAAGATTTGACATGGCCAAATAAAAATATGACGCCATTGCAATATTTACAAGAAGAGTTTCCACGCTTACGTCCGCGTGAATTACGACAGAGTTTAGCACGGATGGGATTAACTGCTCAACAAGCTATGAGTCCTCTTAAAGAACTCTCTGGTGGTGAACAAGAAAAGGTGAAGTTAGCTAAAATGGCCTTTGAACCATCAAATTTATTGTTCTTAGATGAACCCACTAATCACTTAGATGTGGATACTAAAGATTCTTTGCGTAAGGCGATTGAAGCTTTTCCAGGTGGGGTAATTATTGTAAGTCATGAGCGTGATTTCTTTCGTGGTGATTGGGTAGATAAAACAATTGATATTGAAAAGATGAATTAATTTTTATTGAGGTAAAGAAAATGGCGTACAAGAAGGTTGATTCTGACTATGCTGCTGAAATATTGGATACCTGTTTAAAGGCTGGCCGCTTAATGATTGAGGGTGGCAGTGAAATGAGTCGGGTTGAAGATACAATGATTAGGATTGCAAAGAATGCCGGAGCACCAGAGGCTCGCTGCTTTGTAACGCCTACGGGTATTTTTATGAGTTTGGGTACTCAGTCTTATACGCAAGTCACTCAAGTAAAAAAACGTAATATCAATTTAGAATTAGTAGACCGAGTTAATGAATTGTCGCGTGAATTTGCTAGTAAAAAAATTACTCTAAATGAATTAAGAGATAAACTAAGTGACATTTCCCGGAAAATACCTGATTTTCCTATTTGGCTTCAAATTGTCGGAGCAATGATTCTAAGTCCAACCTTAATGATTTTGTTTATGGGGGATTATGATTGGCTTGATTTTCCTGCATCCGCTATTGTCGGTGGTGTAAGCTATGGTATTTTTTTGAGTATAAAAAAATATACTAATATTCGTTTTTTAGCAGAATTGATAACAGCCTTAATAATGGGGACAATGACAATAGGTATTTGGAAAATTTTTCCAAATTTAGTGGTTGATAATGTTTTAATTGGTTCACTGATGACATTAGTGCCTGGAGTGGCTTTAACAAATGGACTACGAGATTTATTTAGTGGTGATCTTATTTCAGGATTAGCTAGAATCACTGAGGCAGCCCTGACAGCAGTTGCTTTGGGTGGTGGAATCGGTTTAGCTATTAAGTTCTTTTTATAGGAGGGTCGGTCGTATGCCGTTTTGGTTAGAAATTATTATTAATTTTAGTTTCGCATGGTTGGCGGCCGTAGGTTTTGCATTAATTATTAATGTTCCTCATCGTGCTCTTGTTCTATGTGGAATGAGTGGGGCAATTGGTTGGATGGTGTACTGGTTTAGTGACCAACTATCATTTGGACGTCTTGCTTCTAACTTATTAGGAACAATGGCAATTGGTATTTTAGGATACTTATTTGCTCGTCGAAAAAAATGTCCCGTAATAGTTTTTAATATTCCAGGGATTGTACCTTTAGTTCCTGGTGTACCTGCTTATCAAGCCGTGCGAGCTTTAGTGGATGGTCAGTTATCTGAAGCGGAAGACTTAATCTTACGAGTGGCTATTATCACCATTGCAATCGCAATGGGTTTTATGCTGTCACAACTAGTGATTGTCATCTTTTTTAAGTTACGCAAGTCTAGAAAAAATAGGAAGAATATGCTATAATATTAATAGCGACGAGTCGAGGAAAACGCGAAGTGCGTTCTTTGACAGAAGACATCTAGACTTGAATGTCGAAACACGGGAAGTGTTGATGTTGGGCTACTTCGGCTGTGAAACGAAGACCCTGAGATAGTTATATCTTCTTCGCAAAAAAGAGATTAAGATTTTTCTTAATCTCTTTTTTTGTCTGCTTTTTTTCTTGAAAGTTTTTAAGTAATCGCTTAATCTTATTTAGTGAATTAGACAAATTAAAAGGAATTTTTATTGTGAAAATTATTAAAAGGAATTTTTATTGTGAAAATTAATGAAGAAACTATAACCAAAAAAATTGAAGATCAAGATTATTTACAAGACCTTGAGACTGTTAAGTACGGTGATTTAAATAAAACTAAAATCAAAGCTTTTGCAGAAAAGATGATTAAAGAAGCAATTCAGGCTGCTAAACATGATTCACTTATTCAGACACAATTGGCAGTTGATGGTCAACGACCAGTGACGTTTGCTTTGGAAAGTAATATTATCAACTTGCCATTTGCAAATTATAAAAAAATCAGTAATTTCTTTAATGATCAAGAACCTGTTGAAGTAAATATTTATTTTGAAACAATTTCTGATTATATCAATGTATCTCACTTTAGAATTGATATCTTGGCTAGTGTGGATGAAATTATTGCTGAACCTGAGACTTATACTAAAATTTTAGCAGAGAATATTGTTGAAAAATTAAAAGAAGTTCGTTCATATAAAAAAACTGAAAAAGAAACTGCTAAAAAAACAACTACCAAGAAAAAGGCAGCTGCTAAGTAAAGATAGGGGATAAAAATGACTATTGGATGGAATGTATTGGGAATCGTAGCTTGGTTACTCATTGTTTTATATTTGGTTTTTATTATCCAAAATATTCGTAGTCGTCACTTAGTAATGATTGTACGGGACCGGAAAAGATTTGATTGGAAGACAATATTAGTTGATGTTTTAGAAATAGCACTCTTAATTTTGGCTGGTGGATATATGTTATTTCTTACTTTCTTTAATAATCCTAGTCTTGATGATAAGAAAGTTATTTCTAGCGAAATTGATTATCAGCCTTTAATTTTGACGACTGGTAATAAACGGTCATATTATGTCACTGCTGAATCAAATAATACAACTTCTTCTGTTCAAACCTATAAATTTTATAGCAATGGTAATAGTTATCTGGTTTCAAGCAATAATGCTACGGTATCTGATAGTAAAGATCCAATGAGTGTAGAAGCTAGTGCAATTCCTTTTTCTAAAAAAGAATTACTTAAAGCTGACGCACATTATCAAAACGCCTATGTGGCAACTTATACTGCAACATATAAAAGAACTTGGTTCAATGGATTAGGATTGCATTCAGGACGGCAAGCTGCGAAATATTACTTGATTCGGGTTCCTGATAGAACTTTTGTTAAAGAAAAAAGAAATTAATAACTATTCTTAGTTAAAAAAGCTCGCCTAGGCGAGCTTTTTTTCGTGTCGATTTTTATCAATATTCATTAGCATATAACCAGTGAAGAAAGCTAGAATAATTGTTGCTGTTAAAAAGTCCATTACATTTCCTGAATAGTAGGCAGCCACTAAACAAAAACCATTAGCAAAAATTAAGGCTGAGTTAATTAATTGGCGGCAAGCTTTTTCTTTGAACCACCAAAAAATTGCATATAATTCGCTTACCACATAGACACCTAAGAATAGAATTACTCCAATCCAACCTAAACTAAATGATTGATATTGAAAATCACGTTCAAGATTATAAATGTTAGAAGTTCTTGCATAAGAAATACCTAACCATTTATCAGCAGAATTGTGATTGTTTTTTACTACTTGTGTAAGCATCTCAGTTTCTATTAAACGATTATTGAGACGTTTTTCCGTAGAGTATTCAGTCATAATGGTGTACCAAAATTCGGCATCTTGTTGATAAGGATAAGCTTTATTAATAAATTTTTTATTGAGATGGTAATATTCATAGTATTTCTTGATAAAATTCTGTAAATATTGCTTGCGTTCGGCTTGGGTCTTAGTTTTTTTCAGACCGGCACTTAATTTTTGATTTAAGTTCTTTTCACTGTATTTTCCATTATCTTGTTGAGCCCAAGCAATATCAGCATTAGCGCGTTGAATCATGGGACTTTTAGGTAACGTTACTCCATAAATAGCACCAAGTAAGATTAAAGCACTAGCTATTTTCCAGGAAAAGTTGGCATTTTTTAAAATAAAAGCATGGATAAAGTAAGCAATTAACCAAAGTGCTAGAGCAATTAGAAAACCAAGGGTTGCAGTTTTAGTTCCAATCATAATCATTGCAAGCCCCTGAAGGATTAGCAGAGTCATATTTTTCCAATTAAATTGTTTTATGGTTACATAAATTATCAAGCTAGCTAGCATAAACATGATTGCTGCTAAGGTATTGGTAAAATAAAAAAATCCTTTGGAAGCAGTTTGTGCGTAAGATAAGGATCCATGGGTGAACCAATCAATAATATTATAATTAATCCAACCATTGCCATAGGCGCGTAATGATTTAATAAATAAATTAGAAAATACAACGATTCCCGCAAAAATTCCAACTAGGCTTTGAATAATATGAATAACTGTTTGCTCGGTAAAATTAGCATATTTAGTGACATATAGGACAATAAGTGGGAGAAACATTCTGAAAAGATAGAAAATTTCTGAACTCATTGAAAAATTATAGCTAGTTGGTGATAAACTATTAAAGTTGCGCACGTGTAATAAGTGAATTGCACTATAAATTATGAGCAAGGCGAGATAGAGGATAATCCACCATTGTTTACGAAAGATTTGCCAACTTCGTTTTTGACTAAGATACATACATGCTAGAACTAGGATAACTAGGATTCTAATAATTGTTGGAATAGAAAATGGTAAAATTTCTGAAAGTGGTGGATTATTAAGCCAATAAAAATCAAGAAATGGCTGAAGGAGGATAAACCAGAATAGTACCTGTCGAATTCTTCTTTGCACGGTAAATTCCTTTCTTTAGAAAAATAAAAAGGTGAATCAGATGATTCACCTTAACCTATTTTGCTTACTTAGACTTTTGGGATGATTGATTGTCATCTTTGATCTTTGAAACTTTGACATCATTAGTGGCAGCAACTTTGCCTTGGGCAGGTGACTTAACTTTCTTTAAATTTTTAAAGTTAACAACCATCTTGTTGTTTAAATCACTAACGGCAGTTTCATCTTCTGGGTCGTATGAAGTAATTGAAAGTAGGGCAGAATTTTCATAGATCTTTTCAACTTTTCCTTGGAAGGGATGCTTCATTTCTTCTTCGGAAGTGGCTGCAAGAATTTGATCTAATTTAACGTCAGCTTTTTTCATTATTAAAACTCCCTTTTTTAATACGTACAATTTGTTCTACAATGTGAAATACTAATATATATGATAATCAATTTCAAGCAGGAGTGATAGCGTTGAAAAAAATAATCATTATTGCTGGCCCAAGTGGTGTTGGCAAGACAACCGTATCTAATTATTTACAAGAAAAGTACCATATTCCCCGGGTAGTAACGCATACCACTCGACCAATGAGAACAGGGGAAGTAGACGGAGTATCATATTATTTTGAAGATGATACTAGTTTTGAACAGTTACATTTTTTTGAGCATGTAAAATATGGAGATTATCAATATGGTTCAAGTAAGGAAGCCTTGCAAAGAGCCTGGAGTAAAAATGAGTTAGCTTCATTAATAGTTGAAACTGATGGGGTGAAGTCTTATTTAGAAGCCCTTGGTGACCAAGTATATTTTATTTATCTAACTGTTAAAGACCCAGAAATTTTAACTGAGAGGTTAGTAGAGCGGGGCGATGATTTAGTAGAGATTAAGCGTCGGCTAAATAGTCCAGAATTTAAACGAGACCTTCATTTACGTCCAGAATTAGTAACAGATGCCCATATTTTAGAAAATGATAATTGGATTGATACTGAAAAATCAATAGATAAAATTGTAAAAAAGCTGGCTAAAAATTAAGAAATTATTGGCTTTTGAGACAAACATTACAAAAAATAGTGAAAAATTAACCTTTTTTGTAATTACTCCGGTTTATTTCTGTAACATGTTTGTAATAAACACGCACTACAATAGTGTATGTGAATTGATAAAACAAAAATTTAAATTTTGTAGCTAATATTTATTGACGAGCTACAATCTAACTAATGAATTTAAACGAAGAATATAATCTGGAGGAATCTGTTTTGAATCTTAAACGTCATTTTATTAAACTTTCTGCTGCTGCCGCGATTGCTTTTACTGGTGTCGCAACTGTCAACACTGTAAATAATGCTGCTACTCATACTGTACAAGCAGCTACTAAGACCGCTAAGATTAATGCAGCTACTTCTGTAATGACTAGCTATTACAATGGTAAAGCTACTGGTAAGACTTTAAAAGCTGGTTCCTCATACAAGGTTACTAGTCAAGCTGTTGATCCAAGTGGTAACCAATGGTACAAGGTTGGTACGAACCAATGGATTTCAGCTAAGAATGTTACTTTAACTACTAAAAAATCTACTAAGAAGAAAACTACCACTACTACTGTTGCTAAAACTGCCGTTTCTCAAGCACCTACTACTAGCTCCACTAGTTCAACTAGTGCTGCTCAAAAAGTTATTAGTTTAGCTAAGAAGCAAATTGGTAAGCCTTATGTTTATGGTGCTGCTGGTCCATCTAGCTTTGACTGCTCAGGTTTAACTTCTTACGTATATAGCAACGCTGTAGGTAAGAATATTGGTCGTACTACTTATGTACAATTAAATGCTGGTAAGAGAGTTTCAATTTCTAACTTGAAACCTGGTGACTTAGTATTCTGGGGTAACTACCATGTAGGTATTTACATTGGTAACAACCAATACATCCACGCACCACAACCTGGTCAAAATGTAACTACTGCTTCAATTAGTAGTTACTTCTACCCATCATATGGTGTACGTGTACTTTAATAAAAAATTAAGATTGGCCGCTGAGATAATTAAGAACAGCGGCCTTTTTTTGTTTGTGGTACAATAAAACACATCAATTAAGAAAAGAGTAAGATGTAAATGAACGAAGAAATGCCAAAGCGTCAAGGTAATAATTCGAACAGGAATTATACCCGATGGATAATTGGGGTTGCTGTTGTCGTTGTTGTTCTTTTGCTTGGTTGGCTAGTTATTGGACAAATGCATGCAAAGCAAAGTGCCCAAGCAGAAGAGTATAATAAAACACACTTCAATCAAAATGTTAAAATTTATGATGTTTCAGTTGGTAAGTTAACTGTTAATCAAGCTTATAAAAAAGTAAATAAAAATGGTAAAGACCGTGTTACTTTAGAAAATAATAAGATTGTTTATAGTAAATCTGCTAAAGAAATTATCACTAAAAAGCAAATTCAGAAGTATTTTGATGAACAACACACTAAGATGCCAAGTACTAAGAGTGTAAATTATCTACCTAAAGATACTCATGCAGCTGAAAAGAAGTTGAAAGAACTTCAAGGTCGTACTGTAGATTATAAAGTTGCTGGAAGGACTTATACTCTAAAACTAGCTGATATGTTTAAACGAGTTGCTTATAAAAATGGTGAGTATGTGTATGAAGATGCAACTGGATTGAAAGATAAGATTAAATCAATCGCAAGTGAAGTTAATACTTTGCATACTTCATATACTGTCAAGCTTGCTACTGGAAAGACCTTGAAGGTTACTAATGGAAATTATGGCTGGGATATTAATACTGATCGTCTAATTCCTGCAATTGAAAAGGCCTTTAGTGAAGGAACAAAAGAAGTTAACGGTAAAGACTACATTTACGGTGAAGGTTTTACTGATGGCGGAGTGGGTTATGGTTTATCTAATCATGGCTTAGGTGATTCTTATGTTGTGGTTTCAATTAAGGCACAAAAACTTTGGGTTGTTAAGAATAACAAAGTTGTAGTAACGATTAATGATGTAGTTACTGGTACCCAAGAAACGTCTAGTGGTAGTTCTGACGCAACACCAACTGGTGTTTACTACATTGGCTACAAGCAATCACCTAGTGTCTTGAGAGGTACTAATGATGATGGTTCTAAGTATGCTTCTAAGGTAAGTTACTGGATGCCGTTTACTGTTGATGGCTGTGGACTTCATGATGCAAGTTGGAGAACTGACTGGTCTAAGACTGCTTACTTAAACGGAGGTTCACATGGATGTGTGAATATTCGTCCTTCAGAAATTAAGAGCGTATGGGATAACGTTCATACTTACGAGCCAGTTATTGTTTATTAATTGAATATTCTGAGACGGTTCTGATGAACCGTCTTTTTTATAAAGAAAAACTCTCTGACGATACAATTGCCAGAGAGTTTAAATGTTACTTCAGGAGCTTGTTGAGTTCACGAAGGACTCCTTTAAGCTCGTAGAGAGCAACTATAATGAGAATTAAAGTTGCTTGATCCATCTTTTCACCTCCTTATGAAAAGAGTGATTAATTCTTTTCAGAGATTGGCTTTGGAGTGCCTTTTTAATTTTATCATGTTATAATGTATGTGAGAATTAAAGTTGTAGTATCCATCTTTTTTTGGATATGCTGTGTAAGCTGATTACTTACACTCAACGTGTGGCGGTTCTGATGAACCGTCTTTTTTTTAATAAAAAAGCATCCTCATAGCGGGGATGCTTTTTCTCTATACTTCATATTCTTTAAACTTAATCATATCAGCAGGAGCAAGACGCGCTGTAACGTGAACACCATCATCTTGATAATCTTCATCAAGTACCTGGCCGTATTGATGTAAATAAGCCATCTCTTTGCCGCTATTCAACGGCAACACCAAGTTAGCTTTATCGTAATTAGCAAAAACACGCTTAGTAATCAAATCTGCAAGTTGCTTAATTGACTCTGGGTCTTTAGCACTATAAAGAATATCATTACCTTCAATTTGTGGATAATTTCTTTCCGTTAAGTCAGCCTTGTTGTAAGCAGTAATCATTGGTACGTTAGTGATGCCGAGTTCACTCAAGACCTTTTGGGTGGTGTTGATCATCTGAACCATGTTGCGGTCAGAGCTGTCTACAACATTGACTAACAAGTCTGCGTTTTTAGCTTCTTGCAAAGTTGCCTTGAAAGATTCAACTAAGTTGTGTGGTAATTTAGAAACAAAACCAACAGTGTCTGACAAAATAAAGCTTAAGTCATCATCAAGTTCAATTCTGCGTACACTTGTATCGAGGGTCGCAAAAAGCATATCTTTTTCAAAGACCTGCTTTTTATCCGCATCTTGAGCAAAAATCTTAAGTAACTCATTCAGAGTTGTTGATTTGCCAGCATTAGTATAACCAACAAGGGCAACTTTAGGTAGGCGAGAGTTATTTCTTCTGGCTGCTTTAACTTCTTCTTGCTTAGAGATGGACTTCAATTCCTTCTTGATAGCACTAATTTGTTTACCGATAGTTCGACGATTTAATTCCAGCTTGGTTTCACCAGAACCACGGTTAGCAAATCCACCACTAGCGCCACCAGAACCGCGTTGTTGATCAAGGGTATTTTCTGAGGGATGAAGTCGAGGAAGTTCATATTGGAGCCGAGCAAGTTGAACTTGCAACTTAGCCTGCTTAGTTTTGGCTCTATTTGAGAAAATTTCTAAAATTAATTCAGTACGATCTAAAACTTTTAATTTAGTTAATGATTCTAAGTTTCTAATTTGTGTGGGAGTTAATTCATCATTGATAATTAATGCTTTAGCCTTTAGGCCTTGAGCCATATGTTTAATTTCGTTAATTTTACCAACACCAAAGTAAGTACCCGCCACGATATTTTCTAGATTTTGGCTAGCTTGTCCCACAACTTCCATATTATTAGCTTCGGTTAATTCGCTAAGTTCAGTCATATAGTAATCAAAGTTGGGGTCGTTTAAGTTAACACCCGCTAAAAAAGCCTTGGTCTTTTGTTCTTGTGTATTTATCAATTATTTCACCTACATTCTATTTGAGCTTTTCTTATTTTTAATGGTAATTAAAATTATACAGCATCTATTAATAAAAAGAAAAAACATAGAAGACTGTCATAATAGATTTTTACTGCAAAAAAATAAAGGACCGAGGTCCCTTATTTTTAATTCATAGCGTCATGTTTGCGTTGCCATTTGGCAATTAATGGAAGCAAGATACCAAGCGCAATCATGAAAAGTGGTTCGACAATATTGAGAATTAACATATGCCACCAAGTGCTGGAGCCGAATTTGGCGTCAATTGGTACAATGCCGAAGGTCGCTCCAGTTAGAGTAACAATTAAGCACCACCAACCAACGATAATGGCAAAAGTTCGATTTTTGATGAAGACGAATTGTGATGGATATTCGTCTTCGTGAACTCGTACCTTAATGAAAGCCCAGAAGAGTAAGCCCGTTACATATGGTGAAACGATACCGTTCAAGTTTAATAATTGATTGAAGATGTCGTTAACTGAAGGCAAGGTTGCACTCAAGAATAGTAATACTGAACAGATAAAAGTGGTAAGCCAGTAGCCATTAATAGGTAGTCCATTCTTGTCAGTCTTAGTAAGCTGCTTAGGTAAGTATTTTTTAGCTGTATCAGATAAGAAAATACGTGCACCACCGTCCACAAGTACTGCAAGCTGAGCTAGCATGTATAGTGCCTGGGTAATAATGAAGGCATATAGGAAGAAATTGCCCATCCCAAACTTATTCCCCATTGCTTGAAAGGCATAGTATGAACCATTCATTTTTAAGTCATCTGGTAAATGGTGAGCATTGAAGAAAACACCCAAAGCAAATGAACCAAAGATTGTTAAAAATCCAGTCATAATCGCTAACATATACATTGCTTTAGGAAAGTCACGAGGACCATCTTTCATTTCGTTAACGTATGGTGCGATGAATTCACTACCATTCATGGCAAAAATCAAAAGACCCAGAGACATCATGAATTTCATATCAAAAGTAGGTAAGAAATTCTTGAAGTGGAACGGTTGTGTTGCGATGTGACGACCTTCACCTAAGTAAACAAAGGTCATAATTACGAACAAGATAGTCATGATGAACATTGCACCACCACCTAAGATGGAGAGCCACTGCAAGGAGTTGGCGAAACGGTGTTGTAAGAAAATAAAAATCACGAAAATTAAAGCAGTAAAAAGTGCAAAAGCCCAGTTACTCATTTCTTTATCACTGAGAGCGTGTCCCTTGAAGAGCCAGGCAAATGAAACTACAGTTGAATTTGCAACATCAACTAAGTAAGGCAAGGATACTACCCAGTAGCACCATGCTGTAATATATCCCATTTTATCTCCAGAAGTATGGCGAATCCAACTAGATAAACCGCCACCTTCCTTAGAAAAGACAGATCCGAGGTGTCCTACCATCATTTCGTAAGGTACAACGAATAAAACTAATAGCATGATCCAGTCAGAAACAACTGCTAGACCTTGGTTTTGAAAGTTGTAAATAATATCATCGAAGCCAATTACGGTAACAAAATCCATTAACGCAATGACAGGCCAGGAGATATATTTACGCTTGTCGGTCATATCTAAATTATCCAAAAAAATTCCTCCTCCGATATTAACAGGGATAGTATACAGGTAAATTTTTTTAAAATATAGATAAGGAGATAAATGTAAGCGTATTAATTCATTGAGATAATGGAGTTGTTAGAAATTGTATATATTAAATTAATGGATAGTGAGAAAGTTCTCAAGCAAGCTAAAAGATTGCTTGGGGAATAAAGTGTGCTAAAATAGTTTTGTATGAGGTCAAACTATACAAAAATGGACGAAAAATAGATACTACTAGTATTAAAAAGTAGTGTCTATTTTTACTTGAGATTTAAATTCTAAGATTCTATAATTATAAAAGAAAAGGGACTACCAAGTGCTAGTTGGTAATCCCGAGTGCAATTCTTATATGACTAGGGTGAGCTAATCGTTATTTCTTACGATTAGCTTTTTTTATTATTGCATATGCTTTAGCACAATTAAGAATAAAGTGTCCTAAAGCTACAATAATTACAGCTACAGTCAAAAGTATTCCAAATTGATATAAATCATCACCTCGGCAATTCTAAGTTAGTGAGGGGTGTGGTTAGTCATGAAGAAGTGCATAATTATTTTATTTACCAAATACCAAGCCATTGTTGCTTGGTATTTTTTCTCTCAAAAAATTCCTTTGACAAAATAAAATACTCTTAGTATTATTAGTGTAACAGTTAAGTAATACACTAATACGAAAAGAGGATTAATTATGGCTGACGTTGTGAAAGTTAATAATATTACCAAGACTTATGGCAAGAAGGGCGAGAAGCAATACCAAGCCCTCAAGGGTATCAGCTTCGATGTTGAGCGTGGTGAATTTGTTGGTATCATGGGTGCATCTGGTTCAGGTAAGACGACTCTCCTCAATATTCTGTCAACGCTCGATCAACCAACTAGCGGTACAGTAACGATTAATGGTCGCGACATTACGACGCTTAAAAAGAACGAGATGGCTGATTTCCGTGGACAGGAGATTGGCTTCATCTTCCAAGATTTCAATTTATTAGAAAACCTCACCAACCGTGAGAATATCGCACTTCCTCTCTCTCTTCAAAACGTGAAGGCTAGCCAAATCGATGGGAAGGTCAACTTAATTGCTAAGCGCCTTGGCATTGAAGGTATCTTAGAAAAATATCCTGCAGAAATCTCTGGTGGCCAAAAGCAGCGTGTAGCTTCTGCGCGTGCACTCGTGCATAATCCAGCAATCCTTTATGGAGATGAACCAACTGGTGCATTGGATTCTAAGAGTGCGACTGAATTGCTGGAGACTATGAAAGATTTGAATACACATGATAAAGTGTCCATCTTGATGGTGACTCACGATCCATTTTCAGCTTCCTATGCTGGACGCATTCTTTTCATCAAGGATGGTAAGATTGGCAAGGAACTAAGACGCGCAGGCAAGAGTCGTGAGGAATTTTACCAAGAGATTATTGCTGAACTTGGTCGTCGCTAGAAAGGAGCTTCCTATGCTGTGGAAATTATCCATGACCGGTATTAAGAGCCGGTTTAAAGATTACATGATTTTATTTTCAGGATTGACACTTGCTAGTGCTATTTTCTACATGTTTATGACTCTGGCAACCAACACTTCTTTCCTTAATAATAGTCTGCCAATTGCTGGGCAGACAATCACTTTGGCATTTGGTCTAGGAATTGTCTTACTATCTTTGATAACCTTCGTCTACATTGTTTATGCTAATAGTTTCTTGCTTAGTATGCGTAAAAAGGACTACGGGATGTACATGATGCTCGGTGCGCGGACTAGTAAAATAGGAAGGTTAATCTTTATTGAAACATTGTTAGTTGGTCTCCTAGCAACGTTTCTCGGTATTATAATTGGTATCGGTCTAGCACAATGGGTCTCAGGGGTGTTAGTGAGTCAGTTGGGCTTGCAACTTCATAAGTTCATTGGTTTCTACTTACCAGCGTTGATTTGGACGATTGTCTTTTTTGCAGCAATTTTCTTTTTAGCTGCTTTGTGGAATCGTCATAGATTAGTGAAGTCTAAGGTAATTGATCTCCTCCATGAAGACCAGAAGCCTATCAAGCTCCGCCACCATCCAGTGCTCAAGACCTTTGAAGCTATTACCGGGGTAATATTAATTGCATTTGGTTACTGGGCGATGACACAGGCTATGAAGTTGCAGTTGAATTCCCTCTGGATTGCCTTCTTCACTATCGTGATTGGGACTTTCTTTATCTTTGACTCATTCTTTACCAGCGTAATTAATCTTTTAAGAAAAAATAAAGCCTTCAAATATAAGAAGCTCAATTCATTTACATTAGGTCAACTTAAGTTCCGCTTAGGTGATTACACTAAGATTTTAACAGTTGTTTCCTTATTATTTGCTCTAGCTCTTGGTGCTATCACAGTTGGTTTGAACTTTACCCACTTGGCTGATGTTTCATTACAATCTACCTATTATGATGTGCAACTCTATCAAGATACCCCTGCTGTTAGAAAGCAGCTTAAGAAAGTCAGTGTGCGCAAGCAGACTAGCTTAGACTATAAAGAAGTTAAAGGTAAAATTTATGTCTCTGAACAAGAGCTTGCTCAGCGCAAGTTAAAAGCTCAGGCCTATAAGATGAAAAATGGTCAGGCTGATTATTACACAGTGACAATTAAACCTGATGAGGTAAAGAATAAGAAGGCAACTGATAACACTAGTTACACTGGATTGGCTAACTTGCTACCGATTGCTGATGGTGGTGTAAGTGCCGTGTCTCAGCGGGAATATGATCAAATTAAGGCAAAGAGCTATCATGTAACCCTGCTGTTAGTAAATAATTTTAAGCAGAACTTCGAAAATATTGAAAAGCTGCAGCAGGCTGGGTTACCTGATAAGCCAAATTATGAAATTTTGAAGACATATGTAAAAACACGCCAGTATAGCTTGATTAATGGTCTAGCAGCTGGTTTTGAATTCATGGGATTCTTCTTGGGGATTGCCTTCTTAGCGATGCTTGCTTCAACATTGATGTTTAAAGTGCTCAGTGGCGCAAATAGTGATAAGCCACGTTATAAGATGCTTTGGAAGATGGGAACTCGTGAAGGGATGTTGAAGACTTCTATTGCCAAAGAAATTGGCGTATTGTTTGTACTTCCAGCAGTTCTTGGAATTAGTGATGTCTTGTCCGGTTTACAGTTCTTCAAGACCTTGTTGCCAGATCCATATAATGGTATTTGGCTTCCATTTACTATGTTTGGTGTTCTATATGTGGGTTACTATGTGATCACAGTGCTTCTCTATCAAGGGATTGTGTTGAAGAGAGGAAAATAATAGAGATTAAATTAAAAGGAAGATTCAATGATTGAATCTTCCCTTTTTTTATTATCTATTTTTTATTCTAGTATTTTAAATAATTAAATTCTCTCATTTTTGGTGCAAATAGGCAGAAATTGATACAAAAGTAAAATAATATGATAAATTACAAAGACATCTTATTATAAGATTTAATATTTAAATTACCATTATCGTTCATCTCAAAGATAGAGATAGATGCATTCTGTGGTCCGTGGCGTAAATCGTACTTACCAGGAGCAAATTTGGATACCATACTACGAATGGTAAAACCATGAGTGACAAGAAGAATATTTTCAGCTCCATCCATTTGATTGATCATGTCGAAACCTTGATTAAGACGGTGCCAGTATTCTTCAGCATCTTCGGCTTCGTGGTAAGGATCAGCTTCTTTAAGGTAATTCTTGGCGGTGTCAATATCAACATGGCTGAATAATGAATCACGTGTTGGATAGCCATGAGGTCCGCCGACCATTCGCCAAGCTTCGTCAGAATTCATTCCCTCGAAGAAGCCATAGAATTGTTCGCGGAAGAAGGGCGTTGCAATATGTTGGAGCTCGTTGCGATTGCAATTCTGGGCGATAATATATTCGCAAGTATCACTTGCGCGTTTCATATCACTAGAAATTGCAATATCAAATGGAATAGTTGCTAGTTGACGACCAGCTTCTTTAGCTCCCTCAATACCAACTTCGGTCAAAGGCGTATCGCACCAGCCCTGCATCTTATCGTAGCGATTAATAATAGTTTGTCCGTGGCGGACAACATAAATTTTTTTCATTTTGATGTTCTCCTTAACATTAAAATAGCTAAAAAGCAAAAATAATGCACAAAAATTTGCACAAGCAAAAATCCGTTTACTTCATTATAATATAAAGATCTTGTTCAAATGAATTCACAATCTGACAAGTCCTGTAATAAAAAAGTTACTGAAAAATGTGTCGTAACGGTGTAAACTTGTAGGTAGCGACTTTTGCGGAAATTTTACTTGGAAGAGAGTTAAGATGGATAAAGATAAAAATAATACACAACATAGGAAACATCGCCATCATCACAAACATCACCACAAGAAGTTTTGGCGGTGGTTTTGGCTTGTAATTGGATTAGTTGTTGTAGCTGTAGCTTTATTTGCTGGCTATGCTTATAAGAATTTACGTAGTGCAGCTGATAATATGTACACACCGGTTACTAAAAGTACCAAGAGTAATAAAGGCCGCAGCTTAGATAAACTCTTAGCCGAGAAGAAGCCAATTAATATCTTATTACTTGGAACTGATACGGGTGCGATGAATCGTACTTGGAAGGGTAGAACTGATACAATTATGATGTTGTCAATTAACCCTAAGAAGAAGACTACTAAGGTCATTTCGATTCCGCGTGATATGAAGGCTAGTTTGCCAGATTATCCAAATGTATCACCAATTAAGATTAACTCAGCTTATAACCTCGGTGGGGTAAGTGAAACAATTAAAACTTTGGACAAGTACTACAGTGTCCCAATTGATGGTTATATCTTAATCAATATGGGTGGTTTAGAGAAGGCTATTAATCAAGTTGGAGGAGTAACAGTAACTTCTCCATTGACTTTCACTAACCAAGGTTATAGCTTTGTTAAGGGTAAGACTTATCATATGATGGGTAAAGAGGCTTTGGCATTTGCCCAATTGAGACATGGTGATCCTAATTATGACTATGGTCGTCAAGATCGTGACCGCCGTATTATTGTAGGACTACTGAAGAAATCTATCTCAGTTAAGACCTTGCTTAATCAAAAGTTCCTTAAGTCAATTTCAGATGAAATGCAAACTGACTTGACTATGAGTCAGATGTATCATATTGGGGTTGATTACCGGGCTGCTACTGAAAATCAACAAACTGATCACGCTCAAGGTGTAAGTAAGATGATTAATAACCAAAAGTATGGTCAAATGGAAGTTGAAGTAATCGGTAAAAAGGAACGTCAGCGTATTTCAGATGAAATTCGCCAATCACTTGAATTGAACAAAATCAACGTAATGGATGATGGAGAATATTAATGAAGGAAAAGTCAACGCAAAATAATACAATAGATTTGCGCCACTTATGGCAGTTAGTTAAGCAGAATATTTGGCGTATTATACTTTGGACAGTAGGATTAGGGATTATTGGTTATGCCTTAGCTGCCTTTGTAATTCCGCCGAAGTATACTTCGAGTACACAAATTTTAGTTAATCAGAAAAAGGATAAGACTGATATTAATTCTTTATATAATACTCAACAAGCTGATGTTCAAATGATTAATACTTATAAGGACATCATTACCAGTCCAGTTATTTTAAAGGACGCTTCTAAGTACTTGGCTAATCCGGTAACTGTTGTCCGTAAGGCTCGTGCTGCAGTATATAAGAAAGATGCTAATGGTAATCGTCAATTAGTAAGCAAGGCCCGTCCGGCAGTAATTGAGCGCGATGGAAAGAGTTATACAGTATCTGCAAAACAAATGCAAAGTAGTGTTTCTATAGCTACTCAAACAAATTCTCAAGTGTTTACTTTAAGTGCTACTGCTAATACTCCTGAAAAGGCTAAAGCGATTGCAAATGCTGTTGCTAAGACTTTTAAGAAAAAAATTCCAAGTATCATGAATGTTAATAATGTTACTATTGTTTCAGATGCTACAAATGGGGTTAAGAGTTCACCTAAAGTTATCTTGTTTACTGCGGCAGGTTTAGTTCTTGGTCTTATCATTGCCTTTGCGATTATTATTGTTCGTGATGCAACTAATACCACTGTTAGAACGGATGACTTTATGACTAACGAATTAGGCTTAACTAACTTAGGGACTGTTACCCACTTCCATTTATCTAATAACTTCAAAATTAAGAAGGATGAAGATAAAGATAAGAAACGTAGACGTGTTTAAGGAGGCACTGACAAATGGCATTATTTAGACGCAAGCGTGGTACTAATGAAACCATGGAACACGGTGCTAAGTTGATCACCGTTGCTAAACCAAAAGGTCCAATCGCAGAACAGTTTAGGACTATTAGAACTAATATTGATTTTATGAGTGTTGATAAGCAAGTTAAAAAGCTTGCCTTTACTTCTGCTAATATTTCAGAAGGTAAGTCAACTATTACCGCTAACGTTGCGGTAACGATGGCACAAGCTGGTAAGAAAGTATTATTAATTGATGCCGATTTGCACAGACCTACACTTCATCAAACTTTTGAAGTTTCTAATAAAGTTGGTCTAACTACTATCTTAACTTCTAAGGCTAATGAAATTGATATGAAAGATGTGGTTAAGTCTGGGGGAGTAGATAATTTATCTGTCTTGTCTTCTGGTCCCATTCCACCTAATCCATCAGAATTACTTGGTTCTAAAAGAATGAAGGACTTTTTAGACAAGGTATCAGCTCACTACGATATGGTAGTTGTTGATATGGCACCAATTCTTGAAATTTCTGATACTCAGGTGTTAGCGGGTGAAATGGACGGTGTTGTCTTAGTTGTACGTCAAAATGTTACTCAAAAAGCAGCTATTCGGCGTGCTGTTGAAATGCTTGAATTAACTAAGACACATATATTAGGTTACGTAATGAATGATGTTCGTACTGGTGCGGATGGATATGGTTACGGCTACGGTTATGGATATGGTTACGGCTATGGTTATGAACGAGCTGATAGCAAAAAGGCTAATAAATAATGGTCTTAGTTGATATTCATAGTCATATTTTACCAGGTATTGATGATGGATCACCCGATTTAGAGACATCGTTAAAACTTGCACAAGCTGCAGTTGCTGATGGCATTACTCATGCATTGATGACACCACACCACTTGAATGGTAAGTATACTAACCACAAGCAAGATGTAATCGAAGAAACTGAAAAATTTCAGAAAGTTTTAGAAGAAAATAAGATTGATTTAACGGTATTTCCAAGTCAGGAAGTACGATTAAGTGCAGATATTCCTGAAGCTTTAGAAAATGATGATATCTTGTTCTGTGATGAAGAGGGTACATATATGCTGTTGGAGTTTCCAAGTGAGGATGTGCCAATGTATGCTAAAGATATGACCTTTAGGTTATTAGGCGAAGGTATTACGCCAATTATTGTGCATCCGGAACGTAATAATAAGATTTTGCATAATCCGCAGGTGTTGCAGCAATTTTTAGAACAAGGATGTTTAACACAAGTGACTGCAAGTTCTTACGTGGGTGTGTTTGGTAAAGAAATTGAACAACTTAGTGAGCGGTTAATTGATGCAGGGCAAGTAGCAACTTTTGCTTCAGATGCCCATAGTTTAGCTAAGCGCGAAAGTCGGATGACTGATGCCTATAATAAGCTGGCTAAGCAAAGTGGTAAAGAAATGGCTGATCAATTTAAACAAAATGCACGTAACTTCATCAATGGAGATAACGTACAATTAAATTGGCAACCACTTAAGAAGAAAAAGCGTTTTTGGATATTTTAGCTAAGTAAGACATAAAGGGGGAAATAAAGCAGTCTATGCTTATGGAAATGGAGAAAGTAAAGTTAAACCCGGCTAAAGTTAAGGGGCGATATGGGTATCGTTTTTTTAAACGATTATTGGATATTTGTGCTAGTGGAGTAGCGTTAATTTTGCTTTCTCCTCTTTTTGTTTATTTAGCTTATAAAATACACAAAGAAGATGGTGGCCCTGTTCTATATTCTCAAACAAGAATTGGAAAAAATGAGAAACCATTCAAGATGTGGAAATTTCGATCAATGGTGGTAAATGCAGACCAAATGCTTGATGAACTTGAAGCTCAAAATGAAATCAATGGTGCTATGTTTAAGATGAAAAATGATCCGAGAATTACTAAGATAGGTCATACCATTCGTAAATACAGTCTTGATGAATTACCCCAATTATGGAATGTTTTAATTGGGGATATGACATTGGTTGGACCACGTCCACCACTACCTTCTGAAGTGGAAGAATATAGTGATTATGATAAATTACGGTTAACTGTCAAACCAGGTTGCACTGGTCTTTGGCAAGTAACTAGTCGTAATGATGCAGATTTTGATGAAATGGTTGAATTGGATATTGAATATATTAATCATAGTAGTTTTTTATATGATTTAGGTCTTATTTTTAGAACTATTGGTGTCATGATTCATCCTAATGGAGCATATTAATAAAGGAGAAAAAATGAAAATACTAGTAACCGGAGCAGATGGATATTTAGGTAAGGGTATTGTAAAGCAATTATTGGATGATGGAAATGAGGTTATAGCTACAGGATTTAATACTCAAGATGTAGATGATCGCGCTGAAAAAGTTTCAGTTGATTTATTCAGTATAGATAATCCATTTAACTATTTTGGTGAACCAGATGCTTTATTACACTTGGCATGGAGAGATGGTTTTGTGCATAATTCTTCTGCACATTTAAATGATTTGCCAAAGCATTATGAATTTTTTAAAAAGATGATTCAAGCAAATATTAAAAAGATTAGTGTAATGGGAAGTATGCATGAAATTGGTTTTTATGAAGGTAGTATAGATGAACAAACCCCATGCAATCCTATGAGTTTATATGGTATTAGTAAAAATGCGTTGCGTGAGTCTTTAGAATTATTGACTAAAGGAACTAATACGAAATGGCAGTGGCTAAGAGGATATTACATCGTAGGGAATACCAGAAAAGGAGCTTCAATTTTTTCTAAAATTGCTGAAGCAGCTTATGAAAATAAATCTACGTTTCCATTTACTACTGGTCAAAATCAGTATGATTTTTTAAATTATGATACTTTTTGTAAATATGCTGCTTTGGTGGTTGAACAGGATAAAATTAATGGAATAATAAATATTTGTTCAGGAAGACCTGAGAAGCTTGCTACAAGAGTGGAACAATTTATAAATGATAATAATTTTGATATAAGTTTGGAATATGGTGTATATCCAGATAGACCATACGATTCGAAAGCTGTGTGGGGAGATAATAGTAAACTATTAGATATAGTACATAATTTTAAAAATAAAGATGATGAATAACAAAAAACGTATTCTATTAATAATGCCTAACTTTTTTAATTATCCAACAATTATATCGCGTTCTTTGAAAAATAAAGGATATGAAGTTGATGTATTTGATGATAGGCCAAGTACTAATCCCTGGGTGAAAGCCGCAGTAAGATTTAATAAAAATTTAATAAAAAAGTATATAAAAAATTATTTCAAAAAAGTATTGCAACTAACCAATGATAATCAATATAAATATGTTCTTCTTATTTCAGGGCAGTCACTATCTTTTGATGAGAGTATGATAAAGATATTGCGAAAAAAACACAAAGAAGCGACATTTATTCTTTATCAGTGGGATTCTATGAGTAACTTTCCATATATTGCTCGTATGCATAAGTATTTTGATAGATTATATACTTTTGATAGAGAAGACGCTAAAAATTATGAGCAACTAACTTTTTTACCGCTTTTTTATAGTGATCAATATAAAAAAATTGCTGAAAGTAATTCTCCTATAAAATATGACACATTTTTTGTAGGAACCGCTCATCCTAAAAAATATTATTTTATAAAAAAAATGACAGCCCAATTGTCTAAAGTTTATAAAAATCAATACATTTATTATTTTTTCCCATCTCGTTTAGTGTATTGGTATAGAAAGTGCTTTAATATTGAATTAAGACATGCAAAGATGAAGGAATTTCATTTTCAGCCTTTAAATGATAATAAGATAAATAAATTAATGTCTGAATCAAAAATAGTTTTAGATTCCCCACAATCTGGGCAAACGGGATTAACGATTAGAGTTATTGAAACTTTAGGATCTAAAAAAAAGCTTATAACTACTAATTCTGATATAAAAAATTATGATTTTTATAATCCTCAAAATATATATGTATATGATGGTAGGTTTGATTTTAACTCGACATTTTTTAAAGAGCCTTATAAGGAACTGGATAAAGATATTTATCATAAATACTCATTAGATAATTGGTTACATGTATTGTTGAGGGATTAATAATGAATTTAAAAAAAATGTGGTGGTTTTCTAGATTACAAGTTACTAAATTGTTTTATGGTAAAGTTGGTAAAAAATCGTATTTAGGAAAGCCCTTATTTATCGAAAGAAAAAAGAGTTTGTTTATTGGTAATAGAGTAAGGATATATCCAGGACTGCGTGTTGAGGCTCCAGATAAAGAGTCAATTATTAATTTTGGCAATGATATATCAGTAGGACAAAATCTCCATATAGTATCATATAGGGACAGGCTAGATATTGGTGATGGCACAACTATTTCTGGTAATGTTTTTATCTCAAATGTGGATCATGGCAATGAAAGTATTAATGTGTCAGCTTTAAAGCAAAATTTACATAAACATAAAACAAAAATAGGTAGAAATTGTTTTATAGGTTATGGGGCAGTTATTTTACCAGGCACAATATTAGGTGATAATTGTATAGTAGGTGCTAATGCGGTTGTAAAAGGAAATTACCCTGAAAATAGTATGATAGTAGGAGTTCCGGGTAAAATTATAAAAAAATATGATTTGGAAACTAACAAATGGAAAAAGATAGAAAATTAAAAACGGTAGTTATTTCAGGCATCAATATAGTTGATGGTGGCGCTAAATCAGTTTTTGATGATTTATTAGATACTATAGTATCAGATGATAAAAATAAAAAGTATAATATTGTTGTTCTTGTATCACGTAAAGAGCTTTTTAAGAAGTACATAGGCAAATTGACACTAATAGAATTTCCAAAATCTAAAAAACATTGGCTTAATAGAATATATTATGAATATATTTACTTCAAAAAATTATCTAAAAAACTTAAACCCTATGTATGGTTATCAATGCATGATACTACTCCGAATGTTATAGCGGAAAGAAGATATGTATATTGTCATAATCCAAGTCCATTCTATAGTATGTCTATTAAGGATATAAAATATGGATGGAAATATTATCTGTTTTCTAAATTTTATAAATATCTATATAAAATAAATATAAAAAAAAATAATGCTGTAATTGTTCAACAACAATGGATGGGTGAGGCGTTTAAGCAAATGTATAAGATTAAAAATGTAATAATCGCTCGTCCAGATATAGAAACATTTAGAATATTACCTTCTATACAAAAAAATAGTACGTATACTTTTATTTTTCCTTCTTATCCTAGAATATTTAAAAATTTTGAATTGGCGTGTGAAGCGGCAAAAGATCTATATAATAGGGGAACTAATAATTTTCAATTACTTATTACTTTGGATGGAAAAGAAAATAATTATTCTAAATATCTTTTTAAAAAATATTCTAGTATTCCAGTTATAAAATTTATTGGTTTACTTTCGAGAGAAGATTTAATAAGAGAATACGAGAAAGCAGATTGCTTAATCTTTACTTCTAAGTTAGAAACTTGGGGAATGCCATTAACTGAGTTTATGCAAACGGGGAAAGCTATTCTGACTGTAGATTTACCTTATGCGCATGAAACTGTTGGAAATTATAAAAATGTTGCTTTTGTTGAGGCAAGTGATTCTGTAAAATTATCTGAACTTATGAAAAGAGCTATTGTAAATAATACTTTTGATAATAAGGTAAATGTAAGAAAAAATCTGCATGATTTTATTTATGCTGATGGATGGGAAAAGTTATTCAATATAATTACTAAAAGTAATGATAAAAATAAATTTAAGTAAAGGAATTATGTATGCTGTATATTTACGCTTTTTTAATAATTTTAGGTATAACTATTTCTACTCCCAGGTTTAATTTTATTGGAATATTAGTATTGATTTTTTTATCATATTTAACTTTTGTTTCAACTGATGTTCCTGATTTCGCTAATTATCAGTATGTATACCAACATATTAATCCTAATCAACTTTTTGGTATGGGTAAAGGTTGGTATATGTTAAATGATTGGGGAAGAAACAAGGGATGGGACTATCCTCAATTTAAAACTTTTTTAGTATTTATATCTCTTCTGCTTATTTTTATAGCTGTGCGATATTTTCTTGGAAAGAATTATAATTTAATATGGGGGCTGTATCTATTTTATCCAGCGCTCTTAGATATTATTCAAGTTAGATTTTTTGTAACATTGGGAATTTTTATTTTTGCACTTATATTTTTGTTTCAACGAAAATGGTGGAGCATTATCATATATGTATTGTTAATAACTTTAGCAGTCCCAATCCATAGTTCGGCAGCTTTTTATTATCTTTTTGTCTTTGTCCCATTTATAGAAAAAAGGCAAAAGGTATTTTCTGTCGGTATTTTTATAGGTACAATTTTATTGGTATTTTTGAAGTCGCCTCTTCAAAAATTTATATCGATGTTTGCAAGTACTAGACAACAATTTTATTTTGAATCTACTACAAGTTTGGGTACATTACTATTATTAGATTTAATGGTTATTGTTTTTTATTTTATAACTTATTCTATAAATAATGAAATTGTTAATTCAAGTATTTTTTCAGAAAAAGAAAAAATGTTTAGTAAGTTTTGTGTAACTATTAATTTACTAATGTTGGTTCTGATACCAATGGGAATTGTGTCTCCGGAATTTTTACGTGTTCAAAGAGCCTCTTGGTTGCTATTCTACATGTTATTAACTGTAGTTTTAAAAAGAAAACAAGATGCCGTGGTAGGTAATGTTAGAATAAAGTCTCAATTATTGGGAATGATGATGGCTTTATTTGGCTTTGGTGTGTTGATTAATTATTTATCACCATTAGTGGTTCCCTCATTTTTTAATTAAATTTTAGGAAGAGGATTTTTGTGAAGAGTTTAAGCAAATGTAATATAGTATTTGTAGTTCTACACTATAACAATTTAAAGGAAACTGAAAAATGTGTTGCATCATTGAAAAAATACTTAAGTAATTCAAATGTACATGTAGTTATAGTAGATAATGGATCTACTGTGAATACTTTGGATAAATTAAAAAAGCAAAATAAAAATTCACAGATTCATTATATAATCTCTAAAAAAAATTTAGGATTTTCACGTGGAAATAATTTAGGTTTTAAATATGCTAAAACTAAATTAAATGCTAATATTATAGTTTTAACAAATAATGATACTTGGTTTGAACAAAAAGATTTTATAGATGTTTTGTTAACACATTATAAAAATGGATTTGATGTAGCAGGTCCTAAGATACTGACTAATAGTGGTAAAGAAAATCAAAATCCTATATTTACTACATACAATACTCCAGAGGAAGTAGAAAAGGTAATTTTAAAATTTAGATTTTTGTCTTTACTGTGGTATCTTAACCTTGATAATTTATTTATGAAGAAATTAGTTCCTATAATCAAAGGATCAAAGGTTAGAAAAATTAAAGAAAATATGGATGATTTCAAATTACATGGAGCTTGCTTAATTTTTTCCGATAATTATATTGATAAATTTAATGGATTATCTCCTCAAACTTTCATGTATGGAGAAGAAGATTTCTTAAAATATATAGTATACAGTAATGATATGAAATTTCAGTATTTTAATGATCTTATAGTTTTCCATAAAGGAAATGCTTCAACTGATAAGGAATATGGCTTAGGACGTAAAAAAAGAAAGTTTTATTATCATTGGAGTTTAGATAGTTTTACTAAGTTAAAATCAATGATGATAGAAAGGAAGATGTAATGTTATGAGTGAATTAAAAATAGCAGTAGCAGGTACAGGGTACGTAGGTTTGAGTTTAGCTACTTTATTATCACAACATAATGAAGTAACAGCCGTAGATATTGTGCCTGAAAAAGTTGAATTAATTAATAATCATAAATCTCCGATTGTTGATAAAGAAATTGAAGACTTTTTGGCAAATAAAGACTTAAATCTCACAGCTACCACTGATGGAGCTAGTGCTTATAAGGATGCAGATTTTGTAGTTATTGCGACTCCTACTAATTATGATAGTGAAAAGAATTTTTTTGATACTTCAGCTGTTGAAGCAGTGATTAAATTAGTTATGGAAAATAATCCTAATGCCATTATGATTATTAAGTCGACTATTCCGGTTGGTTACACTAAGCATATTCGTGAGAAGTTTAATACTAAGAATATTATCTTTAGTCCTGAATTTTTACGTGAAGGTCATGCTTTATATGATAACTTGCATCCATCTCGTATCGTTGTTGGTACTGATTTAGCCGATGAAAAATTAGTTGATGCGGCCCATACTTTTGCTCATTTGTTACAAGAAGGTGCTGAAGATAAAGATATTAAGACTTTAATTATGGGCTTTACTGAAGCTGAAGCGGTTAAGTTGTTTGCCAATACTTATTTAGCACTTCGTGTAAGTTACTTTAATGAACTTGATACTTATGCTGAATTGAAGGGACTTAATACCCAGGAAATAATTGATGGTGTTGGTCTTGACCCACGTATTGGTACTCATTACAATAATCCTTCATTTGGTTATGGTGGTTACTGCTTACCTAAGGATACAAAACAGCTTTTGGCTAATTATAAAGATGTTCCAGAAAACCTAATTGAAGCAATTGTTAAGTCTAATGACACTCGTAAAGACTTTATTGGTGATCAAGTACTTCGTAAAGCTGGTTACTATGATTATGATGATAATAATCAATACGATGCATCTAAGGAAAAGAAAGTTACTGTTGGAGTATATAGATTAACTATGAAATCTAATAGTGATAACTTCCGTCAAAGTTCAGTTCAAGGCGTTATGAAACGTGTTAAAGCTAAAGGTGCTGACATAATTATATATGAACCAACTTTGGAAGATGGCTCAACTTTCTTTGGGAGTAAAGTAGTTAATAATTTAGATGAATTCAAGAAGCAATCTGATGCAATTATTGCTAATCGCTACAGTGATGTTCTTGATGACATAAAAGGTAAAGTTTATACAAGAGACATTTTTAGAAAAGATTAATTAGTATGGTAAAAATGGGCTTTCAGTTTAGAAAACCCGTTTTTGTTTGAACGAAATAGTATAAGTTTTTAAATAGTTAAAACTATATTTAATTTATAAAAATACACTTATATTATATGCTTACTTTAAGTAATTGATAATAATTTTGTATTTACGTAAAGAGAGAATTTTTATGTATAATGTCAATGATCAAAATATTAAAAAAAATTATGTAGAGTTGATAGATGCGGTAAAGAAGGTGGCAAATGAAAATAGGATAAAAAATAGTAAATTAAATTCTAGTATAGAAGCAAAATTAAAAAGATTAAATTCTAAGACTAATGTGATTAATCATTTACAAAATATTTTTAATGGCAATAAAATTAAACAAAAAGAATTACAATATGTGAATGGTAATAACTCATCTATAGTTAAAAAAAATATAAACTATTTTTCTGGAGAGAGAGTAGTAATTTATACATGTATAACTGGAAACTATGATACGTTGATAGAACCAACATTTGTACCTGATAATTGTGATTTTTATGCAGTGACAGATTTTGAAATTCCTTCAACTTCTATATGGTCTAGAATTAATCCTAAAGATTTTAATTTAAATAATAACTGGACTTCGGCTGAAATTAATAGATATTTTAAAATGATGCCACATATATTGTTTCCAAATTATAAATATTCAGTATATATAGACGGAAATATAAAATTATCAACTGACGCCACGGAATTTATAAATAGGATCTCGCCTAAATATGGTATGGCTTTTTTTAAACATGCGGATAGAGCTTCAGTATATAAAGAAGTTACAGCTTGTGTTGTGTTTGGTAAGATTAATAAATCTGTTGCAGAAAAATGGATTAATTTTTTAAAAAGGGAAGGAATGCCAGCAAATTATGGCCTATTGCAATGTAGTGTAATTGCACGTGATCACTCTTCAAGTATTATGAAAGACATAATGAATGAGTGGTGGAAATTATTTTTAAGTACGAGTACTAAACGAGATCAATTAATAATACCATATATTTTATATAAACATGGTATTTCGGTAGACAGCTTATGTACATTAGGTGGTAATGTAATAACATATCCAGGATTAGAAACCGTGGGGCATAAGTAAAATGTTAAAAAAATATATAAAATTTTTATTTGTACCTGAATTTGGCTTAAATAAAGCAGTAGAGTTTATAACTTCAGATAATTCTAACTTTTTTATTAATAAATTTTCTAACTTTAAAATAAGAAAAAAAAATATATTAGTACATTCAACTTCTAAAATTGGTAAAAATTTGTATTTACCTCATCCTTATAATATTACTATTGGAGAAGGAGCTGTTATTGGAAATAACTGTTCTATCTATCATGAAGTAACTTTAGGACAAAATAAGGGAAAATATCCACATTTGAAAGATAATGTAATCGTATATCCGGGAGCTAAAATTGTTGGTGGCATTACAGTCGGTGACAATGCTATTGTGGGAGCAAATAGTGTGGTAAATAGGGATGTTCCTGATAATTCAATTGTAATGGGAGTACCTGCAAAGGTAGTAGGTATAAGAAATTTAGAGGATAAATATTACTAGAAAAGGCAAAATTAAAGATAATGAATAAAGAAAAATTACAATTAAATAATAAAACAATTTTGATCACTGGTGCTGCAGGATTTATTGGTTCTAGTCTTGCTAAAAAACTTCGTAAAGAGGTAAGTAATGCTCATATTATTGGTATTGATTGTTTAACCGATTATAATCCTATTTCATTAAAGGAGTACAGATTAAAAGAAATTGAAAGTATTAATTCTACCTCCGATTGGAAATTTATCAAGGGTGATATTGGAGATAAAGAGTTTGTAGACTTTGTTTTCAGAACATATAAGCCATCATTTGTGGTTAATTTGGCTGCTCAAGCTGGGGTACGTTATTCAATTGATCATCCAAATACTTACGTGCATTCAAATTTGATTGGCTTTTACAATATTTTAGAAGCATGTAGACACTCATATGAACAATATGAAGGTGGAGTAGAGCACCTAATATATGCATCTTCTTCGTCGGTATATGGGGGGAATAAAAAAGTTCCTTTTAGTACCGATGATAGAGTTGATAATCCTGTTTCATTATATGCGGCAACTAAGAAATCAAATGAGTTGATGGCTCATGCTTACTCTAAACTTTATAATATTCCGTCAACTGGATTAAGATTCTTTACAGTTTATGGTCCTGCTGGAAGAACAGATATGTTTTATTTTTCGGCTACTACTCGCTTAGTTGATAATAAAGATATTGAAATTTTCAATTATGGAAATTGCAAACGTGATTTTACATATATTGATGATATTGTAGAAGGAGTATATTTGGTAATGCAAGGTGCTCCTAAACGTAAAGTAGGAGAAGATGGTCTGCCAATCCCACCATATGCTATTTATAATATTGGTGGAGGTACTTCTGAAAACTTGCTTGATTATATTGATACTCTACAAAATGAATTAATTAGAGCTAAAGTTTTACCTAAAGATTATGATTTTGAAAGTCATAAAAAACTAGTGCCTATGCAAGCCGGAGATGTACCCGTAACTTATGCTGATTCTAAACCTTTAGAGAAAGATTATGGTTTTAAACCTTCAATTGGAATTAAAGAAGGATTAAGAAATTTTGCCGAATGGTATAAAGAATACTATAAATAATAAAATCTTTGTTTTTTGAAATATAAAGAAGCTTTTATTAATTTAAACCTTTTTATTTTAGGATGTTGTAGATGAAAAAAAAATCTCTAGGTATTAACGCATTATTAAACGGTCTTAGAAGTGCTCTAAATTTAATATTTCCGTTAATTACATTTCCTTACGTTTCACGTGTACTTTCGGTTGACGGTATGGGAATTTATAACTTTGCTAATACTTATGTAAATTATTTTGTTTTAATTGCTGGACTGGGTATTGCTACTTATGCGGTACGTGAAGGTGCTAAATATCGTGATAATAAAGAAAAGATAGGTACTTTCGCTAGTGAAGTATTCACTATAAATATAGTTTCAACAATAGTAGCATATGTTTTATTGTTGGCAAGTTTGTTAGTCTTTAAAAATTTGCATAATTATGTGTCTACAATTTTAGTATTTTCATTACAAATATTATTTACTACAGTTGGTACTGAGTGGATATATACTATATATGAAGATTATAGTTATATAACTGTTCGTAGTATTATATTCAAAATATTATCAATAATTTTACTTTTTATCTTTGTACGTACCCCTAATGATTATGTATGGTACGCAGGGATTACAGTTTTTGCTGGAGTAGGCTCTAATATTCTTAATTGGATACATGCTAAGTCATTTATTAATATTAGGCTAGTTAAAAAAAATAATTGGCAATACCATTTAAAACCTATCTTAGTCATTTTCGCTTCTACTGTAGCAACTACTATTTATGTATCGTCCGATACTACTATTTTAGGTTTATTAAAAAATGATTATGCTGTAGGAATTTACAGTGTTGCTGTAAAAATTTATGGTATTGCTGCGGGCTTAATAGGTGGTTTGTTAGTAGTTACTGTTCCGAGATTAGCAATGCTTTTCGGAAAAAAGAAATTTAAGGAATATAATAATGTTTTGTCGCAGGTTATTAATATGATTTCTGTTTTAGTTACACCAGCAGCAATTGGACTAATAATGTTGAGTAAAGAAGTTGTTCTCGTTATAGCTGGGAAGAAGTATTTAGATTCTATACTGTCGCTTCAAATTATTACTGTAGCATTTATATTTTCAAATTTTAGTACTATTTTTAATCAGTGTGTGTTAATACCTGCTAAGAGAGAAAACGCTTCGTTACGAAATACTGTTATTACTGGTGTAGTAAACGTCGTGTTGAATTTTTTGTTAATTCCGTTGATGTCTTACGATGGTACCGCATTGAGTACAGTCATTGCAGAATTAATGATAATGTCTTTAAATATTTATTCATCTTGGGATATTGTGAAGCCTATTCTGACTTCTAAAGAAATATTACGAAATCTAATTGATTCTTTAATTGGTTGTTTTGGGATAATAGTTGTTTGTTTACTGCTAAAAGCTGGAATTTCTTCAATGATTTTAAGAACTATCTTGTCTGTGATTCTTTCTGTAGGAATATATGGTGCAATTTTGATATTTCTTAATAATAGTGTTGCAACTGAATTTCTTGGTAAGTTGAAGAGCAGATTAAGAAAATAACTAGTCTAATCAATATAGAGCGTTAAATCCTTTCTTAATTTTTCTAAACTTTTACGCTCATAGTAAAAAAGCCGCGATATAGATTCTGTATCATTTCTTAATTTAATGATATGGGATCTAACTCGAGGCTTTTTCTTTTATGAATTAAGACATCATAAATTAGTAGAAATTTTTAATTTCTTGTATAATAATATTTGGACGTGAAAGCTACTCTTTCCTAATTTATTTTACGTCTGTGCTTTGAGTATTGAAGTTAGTTTTAATTCGTTTTTTCAATACTGATATTTTTATTATCAAGTAAGCCACGCCGTAGGGTGTGGCTTATTTTTACTATATTAAATAAGAGTATAATTATATGGTAATAGTAAGTTAAGTTGGAGCAGTAGCTAATATGTTAAATAATAAAAGAAAAGTAATTTTGATTTTAATACTCACAGTAGTAATTTTTTTGCTGCCCTTGCGTATTCCTTACTCCTCGTTTGCCGATTATTTAAATAATTTATTAAGTGGTAGTGTAGCGATTATTCCAGCTACTTTGATTGTAATTTGGCAAGTAAGAGCTGAGAATAAATCTAAGGATGAGGAAATAGAGAAAAAGCACAATGACGAAATTAAAAATGGTATATATGAATTAACAGCTTGTATAGATTTATTTCCAAGCCTTTTTAATTTGCGATATAGAATTTCAGTTATCACATTGAGCCTACTTAAAGTATCGAGAGTGGACTGAAATGCTTAATAATTTCAAACAGCATGGATTTTAAATAAGTTGAACTTTTCTTATCTGATGGGATGTTAGCATGAAAGGTGGAAAGATGCTTTAGTTAAAACGTATCCTCAAGCTCACTTTCAACGTTGCTGGGTTCATGTTATGCGTAATATAGGTGCGAAAATCATAAAAGATAAGCCCTATTAATGAATTTTATAAGAATTGAGAGGCTGTTTATTATAATATGGTTAAAATAATCAAAGCTGATCTGTTAACTTTTTACGACTAGCCCCAAGCCATTAGAGCATCAATTTATACGATAAATTTAATGGAGTCTTTTAATACTGGTATTAAGCGTAAAGTAAACGCTAAAGCGGAATTTCCAATGGAAGAGTCCTTAGATGCTTTTATTAAAACATTGGTAACAGAATATAATGTTCGTCATTTCACCCAAGCATATAAAGTCTTTAAGCAGGTTGAAGATACCCTAGAATCATACTTTGACTAAAAAAAGATTAAAAATCAATCAACAGAAGAATTTCTATTTACACAAACTATTTGACAGAGTTACAAATTTTATGTACTGTCTAATGTTTATTTATAAATAGTAACTGATAATTTTAAGGTAATTTAATTAAGTTCTTTATAAAAAGATTTAGAAAAGCCTGTGCAATCAAATAGACAAGGGCTAGAGTATATTCCTACTCAGTTTATAAGTAGTCTAATTCAGACTCAATTTGATGGAATAAAATATAGAAGTACTATGGCAACAGATAGTACGGATTTTAATCTGGTGTTGTTTAACGAAAAGTTTATTGAATTTAGTCTTGGAGATTTTGAATATCAAACGGTTACAAGTGTTGATTATAGAACAAGAAACAAAAATTAATATAAACAGCTTAAGTATTTTCTAGTCTTCAGCTGTCATGCACTTGATTTATCACATTGTTCCCATAATATCTAGATTCAATCTTTAGTATCAAAATTTTGACAATTGAATTTAATTTCTTTAAATGAGTTGACCACGAGACGTTGAGTTATATCGTGGGAAAATTGCTTCATGAAAATGATTAATCTGTCTGAATTTGGCGAAGTCTATATCGTCTGCAGTAAGACAGATATGTGAGACAGGGGATTGATTCACTTTTTCTTTTTTGCGGAGCTCAGCGGTACTTCATAAGCGGTAAAAGTCAGTACTAATTGAAGGCTAACGTGTGATGACGAAATTTATATAACTATTGATAATATTAATTATTACATTTATATGATATGAGGAGAAATTAATTATGAATGAACAATTAGTTCAATCCCTGTTAGAAACTAATTCTGGATTAGTTGAACAAAATAAATTATTAATCAACGAAATAGGTAACTATGCCGAAGAATGCACTTGACTTAATGAGCAGATCCTCTACCTGACTAAGCAGCTTTATGGTCAAAATTCTGATAAGAAGTTTTAATTAATTTGTCATTAGCCGTAAGATAACAATCTATTGTGACTAAGCCTACAATTAATAATTCATATTCATAAAGAACATGTTCACGAAAAAATGAACATGTTCTTTTGATACCTAAAAGTATTTATAAATTAATTGAATTCGGCTAATATAAAAAGCGTCAAGAGAAAAGCGCTTACTAGGACATAAAAGTACTCATTAATAATTCAAAATAAATGAGTGTTAGACCAAAAAACAGCTGAGGGTAATGTTTATCAAACGAAGCTGGAGTGCATGTATTGGTGCTAATTGTTAAGGTAGAATTTTTAGCGATTGTAGAATTGCTGTTGCCTACGAAGGAAATAACATCGTGATTATTTTCTTTAGCACCCCTGCATAATTTACTTAATCGTTTGGTTTCACCGGAGTTGCTGATAATGATAATTAAAGTATCTTGATGCTTACGTAGAATTTCTAAATGTGAATTAAAAGTATAATGAATTAAATTACTTGGGTACTAATGGTATGTTTGTTGCCATTATTATTGGTTTACTTTCAGTTGAAGTAACTCGTTTTATTGAAATAAGACATTGGTAATTAAAATTACCAGATTCTATTCCTCCAATGGTCGCAACATTTATTAATTCCCTCATACCGTTGTTGGCTAATATTATTGTATTCTATGGTGCTAATTTAATTGTTGTTGCTTTGACACACAGTGATTTTCTAACTTTTTTTAAAGATTTTAACTCCAGTTACTGCTCTAGCAAATAATTTATGGAGATTTATCTTAAGTGTTACTTTAGGTAACTTGCTCTGGTTAATTGGTATTAGTGGTAGTAATCTAATTTTTCCAATAGTATTCGCTGTAGGTATTGCTGAAAGTGGCGCTAATGCGGCTTTGGTTGCTAAGTGCTTACTACCAACTCATTTGATGAATTTACAAATGTTTACAATCGTTGTTTTAGGTTGTTCGGTTAATACTATCGCATTGATCTCTCTTATTAATGATGCGCAGCAAAGTTGAAAAATTCCGTACTCTAGGCAGGTTAGCTATCATTCCAGGTATTTGTAGTATTAATGAACCGATAATTTTCGGTGTACCAATCTGTTTTAACCCAATCTTAGGTATTCCATTTTCGATTTCTCCGATTGTAAATTTGATTTTAACTTATTTAGCCGAATAATTTTATTTGATTGGAATGGGATATATTGCTGATCCATCGTTTACGCCATATTTTGCTCAAGTATATATGTGTTCGATAGATTGGCGTAATATAATCTTTTGGACTTTGTTGATTATTTTGGTGTATTTATTTACTTGCCATTCTTCAGAGTTGCAGAAAAGAATGAATTAGAAAAAGCTGCTGAATTGGAAGCAGCTAAGTAGGATAATTATTTAAATTGATATCAAGCTGTTAAGTTTGGTATTTTTATTTAATTTCAGGATTTTTTCTTAGTGTATGGTAAAGTGAAAGGAATAGATAAATTAAACTAAAAACTATAATCGTATATTTAATAATTCATTGAAAGGCTATAAGATGAAAATAAAAGTTGTGACATCTGCTGATGTAGAAATTAAAAATTACTCAAATAAAAAAGATACTGATCAATTCCCTCAGTTTTATTCAGACATTGAACTGATGGTAAAAGCTGTGGCTGATTGTGAAAATCAATATGGAGATAAATGCTGGGAATTTTTTACAAAAAGTGATGTTAAAGGTGAAAATGTAAATGGAGTACTAATTACTAAAATTAAATGGCTACGTCAAATAGTTTTGGTATGTGCTGATAATGAAGAAGAATTATCTAAATTTAAAAAGGCTTTTAATCAAGTGGTTGATAAAGAATGGGAGCATGAATATCTGGATGAGAAGATTAAGAATCTCGACATAAAAATTCCTGATAACCATAAGAATTTGAAGAAGTCTACTTTAAGAGATGTTTCTACTTTTGATTTTGGAAATGGTTGGACTCAAATGATAAAGAATCAAGATACAGATAATAATATTTATATTACAGGGAATGAAGGTCCAAGATACTTTGCAATTACAGCTAATAATGTTTTCTGGATGGATCCGGGACTTGATAGTGATCAAAGTGCTGCATTAGTTAAGACATGGGAAAAATATAAAAATTAATTTTTTATGTACATATTGGATGAGAAGATTATTTAGAAGCAAGAGAAGTATCTCTAAACTTGAGCTTTGGATTAAATTCCAAAGCTTTTTTGATATTTCTTTAAATAATCAACCACATTACATGCATATTAATTAAAGATTTAATTAATATGCATGACGATGATATAATAAATTGGAGGAGATGTATAGTATATATGAAAAATATTCAAGTGCGCGTAACCAATAAAATGAAAGAGAAAGCAGACAAACTATTTAATGACTTAGGAACAACTACTAATGAAGCAATTAAGATGTTCCTTCAAGCATCTTTAAATAATAATGGATTTCCTTTTGAAGTTAAAAAGCCAGAACCTGATGATTTACTTCAATCGGTTAAAGAGCATATGTTACCTATTACTGATGAACAATTAAACAATACCTTTATTCATATAGAAAGTAGTAAATCACAATGGGATGATTTTGAGTCCGGAATGTATTTAGAAAATGTTTTGCTTAAAGGTAATCCTTATGAAGATGAAGAAATCTATGAGACCTTGGCCGAGGTAATGTTATGTACAATTAATGGTAAAGAAATAGTTGATGTAGGTGATGCTGCTGATAGTTATTCAGGAGATGTATATTCAGTAGTTAATGGAATGATTAATAGATTAAATATACCATCTAAGAGAAGAATAGCAGTGATGGATGAATATTTTATTTATACTGAAGATGCAACAAGTGAGACGAGAATCAATTTGTTTAAAAAATATATAATCCCATATCTAAAAGATTTAGGAATTCAGTATTTAGGCTTTGTTAATGCGGGAATGTGGCATGCAGAGAGTAGAGATTCGCAGTTAGCGTTGGAAAAAGCAATGGAAAGTTTAAATATAATAAAGGCTCCGGTTTTACCGAAAGAAAAGTGGGATGGTCAACTTAACGTGATAAAATTATAGATTAAGCAAATATCTGTATCTTTATTTGTTTAATGGTCTTTAAAAAGTAATTCTGATAAAATTATTTATAAAAATATAATTTGCCCCTATGTAAAGGTGATATTTCATGTTATATCATGGAACTACTAAAAGTAACGCTGATAGTATAAAAAAAGAAGGCTTTAATATTGAGATACCTAGTATTGTTGAAGTTGAACGCAATCGAAAGTATCAAAATAAGACAATAGGTTCTTTAGGATATGGACTATATACTTTTGAGAATAACTATCAGTTAGCATATGATTTTGCTAAAAAATATGATTCTGTTAATCCTACTGTATTTGAAATTAATGTTGAATTTCCAGATAATTCCTTATTGGATTTAACACAAGATAAAATGAATAATTTGTTTAATAAATTTTGTAGTATTCAAAATAATACTAAGCATGGTGAAATGATTTATAATCAAATTAGAAAGACCAAAAAGGTAAATACTTATGCTGGAATTATGATTGAATTATTTATCTTATTTTTACAAAGAAAGTATAAATTTAAAATCTTGGGAGTAAAGAGATGGGAAGAGACATTTCTTCCAGGAATAAGGTATTCTATAGGTCCGAATGCGATAGAGGTAACTATTAGAGATACTAAACTGGTTTCAAAAAGCAACTTTAAAATTGTAAGAAAGGAGAATTCAGATGAATCTTAATGATATTAATTTTACTGAAAAAGATGTTCAAGATTTTATGGAAGAGTTAGACATAGATGCAATTTTAGAAAATATTAATAACATGCCTGCTGATAATGAATCTGAATTTTCTTATTCTCATAATACTAATTTTTATTTTGCAAAAAATATAGTTAATGACGAATATAAAACATACGATTTAAACGTAAAAGAAAATAATTTTATTTTAAGTGAGTCTGATGGAGAGTTAATAGCATGACAGTTATAAATTTTGTGGGATATTCTGTAAAAGAAATGGTTTTTGAACAAAAAGAATTGTTAAATCAAGATAATATCGAAAAACAAAGAATAAAGCAGAGTTTTCGTACTAAGACTGATATTCAAGGAAATAAAGCTAACGTTCAATTAGAATATCATGTAGCGCCAGAAGCACCCATCAAGTTAGATGTAATAATTGTTGGGCAGTTCATATTTAACTCTGAAGAAGATAAAACAAATACTGGATTTGAAAAATATTTAAAGACTAATGCAGTAGCAATATTATTTCCATATTTACGACAAGTAGTAACCACATTAACCGCAACTAGTAATATTATGCAACCTATTATTTTACCAACAGTTAATATATCTCAGCTTTTATATGGAAAAAATAACTAGTTTTAGATGCGGTAGAAATAGGTTCTAAATTAAAGCTTTGGATTAAATTCCAAGGCTTTTTTATTTACGTTATACTAATTATGAAAGGAGCCTCTAATAATGCCAAAATACTACACAAGTAGCGAATTCGCCGAAAAAGCTCACGTATCAATTAGGACGATTCGCTATTATGATCAAAAGAACTTACTGAAGCCGACTGCATATAGCGTAGGTGGGGCACGGCGTTATACTGACCATGATTTTGCGAAGTTGCAGCAGATTCTCTTATTGAAATATCTTGGTTTTTCTTTAAGTGAAATCAAAGAATTAACTATTGGTTCGGGGGATACTCAATATTTGCTTGATACGCTTCAAATCCAAAAGCGCCTTGCAGAAGAGCGATTGAAAGAGATGGAGAATGTAGTTACAGCAATTGATTCTACTAGTCAAGCTTTAGAAAAAAATCAAGAAGTAGACTGGAGCAAGATGTTAAATCTGATTCATCTGACAGCGATGAATCAATCTTTGAGTACCCAATATAAGAGTGCGACGAATATTTCTGCCCGGATTCGTCTTCATCGTGATTATTCGGTGAATAAGCAAGGTTGGTTCCCATGGCTATTTAGTAAGATTAATTTTAAGCCGGGGATGAAGATTCTTGAATTAGGTGCTGGAAATGGTGCCCTATGGTCGCAGAGTATCGACAAGGTTCCAAATAATGTGACCGTGGTGGTATCTGATATTTCCGAGGGAATACTTGCCGATGCCAAGAAGGAGATTGGTGATCATTCGCAGTTCCAGTATGCGGTTTTTGATGCGCAAAAGATTCCGTTTGCGGATAATACTTTTGATCTAGTGATTGCTAATCATATGCTCTTTTATTGTGACGACATTCCTGAGACTCTACGTGAAATACAGCGTGTGTTGAAGAAAGATGGATTTTTTACTTGCAGTACTTATTCGGCTCGGCATATGCATGAGATTACAGATTTAGTACAAAATTATAATTCTAAGATTGTCCTCTCTTCAACAAATTTATATGAGCGTTTTGGCTTAGAGAATGGGGGAGAGATTTTAAAACCGTATTTCACTAATGTTTCTTGCCATAAGTATCATGATGGGATTGAAATCTCTGAGTCAATGCCAATTATTTCCTATATTTTGTCTTGCCATGGTAATCAGAATTCGATTTTGTTGGATCATTATCAGGATTTTAAACAATATGTGGATCGAAAAGTTGAACCTGGCTTTTACATTACCAAAGATGCGGGCTATTTTATGGGACAAAAAGCTTAAATTTATTATTTTCTCTTGAAGGTGACGTAACGTAATGTTATATACTTCATATGAATACAAGTTTTTTAGTCGGAGGATTCATATGAAAGTTATTGTTACTGGTGGTGCCGGATTTATTGGCTCAAACTTCATTTTCTATATGATGAAGAAGCATCAAGATTATGAAATTATTTGTTTAGATAAATTAACTTATGCGGGTAACTTATCAACTTTGAAGGACGTAATGGACAAGCCTAACTTCAAATTTGTTAAGCTTGATATTTGTGACCGCGAAGGTGTTTACAAGTTATTTGAAGAAGAAAAGCCTGACGTTGTAGTTAACTTTGCTGCTGAAAGTCACGTTGACCGCTCTATTGAAAATCCTGAAATTTTCTTAGAAACTAACATCATTGGTACTTCTGTTTTGATGGATGCTTGCCGTAAGTACGGTATTAAGCGTTTCCACCAAGTATCTACTGATGAAGTTTATGGTGATTTACCACTTGATCGCCCAGATTTATTCTTCCACGAAGACACCCCACTTCATACTTCTAGCCCATACTCATCAAGTAAGGCTAGTGCTGACTTGTTAGTTGGTGCTTATGGTAGAACTTATGGTTTACCTGTAACTATTTCACGTTGCTCTAACAACTATGGTCCTTACCAATTCCCAGAAAAGCTCATTCCTTTGATGATTCAACGAGCTTTGAAGGATGAAAAGTTACCAGTTTATGGTGATGGTAAAAACGTACGTGACTGGCTTTATGTTGAAGACCACTGCAAGGCTATTGATTTAATTCTTGAAAAGGGTAAACCAGGTGAAGTTTACAACATTGGTGGTCACAATGAAATGCACAATATTGACATCGTTAAGTTGATTTGTGACTACTTGGATAAGCCTTACTCATTAATTGAACACGTTACTGACCGCCAAGGTCATGACCGTCGTTACGCTATTGATCCTGAAAAGATCCACAACGAATTAGGTTGGCTTCCAGAAACTATGTTCAAAGATGGTATCAAGAAGACTATTCAATGGTACTTGGACAACAAGGAATGGTGGGAAAACATCATTTCTGGTGATTACCAAAACTACTATGAAGAAATGTACGGTAACAAGAAAGTGTTAAACAAGGGCTAACATAATGAAGGGAATTATTTTAGCGGGCGGTTCAGGTACACGCCTATATCCATTAACTTTGGTAACTAGCAAGCAATTATTGCCTGTTTATGATAAGCCAATGATTTATTATCCATTGTCTACTTTGATGTTAGCTGGTATTAAGGACATCTTGGTGATTTCTACTCCAGCTGATACACCACGTTTTAAGGAATTATTAGGTGATGGTTCACAATTTGGTATCAAGTTGAGCTACATGGTTCAACCTAGTCCAGATGGCTTGGCTCAAGCATTTACTTTAGGTGAAGAATTCATCAATGGTGAACCTTGTGCTATGATTTTGGGCGATAACATTTTCTATGGTAATGGTTTCACTAAGTTACTTGCTCAAGCTAGCCAAGATGCTCAAGATGGTAAGGCTACTGTTTTTGGTTACTATGTCAATGATCCAGAACGTTTTGGGGTAGTTGATTTTGATAAAGATGGCAAAGCTATTTCTATTGAAGAAAAACCTGCAAATCCTAAGAGTAATTATGCCGTTACTGGACTTTACTTCTATCCAGCAGGTGTAAGTGCTAAAGCTGCTCAAGTTAAGCCAAGTGCACGTGGTGAAGTTGAAATTACTAGCTTAAACGATATGTATTTACAAGAAGATAACCTTAGAGTGCAATTATTAGGTCGAGGCTATGCTTGGCTTGATACTGGTACAATGGAAAGCTTGGTTGATGCTGGTAATTTCGTTAAAATGATTGAAGAACGTGAAAGTGTTTCAATTTCTGCTCCAGAAGAAATTGCTTATGTTCATGGATGGATTAGTAAGGATAAGTTACTTGAGGCTGCTGCTAGTTATGGTAAAAGTCCTTATGGTCAACATTTGAAATCTGTTGGTGAAGGTAAGTTGCGTTATTAATTTTTAATAAGAAAGAAGATTAAAAATGGGTCAAATTAAAGTTGAAAAAAATGTTGGTGGCATTGAAGGCTTAGCCGTTATTACCCCAACTGTTCATGGTGATGATCGTGGTTACTTCATGGAAACTTTTAATCAAAGAGACATGATGGATGCCGGTTTTAGCATTAACTTTGTTCAAGACAATCAATCAAGTTCTACTAAGGGTGTACTTCGTGGCCTTCACTTCCAAAAGCACTACCCACAAATCAAGTTAGTTCGTGCTGTTCGCGGTAGCGTATTCGATGTTGCTGTTGACCTTAGAACTGGTTCTAAGACTTATGGTAAGTGGTACGGTGTTGAATTAACTGAAGAAAATAAGAAGCAATTCTTGATTCCTCGTGGTTTTGCACATGGCTACTTGGTATTAAGTGATTTTGCTGAATTTGCTTACAAGGTAGACGACTTCTGGCACCCAAACGATGAAGGTGGTTTGGTTTGGAATGACCCTGAAATTGGTATTGAATGGCCACATGTTAAAGGCGAATACCCAGGTGATGGCTCTGCTGAAGGCTACAGCTTAGAAGACGGTACTAAGTTGAACATTCTTGAACGTGATCAAGAATGGAAAGGCTTAAAGGATACCTTTAAGTTTTAATTAGTGAGGTAGATTAATGAAAGTTTTTGTAACTGGAGTTAATGGTCAACTTGGTCATGACGTCATGAATGAACTTGCTAAACGTGGGTATGAAGGTGTTGGTTCTGATATTGCACCTGAATATGCTGGCGTAGCAGATGGTAGTTATGTAACTACAGCACCTTATGTAAGTTTGGATATTACCGATGCTGATGCAGTTGATAAGGTAATTACTGAAGTAAATCCTGATGTAATTATTCACTGTGCTGCTTGGACTGCTGTTGATATGGCAGAAGACGACGATAAAGTTGAAGCAGTTAAAAATGTGAACGTTGGTGGTACGCAAAATATTGCCAATGTTGCTAAAAAGCTTGATGTACCAATGGTGTATATTTCAACTGACTATGTTTTTGATGGTCAAGGTACTACTCCATGGGAACCTGATTTCAAAGGCTACAAGCCAATGAATGTCTATGGTGAAACTAAGCTTGGCGGTGAAGAAGCTGTTGCTAATACTCTTGATAAGTACTTCATTGTACGTATTGCTTGGGTATTTGGTGTAAATGGTTCTAACTTTATCAAGACTATGCTTAAGGTAGGTTCTAATCACGATGAAGTTAAGGTTGTTGATGACCAAATTGGTACGCCAACTTATACCTTTGACTTAGCACGTTTGCTTGTTGATATGATTGAAAGTGACAAGTATGGTTACTACCACGCAACTAATGCTGAATTACCTACTAGTGAAGGTAACCATGATGTTAATGGTACCAAGACTGGTTATATTTCTTGGTATGATTTCACTAAGGAAATTTATCGTCAAGCCGGTTATGACACTAAGGTAATGCCTGTAACGACTGAAGAATATGGTTTATCTAAGGCAGTTCGTCCATTCAATTCAAGATTGGACAAGAGTAAGCTTGAGAAAAATGGTTTTAAACCACTTCCAACTTGGCCAGATGCTATTAGTCGTTATTTAGAAATTTTGAAGAAGCAAGGTTTCTTTGATGACCTAAATAAGTAATTAAAAAACGAGGATTTATTTGAATCCTCGTTTTTAGTTTGTTATAGGAATAAAAATTAAAAATTGACTTTAGATATTTTAATTGTAAAATAGAGGGATGAAAAGTGGCGGTGGACTCTAAGTGAGGCCGTTGCGGAAAAACACTTCTGTTTGTAATAGAGGTGTTTTTTTGTGAAAAAATTTAAAACCATTGATTTAATACTTATAATCCAGATAGAGTTCTTTTGGCAGGACGTATTATTAGTGATTTATCTAGATTATCAATTTTCATTAATTACATCTGTTGTTTGGTGTCTAATTATAATAGAATAAAGTTAGATGTTGTGGATAGAGGAGAATATTATGAAAAAGTTTGTAAAAATTTTTGCAGCAGCTGGTTTATTTACTGGCTTAGCAGCAACTTTGAATACTAATGTTGTTAGTGCAGCTCCTAAGAGAGTCAAAGTTCAACAAAGCGTTAAGACTTATGACACTGAAGGAAATTTTATTAAAAATACTAAAAATATTAAGAGTGTAAAATATACTGGCTTTAGATTAATTAATGGTCAAAAAGCTTATCGTATAGGTAAAAATGCTTATGTTTTAGCAGGAGATTCTAAGGCTTGGGATAAGGAATATTTGTTCAAGGTAATGCCTAAAAATAATAGTAATGTTGTTGCTATTAAAGGAGATAAAAAATTAACTTTAACTAATAATAAAATCTATAAAGTTATTAAAGTTAAGATTAGTCAAAAAACTGGTAAGCAATTATACCAACTTGGTAATCACTATTGGGTAAAAGCTAGTCAAGTTAGTGTGGTTGGAGATAAATTTTAAAATGAGTGCGCTAAGGCGCACTTTTTTTGTGGAAAATTAATTATTTTGTTATTGTATTTTTTATATGATTCAGCAAAATAATATATAAAGTGGGTGATAAAATGGTGCGAAGCCGTCTTGAAAAATATGATAAAAAAAGAAGGAAAAATAAGCTCTTTACAATCACAATTGTTTTATTAGCGGCAGTTTTAGCAATAGGTGGAATCGTTATTGGGGTGCATCAAACTAGTTTAAGTCAGTCTAATGAAAGTAGCAGTATTAAAAGTGTAAACTCTTTAACAATGAAGGATGTTTCTGCTTTAGTTATCGTATATGCTCATCAGAATTATTCTACTAATAAGGATTGGAAATTTATTTATCAAACCGCCAATTCTCAAAAATTACGCGTTGAAAAATATAAAATTTATCAATTTGATGATTATGAGGCTCGTTCTGTTAAAGATCATCCCCTCTACGTAATGAAGAAACGAGCTATTTTTGCTATTTCGACTACTAAACCAGCCGCTAATTCTAAAATTACAATAGGTGATAGTCACAAACAATTAACTACAAAATCTTTAGCTGATATTTATCAAGCCGTCATCAGTAATAAAGCAGCGAAGAAAGAGTATGTGATGATTTTGGATAATATAGTTGTAGATAAAAATATTTCGGTTTCAGTGGTAGATAGGTAATAAATTATCGTTATAAAAGATATTTCTTGGGGAATATCTTTTTAATTTTTCTTACTGTACAGCTAAGTATGAATAACATAAAATAAAGATTATTGTTTATTTTAGGTGGTGCCGTTATTGAAGCAAAAATCAATGAGCATTAATGCTTTTTTGAATGGGATAAGAAGTATTTTAAATTTACTCTTTCCGTTGATTACTTTTCCATATGTTTCGCGCGTTTTACAAGTTCGTGGGATAGGTATTTATAATTTTTCTCAATCAATTAATAGTTATTTCTTATTAATTGCAGAATTAGGTGTTACGGCATATGCAGTGCGTGAAGGTGCCAAATATCGTGATGATCCTGAAAAGATGAGTAAATTTGGTAGTGAAGTTTTTACTATTAATATTATCTCTACTTTGATTGCTTATGTGCTGTTAGTATTCACCCTAATCTTCTTTTCTAATTTACATGCTTATATCACCTGTATTTTGGTTTTTAGTTTGCAGATGTTCTTTGTAACGATGGGGACAGAGTGGCTCTATACAATATATGAACAATATACTTTTATTACCATTAGAAGTATTATCTTTAATGCTATTTCAATAGTATTGCTTTTTGTTTTTGTTAAAAATAGAAATGACTATTTAAATTATGCTGCCATCACAGTTTTTGCAACAGCTGGTTCTAATATTATTAACTATTTTGCCGCTAAGAAAATTTGTCGAATTCATCTTACGCGTCATATTAATTGGAAGAGACATATTGGACCAATCATGATTATTTTTGCTTCGAATGTGGCCAACTTAATTTATGTTAATTCTGATGTTACCTTATTAGGCTTAATGAAAAATAATTATACTGTTGGTATTTATAGTGTGTCCGCCAAAGTTTATACAATGGTTAAATCATTGATTTCTTCAGTATTAATTGTCACTGTCCCACGTCTTTCGATGCTTTTTGGTAAGAAAAAATTTCAATCTTATCGTATTGTGTTGTCTAAAGTAACTAATACTTTAGTACTGGTTACTTTACCTGCGATGGTTGGTTTATTTATGATGAGTCGGAACGTCGTTTTAATTTTATCAGGCGCACAATATCTCCAAGCACAAAGTTCATTACAAATTTTAAGCTGTGCATATTTATTTTCTATTCTAGCCTGGATTATTACCTATTGTGTATTATTACCAGCTAAAAAAGAAAAATATATGTTAATAAGTATGTCTATTAGTGCTATTTTGAATATTATTTTAAACTTGCTTTTAATTCCACTTTGGTCAGAAAATGCAGCTGCTTTGGCAACGGTAATTGCTGAATTTAGTTTATTGGTAGTTAATTTTTATTACGCTAAAGATATTGTTGGCAAAATTTTTATTTCTAAAGAAGTAGGAAAAAATTTACTTGATGCAATCATTGGTAGTTTTGGAATTTGGGAAACTTGCTTTATTATTAGACACTTTTTCCCACATTTAATAGTTAATACTTTATTCTCAGTAATTTTGTCAGTAATTATTTACGGAGTAATCTTGTTAGTATTAGGCAATGAAGTTGCTTGGTCTTATATAAATCGCTATTTGAAGAAAAATTAAAAAGGAGAGTCAATTGACTCTCCTTGTTTGATTCTAAATTATTGAAATGTTGTAGTCTTCGGCGGGATTACTAACTGATGCCGCTTCTTCGTCTAGACTAGTGGCAGTAACGATACCAGTACCACTACCTTTTTTAACAATAGCAGAGCTATATGCCATATTAATCTGTTCATCGATAGAACTGTTTGCAGGAAGAATGGCATCTGCATCTTTTTTGATTGCATCCCTTTTAATGAAGTTGTCATTTTGAATGACTAAATTCTTCGTTTTCATTAAACGAATTTCAGCTGGAACAATGTCACCTTTATGTAAATGAACTAAATCACCGATGACTAATTGGTCAGCTGGAATTTTTTTAGTCTTACCATCGCGTGTTACCTTAATCATTGCAATCGTATTATTTACACGACGACCAAAAAGGCGGTTAACAAAGTTTTTAGCTTTAGTAGAAACTGCTAATTCATTAGGTCCATTTAAAGCTAAGCGTCGCTGAGCTTCCTGGGTAGTTAGACCGTTACTACTTGTACGTAAATTTTGTAAAATTCCGGCACTATCTTGAGTGTAGGCCGGAGGGCGTTTGTGAGTATCCATTATGGATATACCACTCCTTTCCAAAATATAAAAGTTTATAGTTAACAATAGGATACAGAAGATTGAAACCGTAGTCAATTATTTGTGTTATATGAATAATTAATTCAAATTGTTTAACGATTATCAGTTAGATTTGTATAATAAGAGTATAAATTATAATTTTTATTTTTTAGAAAGAAGTAAAGAAAATGAAGTTTATTTCTTGGAATGTAAATGGTTTTCGTTCATGCTTACGTCATGGTTTTTTAGATAGTTTTAAGGCCATGGATCCTGATATTTTTGGGATGCAAGATGTTAGACTGTCTCCTAATGAGGTAACAATTGATTTACCAGGATACTATCAATACTGGAACTATTCTCAAGAACACAGTTATGATGGTGCTGGCGTTTTTACTAAAGTTAAGCCGATGACAGTTGCTAATGGTATTGGTGTTCCTGAATTTGACCGTGAAGGAAGAACCATTACTTTAGAATTTCCCAACTTCTATTATATCAATACTTATGCACCATTTTCTGGTGAACAGTTACAACGCTTGGACTTTAGAGTAATGTGGGCTCAAGCATTTAGAAACTATGTCACTAAGTTGGCTAACAATAAACCAGTAATTATTGGTGGTGATATGAGTGTAGCTCGCCAAGATATTGACTTAGCTGAACCAGAGAAGAATAAACATCATGCTGGAGTTACTGGAGATGAAAGAAAAGAATTTTCTGAATTGTTGAACGCTGGTTTCATTGATACATTCAGAGAATTACATCCTCAAGAAACTGGAGCTTATACTTACTGGAGCAGTCGTGGGGATGAACGCGCCAAGAATATTGGCTGGAGATTAGACTACTTCTTGGTTTCTAATAGCCTTGAAAATAAAATTGAAAAGTCAGAAATTTTAACTGATGTTATGGGTTCTGATCATGCACCGATTGAACTTGTAGCAGATATTAAACCTGAATAAAAAGAAAAAAGTGACGGTTAGGTCACTTTTTTTGATGCTTAAAAACTTGAGTAAATGTTTCTGCAATTTGGCGGGGGCGGGTAATGGCTCCACCAACTACAATACCGGTGGGATGAAGATTAATGACCTGCTGGAGCTGTGCGGGAGTATGGATTTTACCTTCAGCAATTACATCTATATTGGCATCAACTAATGATTTAATTAGTTCAAAATCGGGAAGATCTGATTTTGAACTTTCTTCAGTGTAGCCTGAAAGAGTTGTTCCTACAAAGTCAGCTCCTGCAGCGTAAGCATTTTTAGCTTCTGCAAAGTTTGAGCAGTCTGCCATTAATAATTGGTCTGGATATTTAGTTTTTATTTCTTTAATAAATTCTGTGACAGTTTTTCCATCGTTACGTGGACGTAGTGTGGCGTCAATAGCAATAACTGCAACACCTGTGGAAACAAGTTCATCAACTTCTTTCATCGTTGGTGTAATATAAGGCTGTTGAGGAGGATAATTGCGTTTGATAATTCCAATTATTGGCAAATCAACAACTTCTTTAATTTGTTCAATGTCACGTACTGTATTAGCTCGAATGCCAACAGCACCAGCTTCTTGAGCTGCTTTAGCCATGAGAGGCATCACGCCACCTTTAGATGTATAAAGTGGTTCACCAGGTAAAGCTTGGCATGAGACAATTAGACCATTGTGGATATGATTAATAAATTCTTGTTTTTTCATCATGTTTTCTCCAAAATATATTTGAAGCTTTCCTTAAGTAATATATTAGGGACTTATTTGAATTAATGCAATCGTTTATGTTTACTCTACGTAATAAATAATTGGATAAAGATATTAAATAATCTAACTATTTTTGTAAGGGGGAAGATAATGAAAAAGCAAAATTCTTTCACAGTAGGGATGTGTACTTTGATTGGTCTAATTGTTGGGTTAATCATAAAGAATATTATGGTATGGACTTTTGTAGGGCTGGCAATAGGTTACATTATTACTTTTTGGATACCGTATTTTCAGCGGCAAAGGAAGAATAAAAAATAATTGACACTTTAGGCTTCATCCTTTAATATTAAAAACAAATAAAAAGAGACTTTGAACAGACCAAGTAACTAGTTATTTTCCATAGAGAGCTCTGGATGGTGGAAACAGAGTGAAATGATTATGTGAACACACATCTGTGAGTTATTTTCTTGAATCAAGTAGGGAAAATCGTGATGAGCACGTTACAGCTCAAAGGTTTAATTAAACTTATTGAGGCAACCTATGTGAGTAGGTTGTGAATTTGAGGTGGAACCGCGATTATTCGCCCTCTTAGACTTTGGTCTAGGAGGGTTTTTCTTTTTTATAAAATGCGGTAATTTAATTAAACTTGTTGAGGCAACTTATGTGAGTAGGTTGTGAATTTGGGGTGGAACCACGATTATTCGTCCTCTTAGGCTGTTGTCTAAGGGGACTTTTTATTTAGTAAGAAAGCAGGTAATGTAATGTCATTAAATTATATTGGAGAAATTCTTCCTTCACTACTGAGTGGACTATTAATGACTTTGAGAATATTTTTTGAAACTATAATTTTTTCTCTTCCCTTGGGAATTATTGTAGGGCTAGGTTTAACTTCTAAGTTAAAGATTATTTCTAAATTTTTATCATTTTATGTTTGGGTGATGCGAGGTACTCCCTTACTCCTACAATTAATTTTTGTGTTTTATGGTTTTCCAATTTTGGGAATTACTTTCCCACGCTTTGAGGCAGCTTTACTGGCTTTTGTGTTGAATTATGCAGCCTATTTTGCAGAAATTTTTCGCGGTGGTATCCAAGCAATTGATCCAGGTCAGTATGAAGCAGCTAAAGTATTGCAATTAACACATTTTCAAACTTTAAGAAAAATCATTATTCCCCAGGTAATAAAAATTGTTTTACCGTCCATTGGTAATGAAGTGATCAACTTATTTAAAGATTCATCATTGGTATATGTAATTGGACTTGGTGACTTGCTTCGTGCAGGAAATGTGGCAATGTCGAGGGATGTAACTTTAGTACCATTAATTTTAGTCGCAATTATTTATTTAGCATTGATTGGAATTTGTACGATTATTTTGAAAAAGATTGAAGAGCATTTTTCTTACTATAGATAGGCGGTACAGCAAATGTTAGAAGCAAAAAATTTAGGTAAAAGTTTTAATGGTAGAAAAATTTTAGATGATATTAATTTTAAGTTACATGATGGAGAAATTTTAACTGTTGTAGGGCCATCAGGTGCTGGTAAGACGACGCTTTTACGAATTGTTGCAGGTTTAGAGACTAAAGATAAAGGTCAATTAATATTAGATGGTAAAGAATATGATCCTACAGTTGAGCAAAAGATCGGGGTAGTTTTCCAGGATTATAACTTATTTCCTAATCTTAGTGTTTTAGAAAATATTACTTTAGCACCGAAGATGGTATTAAAGCAGACTAAAGATGAAGCTGAAAAAAACGCCCGTAAATTATTAGCAGATTTGGATATGATTGGAAGAGAAAATCAGTATCCATTTCAACTTTCTGGTGGTCAAAAGCAGCGTGTTGCAATTGCTCGGGCATTGGCAATGAAGCCAGAAATTTTATGTTATGATGAGCCAACTTCTGCTCTAGATCCAAGTACGCGTAATCAAGTTACTCAAATGATTTTGGATTTAAAAAAGGCTGGATATACTCAATTTATCATTACTCACGACATGGATTTTGCTAAAAAAGTTTCAGATCAGGTACTACGTGTTGAGCCGTTAAGCGAGGCATAATTATGAAGAAATTAAGTGCACTTATATTGTTATTGGCGATTTTCCTTACCAGTAGTGGTTGTCAAAATTTGCAAAAAAAAGCTAATACTCAAGATACTTGGTCCCAAATTGAAAAGAAAAAGACGGTTGTAATTGGACTAGATGATTCATTTGTCCCAATGGGATTTGAGACAAAGTCGGGTAAATTAGTAGGTTATGACATTGATTTGGCTAAAGCAGTTTTTAAATTATATGGTATTAAAGTAGATTTTCAAACAATTGATTGGTCAATGAAGGAAACAGAGTTAAGAAATGGAACAATTGATTTAATTTGGAATGGGTATAGTGAAACTCCTGAACGTGCTAAGAAAGTGGCGTTCTCTAACCCTTATTTAAAAAATCGCCAAGTATTAGTGGTAAAGAAAAGTAGCGGGATTAAGAATTTTGCAGGGATGAAGAATAAAGAATTAGGCTTGCAGACAGGATCAACAGCAGAGACTTGGTATGAAAGTAATCAAAAGATTTTAAAAGCTAAGTCCACGGTTTTATATGATACGATTCCAAATGAATTTTTGGACCTAAATGCGGGTCGGATTCAGGGAATCTTGTTAGATGAAGTTTATGCTAATTACTATATTCCTAAGCAAAAGAACAGCTCTGCTTATCGCATAATTCAAAATAATAAAGTTCCCGCAGATTATTTTGTTGTTGGAATGAGAAAGGGCGATAAAACTTTAAGAAAGAAAATTAATGAGGCTTTTGTTAAGTTAAAGAAAAATGGTGAACTAGCAAGAATTAATAAAAAATGGTTTGGGAAGACTAATGTGGAATAGTAGAATAAGAATTGGAAATTAGTTTAGATGTAGGAAGAAAAGATGGATAAAAGAATAAAAACAACTCTTGTTAGCTTCATTAGTATCTTTATTTTATTTGCGGGAATTGCTGGATACTATGTGATTAATACGGTTAATGATATTGTTAATCATAAACAATGGTGGTATGACTTATTGGTTATTGGGATTGTTTTATGGGAAGTTGCCTATAGTAGTATGCATATTTGGCGAATCAATCAAGGAGAAGATAAATAATGGGTGGCAAAGAAAAAGCTCTTGTCAGTTGGTTAATTGTTGCTGGTATTTGTGCGTTATTAGCGGGGCTATATGTTAACTTAAGTGTTGCACATTACCAAACTAAGGTTAGTTGGACTAAAGATGCAATAATTGCCGCTGGTTGGGCAATTATTGCAATTATTAGTGGTTGGCAGATTTATAGGATTAGTTATAAAAACTATGTCAAAATTAAGCAAAAGTAAAAAGCAATGAGCTAAGCTCATTGCTTGGGTTAAGCAGCATCTTTTTGTGAAGAAGTGCTGCTTTTTTCTTTATATAGTTTTTGGACAGCTTCCACGTCACGGGGCTGGATAGTGTAGTAAGAGCCCTGTGGATACATAACAGAGATACCGTGGTTATGTTCTAAACCAATTGCGTGTCCTAACTCATGTTCTGCAGTATTAACGATTCTCTCATTGTTATAGCCATATTCGGGATTAAGTAAGTAGTATTCATTTAAACGGACAGTTGCTTTCAATAAGTAACCCGTGACAGAATTATATGAAGTACTGGTCAATCCCGCGGCATCGGTGGAACTATCATTCATAGTCTTAATAATAATTTGAGCATTTTTTGAGGAATCTACCATCTTGAATGTGAAGGCTCCTGTATTATTCCAAACATTCATTGCATCAATGGCAGCTTGGCGCAATTTTTCGTCTGTGATAGCCACATAAACGTTAGCCCTAGGTTTAGAAAAACGATGGGAACTTTTATTTTTAGTAGTTGCTTCTTGATCTACTTGGATAATTTTTTTATTTTTGATTAGACTTTGAACTTGCATGGTTAGATAAGGAATGGGATTTTCAGTGCCAAAATACTTTTCTAACCAGGAACCTGATTTTTGATAGGCAATATTTAATCCAAAAGCAATTAGTGCCAGGATGATAATATTGCGAAGGAATCTTTTCACGTCATCATCTCATTTTCTATTTTGATTAAAGTAAATTATAAACCGCTAAGCATGTCTTTAGTTGGATTCTGCTCTATCTATACTAAATCTTATGAATTTTAAAAAACGCTTACAATATGATACAATTGTATGCAATAATTTTTAGTAAAACCGAAGTAAGGTGATAAATTTGGTTAAAGAATCTCAAGAACAATTAGAACAAAAACATTTAGATAAAATTATGGGACTTATTAAAAAGAAAGAAAAAGCTCTTGATAAGTCAATTGATAGTGCTCAAAATGAAGCTCAAAATATAAATGCTCACTTTTTTGATGATGTAAAGTTGGATTATGATGGCTATTCTACTTCAATGGACACTGCTCTTTCTATTCATCAACAGCAACAAATGTTGCAAGAACGACAGAATGCTTGGCAACATGATACTAAGCAACTATCAACTTTACAACGCTTAGAAAAGAAGCCATATTTTGCCCGGGTAGATTTCAAAGAACAGGGTGAAGATAAGCCAGAAACAATTTATATTGGTTTAGGCTCTTTTGCAGATAGTGACGATCATTTTTTGATTTACGATTGGCGAGCACCTATCTCATCTATTTATTATGATGGAAAACTAGGTAAGGTAACATATAATGCTCCTGATGGTGAGCAAACTGTAGATATGACTAAAAAACGTCAATTTTTAATTGAGAACGGCAAGATCATTAATATGTTTGATACGAACGAACAAATTGGTGACCAAATGCTCTTGAATGTCTTAAATGAAAAATCATCGACGCAAATGAAGTCAATTGTGACTACTATTCAACGAGAACAAAATAAGATTATTAGAAATACTGATGCTGATCTATTATTTGTTCAAGGTGCTGCTGGTTCCGGTAAGACAAGTGCTATTATGCAGAGAGTGGCTTATCTGTTATATCGCTATCGTGGTAATTTAAATTCTAGCCAAGTGATTATGTTTAGCCCTAATCAATTATTCAATGATTATGTCAAAAATGTTCTGCCTGAAATGGGTGAACAAAACATGGTACAAATGACTTATTGGCAGTTTGTATCTCGTCGTGTACCAGGAATGAATGTTGAGACACTCTTTGAACAATTTGAAGATGATCGTGAAGATAAAAAAATTATCAGACTAAAGGATTCATTGTCTTTCTTCAATGCTGTAACGCGTTATGCTAAGCACTTGGAAAAGAAGGGGATGCTGTTTAAAAATATTTACTTTAGAAGCAAGGATAAACCATTCTATAGTAAAGAAAAAATTAAGGATATTTACTATAGTTTTAATGAAAATTATCATTTGAGAAATCGAATTGAAGCTACTAAAGAAGCATTACTAAATAGCTTAAATCATCGAGTTGAACCTGAAACTAAGAAGGCTTGGGTAAGCAAAACAATTGAATCACTTGATCAAGAGGAACTTAACAAATTATATGATCATCCTGACCAAGAATTTGAATCAAGTGCTAAAGAAGAGCATTTTTTAGCAAGAAAAATTGTTATCAAACACTTAAAGAGCGTTAGCCGTAAGATTCGCCAAAATCGTTTCTTGAATATTAGAGGACAATATTTGGCATTCTTACGTGCTGTTCCTAAATTGATTGATCTTTCTAAATGGGATATTAGCCAAGAGCAATGGGACGAACATGTAGAACGTGTCAAACAACGTTTTCTTGATCGTAAGATTAAAATGGCAGATATTTCTGCTTATCTGTATCTGTATGACTTAGTAACTGGCCGTCGAACAGATTATGAAATGCGCTATGCTTTTATTGATGAAATCCAGGATTATACACCATTTCAGCTAGCTTATTTGAAGTATAATTTCCCCCGTGCTAAGTTCACAATGTTAGGAGATTTAAATCAAGCTATTTTTACTAAAGATGAGAGTAAGACTTTATTAGGACAAATCTCTAAGTTATTTGATCCTAAAAAGACAGATGTTGTCCAATTAACTAGGTCGTATCGGTCTACAAAGGAGATAACCGAATTTACTAAACAAATTTTGCGCCAAGGTGAAAAGATTGAAGCATTTGATCGCCATGGTCCCATGCCTACTTTTTATAAACGTGATAATCTTGAAAAAGCTTATCGTGCTTTAGAAGATATTTTGGTAGAAAATGATAAGCAAAATTTAACTACAGCAATTATTACTAAAACTTTAGCTGAAGCTCAAGAAGTTGCAAAAGTTCTTAAAGAAAGAAAAATCAAATCCACTTTAATTGGTAGTGCAAATCAGCGTCTTATTCCTGGAACACTGATAATGCCATCATATTTAGCCAAGGGCCTAGAATTTGATGCTGTTGTAGCTTGGGAAGTATCTAATCATAATTATCATTATGAAGATGAAACTCAGCTACTTTATACGATTGCATCCCGTGCAATGTATAAATTAGATTTAATTTATACTGGCGAAAAGAGTAACTTGCTAGACGATCTTAATGAAAAAACATATATGAATAAATAAAAAATCAGCTGGAATACCAGCTGATTTTTTATTTCCTAGGAAATAACTTTTTGAATTAGTGGGGTAAGCTGTTGGGTTAAAAAAATAATTCCTTCATTATTTAAATGAATGCCATCATCTTCTAAAAATTTATTGGGAGTAGAAGTAGATTCCATTACCTTTGCAAGATTTAAAAATGGGAGATAGTTATGCATGGCACATTCTTCAGCAACTAATTGAAATTGAAGGGTGCGTGGCCAGGAGTGGTCTTCGGCAATTTTCCAATTAGTATATGAGGGACCCATTAAAATAACTTTATCTCTACCTATTTTATCAACTAATTTATCTAAATTTGCAGCATAATGCCCTGGAGATAAACCTAATCGAACACTACAATCATTAGTTCCTAGTCCCAAGACAACCGCCTCATAGTTACTCTCTGTTACTCGTAAAGATAAAAAATCTAACCCCTCTTCCGTAGTAGCGCCAGGAATTGACTGATTCAGGATCCTATAATTAGGAAAGTTAGTTTGAAGAGCATCTGTAACTAAGTTAGTAGGATGTCCATTTTGAAATCCAGCTAAAATGGAATCACCATATAAAATTATGTTTTGCATATTATCATCATTTCTTTCTATTAATAATTATGTTAGTCTGAATGGGGGAAAAATACTAGTAAAGCGTTTTTAGGAAAGAAGGCGACCGGATTTGCAAAATCGGTTTGTACACTTAACAGCTAAAAAGTGGGGTGATTTAATACCTCCAAGTAATGAATGGCAATTTATTATTAAGATTCTCAGTATGAAAGAAGAGAATTTAAAACAAGCACAAAAAATGCAAGAAGATTTTTTGAAGCAAACTTGGTTAGCCTCACCGCTTATTATTAGTGTAGCGGGTTCAGTTTCTGTTGGAAAGTCAACTTTTGCAGAAGAATTGAGACATAAGTTGGTTGAATATAATTCTACTAGAAAAATTCAAGTAGTTTCAGCAGATAGCTTTATAATGTCAAATAGTGAATTAAAAGCTAAAAATTTAATGGATGAGAAGGGTTTTCCATCATCTTTTGATTGGGAGAGTATGGCGAACTTTTTGGCGGCCGTGAAAAGTAGTACAAGAAATATACCTTACCGCGTCTATTCTCATGAATTGTCTGATCTTTCTGACAAAATAGAGTATATTGATCAGCCTGATATTTTAATTATTGAGGGAATCAATATGCTTCAAAAAGCCCCGGGTAATAATTTATCGCCTAATGATTTTGTGGATTTTAGTATTTATTTAGATGCTAGTCGAGAAAATTTAGAAAATTGGTACTTGGAACGTTTTCACCAAATGATGAAATTAAATAAAGATAATCCAGGTAATTTTTTCTATCAGTGGGCACATAAGCCACTTACTGAGGCAGATAACTTTGCTCATGAAGTTTGGCGGACAGTAAATTTAAAAAATTTAAACGAGTATATTGCTCCCACTAAAGAAAGAGCTGATATGATTTTAAGAAAAAATTATGATCACTCAGTTAGTGATATTTATTTACGTAAAATTTAAAGGAGGAAAATAGGATGACCCAAGCAATTGAATTAAAAAAAGGTATGATTTTTAGCCAAGATGGCAAGTTAATCGAAGTATTAAAGAGTAACCACCATAAACCTGGTAAAGGGAATACTGTGATGCAAATGGATTTACGTGATGTTATCTCTGGTGCTGTTGTTCATAAGACGATGCGTCCTACAGAAAAGGTAGAATTAGTGGAAGTTTCTTTGATTAAGTCACAGTATTTATACGATGATGAAACTAACTATATCTTCATGGATACTAATACTTATGAACAATATATGATTCCTAAGGAACACTTGGAAGCAGAATCTAAGTACTTAATGCCTAACATTGATGTTGACTTGAAGTTCACCGATGATGGTAAATTGATTGGTATTAACTTGCCATCTACTGTAACAATGAAAGTTGTAGAAACTCAACCTGAAATTAAAGGTGCAACTGCCGCTGGTGGTGGTAAGCCTGCAACAATGGAAACAGGTTTAGTTGTTACTGTGCCTGACTTTATTAAAGAAGGCGAAGAGTTAGTCATTGGTACTGAAAATGGTGACTACAAGGCTCGTGCTGATAAGTTCTAAAAGTAAAAAGAAGACCTTTTTAAAGGTCTTCTTTTTGTGTATGGAAATTATCATTTTCACTTTGAGATTTTTGGTTAGCCAATAAGTCGCGAATTTCACGTAAGTAAACTTCTTCTTGGCTTGGAGCTTCTTCTTCTGGCTCCTCTGTTTTTTTAGGCATTAATTTATTTACCATTTTCATCAATAAGAATACGATGAAGGCAATGATTAAGAAGTTGATAATGGCATTGATGAATTTACCATATTTAAAAGTAGCATCGCCCACTTTTAAAACTAAGTTAGACAAATCAATTCTTCCAATGAAAAGTCCAAGTAAAGGATTAATCAAGTTAGTAACTAAAGAATTGACGATTGCAGTAAAAGCGGCACCAATGATCACACCAACTGCTAAGTCCATAACATCGCCACGAGAAATAAATTCTTTAAACTCTTTCAGCATAGCTTGTTCCTCTTTCATAAAAATATTCTATTAAAATTAAAGTTTGTATAGAGAATTATAAAGAATTATTAAAGAAAAATCAAATTTAAAGCCTAAATTTTTTATTTTTGCTTGCGGCCCCGGTCTAATAGGTACTCAATAATTTGTAGATTTTGTCAATCCCTTGTTTTAAAAAAATTAACCACTATACTAGATATCGATGTGTTTTGATAAAAAATGCGGATAAGGCACAATATCTAGTATGTATCAAATACAGGTATTGTGAACCTATTAGTATAAAAGGAGAGAATAGTAATGCAAGAATCTGCATCACTCAATGGTTCAAAGTCTACCAAAAAAGACAATTATTTCGTTTGGCTGTTTAAACAACTTCATGGATGGCCAATTCAAAATTATATGTTATGGTTTTTTGCTTTTGGTTTCCAATTAGCAATCTTAATTCAAAATAAAATTACTTTTTTAACAGTAATTACTTTTATTGGTACATTATTAGGCACACTCTGTGTCCTTGCAATTAACGCTACTAAGGCAATTAATGGTTGGTTAGGCTTGATCTCGGCAGCTTGTTTTATCTATACAGGTTTAGCAGCTAAAAATTATCTTTCTATTTTTGAACAAATTGCGTATGTTTTAACTTTAGACTTACCAATTATTATCTCTGTAAAATCTTGGAATGACGATACTAAGAATCATTTGCGTAAATTTGGTGTAAAGCAATGGATTATAGCGATTGTAGGAACTTTGATTGTGTATGCAGTTTCTGGTTACTTAATTGGTAAGTTTACTAATGATCCTCGTCCGTGGATTGATGCAATTAGTTTTGCGATTTCATTAACTGCTGGGATTATGTGCTTTATGCGTTATAATAACCAATACTTCTGGTGGTTAGCATCTGGTATTTTTCAACTTATTTTGTGGGGAATTACATTTGCACAAGGTGACGCAACTTTAGCTATGGCAGTTAATTCAATGATTTATGTAATTAATGATATTTTAGCTTTTACTGTTTCTCCATGGTTCAATTTAGGAAGAAAACGTGCAGGCTTAAAGCAAATTAGCGAATAGTTTATTATGAGAAGAAGTTGGAACAAGTAGTTTCAACTTCTTTTTTGGACTTGGTAGAATAATAAGTGAGGTGAAATTTTTGAAAAATAATTGGCTTGAAAGAAACAGTAAAAATATAGATTATATTAGGCTAAATGCAGGTTTAATGACAGTTGATGAGATTAACAGTTTTTTAAATAGTACTAGTGTCCTTTCATTTGTGGATCAAGAGAAAAAATTGCGTTACTATAAGCAACCATTAAACTTAAATTATAGCCCAGATGAAATTGGTCAAGAATTAGGAACATATCTAGAAGATAGTGATGAAGCTAAAAAGATAAACCGTATTTTTGATAAATTAAAAGATGGCGAAAAGGTTATTTATGAAAGTAATAGTGGTAACACTAAAACACATTTTATAATTGATTCATATTATCGAATGGAAGATAAAAGTAAAGATTTTTCAGGGATGGCAATAGAAAGTCAGGATATTTACCCATTAATTAAATTTTACCTTGAAAAAACAGGTCAAAAATTGGTAGATGATCCCAATAATCCTCGAAATATTCTAGAAACTGATGCAGATACGGGGGCATCAGAGGAATGGACTTAGACTGCGGTGGCAGTCTTTTTTTGTTAGTATAACTTTGATAATATTAAATTATAATTAAAATAGGAGAGCTAGCTATGACTAATTATGATAGTAAATATATTCAACAAAAATTTATTGAATATTGTAAAGTAAATACTCGTTCAAACGAAAATAGTAGTACTATCCCAACTACTCCGGGTCAAGTAGAGTTACTTAATCTTATTGCCCAAGAAATAAAAGATTTGGGATTAAAAGATATTTCTTATTCTGATAAGGATAGCTATCTAGTTGGTAAATTGGCTACTAACACTGATAAGAGGGTTACTCCAATTGGTTTTGTAGCACATGTTGATACGGCTGATTTTAATGCGGTAAATGTTCAACCGCAAGTTCATGAAAGTTACGATGGTGAAGATATTGAACTAGGACATGGCTTGACTTTATCTAGCAAAGAATTTCCAAGTTTAAAGAAGCATCTAGGAGAAACATTAATTACTGCAAGTGGTGATACTTTATTAGGGGCTGATGATAAAGCCGGTATTGCAGGATTATTAGGGATGCTCAAATATTTAGTTGAAAATACTAATATTAAACATGGTGATATTTGGGTTGCTTTTGGGCCCGATGAAGAAATTGGTAAAGGAGCTGCACGCTTTGACGTTAGTCGTTTTCCAGTAGAATTTGCCTATACTTTGGATAATGGAGATATTGGCGATATTGCCTATGAGACGTTTAATGCCGCTGCCGCGAAAATTGATTTTCAGGGGACAGTTGTCCATCCAGGAGAAGCTTATGGCTTAATGGTCAATGCAACTCTAATGGCGAGTGAATTTATCAATGCCCTACCTGTGGAAGAAGTTCCAGAAAATAGTAAAGATTTTGATAGTTATTTTATGATTCTTTCTAACAATGGGAATGTTGACCATGCCCAAATTGAATTAATTATTCGTGACTTTGATACTGATAGTTTTTTGGCTAAGAAAAAATTAGTCAACGAAATAGTTACCAATTTAAACCAAAAGTATGGTGCAAATCGCGTAAAGATTAAGATGTACGACCAATATCGTAGTCCTGGTGATTTGATCAAGCAACATCCTTACGTAGTTAATCTAGTCTTACATGCTTATCAGAATTTAGGAATCAAACCCAAGATTATTCCATTTCGTGGTGGGACTGATGGCGATTTTATTTCTGAAAAAGGCATCCCAACTCCTAATTTATTTAATGGGGGTGCTAATTTCCATGGTCCTTATGAGTATGTGACAACTGAAAGCATGACCCAGCTTGCTAAAACATTAGTTGAAATTGCTAAAACTCATCTTGAGATGGACACTCAGCGAGATGAGACTACTTTAAAAAGAAAGTACTAAAATGACTTTTTACACTTTAAACTACATTCAAAATAATCAAACTAAAGATAGAACAACTTTATATATTCTAATGATTATTGCAGCCTTCGCAATGATTATTTTTGCCATTTTATATCTACGCGATCGATTTGCGACGCGTTATCGTGATTTAGGGATTATTGCTTTATTATTTTTAATGCTTTTTGCAGGAACTCAATATGAAAAATATGTGCAAACAAGTGCTCAAAAAGCGCAAGCAGCACAAATTGTACCTTTTATAAAAGCCGTTGCACTTGATCATAGGGTTAAAAATAGTGATGTTTTAGTAAGTAATACTACTTTGCAAGATGGCATGATAGTTAGGATAAATTCTAAAAATACTGACTATCAACTACATTTGAATGATGATAATAATAGCTATACTTTAACGCGTGCTCATGTAATCGATCATAAGGTAGACATAAGGAAGTAGAAATGAATTATACAGAGTTATTTATTAAGTTTGCTTTGGGAATGCTAACATTGATTTTACAAATTAATCTTTTTGGAAAGACAAATTTAGCACCAACAACTGCATTAGATCAGTTACAAAATTATGTTCTTGGTGGTATTGTTGGTGGGATGATTTATAATTCTAGCATTACTGTCTTGCAATTTTTGTTAGTATTGATTGTCTGGACGTTAGTTGTATTTATTTTTAAGTTTGCGCGTGAACATAATCGTTGGATCAGAAATTTAGTTGATGGGAAACCAGTTCAAGTAATTAAAAATGGCGAGGTTTTAGTAGCTAATTGTATGAAGGCGGGAATTTCTGCCAATGAATTAATGTTCAAATTACGTAGTCGCGGTATTTACAGTGTAGAAAAAGTTAAAAACTGTATTTTTGAACAAAATGGTCAACTAACCGTAATTGAAAATGATGAGGCTAATATTCGCTTTCCAATCGTTAGTGACGGACAAATTAACGAGGATGTTTTAGAATTAATTCATAAGTCAGATGCTTGGTTGCGCCAAGAAGCTGACCAGGCTGGTTTTGAAAATATTGAAGATGTGTTTTTGGCTGAATACAATCAAGGCAAGTTAAAGTTTATTGGATACAGTAGAAAGAAAAAATAATATTATGAATAAGATTGAAAATGTAAAAAGATGGTTAGACGAAGCAGATGCGGTGATTGTGACAGCGGGCAATGGTTTTGCACAAATGGAAGGACTTGACATGCTTAGTGATGAAACTTTTGCTCAAGACTATCCTGAAGTAGCTGAAAAATATCATGTTAAGACGATTGCGGATGCTTTAGATAAGAAGTTTGATTCTTGGGATGAGCAGTGGAAGTTCTGGAGTAAGTTAATTGATCGTTATTCTTTAAAATATGAACCAAGTGCTGAAATGAAGGTTCTGTTAAATATTTTAAAGGAGAAGAATTACTTTATTGCAACTAGTACTTATGGTCACTTTTTTGAAAAAGCTGGCTTTAATGAAAAAAGAATTTTTAATGTTTTTGGTGATTGGACTAGAATGCAATGTTCTAGTGGTTTAAATCATGGGCAAATTTCTGATATAGAGGCAGTTAAAAGTTACCTTATTGGTAAGGGTGAAGTGCCTAAATGTGAAGATTGTAATTCTGAAATGGAATTACATATGCCGCTTAATTCTCATTTTTTCCCAGATGAAGATGCTAATACTCGTTTTCGCTGGTTCTTAACTAAGAATGAAGAGAAGAAAGTTGTAGTATTAGAATTGGGGGTTGATTTAACCAGTCCACAATTGCTTGATCCAATGGCTAAGCTAGTTGAACAATTCGGTAGTTGGAAGTATGTGGCAGCTGATTTAAGCCAAGATGAATTACCAGAAACAATTGACAATCGTGCTGTTGGGTTTAATACAAATAGTAAAAAATTATTAGAGGGATTGAAGAGATAAAATGAGTATTTCAATTATTCAGGGAGTTTTAAATATTCCTGGTTTACAACATAAAATTCGTGCTAAGGGAATTGAAAAGCCGGGCTTTCCAGAAAATTATACATTGATTGATGTAGAAACTACTGGACTGTATCCTTGGCGTGACCGTATCACCGAAATGGGTGGGTTAAAGGTTAGACATGGAGAAGTAGTGGCTACCTTTTCTGAATTGGTAAAATTTCCAGATTCTAATTATGTACCCCCATTTATTACTAAATTAAATGGGATTGATGAAGAAAAAATTGAATCTGAAGGGATGCCAGTTAGAGAAGCGATTGAGAAGTATCGCTATTTTATTGGGAGCGACCCAATTGTTGGTTATAACGTTAACTTTGATTTAAATTTCGTTTATGATTTAGCACAGAAGTTCAATCTTCCAATTTTAAGTAATGATTATGTTGATGTATATCGTTTAGCGCGTAGTTTTTATCCAAGTGAAAAACATAATCGATTGCTTGATTGTATGAAACGTTTAGATATTGCGGAGAGTCAAGAACATCGAGGCTTAGATGATTGTTTAGATACTAAAAAGGTTTTTGACAAATTCCATGAGCAATTTAAGCAAGATCATTTTCTTAGAGCTCACGAAATGATTAAAACAATGGATTTAACACAGGAATGGCCAGATATTGTTAAGCAAACTCAAGTATTTAGAAGTCCTTTTAGAAATAAGACAATTGTGATAGCGGGGGATTTGGAACTTGATGAATTTGAATTAACTACTGTAATTAAGAATTTAGGTGGAATTATTCAAGATGAAGTTGGTGGCGATACTGATTATGTTTTAATTGGAGATCATGATCGTTTTAGAACCGATATTGTGGAATTAAATAAGGCTAAGGCTTTAAAGAAAAATGGACAAAAAGTTCGTATTTGGTCGGAAAACTTTTTCTTAAATATGCTTGATAATTGGGCTCGCTCATAATAAAAAGGAATTCGTTGGTTAACGAATTCCTTTTTTTGTTGATTACATTTCCTCATGCTCTTCTGGATCGAAGCGGCGTGCACTTAAAACATCTAAAGCACAAATTGAAGCAATTTCAGTATCAGTTAATTCAAAATCAAAAATATTAATATTATTTTCTTGATGGGTATATGAACTTGCTTTGGGAATTGGCACTACATTCATTTGTGTCTCCCAACGTAAAATGATTTGAGCAGAAGATTTATGATATTTGTCTGCTAAATCTTTAATAACAGGAGCATCAAATACTTCATTTCCACGACGAAGTGGGCTCCAGGCTTGAGTAATGATGCCATGTTTATTATCAAATTCGCGTATATCACGACTTGACCAATATGGGTGAAGTTCTACTTGGTTAACTGCAGGTGTAACGCTAGTTGCGGCAATTACTTTTCTTAAATGAGTTGGTTCAAAGTTGGAGACACCGATTGAACGGACAAGACCAAAACGTTGAGCATCAATTAAGGCTTGCCAAGCATCTACATATGTTCCGTGTTTAGGGTTAGGCCAATGAATCAAGTACATGTCAAAGTAATCTAAGCCAGAAGCAAAGAGTGATTCTTTGATTTGATCAATAGCTTCTTTATAGTCGTGGTGACGACCAGGAAGTTTAGAAGTAACGAAAATATCACTCCGGGCAACGCTAGATTCCCGAATTGCTTCACCGACTGTTCCTTCATTTTCATAGTTAACAGCTGAATCAAGGAGGCGGTAGCCAACATTCAAGGCTGACTTAATTGCTGCTACGCCACTGGCGCCCTTTAATTTATAAGTTCCAAATCCAATTTTAGGGATACGATTACCATCATTTAGATTAAAATATTCCATATGTATATATCCTTTCTTTTCTTTCAACTATTATTGTAACAATCAAATCATAATTTGCAGAAAAATTTATTCTTTTTTCTGACGTATTTTTTAGAAGTAGGTATAATATTTTTTGTATCAAAGCGGAGGAAATTTATGGCAAAGAGAAATAGTCGAAAAAGTAAGAAAAATCAGCAAATAATTAGTTGGATCGTAATTTTTATAGCCGTTATAGTTGCTGTATATAATTGGAGCCGACCATCTAATAGTAATTCTAATTCCACTCAAAATATAGTTAACAAGGCGAATACAGCTGATACATCATATGGTGGATTATCAAAGACAGATTATCAAAAATTAGCTAAATTAGATTTTAAGAGCGGTAGCAAGGCATATGTGTATGTAAATAATGACCATTCTACTTTGATAAAAAACGCATGGAAAGTTAATAAAGTTATCTACTCTAATTTGGATAGTTTAAACCGAACTTCTTCGTCTAATACAGCATTTTTAGAAAAAAGAAATGTTGCGGATCAAAGTTTACGTGTTCGCCAATATATAGACCCAACAGGCTGGCATTCTAATAAGCGTAACGGCGTGCAGATTTATAATCGCGGACATTTGATTGCTTATTCAGTTTCTGCCGGAATTGATCAAGATGGAAATTATAACCCGGGTAATAAATCAGGTGATCAGAACAATCCTAAGAATTTATTTACTCAGAGTGCGTTTACCAATCAGAAAATTCAAACTATTTTTGAATCAAAAGTACGTAAGGCTTTACGTCAAGGGGATAAGGTAATTTATCAAGCTACCCCAATTTTTAGAGGAAATGAATTAATGGCACGTGGAATTAATTTGCAAGCAATTTCTGTAGAAGGGGATTTAGACTTCAATGTATATATCTTTAATGTGCAACCAGATTATGTTTTTAATTACGCTAATGGTAGAGCTAAGGTTGATCATAATATGCGTGTAACTGAGTAAATCATTCTTTGAAATGAAAAAAGTCATTGTTTAGTAAACAATGACTTTTTTATTGTTCGGTTTTCTTTCTCAAATCAATATCTTGTGGTCTACCGTTTAGAAGAGGTAAATCATTGCAAGTATTTAAACACGATTTATTATTGATGTTTTACACTTAATATTAGGCTTTAGCCTCTATTTTGTGAAACATTTATATATTTTTTAATATAGACTTGACAAACTCCGAATTTTTTATAGAAAAAAAGTTTGTGCTTAGAGGCAATTTATCATACAATTTGTGGTGAATAAAATTAAATTAATCTATATATAGTAGTGGGAGATAAATGAGCAACGAGAATTTTATTGAAGTAAAACAGTTAGAAAAAACGTACGAAAACGGCTACCAAGCAATTAAGTCAGTAAGTTTTTCAGTAAAGAAGGGTGACTTAGTTTGTTTGTTGGGTCCAAGTGGTTGTGGTAAAACAACTACCTTGAATATGATTGCCGGATTATTAAATCCTACTGGAGGCGATATTGTAGTTGATGGCAAGTCTATGTTAAACGTTGAACCTAAGGATCGTAATATTGGCTATGTTTTCCAAAACTATGCTTTATATCCACATATGACTGTCTTACAAAATGTCATGTTTCCAATGACTGTGGGAAAAAATAAAAAATCGAAAGATGAAGCTAAAAAAATTGCTCAGCGTTTCATGAAGCTAACTCATATTGAAGATTTGGCTGACCAAAAGCCAGGGAAGTTGTCTGGTGGACAGCAACAACGTGTTTCGATTGCTCGTGCATTAGTACAAGAACCACAAATTTTATTAATGGATGAACCTTTGAGTAATTTGGATGCACGTTTAAGATTGAAGATTCGTGAAGAAATTCGCTCTTTAGTTAAAGAAGTAGGAATTACTACTTTATTCGTTACTCATGATCAGGAAGAAGCTTTATCAATTGGAGATAAGATTATTCTTTTCCATGAAGGAGTCATTCAACAAGATGCGTCTGGTCAAGAACTTTACTTAGATCCAGCTAATCAATTTGTTGCTAACTTTATTGGAAATCCTGTAATTGATAATTTTAAAGTTAGTGTAGAAAACGGATATATTGAAGGGCAAGGATTTAAGTTTCCAGTTAGTGAACTTGATCAAAGTCGCTTACAAGATGGGTTAGCAGATGGAGAGTATATTTTAGCTATCCGCCCAGAAAATCTTTCTATTACAGACAATGGTTTATTGAATGAAGTAGTAGATGATGTTGAATTAATTGGACGTGAGCGTGTAGTTAAGTTTACACATGATGATATGCAAGAACGTGCCTTGATTGACTTAGAACAAACTGTAAGTGCTGGTGATAAGATTAGCCTTAATATGAATTTAAATAGGGCATTCTTATTTAAAAATAATGGGGAGCGTGTTTACTAATGAAAGAGAATCAAAAGAAAGCTTGGCTCTTTCTGGCTCCATCATTAATTTTTGTAACTTTATTCAGTATTTGGCCAATTATTAGAGCCTTTTGGATGAGTTTTCAAGGTGGACCGCTAATTGATATGCACTTTAATGGAATACAGAATTATAAGTATATCTTTGCTGATCCGGAATTTTGGCGCGCATTAAGAAATACAGCAATCTATGCCTTTGTCGCTGTACCAGTTGCATTGATAATTTCCATTGGATTAGCGTGGTTTATCTTTTCTAAAATTAAGCATACAGCTTTTTTTGAGACAATGTTCTTTATGCCATATGTTACTAGTACTATTGCTATAGGTATTGTTTTTAGATACATCTTTAATGGCGAATATGGATTGCTTAATTTTTTATTAAAGGCTGTTCATTTGCCACAACCAGATTGGTTAGATAATCCAAGTTTGAGTATAGTATCATTAATTATTTTTGGTATCTGGTCGTCCCTCGCATTTAATATTGTTATTTTGATGGGAGCTTTAAGAAATATCGATCCAAATTACTATGTTTTAGCTAATATGTATGGAGCTAGTGACAGAGAAAAATTTTGGAGAATTACTTTGCCACAACTTATACCAACTATTGCCTTCTTGTTAACTGTTAATATCATTGGGGCATTCAAGATTTATACACAAGTTTATGCTTTATTCAATGGTCAAGCAGGTATCGGTAATTCAGCAATGACAGCTGTATTCTATATTTATAATAAGTTCCAAATTGTTGGTACTCCAGGTGTAGCGATGGCCGCAACGGTAGTATTATTCATATTTATCTTATTTGTAACTTATTTACAAAGAAAATTAATGAAGAAGGTGAATAGCTAAGATGGAGAAAAAGAGTAAATTTCGTTGGGGTATGATTTTGGTTTATTTCTTTATCGCAATCTTTGCCATAATCACCGTCTTCCCATTTATCTATATGATTTTAGGTGGATTGATGTCATATCAAGAAACTACCACCATCCCACCAACAATTATTCCTAAGAGCTTTAATTGGAGTAATTATCAAAAAGTTTTTGAACAGGCACCATTTGCGAGATACTTTTTGAATACCTTTATTACGGCAACCGTAACGACGGTAGTTACCTTCTTTACTTCAATTTTAGGTGCATTTGCAATGACTAGTTTGAAGTTTAAAGGTAAAGGGTTTGTTCAACTGGTTCTATTATCTTTATTGATGGTTCCTGGTGAAGCCATTATCTTTACCAACTACAATACTATTGCTCAAATGGGCTTACTTAACACTTACCTAGGTTTGGTATTGCCATTCTTAACTTCAATTTTCTATATGTATTATCTTCAAAGTTACTTCACAGCCATTTCTCCCACTATTTATAAGGCAGCTAAGATTGATGGCGCTTCGGATTGGGAATATGTCTGGAAAATTTTAGTACCAATGTCTAAAGGTGGTTTAATTACGGTAGCTCTTTTGAGTTTTATCTCAGGTTGGAATTCATTCTTGTGGCCATTATTGGTAACTAACGAAGACAATATGAGATTGTTGAACAATGGTTTGTCGGCATTTGCCAGTGATGCTGGTGCTCAAACGCAATTACAGTTAGCTGCAGCTACTTTGACAGTTTTACCGGTCTTAATTATTTACTTTATCTTTAGAAAACAAATTATTAACGGGGTAGTTCGAAATGACCTTAAAGCCTAAAACAACAGTGACTTTTTATAATGGATTGACCACAATTGGTGGACCGATGATTGAAGTTGCATATGATAAATCACATGTACTCTTTGATTTAGGTGAAGTATATCGTCCTGAATTAGGATTAAGTTTAGAAGATGAAACTTACGAGGTTTTGATTAAAAATCAATTAATCGGCGATGTACCTAACTTCTATGATCCCAAAGTCACTGGTAAAGAAATTGATCATAATCGGTGGGAACATAGTGCAGCATATATTTCTCATGTTCACTTAGATCACAGTAAAGCTTTAAATTTACTTGCACCAGAAATTCCTTTATATGCTGGTCCCATCACTGCTAATTTGTTACCAGCTTTAAATGAAGATGGCGACTTTCTCTTACCAGCTGCAGGTAAAGCAAAGAATTATACTAGGCCTATTATTGCAGCTAAATTAAATGAACCAATCAAAGTCGGAGATATTACCCTGGAAATAGTGCCAAGTGATCATGATGCTTATGGTGCTACGGGGTTAATTATCCGCACGCCTGATAAGACGATTATCCATACTGGTGATATTCGTTTGCATGGCTATCATCCTGATGGGGTGCGTGAATTTATGGCTAAGGGTAAGGGATGTGACATGTTGATTATTGAAGGTACGGGAGTATCTTTCCCCGAAGAAAACGGAGAGGAATTCCAAGGACCTAAGGATGAAAATGAGTTAACTGCTCAAATCGTCCAATATCAGAAAGATAATCCTCATCGTCAGATTACTTTTAATACTTACTTGACCAATGTTGAGAGAATTCTACGTATAATTTCTGATTCGCCACGAAAGGTAGTTTTACATGCCAAGAGAGCAGAATTATTGAAGAATGCTCTTGATAAAAATGTGGCGTATTATTACTTGCCAGGAGAAGAAAAAATTGCTGATCTTCAGCCTGAGTTAGAAGTAAGTTATGATGATTTACTCGCTGATGATCATCAATTCTTCTGGCAAGCAGTTGGGGATTATGATAGGTTGCAAAAGGGTGGGCTTTATATTCATAGTAATGCTCAACCACTTGGCGATTTTGATCCTGCTTACAAGCCTTTTGTTGAAGGTTTTGAAAAGCATGGTATTGAGTTCGTGGCATTGCGCTGTTCGGGGCATGCGGATGTAAAGGAACTTAAAGAAATTATTGCGGGTTTTGAGCCAAAGATTTTGGCTCCGGTGCACACATTGCATCCAGAATTAGAAGAAAACCCATTTGGAGAACGGGTTTTACCTAAGCGTGGAGAAATTTTCACTCTTAGTTAAAATTAATAATTTATTTGTTGTATTTTATATTTTATTTTATGGGAGGATCTAATGAAGTTCACTAAAAAGTTAGCTGCTATCAGCATTGCTGCTTTAGCTCTTTTAGGTACTACTGCTTGCTCAAACAAGAGTAGTAGTAATAATAGTAGTAGTTCTGCTAAGGTTGCTACTAAAATCACTAAGAAGACCACTGTAGTTTTCTGGCATGGTATGAGTGGAACTCAAGAAAAGACTTTAAAGAGCTTAACTAAGGAATTTGAAAAGAAGAATCCTAAGATTACTATTAAGCTTGAGAACCAAGGGAATTATACAAATTTACAAGCTAAGATTAATTCTACCTTGCAATCCCCAAATAATTTGCCTACTATTACTCAAGCTTATCCGGGTTGGTTGATCAATGCGGCTAACTCTAAGCGATTAGTTGATATGACCCCCTATATTAACAACACCAAGATTGGCTGGGGTTCGGCTGCCAAGAGTGATATTAGAAAAGAATTATTAAATGGAGCTAAGATCAACAATACCCAATATGGTATTCCATTTAATAAGTCTGTAGAAATGCTTACTTACAATAAGGATTTATTAGATAAGTATGGTGTTAAAGTTCCTAAGACAATGGATGAATTAAAGAAAGCAGCCCAAACTATTTACAAGAAGAGTAAAGGCAAGGTTGTTGGTGCTGGATTTGATTCTCTATCTAACTACTATGTTTTAGGCATGAAAGATGAAGGAGAGAACTTTACTAAGAATTTAAACTTTACAAGTTCTAAGTCTAAGAAAGTTATCAACTATTATGCAGATGGCGTTAAGGCTGGTTACTTTAAGACTGCCGGTTCAGATGGGTACCTTTCAACTGACTTCTCTAATCAAAAGATTGCAATGTTTGTTGGTACTAGTGCAGGTGAAAGTTTTGTGAAGTTGGGTGTAGGTAATAAGTTCCAATATGGCGTTGCACCTCGTCCTTCAAAATATAATATGCAACAAGGTACTGATATTTATATGTTTAATAAAGGCACTGCTGAACAAAAAACTGCTGCCTTTATGTATATCAAGTTCTTATTGAGTAAGAAACAACAATTAACATGGGCAAATCAAACTGGTTATATCCCAGTAACTAACTCTGTAATTAATTCATCTGCTTATAAGAATTCTACTAAGAGTAAAGTTCCTGCTCAATTGAGTAAAGCAATGAAGAACTTATACAGTGTTCCAGTAGTAACTAATAGTAATGCTGCTTACACTGAATTAAATCCAATTATGCAAAATATCTTAGCGCAAGCTAAGAAGGGTAAGAGTTGGAATTCACAAATTGAAGCTGGTAAAACAAAACTTCAAAGTACGTGGAACCAATAAAATAAAATTAACTCCAAAAAAGAGTAGTCCTGAGACTACTCTTTTTTAGTAAAATTAAATCAATAAGCAAATTAAAGCAATTAACGCCGGTAACATTTGAACTACAAAGATCTTTTTAGTTGCAGTAAAGCCACCAAAAATTGCGACTATTACAATGAAAAATAATAGTAATTGCCAGACTATTAAAAGATAGTACATTGGAAATATAAACCAAGCCAAGATAATTAAAAGACCCAGCATACCATTATAGATGCCTTGGTTAGCCATTGATATTCGAGCTGCTTTTTGACGAAGGAAGTTAACATCCATATCGAAGGATTTAGCTTGCATTTCAGGTTTACCAAATATTTCTAAAAAACAAATTCCTATATGTTCAATTCCAACTATAAAAGTTAGGACAATTCCGATGAGGTTGAATGTAGACATAAGATATCCCACTTTCTATTTTTATACTCGAGTAATTGTCAAAGTACTCTTAATTAAATCGCCATCAATATACAAAACTTTACTAGTAGTACCATTTTCCGGGCCATTGAAGTTAATTGTTGAAGAAATTTTATGAAGCTTGTCCGTGTCAATTTTCCATTCTAAGGGGATGTATAAAATTAAGTCACTGGATTCTGCTTTAATATTAATTTTTCCAGTTGGTGTAGCCAATAAAGCCTGATCCATGTGTAGATCTAAATTACTTAATTTAGCATTAATTTTAATCTTTTCAAATTCGCCACTAATAGTTCGACTAGTGTCGCTCAAGCGACTATAAATTGTAATTGCATCTGCATCATCATCCCGCTCTTGCAAAGTGCTGAAAGGGACCGGCTCTTCCCCTTTAATTAAACGTTGAATGTAACGAACATATGGATGATAAAGTAGGGAAAGACCAATCCCAATAAGAATTGCAATCCCGAGGATCGTCCAGTTCGAAACGTGAGTCATTCCCATACCGGTTTTGTGTAGCATGATGATGAAGGAAAGAAACAAAGTGGCTAAAAATGTTAAACGCCAACGAATTAGAAAGATAAAAATAACTAAAAAGAAAAATGTTAATCCAAGATGTTGTCCCCAAGGTCCAGGAAGAATGTTGAGGGCATCAATTAAAATCAAAACAGCCAAAACAATAAATATTATCCCTACTGTAGTCGCCAGTTTTTTAAGAAAACTATGCATAAATATACCTCCATATATAAATTATGCTTTATATTTTACTCCCATCAAAAAAATTGACCAGAAATATAAATATAATCGTTGCAAGTACAACAATTGTTAGATAAAATAATTTTGAAAGGAAGATAGAGTATGAGCGAAGATATTTTACATCAAATAGGAACTATTGCCCGGGCACTAGATTCTATTGCCAATATTGAATTTAAAAAAATTAATCTTAACAGAGGTCAATATTTATATTTAGTCCGAATCAAAGAATATCCAGGTTTGTTCTCTGATCAATTGGCTAATTTATTGAATGTTGATCGTACAACAGCTGCTCGTAGTATTCAAAAACTTGAAAAACAAGGATTAGTTCACAAAGAAGCTGATGAAAAAAATAAAAAAATCAAGCGTCTTTTCGTAACCGATAAAGGCTTGAGAATGGCAGAAGTTATTGAAAAAGAGAATGCTTATTCTAATAAAACCTCTTTAGCTGGTCTTTCAGAAAATGAAAAACAACAGTTACATGAATTGTTAGCCAAAGTGGAACGTAATACTTCACGAAGCTGGAATTTTGTTAAAAACGGTGGGAGAAGAGGCTACTAATGGATTATATGATTAAGAAAGTTGATACTGAGGATGTTAAAGAACTTCAAAAAATTTCACGTTTAACATTTAAAGAAACTTTCGGTGCTGATAATAGTACAGAAAACATGACAGAATTTTTAGATAAAACTTATGCTGAAGAAAAATTACTTAATGAAATTAAAAATCCTAACAGCCACTTTTTCTTTTTGTTAGTTGATGATAAAGTTGTGGGTTATCTAAAAGTAAATGAAGCAGATGCTCAGAGCGAAGATGTTGCGGAAAATGCTTTAGAAATAGAGCGAATCTATCTAACTCACGAATATCAGCACCGTGGTCTGGGCTTAGTATTGATCAAATTAGCCGAAAAAATTGCCCGTGAAAATAATAAAGATAATATGTGGCTCGGTGTATGGGAAAATAACTTTAATGCTCAAAATTTCTACAACAAAGATGGTTTTAAACGCGTTAGTCAACATACCTTTGTTGTAGGTAATGATCCGCAGACTGATTATATTTTGGTAAAAACTTTAACTGACGAGGCTTAAATATGAAGTTTGAATTCAAAAAGATTAATGAAATGTCGGGACGCGAAGCTTTCTGTATTTTTCGCTTACGAAGTGAAGTTTTTGTAGCTGAACAAAAAATTACTTTACCTGAATTAGATAATCAAGATCTGAGGTCAATCCATGTATTTTTATTAAATACTGATAAAACAGATGCTTTAGCTACTTGTCGTATTTTTCAAAATGATCAAGGTGTGTGGACTTTAGGACGCGTAGTAATTTCTGAAAAAGCTCGCGGGGAACATTTAGGTCAAAAAATGTTAGAGGCAGTTCATGAGTATTTAAAAAATGAACTTCATGCAGATAGTATTTTTTGTCATGCTCAAGCATATGTTCAAAAATTCTATGAAAAATTGGGTTACGAAACTGAAGGTAACTACTTTTTAGAAGGTGGAGTTAAGCATATTGGTATGAGAAAACAACTGTAGATTTTTGTGTAAAATAAAAGGTTCGACGAAATGTGTCGAACCTTTTTAGATATAAATGAATTTTATTTGTCATCTTCATGATTAGTGAAGTAACGGTAATCCTTACTCTTGTCGAAGATAACACCACGTGCATTTTCGCCGTTTGAAACGCTGAAGATAACGTCTGGGTATTTTTCTTTAACTTCATCTTCCATGAATGAACGCATCATGGCGTTATTAGAAAGTACAGAACCAGTTAAAGCTACACGCATTGGTTTTGGATCTTCATAGCGGTCAAGACACATGATAATATCACGAGCAAGGAAGTGAGCTTGTTGTTGGATAATATTACGAGCTTCTTCATTACCACTATCAGCAAGTTTAGCAATTTCAACTGCATTTGAAGCAACTTCAGGACTAGTCATAGTATAAAATTTAGCAGCTGCGTCATTCATTGAATCTAAATTCCAAATTTTAACGAAAAGATCAACTAATGAGCTCTCTTCACGTCTGTCCCATTTTAATAATGCAGCTTGGAGGGCAGCTTTAGTAATAGCGTAACCACTACCTTCGTCGCCAAGTAATGAACCATAGCCACCTACAGTAATTAATGAACCATCTTGACGACCATTAACAACAGAACCAGTACCAGCAATCACTAAAGCACCGTCAGCACCTTCTAAGCCATTGTAAAGAGCTAAAAGTGAATCAGTAATAGCACGAGTTGGGATGTTGCCAACCATTGAAGAGATGGTAGCAGCTACTTCTGGAGCGTTACCAACAACAGATAATCCTGCAATACCTGCTAAAACTTTCATACAATCGCCGTCGATCTTATCACGTAGTTCATTAACTGCAGCAGCGATATTCTTTAAGCCAAGTTCGTAATCGTTATTAATTTGACCTGGACCGCTTTCTGCACGACCTAATTCTTTACCGTTTTCATCGTAGGCGATAGCAGTGGAGTGAGTACCACCAGCGTCAATACCAATCATGTATTTCATCATAATAGAAAATCAATTCTCCTATTTAAAATTTAAAGTTTTATTTTAACCTAAAAAGATTAATTTGTGAACGCATACATTATATTATAATTTTATATGTATGGTCTAGGGTTAATAAACAAAACCTATTAACCTTTTTAATACTTTATCATTTTTAGCATGATAAAATAAACTTAAAAAAAGTACAAGGGAATAATCTTATGAAAAATAAAATATTTTTTGGGTCAGCTTTAGTTGCTTTTTGCAGTCTGGCATTTTATATGACAAATATTAATCGAATTAAAACTACAAAGATAGAAGTTTATAATGGGAACACTACAAAAGTAACTAAAAAATCGCAAATTGTAAAATCTAGCCAAAAGCAACAGAGTACAGTTTCAAAAAAGAGCGAGGATAAAGTTACTAAATCCGAGACTACTTCAAAGGTTAAAGTTGCTAAAGGGAGTAATAAAAAAATTATTCAGGCAATAGAAAAGAGTATTGGAAATCAAAAAGAGGCCTATCAAGTTAGTTTTATTGATTTAGATAAATCAAATAATTTTGCTAGTGTGACTAATACCAGTCAAACTAGTTTAAAAGCTAAAAATAGTTTGAAGTTTTATATCCTATTAGCGTATGAAAATGCTGTTAAAACTAAGAAGATAGTTGCTAATCATGCTTATAAGATAAAGGCGACTGATCAGTTAAGTACAAAAGATAAAATGTTACAAACTGGTTTGCAATATAGTTATGCTTATATTCGAACTGTAATGGTTAGTCAAGATAGTGATGTAGCAGCTAATATTCTTTTAAATAAGATTGGTTATAAACAAGTTAATGCCGTGGCTAAAAAGTTTGGGGCTACTGATACTGAAATCACTGGTAAGTTTGGTTCTGGGGATGTTGGTAAAACTAGCGCTAGTGACATGACTAAAGTAATAAAAACTTTGTATCAAGGAAAAGTATTAGGAATCATGCATGATACTAAGATTATCGGTTATATGACAGGTTCTAAAAATAAAGGCCTAACTGAGAAGATATCTGGGACATCCTACAGAATTAGTGGTTCCAATGGTAGTGTTGCTTTGGTAGAAGTTAATGGAAAAAATTATGCAGTAGCTTGCTTAAATGAGAAAGATAATTTTGACTATGGAAGTTTAGGAAAGAAAATTAATACAGCTGCCCATCAAAAATAATTTAGACAGGAATCTACAGAAGTAGATTCTTTTTTTGTTGAAGTAGAGAAAAATCTACAGATTGTAGATTGTAATCTACATGGTTTGGTGATATAGTATCTGAGTATAGAAAAATTGGAGGTGAATATCATTACTAAACACAGGACTTTAGATAAAGAAAAAGTCATTGATAAAGCGACTAAAATAATTAATGATGATGGCTTGAGTGCCTTAACAATGCCGCATTTAGCTCAAGAGTTAAATATTCGTTCCCAGTCACTTTATCATTATGTTGCTAATCGCCGTGAGCTACTATCTTTAATTTGTGTTAAGAGATTACAAGTTTTGCATCAGCAATTGGTCCAGAAGATAATTGGACTTTCAGGACGAAATGCTTTATTTGCTTTTGCAGATGAAATTAGAAATTTCCTCTTGAATGATCATGCAATGTCAAGTATTTTTTATAACGTAGATGAAATTGGAAATGATTCTACGGTAAAAAAAGAAGTACATGAGATTGTAAAATTAGGTGAGAAACTTGATGTTGATAATAAAAATGTAGTATCTGTACATGGATTATTAGCAGCTGTGCTAGGTTATGTTTTCTTAGATAGATCACAAATGTTTAGTGATGAAACTAAGGAACAATCAAATGATAATTATCACCAATTACTTCTTAGACTTGTTGCGCCAAAAGTAAAGGTTAATCAGAGGAAAACTATTAAAGAAAGGAAATTAGCTCGATGAAGAATTTCATCAAGAACCATGTTGGATCATTAATTGCATGGTTAGCAATTTTGATAATTGCTGTAGTGGCATTACCGAATGTGAATGCTTTAACGCGTGCTCATTCGGATGTTACACTTCCTAAAAATGTTGAAAGCTCAATTGCCACCAATATTGAAAACCATTGGGGGCATAATCAAGATAACACGTATGTAACTGCTATTGTTTTTAATAAAAAGAATGGCAAGCTTACAAGTGAAGATAAGTCTCAAATTAATAATACGATTCAATACCTTCAAGATAATAAGAAAAACTTGGGTATTAAATCAATGTTAACGCCTAACGATAATGAAGCTGCAAAGGCTCAGCTGGTTTCTAAAGATAAAACTACGGAAATGGTTCAATTAAATATTGATAACAACCATTCCACGGTTGCTGCTACAAATCAAGCACTCATTAAGGCGGTTAAAACTAAGGGATTAAGAACATATGTAACTGGTGCAAAGATTCTACAGGATGATTTCTCAGCAGAAGTTCAACAAGGAATCAAAAAAACTGAAGTAATCACTGTTATTTTTATCTTTATTGTTTTAGTTTTGGTATTCCGTTCACCAATTGTACCTTTAATTTCATTACTAACTGTAGGAGTTTCATTCCTTGTATCTTTCTCATTAGTAACAAACTTAGTACAACATTTTAACTTCCCATTCTCTAACTTTACGCAAGTATTTATGGTTATAGTATTATTCGGAATTGGTACTGACTATAATATTTTGCTTTATGACAAGTTTAAGGAAAACCTGGGTAATAATATGGACCGGTATGAAGCAGCTAAGGATGCTCGTAAAAAAGCCGGGAAGACTATCTTATTTTCAGGTTCATCGATTTTAATTGGTTTTAGTGCTTTAGGATTAGCTAAGTTCTCTATTTATCGCTCAGCTGTAGGTGTAGCTGTAGGTGTAGCTGTTCTATTGTTAGTTCTTTTGACCTTGAATCCATTCTTTATGGCTACTTTAGGTGAAAAGATGTTTTGGCCAGTCAAGCAATTTAATGGAGAATCTAGCTCAAAATTGTGGAATTGGTTATCAAAGAACACCTTAAAGTACCCGCTTATCTTTTTAGCAGTATTAGCGGTAGTAGTTGTTCCATTCATGCTGCAATATTCTAATAACTTAAATTATGATGATGCTGATGAATTAAAAGATTCCGTGCCTGCTAAAGCTGGTTTATTAGTAGTGCAGGATCACTTTACCAAGGGTACTGCAGAATATTCTACTTTATACATTAAAAGTAATAAAAAACTTGATAAGGAAAAATATCTTAAAGAAATTGATTCTCTTACTAAGAAAATCAAGAAAGATAAAGATGTTTCAAGTGTAATGTCAATTACTCAACCAGCTGGTAAAAAGGTTAGTGATCTATATCTCTACAACCAACTTAAGACAGTTAATAGTGGTTTGAGTAGTGCAAGAAAAGGTTTAACTAAATTAGATAAAGGCTCAGCTAAATTAACTAAAGGTCTAGGACAGTTAAGCGATGGGACTGAACAATTAACTAGTGGCTTAAGTTCAATGAATGACCAATTAAGTGAGCAAATGTCCAGCAGTTCAAGTCAAATTGCTCAACTTCAAAGTGGTTTGCCACAAATCAATGATGGTATTCAACAAATTAATAGCGGGCTTCAAAATGCGCAAATGCCAGATACTTCAAGTATTACTAGTGATTTAAATAATGTTGGTACCCAAGCTGAAAATATCGGTAGCAACCTAACTTCTGCTGGTAATAGTTTAAGAAATGTTCAAAGTGCTAGCTCTGGATCAAATGTGAATACCTCACAAATTATGTCTCAATATCAAACTGTTGCAAATCAAGCTCAGTTAACTTCTACTCAACAGGCCGTAATGGGTGCTGCAATGCAACAAACTTTGCAAGGTGTCCAGACTAAGGTTAATAGCCAACAAGCAGCTGCTGGTCGTGAATTACAGCAAGTAGCTAATAATTTACAAGCAGCTGGTGTAGCCGATCGTTCATTGGCTAACTCCATGACTAATGTTGCTTCAAGCATGCAAGGTCTTCAAAGTAGTATGAGCCAACTTTCTACCTTAAGAAGTGCAGTTGGTGAAGTAGCTACGGCTTCAAATGTTGCTTTACCTGGTGCTGCAAGTGCAATTACTCAATTACAAGGTGGATTGACGCAAGTTCAAAGCGCTATTGGTGAAGCTATGCCTGCTGCTGATAAGCTGAATTCAGGAGCAAAAAAACTCTATAAACAATCACCTGAATTAACTAAAGGTATTAAGAAAGTTAATAAAGGTTTAGGTAAAATTGAAGATTACACTAATCCGTTAAGTAAGTCAGCAGCTGCAGATACTTTCTATATTCCAACTAGTGTATTAAAATCCGCAACTTTTAAGCCAGCTATTGATAACTACTTGAGCCAAGATAAAAAGGCTACTAAGATTATGATTATTTTTAAGGGTAATCCAAGTTCGTTGAAGATGGCTAAAAAGGCTAATGAACTTAACGAAATGGCTAAAATGTCACTTCAAGGTACTGACTTAAATGACGCAACTGTAGCCATGGGTGGTCAATCTGAAAAGATTTATGATACCCAAAAGATTGCCAGCGGTGACTTTTTAAGAACTGCTGCAATTATGTTGATTGGTATCGGAATTGCTTTGATGATTATTACTCGTTCAGTATTACAACCTGTGTTTATTTTAGGTACATTGCTAATTGCTTACTTTACTTCATTATCGATTAATGAATTAGTTGTAAAACACATTATGCATAGATCTATGCTTACTTGGAATACACCTTTCTTCAGTTTTATTATGTTGATTGCACTTGGTGTAGATTATAGTATTTTCTTAATGATGCGTTATCGTGAAGAAGGAATTGAGGATCATAGCATGACAGCTAGTGAAAGAATCTTAAAGGCATGTACTGCAATTGGTGTTGTAGTTATTTCCGCTGCTGTTATCTTAGGTGGTACTTTTGCAGCATTAATGCCTTCCGGTGTGCCAACTTTAATTGAAGTAGCGTTGACAGTTATTTTTGGTTTGTTGTTGTTAGTATTCTTAATTCCAATTAATATGTCAGCAGCAATGAAGATTACTTACGAAGGCCTTCACTTTAAGTGGGGCAAAAAGAAAAACGCTTCTAATAATCAATAAAGGCTTATTTTAAAAAGTTTGTAGTTTTTACTACGAACTTTTTTGCTTATTAGAAGAATTTGTTAGAAAATAAGATTGATAGATAATTGATGTAATTTAGTTTATTTAGTAGTTAACGAAAGTATTGATATGGGAAAGAAGTTTAGAAAGACTATTCTGATAATTGTCGGATTATTATTAGCAGGGCTGTTAGTATATTTACTTTATCGAGATTATCGACCGGAAATTGACCTTTTATTACATCCTACTGGCGATACGCAGAAAAAACTATTGTTTTTGATTAGACGACATGAAATTCGGGACAGCGTATTTTTATTGATTTTAATAGCAATTTTAAATGCTATTCCAGGCTTATCAAACTCTTTAGTATGTATTTTAGCAGGGTTATGCTACGGGCCATGGCTAGGCTTGTTAATTAATTGGCTAGGAAATATTTTAGGTAATAGCATAATTATGTTATTGATTAAAAAACTTAATTTTTCACATCATTTTAAAGAGAATAAAATTTTGAATTTTTTGATGCATCAGAATCATCCTTTAGCCGGATTAACCATAGGTTTTATGATACCTTTTATCCCAAGTATTTTGGTCAACTATGCCTGTGCTAGAATGAAGATAAACTGGAAAAAATATCTCCCAATGGTTGTAATTGGAATGTTGCCAACATCGTATTTATATGCCTTTGGTGGGGATGCTATTTTTCATGGCGATACTAAGAAGATTATTGGTGTAGTAATTGGAATTATCATTTTACTAATAATGGCAATTTTTGTAGTAAAACTAGCGGGTAAATCACGTCATAAGACAGCATAATAAAAGAATGTTGAGGAATATATATGAAATGTCCTAACTGTGGTCAAAATATAAATGAAAACGATGAAAAGTGCTCTCATTGTGGTTTTAACTTAAAAAAATTTCATGAAGAATTTTTAACTGATAAACAGGTTCAGGAAACTAATAAAGATGAAAAAGATACCCCTAAAATGACTAGGCGTACAATTCGTGAAGAGGAATTTACTCCTAAAAAACAAAATAGTACGGTAGCAGCAATGATTACCTGGATTCGTGTAAATGCAACTATTGTTTTTTTAGTGGGAATATTATTGCTAATCTTAATGAGTTTTTCCAGGTTATTAGGTTGGTTTAGTTTTTTTGCTTTGATGATTTGGCTATTTGTTGTTTGTGATAAAAATAAAAAGCCTGAACAATATACTGTCGATAAGCGTTTGACTCAGAAAGTAAATAAAGTAAGTTCTGATGTCGTTAATTCTTTTGAACAGGGCGAAAGTAAAATTAAGTCTCATAAGGCCCGTTTAGATAATAAATTAGGTAAAGACTCAAATTCTAAACCTATTAAGATAAAACAAAAACGTACTGCTAGTCAATTTGGGGTTATATTAATGGCTGCATTAAGTTTATTGACAGTTTTTTATGGGCCATTTTCTTCTAGTTCAATGGAAAGTTTCCAAGCATTATCTATTTCTAAAATGCTATTAAATTTAGGTGGTCTTGGTGGAAAATACTCACTTATTGGATATGGCTTGTGGTTAGTTTTTGTACTTTTTCCAATTATAGTGATTGTTGTTACTTTAAGGAATAAAAAATATAATCGTCAATTGACTTTTGGGCTAGCGGTAATTGAAACGATTATTTTATTTATCTGTGCTTTTGAATTAATTTTCTTAAATGCAGGTAAATCGATTGGAATAACAGATAGTAGTGTAGTAAGTGATGCAAAGGCACAACAAATGATAGCAAATGCAATTTCCTTTGGTATTTCAACTTATCTTTTATTTATTTCGAGCATTTTAACTACTTTAATTGCAGGAAAAAATTTAAAAAAATAAGGAGTTGATCTGTATAGGTCAACTCCTTTTTCTTATAAAAAATTATTACTTTGCAAGATTAATAACTAACTATTCTCATAATTTCATTAATTAAAGGAAGCACTTTTACTCATGGTATTTATCTAGTCTTTTTTTCTTGATCTTTTATGGTTTGATAAAGAAAGTCAACAGATTCATCTAAGTATTCATCAGCGTAGTCCATTGCATGGCCTGTTCCTTTAATAACTAGGAGTTCTACTTCATGATCGTGTTTAGCAAGAAATTTTACAAAATTTAAGACGCTTTCTAAAGAAGTTAGTTCATTAGCTGAATTGATCATTTTTAAGCGATTTAAATGGGTAAAATTATAGCTACTTGCGTCCATTTGAGTTAATATGTCGGAGTTTTCGCTGCCTGCATAAGTTAAGACAAAATATTTATAAAATGCATCTTTTATCTGATGTGAATCAGTTAAATTTAATTCATTAGCTGCATCTTTAGCTGGAACAGTTTGAGAATGTTGCTTCATCCAATTTGAAAAGTCTACTGGAGCTGACCAGGTAACTGTGGGAAAACCATATTTTCCGGCTAAGTACAAAGCAAGAGTGCCTCCAGCACTAGCGCCAATTTGCATGATATTTTTTAAATCATCGTCGTCTGTGTATTGGGAATTGAGTAACCATTGAATGAAATTATCGCTATCTTGATGGGCGGTGGGAAAATGATACTTTGGAGCTAGACTATAATTCGGAATTAAGGTCATAAATCCTGCATTAGCTAAGCTAACTCCAATATTTTGGAGTGTATCTTTACTGCCACGAAACCAGCCACCACCATGCCAAAAAATTAAAATTTTGGTTTCAGAGTTAGTGTCGTTTGGAAAATAAATATCAGTTGCTAAATTCTTTTTTTCATCGTATAAAATATCTTTTTTTATTAAAACCATAATAAAACCTCATCGCATCTAATTCTTATATCCTTTTTAATTATAGGATAAATGAGTTTAAATAATAGTTATTGTGCCTTAAAGTTAATATAGAAAGATATTTTGATCAAAGATTTGGTATGATATTGATAAGAAAAGGAGGCATAGCGGATGTCTACGAAAACTAGCCGAAAATTGATTAATATTTTGACAATTGTATCAACTATTCTGATTATTTTACTTACTATTTATTGGTATAGATTGGGCATTTTTGATAGCCAAGCAAAAATGAAAGCTTATTTGGCCGATAAACAGGTTATTGGACGCATTGTATTTGTTTTGATACAAATTGTACAGGTTGTGATTCCTATTATTCCAGGGGGAATTTCTTTGTTAGGTGGTGTTGTCTTTTTTGAGCCACTATGGGGATTTATATACAACTATGTAGGAATTTGTATCGGATCAATAATTATTTTCTTTTTGGCTAGATATTACGGAAAACCATTTATTTTACATCTAGTTTCTGAAGAAACTTATCAAAAATATATGAAATGGACTAAAAATCAAAAAAAATATAATTGGATTTTTGCAATATGTATTATTGCACCAGCTGCGCCAGATGACATTTTATGTATGATTTCTGGATTAACTGAAATGAAATTTTCAACTTATTTACTGATCATTCTTCTTGGTAAACCTTGGACAATTGCAGCTTATAGTTTTGGTTTGATGTATGGTGCTAAATGGGTAATGAAGTTATTGGGTAATTAATGTTAACGGGAAAAAGAATTTATTTAAGAAAAGTAAGGATAGAAGATGCACCTGTTCTTTTTAAATGGGGACAAGACCCAATCTATCATAAAATGGCAGGGTATAGTGACTACTCATCTTTAGAAAAAGCACAGGAGGGTGCAAAGATATATAGTGAACGACAATATAGTTACGCTATAGTTTTAAAGAAAAATGATCAAATGATTGGATTAGTAGAGCTATATAATCGTGGGACTGATGGTGAAGCCGGATTACTTGCCACCAAGTCGTTGGGGTTTATGATGGATAGAAACTATTGGCATCAAGGTTATATGGTAGAAGCTTTGAGTATAGTCCTTAATTATGCTTTTGATAATCTAAATCAAAATCAAATTTGGGCTGGAACATTTGCTAATAATGAAATCTCGCAAAATTTACTAAAAAAACTAGGCTTTCGGTATGTTTATACTGTTGATTATAATGAAGTTTCTGAGCTTTTTAATTATAAAGAAAAGTTTTTTGTATTAACACCACAGGATTGGCATGTTATAATGCAACTAAACACGAAATCCTAAGACAACTTCAGAGAGCCTACGGTTGGTGTGAGTAGGTGAATGTCATTTCCAGATTTCAATTGTGGGTAGGTAATTCTACACGGTTAGCGCCGTTATTGCTGTAGAGAGTGGTTTATACCAAAGCTGGGTGGTACCGCGAACCGTGAGTCGATTCGTCCCATTATGGGATGAGGCGGCTTTTTTTATTTTTAGGAGGAAAAAATGCTCGATATTAAAGTTATTCGTGAAAACCTTGATTGGTCTAAAGAAAAGTTAGCAACTAGAGGAATCAAGCCAGAAGAACTTGATAAATTAGTTGAAATTGATAAGAAGCGTCGTGAAGCTTTGACAAAGAGTGAAACTTTGAAGCAGAAGCGTAATGAAGTTTCTGATCAAATTGCACAAGCTAAACGTAATAAAGAAGATGCTAGTGATGCAATTGCTGCAATGCGTGAAGTAGGTAAAGAAATTAAAGATTTAGATAATGAAGTTAATGAATTGACTGAAAAACAAAATTATATCTTACTTCGTTTACCAAACTTCCCTGCTGATTCTGATCCAATCGGTCCAGATGAAAGCTACAATGAAGAAGTTCGTAAATGGGAAGAACCAACTAAATTTAACTTTAAGCCTAAAGCCCACTGGGATATCGGTACTGATTTAAATATTTTAGATTGGGATACTGCTGCTAAGGTTTCTGCTGCTCGTTTTGTTTATTACAAAGGTGCAGGTGCTATGTTAGAACGTGCTGTTTTTAACTTTTTCTTAGATGAAAATATTAAAGATGGTTATACTGAAATGATTACTCCATACATGGTAAATCGCGATTCTATGCAAGGAACCGGTCAATTCCCTAAGTTTACAGAAGATGTTTATACCATCGTGGATAATGATGATCCAACTAAGCCATTAGATTTAACTTTAATTCCTACTGCTGAGGTTCCTTTGGTTAATTACTTCCGTGGTAAGATTCTTGATAGTGAGCAGCTACCGATTAACATCACTGCTATGTCACCAGCATTTAGAAGTGAAGCAGGTTCTGCTGGTCGTGATACTCGTGGCTTAATTAGAATGCATGAGTTTAGAAAAGTTGAAATGGTTAAGGTTGTTGATGAGGAAAGTTCATGGGAGGAATTGGAAAAATTAACCCATAATGCGGAACATTTATTACAAAAACTTGGCTTGCCTTACCATGTGGTAGCTTTATCAACTGGGGATGCAAGTTTTACTAGTGCTAAGACTTATGATCTTGAAGTTTGGATGCCGGCTCAAGATAAATACCGTGAAATTTCAAGTTGTTCTAATTGTACTGATTTCCAAGCACGTCGTGCACAAATTCGTTATCGTGATGAAGATGGTAAGCTTCACTTAGCACACACTTTGAATGGTTCAGGTCTTGCTGTAGGTAGAACGGTAGCTGCTATTTTAGAAAATTACCAAAATGAAGATGGTAGTGTAACTGTCCCAGAAGTATTGCGCCCATACATGCATGGCATGAAAGTTATTACTAAGCAACCTAAACTTGGTGAATAATTAATTAGTAAAATATAGTTTTTTATACTAAAATCTTCCTATGTAAGTAGGAGGATTTTTTATTTATGGAGAAAAAAGATTCGTTATTAAAAGATATATTGCAAATAGCGACAATTGTTATAGTTATTTGGGCAATATTTGGAATTGTATTTAAATTCTTTTTGAGTAATGATACTGTTTCAGGTCCATCAATGCAGCCGACCTTTGAATCTGGAGATCGTGTTATTTCGGTAAGAAATACTAAGTTGAAGCGTGGTGATATTGTAATTTTGAATGCACCAGATGAACCGGGAGCACTTTATATTAAACGAATTATTGGTGTACCTGGTGATAGTATTAGCTATAAAAATGATCAACTTTATATCAATGGAAAAAAGGTTAACGAGTCCTATTTAACCGAAGGGAAGAAAGAATACAATATAAAGGGACAGCTTTATACAAATAATTTTTCTCTAGAGTCATTGCATTTAGGGAACAAAGTACCAAAAAATTCTTATTTTGTAATGGGTGATCATCGAAATGTTTCTAAAGATAGTCGTTACTTTGGTTATGTAAAGAAAAGTGCAATTGTAGGCAAAGTTATTTGGCGTTATTGGCCATTGAATAAAATGCAAACTTATTAGTACTAATTATCCTTCTTAAAATAAAGAAGGATTTTTTAGTTAGGAGGAAAAATGATTTTTAAAAGAAAAAAATACGAAACTTATGGAGAAGGCGGCTTATATGAAGGAGTAAACGAAGCCACTACTAGTCCTATTAACAGTAATAAAGGTTGTCGAATTCATATTTCACAGAAAAGAGAACAGAAAGCTGTTATAGAAATTATTAACAATGAAAAATTAGTTAAACGTTTATCTGTTAAAGGTGATACATGGATTACAGTAAAGGGGAGTGGAAAGTATTGGCTAAGAGTATTTAATAATCAGGATAAGAGTCTTAAAGTAGGTCTATCTATTAGGAGTTTAGATTAAATACATTTTTTACAAAAAAAGGTTGACTAGAATAAAAAAATCCTGTAAAGTAATGTACGTCGCTTGAGGAGGTAAAGAAAAAGAAAAACTTTTTCTTGCAATACTAAAAAAGTGATGATATAATAAATAAGCT
>NZ_JAAVAU010000031.1 GCF_014803895.1 Lactobacillus sp. | reverse complement strand
TAATGTATAGAAAAAATCCGTTAGAACAAACAAGTTCTAACGGATTTTCTATTTTAAGTATCTAGTTTTTTCCCAGACATTTTCTATTTTAAGTATCTAGTTTTTTCCCAGACACTTTTTAGTCTTCGTTTTCAGTAATAATCAATGATTCAGCTAATAATACTTCGTTGTAGAGTTTAAGAATATAAGTGCGATAGCGAGCATCCTTTTGACCAATCATTTCTAAAAATTCTCGTTCAATGGTAAAAGCTCGCATGAAGGCTAGGCGTTGTAAGTATATTTCTTCATCAGAAAGATTAGGTTGATCAATTGTTCTAATGATAGCGTGCATAATTTGTCGCGTATTAATGGCCTGCTTTTGTGTCATCAACGTAAATATTACTTGTCTCTTGACTCTTCGAGGTAGATACATTCGATGAATTGTGAAAATAGCTTTTTTAACCATTTCGTTTCGAATTTTGTCAACTTTAATTAATGCATCTTGATTATCAATTTTATGTTCCAACATAAATGGAAAAATTATAGTTGGGATAATCATACTTAATAAAATTAAAACAGCTTCTGAAATCATGACTAAGTTGTAATTATCCTGACCTAAAAATTTTGATGATAAAGTCAATGCTAAAGCCAGAGTGACAGCACCGTGCACGCCGCCAAAAGAGAAGATAGATGCCTCTTGTTTGGAAAAGTGCATAAATAAACGACTATAAAGATAACGAATTAATAAATTAGCCAAGTAAATAATAATACCTACGGTAATCCAACGCCACACATCAGAATTAAAAATTCGAGTTCGTCCAATTCTTACTAGCATTAATCCTAGGATAACAAAAACCATACTATTAAAAATTTCAGAAATTAAACCTTCTAAATCTCTTCCCATGTGAACTTGTCTAGAATTTAACAACACAGAGTACTGTGCTTCGGCATTATGCATTAAACCTGCTACCACAACAGCAATAATTCCTGAAACACCGACATGTTCAGAAATAGCATAGATGACTATCGGAGTTAGAATATAGATTAAATTTTGCGCATTTAGAGAATTAAACTTGGATCTAACTAGGATTTGTCGAATGATAATAATAATTACAGCGATGATAGCACCTACGGCAGCGCCTCCGACTGAAGATATAAGGAAATCCCTAATAGTTTGTCCATAGTTAACATGACCGTTTTCAAACCAAAGGACTGCCATGTTTAATAAAATAATACCGGATGCATCGTTAAACAGTGATTCTGATTTTAAAGCTGCCGCAATTTTACGTGGTACTTTAAGATTATTAGTAACTGATTCAGTAGCAGTGGCATCTGTTGGAGCGCTGATACTACTGATAATAAAGGACATCGCAATCCCCACACCAGTAATCCAGTGAATACTGAATCCGGCAGTAATTACAGCTAATAGCACCATTAACACTGTAATACCAATAATAGCTTTTAAACTACGACGAATATTATGGACACGTGTTTTTTGTCCTTCGAAGAAAAGCAAGGGTGCAATAATTAATTCCATAAAAATTTCGGTATCAAAAGCAGCGACATGGTGATTTAGAATGGGAATTAACCCAATCACGACCCCGACAAACATACTGATATAATTAACAGAAATTCGGTCAATTGCCTGAGCAATAATGATACTAATTGCTGCAGCCATGACCAGAGTAAAGGTTGAAGTCATTAGTTCCATTTTTTATAATCCCCTTAAAACTTGTGACAATGGTTTTTTCATTGTTTCCATAGTAGCATAATTATAATTAGTGCAAAAAAGGGGAGGAATTATTTGCAATCAAATAAAAAAATAATAGCTAGTATTATTATTTTGCTAATCGGAATAATACTAACAAGTTGGACATATTTTTCAACAAGTTTGGCAACGAGGCCAATTGCCCAAATTACCAGTAGATACATTAAGGATGAACTGGTTAATAAAACTGAAGATACATATAAAAATGAAGATGAAGTGCGTCAACAATCTATGAAGATAAAAGTACTTTCTGGTAAAAACAAAGGAAAGACTTATAAGGTAGTCAATACGTATGCTCCTTCACAAGCTGTAACTTATAAATATCGTCCTGGGCAACGAGTGATTGTTGCTTTTATTAAGCATAAAGCTAAAGTTATGAGTCCAAAGCGGGACTGGGTATTAATTCTAGGTTTTTCTATAATGTTGAGCTTATTGGTTTTATTGGCTGGAAAACATACCATATTATTAATGGCATCATTAATTTTGAATGCAATAATTTTTTATTTTGTCATTAAATTAGATATTGTTGAAAATGGGACAAAGACATTTTTAATTTATGGTTCGGCTATCATTTTATTTGCTTTATTTTCTCTACTTTTGGCACAAGGTTTCAATAAAAAAATGTTAGTCACACTGATTTCAACCCTATTGGGAGTTTTTATTTCTTTTGGAATATGTTATTTAGTTATGAAATTTACCCATGAATCAGGTATTAAATATGAAGCAGTGGACTATGCAACACAAGATCCTCGTTCTTTATTTTTAGCTCAAACATTATTAGGAGTATTAGGGGCTGTGATGGATGAAGCAACAGACATTGTCTCTAGTCTGTATGCTTTGTGCAAACATAAGACGAACTTAACTATTAAAGAATTAATTATTAGCGGTCGAACAATGGGGCAAGAAATTATGGGCCCATTAATTAATGTATTAGTTTTAATTTTTATGGCCGAAGCTTTACCGATGACGATATTATATTTGCGTGATAATAATACTTTAACTTATACTTTTCAATTTGCTTTATCACTTGGTGTTATTCAAAGTTTAATTTCTGCCGTGGGAATCGTCTTAACAGTTATTTTTTCAACACTGTGTAGTATGATATTTTTGAAAAAGAGGGTGGCTAGATGACCACTTTGACTGCATTATTAATTTTATTATTTATTCTAATGGTTGCTGTTGGTGGAAAGACCGGAATAAAGAGTTATTTAAGCGTGATTATCAATGCGTGTTTAATTATTTTAGTAGCACTTCTTATCTCGTGGGGAGTAAGTATTTTTTGGGTAGGAATCATTTTTATTCCACTTAAACTACTAACAATTATTTATTTAGGGACACATGATTATCTTGTGGCTAAAAATTCATTTTTTGTAGCATTATTGGTAAGTCTAATAGTTATTATAATGATTGTTATCTTTGAAAACTTTGCTCAGACTGGTGGTTTTGGAGACCAAGCTAGTGAAGAATTAGTTGGTTTATCATTAAATGTGGGTATTAGTTTTCCTCAAATTTCGATTGTTGTGGCAATCTTTTCCGCCCTTGGTGCAATTGCTGAAGCAAGTGTAGCGATGAGTGCCGGCTTATTAGAACTAAAACGGCATGATCCTCATATTGATCGAGTGCACTTATTACATAATGGTAATCAAGTTGGTGGGGATATTTTAGGTACAGCGCTTAATACTATTTTATTTGGAATGTTCGGTAGTTTTTTGCCACTTTTTATTTGGTATATGAGATTAAACTATTCACTTTTTGAGATTTTAAATGATAAGCTTTTTATAGATGAAAGTATGATTATTATTTATTCATTTATTGGAGTGTTATTAACCATTCCCTTAACAACATGGTTTTTAGCTTATACTTTGACTAAAGATAGCAAGGAGTAGTTTATGGAAATTCAACATTTGGAGTTAACTAATTTTAATAATTTGAAGTTTAAGGTAGATTATTACCAATTACAAAAAGATCCTCAATTATTGGTACAAAAACGTCCATTAATGGTAATTTTTCCGGGAGGTTATTTTACTCACTTATCATTGCGTGAAGGTGAACCGATTGCTTTAGCTTATGCAACATATGGTTTTGATTGCGCAATTGTGTCATACAATTTAGTTAACGATCCTCAACCAATTTATCCTGATGCTGCACTTAGTGGATTAACCACCATAAAGTATTTTAGAGATAATAGTGACCAGTTAGGAATTGATCCAGATAAAATTGTTACGATTGGTTTTTCAGCAGGTGGACATGTTGCAAGTTCAGTAAATGTAATGGCAGAAAGTGAAAATTGGCAAAAAGAATTTGGTTTTAAGCATGATGAAGTTGCACCAAATGCCACAATTCTGGGATATCCATTAATTGATATTACTAAGATAGGTGTAAAGATTTCTCCTGCAGAAATGACTAAGTTACCAAAATCACCAGAACTTTTAAACACTTCTAAGGGTGTAACTGAGCAAACACCACCAACATTTATTTTTCAAACAGATGATGATCCCGTAGTATTTATTGACAATTCAATTGAATATTTAACTGCTTTAAGAAAAAAGAATGTACCATTTGAGGCACATTTATTTGATAAAGGGATGCATGGTTATTCTCTAGGTTTACCTGACTTAGAGAGTAAAGATAAGCCATGGCAGGTAAATCCTCATGTGGCACATTGGTTTAACTTAAGTATTGAATGGTTAGAACATTTAAAAATTGCCGCATGACAAAAAAATCCACCAATTTTATAATTGGTGGATTTTTTATTGATAAGTTAGTCTTTAGCTACAAAGAATAAAATTTCTTTAGCTGATGCAAGACCATCAGTAGAAAGTAAAACTCTTAGCTTAATTGATTTAGCCATTACATCCCGCATACCAATAACTTTATTTTTGGCATCATTTGGCCAATTGTATTCTTTACTATAATCGCTATAATTTTCACCATCTTTTGAAATAGCGACTTGAGCTCTTAGAATGTGTCCCTTGTGATCACGTGAACGAGGTACATAAACCATACGACTTAATTTATAAATATGGTCGAAGCTAAAAGTTAATTCAAGATATTTATCATCAGTTATTTTTTCTTGAGTTAACCATTCACTTCCTAAGCGTAAATCAACTAAGTTGGAAAGTGGCCATTTAGGATTTTCTTTTAGTGTACTTTCCACTTTAACATTTTTAATTGCATAATCCATTTGATCATGCTTAGTTTTTGTGCCAAAGTATTCTGACCAGTCAGAAACTTTGTTACCAAATTTATTTCTGATTCTAAAGCGATAACGAGTATTAGGTTGTAATTCATGGAAGGTAAAAGTATTGCCATCAATATTAGTATGAACTAATCCATTGACTTCAATATCAGCTGTTACATTTCTTTGAGCAAAAGCAGGAGGATTAGTCCAAGTTACAGTAATACTCCGTGAAGTTAAGCGTTCAGTTAAAATAGCTGCGCTACGTGGTGAACTCATTGCAGAATCGATAATTGCGTGACGTTCAACTTGACCAGCATAGCTAAAGTTTTCAATTCTGATTTTATATTCATTTTGAGATATATCTTTTGAATCAATTTTAATTTGAATAGCTGGTTGTAGTTGACCGGTGAATTGACCAAATTCTTTACATGGCATGAAGTCTTGCTTAAAGAAATAACCAGATTCTGCTTTTTCAAAGCTCTTTTCATCCCGGTATTCTACTAATTCCATTGGTTCGTCGTCCATCTTTAAAGTTACACGACCTGGATAGCGGTCAGCCATAATATTAAGGCGGGTAGTTTGGTGCAAGTTAAGCCCCTCATAATTCCCTTCAGTTGGATGAACAGTAACTTCTAAGTTTGCACCATCTAATGAACTTTCAACCTTGGTTGTAGCAAATTGGCCTTTTTCATATTGATTAGTGGTACCGTCATCATCGTATAAGATATTAGAGCTTTGGCCTTGAGGGAAAATATCCATACTACGCAGGTTCTTTTGAATAATTGCACCTCCACGAACAAAGACAGGTAAATGCCAAAGTGGATAGTGGAATTTGTCGTAGAAACGTCCACCAAGTAACTTTTTACCTGTAAATAAATCAATCCAAACGGTACGGTGGTTAGGCAAATAAAGATTATCTTTGATGGAATTACCATTGCTATCTTCACGACCATTTGTAATCGGAGCAATTAAGAAATTATCTCCAAGCATAAACTCATGTTTAATTTGATCAGTATAGTTAATACGTTCATGAGGAAAAGCAATGAAAAGTGGTCGAATTACAGGATTACCTGTTTGAGCTTCTTTGGTTAAAGCGTACATGTAAGGAAGAATTTGTTCTCTTAATTTTAGATAAGCTTTGTTAATGCGGGTCATTTTAGCATTAAATGCGAATGGAGTTTTTTGAATAGAGCCAAAATTGTCTATATTAAATAAAAGTGGCGTAAAAACTTTCCATTGTAAGTCACGAACGCTAACTTGGGCATTACCACCGCTGTATTCCCCATCAATTGCGCCACCAACATTTGGCTGACCAGAAAGTGACATTCCTAAGAAGCTGTCAACTTGGTTAGCAACTTCTTCCCATTCACCACCAACACCGCCAATTGCTGTAGTAGCTAAAGTTTGAATAGCGCTCCAACCGTTACCAGCCATTACCCATGGACGACCATTGGCATTTTTTTGTACTAAATCATTGCTTACTGTAGCGATATTTTTCAAAAGTTGACCATTACCTTCTGTAGCGCGTTCTTTTTTGGCAACAACTAAATTGGCTGGTGCATTAACTGGTAAAGCATTGTAGTAACCAACAGTGATACCTTTCTTTTCAGCAAATTCATCAAAACTTTCTACTGACTCAGTGCTTAAAGGAGTAGTACCTTTAAAGTTAGGGACAATCCACTTCAGATTAATATCATTCTTTTCATAACGTTCAATCATTGCACGAGCGGAGAATTGATATTTTTCTTCTCCGTTTAAAGATGAATGGGCAATAATTTCATCTTTTTCAGTTGTTTGCATATAGGTATTGCCATCTTCAAATTTGATGGAGCTCAATTCCTGCGCCTTAGCCTGAGTCCAAGCAGTTTCGGTAAAGTTACCTAAATACCCTAACTGTAAAGCATATTTAGGCAAGAAGAGAGGAGTACCAGTGAGTGTGTAGTATTGTTTAATTAAGTCAGCTGGTGTGTTTCCAATCATATAAAATGTATCGAAAATAGGGCTTTGGTGGCTGATAGTGGCTGCTTCGCCATTTTCAGCTCCAAAGTTGTAAACTCCATCTTCCCAAGTGTTACGTAGTTCCGCAAATCCGGCATTAGACCAGAAGAAACTTTCAGGAACCGCTACTCCGTCGCGCCCAGTGAGATTAGTATTTTCTATTTCAATAATATGTCCTTTATGGCTAAAGTGACCATTTTGCATACCACCACCATAATAAAACTCATTTTTATTTTGATATAGAGTTTCAGTGGTTGAGCTTGGTCCGATTTGAAGAGGACTTTTTTCCATTAAACGATAGCGATGTAAATTGTCGTCAAAAATACTAAAAAGTGCAGGATTTTTCTGTAAACGAAGTGAGTAGTGAGCACTTTTGATGGTAAAGGTTTCATCAGTGACAAGTAATTGAGATTCTTCAAAGGGTCTCAAACTAAAATCATTGATTGGAATCGTCAAGGCTGGATCTAATGGTGCAAATTCTTGACTTGGATCCAAGATTAAACGAAAAATTCCTTCGGATACGATATATAAGCGAGCTTTTTCACCCGCTGCAAATTGTAATTCATAAAAACGTGTGCCCTTGGCGACATTGACCAAGCGACTAATTTGGTGTTCTTGTTGATTATTTAATTCAGACATATAAAAACTTCTCTATAAATATAAAATTATTTTTTAAATTATTATTTGTCTTTTATTATAGCGAAAAAATTACGACAATGCTTTTTTTCGATTGACATTAAGTAAAGAAATCGCTATTATTTAATTAAAAATATGGTCTATACCAAATGCTAGAAAGAAGAATTATATGGCCTACTATATTCATGCGGGGAAGTTTTTCCTAGAAAATCGAACAGAAATTGGTGGATATCTTGAAGTACAAGATAATGGTAAATTTGGTTTTTATTATCCGGAAAATGAAAAGCCAAAGCATGGCGAAATTCGTGAATATGGAGATAAATGGATAGCACCAGGGTATGTGGACACGCATATTCATGGAAGTCTACGAGAAGATGTCATGAAAAGTGATTGGGAAGGAATCAATAAGATTTCTGAAGGTTTACTTAGTGCAGGGGTCACTAGTTGGCTCCCTACTACTATTACGGCTAGTGATGACACTTTAACTAAAATTTGTCAGATGTTTGCTAAACATAAGGGACAAGAAACGGGTGCTAAAATTCAAGGCATTCACTTTGAAGGTCCTTTTTTCACTCCAGAACATGCTGGTGCAGAAAATCCAAAATATATGATTGATCCATCTATTTCAAAATTAAAAAAATGGCGTGAAGCTTCTGATAATATGTTAATCAAAATATCTATGGCTCCTGAAAGAAAAGGCGCAAAAGAGTTTGTTAGGGCGGCTGTGAGAGAAGGGGTCGTAGTTGCACTTGGTCATTCAGCTTCTGACTTTGAAGATGCGATTGCTTGTGTTGAAGCTGGTGCAACAATGTTTTGCCATACTTATAATGGAATGGATCCCTTATCACAGCATGCACCGAGTGTAGTTGGGGCGGCCTATTCCTCCCGTTTAACGACTGACGAATTAATTTGCGATGGTCATCATGTTCAGGAGCCAGCAGTTCGTGCTTTAGTTAACGCACGTGGGCCTGAACATATTGCCCTGATCACTGATTGTATGGAAGCTGGAATGATGCCAGATGGTGACTATATGCTTGGTGAATTACCTGTTTATGTAAAAGATGGTATGGCACGTTTAAAAGATGGCGATAATCTAGCAGGTAGTATTTTACAATTAAAAGATGCTGTTGAGAATATTGTTGATTGGAATGTAGTAACTCCGGAAGATGCTGTAATGATGGCAACTTATGTTCCAGCAAAAAGTAGTAATATTTTAGATAATTGTGGTTCTATTAAACCAGATAAACCAGCTGATTTTATTGTTTTAAACTCCGATATGACTCTAGTTGAAACATACTTAGATGGGATATCTCGTTATCAAGCTTAGAAAAAAAGGAACTTCTGCAGAAGTCCCTTTTTTTATTTGTTTAGTAAACTGCACCATCGTAAAAATTAAAACGTGGTTGGTTAAAGTTAAAGTCTTTTAATTCACTCATTTTAATGATGTTGTCAGCTACTCCCCAACTCATTAGGTTGATAGATTCACCATAAAGTTCATCAGGAATAACTAGTAAGATATACTTACCTTGGCCCATTGCATAGCCAAGTTCCATCCCAAGACCAACATCTTCTTCCTTAGGAACATAAACCCCAAGCATGATGTCACTAGTTCTAATACCAATTAAATCGCCGTTGAAAGTTGCTTGTGCCCATTCTTTGTCGTGTAAGTATTCTGGGTGTTCATCAACACGAATGTTCTTGTATTGGTTTTGAAGTGGGACATAACTATTTTCTAAATCAATAGTTGGATTGGCTTCTAGAGCAGCCATTGCATCTTTGTAAGCCTTGTTTTGAGTGTCAGAAAACCAACCAGCGCCAAAGTAAACTGTCTTTTGTTTAGTCATGAATGAAAATTCTCCTTTTTGTAAATCAATAGACCTTACTTGTACTACCTTACCAGAAAAAAAGATTATCTCTAGACTTGACTATTATAATTTGTCACTTCAATTTTACTTACGCTTTGGCTTATAATAATTAAGTATAGTAAAATATTCAAAATTAATACGAGGGAGCAGTTGAAAATGGCTTCAGAAGACCTTTTTAGAAGAGATGCTGTTTTTGTTACAGATAAAACAGATCGCAATGAAATATTTAAAGACGTATATCAAAATTTATTAGATATGGATTTAGTAAAAGGCGACTTTATTGATAATCTTATTGAACGTGAAGAAAAATATCCTACTGGTATTTTAACTCGACCACTTCATCACGACTTACCAAATGTTGCCATTCCTCATACTGAAGGTAAGTTTGTCAATACTCATTTAATTGTACCGGTTGCCTTAAAAGAACCAGTATCTTTTAATAATATGGTTAATCCAACCGAACAATTACAGGTAAAGTTTCTATTTATGATTTTGAATGATGATCCAGATTTACATGCGAATATTTTATCGAGAATTATGGACTTTTTAGCTAGCAGTTCACCAGATGATTTAAATGAACTGTTTAATTCAACTTCACCTGCAATTATCTATCAGATGTTAGAAGAAAATTTTAAGTAATGAAAAAAGAAATTCGTTTATTAACTGCTTGTGGTGCAGGTGAGACAGCATCAGCTGCTATCAAATCGGCAGTAGAGAAATACTTTAGTGATGCTGATCAAGATGTTATAGTGGACATTTGTAAGCTAAGTGAGGTTACAAAGGAAAAAGTGGCAGATTATGATGGGTATCTAACTGTGGGTAAGGTACCATTTAAAAGTGCTACACCATTCATAGAATGTTCAGGAATTTTATATCGTGTGCCGTCTTTAGCTAGGCCGGTTTTAGAAAGAGTTGCTGATTTAATAAAAAATATAAGTTTAACTCAAAAATAAAAAGTTGCCATATGGCAACTTTTTATTTTATTGTTTATCATCTTGGAAATCTGGACTAGAGAATGAGAGTGAGAAATGATCAATTCTTCTGAACGCTAGTGTGTAATAAAGTACTTCATCAGTACCTTTAAGTTTAATAGTTTTGGCTTGACGGACGATTGGATAATTAGCAGGTAATAGTAAGGTATCGCTAACATGTTCGTTAGATTGAACAATAGTAATATCTTCTTTAAAAGGTTCGTCGTATAAGAAAATATTAAAGTCTTGTTGTACTTTGATAAAGATGCTCTTAAAGTTGTCCTTATCATCTAGCCATTCTTCTCGAACATATTTTTCAGGAAGGTAGGTATAATAGTTGACATATGGTTGGTCTTTTATAAAACGAACCCGCTCAATCAAGTAATAGGATTGATCTTCTCTTAGATTAAGGGCTTTTAAATATTTTTCATCATTGCCTTTAGTAACCTTAATTACGTCCATTCTTTCTTCGTTAGCTGGATTATCATTGGCATCACTTTCTTTAAGGCCAAAGGCGTTTTTTTCGTCAATAGTTACTAAACTATCATTAACTGAATTGGAGACATAAGTTCCTTTTCCTTGATAACGAACTAAGTAGCCGTCCATCACTAATTCTTTAACAGCCCGAATCACAGTGATTGAAGAAACGTTAAATTTATCTTTTAACTCTGCCTCGCTGTAGAAACGATCACCATAATTAAATTTTCCGGATAGTATTTCATCTTTAAGTTGATTTTGAATTTCTAAATATTTTGGTTGAGCCATAATTATGCATCCTTAAGGTAAATTCTTCGTAAGTCCATAATGTCATTCATGGACAAATTCATTATATTTTTCAAATAATTGTTGATACTGCCATATTCTACATTAATAATATGGACTGCATGATTTAGGTATTCGGGGTAAACTGATTGAATATCATTAATTGCCTGCAATACAGGCTGACTGGATCCATTGGCAGCCGCTTTTTTTAACATATTATCAATGAAGTCTTTAGTAGTAATATTAGTCAACAAATAATCATATTTAATTGTTGATAAAGGTACTCCTAAAGCTGATAAAAGCAAGAAAGCTCCAAAACCGGTTCGATCTTTACCAGCTGTGCAGTGAAATAATAAGACTTCTCCGTCTTGATCATTAGTTAATAAATATTCAAAAAAGCGTTGATAAGCTTTTTGAGCGGTTTTACCATTAATCATGTCTTCGTAAGCAAAAAGCATATGCTTAAAGCCAAATGTAGGGTCTTTTTCAGCTGAAGTTTCTAAAGTAAAAATGCCTTTAGATGCATTGGTTAAATCTTCGCCGAAGACCGGATTAAATTCATAGTGGGCACCTTCAGGAACAATATCAGGATGTTCGTTCTTTTCCTTTTCTGTTCGAAAATCGATGTCATATTTAACACCATAATCTTGTAACAAAGTGACATCTTGAGGAGTCAAATTTGCTAAATTACCGGTGCGCAACAATTTATTATACTTTATCTTTTGTCCAGTAACTGTCTCATAGCCACCTAATTCACGGAAATTGCGGCCAGAAGTTACCCCAATTAATTTCGTATCGTAATTTTCGCTCATACGTAGATTCCTTTTCTTTAATTTGTCCTCCAGTTAAATTAATTAAAATGTTATAATATTCAATTAATTTAGCGGTATCATTGTAGCACTGAATTAACTGATTGTAATAATATAATTAAAAATCATTATTTGTAAAGCTTTAATTTAGTATAACTGATTCGATATTATGTTAAAATGAGATATAAATAATACGCTAATTACACTTGGAGATGGATTCAAATGGTAGAAGATTATAACAATATTTTAGTTCCAGTTGATGGATCAGAAACTGCAGAACGTGCATTTGATAAAGCTGTAAAAATTGCAATTGATAACAATGCACATATTGATTTGTTAAATGTTATTGATACTCGCCAATTTATGGGTGAAATGCAAGATACATTAATTTCTGGTGATACTATTTACCAAATGACTCAAGATTCAGAGAATTATCTTAAGAGTTTACAAAAATGGGCTAAGGAAGAACTTAACTTTACCGATATTTCTTCCCACATTCGTTATGGTTCACCTAAGAGAATTATTGCTGTGGACTTTATCAAGGATCACCAAAATGATTTAACTATTATGGGTGCAACTGGTATGAATGCAGTTGAAAGAATGTTAATGGGTAGTGTTACCGCATATGTTAACCAACACTCATTATCTGATGTTTTAATTGTAAAAACTGATATGAATAATAAAAAAATTCCAAAGAAAAAGAAGCGTAGAAGATTCTAATTTTTGGAAAATAAGGACTATCTTAATTAAATGGATAGTCCTTTTATTTTTAATTGGACTGCTCCAATCAGAAAAATTTAAATTTTTTTAAAAAAAGCATATCCAAAAATAAATATTTTTGTTATCATACTTACAAATAAATACAGAAAATATTTAAGGAGGATTAAAAATGTTGCAGCCAAACCAACGTATTGTTTCTAAAAAAGTTTCAATTTGTGATTTGGCTATATTAGTTGCTAATGCAACGGTATTTCCTATTTCTGTGTTTTCCAAATTAATGATAATAAGTAAGGCTTAATTGCTAGTGTAGTTTGCACTTGTGATTAAGCCTTTTTTTCTACCATTGTTTTGGGCTATAAATAATTTTTGTTTTTTGAACCATTAGGAGGATAAGATGAAAAAGTTCAAAAAAGTGCTACTTGGTATTTTGGCAGTGTTATTAGCAATAGTTGCTACTGCATGTTCGAATAGTAAGAAATCTAATAGTGCAAATTCTAAGAATTATACACCTAAGTCATTAACTATTCAGTTTGTACCTAGCCAAGCTGCAAATAAGCTTGAGGCTCGGGCTAAACCTTTAGAAAAGATGCTTTCTAAACGTTTAGGTATCCCAGTTAAAGTTACAATGTCAACTGACTACAATACAGTTGTAGAAGCTATGAAATCTAAAAAAGTTGATGTTGGTTTCCTTCCACCTGATGGTTATGTTTTAGCTCATAAAGAAGGAGCTGCTGATCTTTTACTTCAAGCTCAACGCTATGGTGTTAAGCAGCCGAATGGTCAAGCTACTACGAAGCTAGTTAATTCTTATCGAGCTGAAATTTTAGTTAAAAAAGGTTCTAAGATTAAGAGTTGGAAAGATCTGAAAGGGAAGAGTATTTCAGTTCAAAATCCAACTTCCTCAGCAGGGTATGTTTTCCCAATTGCTGAATTAGCTCAAAAGGGGTTAGATGTACCGAAGGATTGCAAGTTAGTAACGGTGACTGGACATGATCAAGCTGTTTTAAATGTTTTAAATGGTGATACTGATGCGGCTTTCGTTTTTGAAGATGCTCGAAACTCTGTTAAAGCTGATCAACCAAATATCATGAAAGAAGTTGTTCCAATCTACTTTACTAAACCAATTCCTAACGACACTATTTCTGTAATTCCTAATATGTCTAAATCATTCCAAAAGAAACTTGCAAAAGCATTTATTGCCATTAGTAAGTCTAAGGAGGGTAAAAAGTTAATCGAATCTATCTATAGTCATGAAGGTTACACTTATGCTAAAGATAGCGACTTCAATATTGTACGTAAATACGACAAGATCGTCGAAAATGTTGGTACTTCAAAGAAGTAAGATTTAACTTTTGAATTTAAAAAAGATAATTGTCGATAGTGATAATTATCTTTTTTACAATAAAGATAATGAGAGTAAGGAGCCTTGATTAATGGCAGAGCAGCCGATGATTCAATTAAAAGACGTTACTAAAGTTTATGACAATGGTACTGTCGGATTAAAAAATATTAATTTAGATGTTAAAAAAGGAGAATTTGTAGTAATAGTTGGTTTATCCGGGGCTGGTAAGTCAACATTGCTGCGCTCTATCAATCGTTTACAGGATATTTCTAACGGTGACATTTTAATCGATGGTAAATCTATTACTCAGGCTAAGGGTAAAGATTTACGGATGATTCGTCGAGATATCGGAATGATTTTCCAAAGCTTTAATTTGGTTAAGCGTTCAAGCGTTTTACGCAACGTTTTAACGGGACGGGTTTCTTACTATCCCACTTGGAAAACTACTTTTAATTTATTTAGTAAAGCAGATAAGCAAAAAGCCTATGAAGCCTTACAAAGAGTAGATTTAGCAGATAAGGTTTATACTCGTGCAGACCAACTTTCTGGTGGTCAACAACAACGTGTTGCTATTGCCAGAGTGTTGACTCAAGATCCTAAAATTATTTTAGCTGATGAACCGACTGCCTCTCTTGATCCTCAAACTTCTAAGCGTGTAATGCATGACTTGAAGATGCTCAATGAAGAATATGAGATGACTGTTGTAGCCAACCTGCACAGTATTGAATTAGCTAAAGAATTTGGTGATCGGGTAATTGGTGTACGCGCAGGTGAAATTGTTTATGATGGCAAGATGAGTGAAACTTCAGATACTGTCTTCAAAGACATCTACAACGGTGGCAATGGCAAGGAGGGTAATGATGAGTAGTAATACTGATCAAAATTTAATCCAATTGCCTAAGAAAAAATTCAAAATAATGAATTTGGTATGGTGGATTGTTTTAATTGCCGGTTTCTTTTTATCCGTTAATACCACTAATGCTCACATCAGTGTCTTACTTGATCCTGCAAACTTTAGTCAATTTGCTGATATTTTTGTTCAAATGTGTCACCCAGACTGGAGTTATGCCGCAACTGCTGTTCCACTTTTGATTGAAACTATTAAGATGGCTGTTTTAGGTACAGTAATTGGTTCAGCTGTAGCGTTTGTATATTCATTATTAATTGCTAGAAATATCGTTAAAAATAAAGTAGTTACTGGTGTTCTTCGTTTTATTATGAATATCGTTAGAACTATTCCGGATTTACTTTTGGGTGCGATTTTCGTAGCAGTAGTAGGTATTGGGCCAGTTGCCGGTGTATTAGCCTTGTCAGTGTTCACTTTTGGTGTGGTTGTTAAGTTGTTCTATGAAGCAATCGAAACTATTGATCCAGGTCCGATTGAAGCTTTAACTGCTGTCGGTGCAAGTAAATTACAAATTATTCACTTTGCCGTAATGCCACAAATTATTACTTACTTTATTTCTTATGTTTTATATGCATTTGAAATTAACGTTAGAGCATCAACAGTTCTTGGTTATATTGGGGCTGGTGGTATTGGCCTTTACTTACAACAAACTTTGCAAGTTTTCTCTTATGACAAGACTGGGATGATCATTATTGTCATTATTATCGTAGTTGTACTAATTGACTACATATCATCTAAATCACGGGAGGCATTGATGAAATAATGGATAATACAATGAAGAAATTACCGCCAAAACCGGTAAATCGTAAACAGCGTACTATTCACTGGTTGATAGCAATTGCTTCAGTTGTGATTGTGGTTTGGTCATGTACAGGGATGGATTTTTCTGGTATAAAAGCATCTGCTGGTCAGATTGCTGGTTCAATTATTTCAGGTATTTTTCATCCAGATTGGTCATATGTTTGGAATGGTACTGGTGAAGATTTAATTTCTCAATTATGGGAAACATTGTGTATTGCTTTTTTGGGTACATTTATTTCCGCAGTTATTTCTTTACCTTTTGCCTTCTGGGCAGCCAATACTAAGCATAAAAAATGGTATGCGTCTCGAAGTGGAAAGTTAGTTTTAGCAGTAATTCGATCTTTCCCTGAAATTGTTTTGGCATTAATGTTTATCAAGGCTGTTGGACCAGGTTCTGCGGCTGGTGTATTTGCCTTAGGGTTTCATTCAGTGGGGATGCTAGCAAAGTTATTCTCCGAAGCAATTGAAAATTTAGAAACTGGTGCTAATGAGGCAGTAGCCGCTTCAGGGGGTTCTAAGTGGAACATTATCATGTTCTCTACAATGCCAAACTTGATGCCAGAGTTGATTTCTAATACTTTATATAGATTTGATGTATCAGTTCGTTCCGCATCTATTTTAGGTTTAGTAGGTGCCGGAGGAATTGGGTATCCTTTAATTATTGCTTTACAATATCGTCAATGGAACCGGGTGGGAATTATCTTATTAGGTATTGTAATCATGGTAATTTTGATTGACTCGATTTCTGGTTGGATTAGAAAGAAGTTAATCTAATCTGATGTAAAAAAGCGACTCATTTGAGTCGTTTTTTAGTTATCCTTAATTTAGTTCTATAACTGTTAATGGATTGCGTACTTTTACACCTTTTGATTGTAAATCTTGGAAGTTTATGTAATATTAGCGTTAAAATTTAATTAATAGCAATTTTTTGATTTGAAGAGGATAAAAATTATGATAGAAAAGAAAGTTAAATTAAGTCTATTATACGAACTTGAAAACTTGCACCATGTAGTTGTACAAGCAGCTGATGTGGGTAGTAAGTACGTATATGCCTTGCAGTTACTTCATAAACAAAATGATATTATTGTCTATCGCACTGAACCAGAAGGTAAGCATGCATTATTTGATGAAAATGCTCCAATTCTTTACTTGAATGGTCCAGCTTCGGGTGGAACGGCTGGTGGACATACCCAAACATGGGTCTACAGTGGTGAAAAAGACCGTTGGTTAGTTGGTACTAAGCCAAAGAAAAAGGGGAATAGTCTTTATTGGACTACGCAAATTGCCCGAGTAGATCTTGCTAATGGTAGTCAAACTATTAATAATAATACTGATTTGCCACGTCTTTCTTACTTGAACCGTGCTGGTAGTGGCTATAACAATGATGCAACTGTTTATCCAGGTAGTAATTTAGAAAGAGTTGAAGCTGCTGTTTCTCCGGATTACAGTAAGCTTTTAATTGCGACAATTAGTTATGACCATACAGGTTATTTTGCCTTATATGACATGAATGAAGTTAATCGAGCATTAGATGCTGCTGAAGCGGAGGCAGAGGATGTAAATATTCAAAATCTTCAATGCTTAGGTGCTTTTACTATTCCAGACTTTAATAGTAAGTTAATTCCTTCAATTCAGGGTTACGATATTGATGAAAATAATAATGTTTATATCTCTTGCCAGCCTGGCCCATCAACTAATATTTTAGGGATGCCTAAAGAAGGCAAGCCCCGTCAAATTGTTAAAATTCCTTGGGGTTCAACTGATCCTAATGAATGGGAAGTTGCTAATTTGAATCATTGTTTAGAAATCGATGCACTAGGTTATGCGACTGAGTTTGAAAGTATACATGTCAAAGATTCAAAAAATATTTATTTAACTATTGCCTATCATAGTAAAACAGATGGCCTAACAACTTTAATGAATCGAATTTATAAGATTAATGGTTTTAATGATTAATCTGAAAAAAGTTTGTCATTATCGACAAACTTTTTATTTTTAACTTGATTTTATGTAAATAACGACATACAATAGTTTATGTCGAAATTGACATAAATGAAAGAAGGAAATATAAATGGCAGAGTTAAATAAAATGGATAAAAAGTTCAAGACTTTAGATGACTTCATTGGAACTCACTTTGTATACACTTACGATAATGGTTGGGAATACGAATGGTACGCAAAGAATGACCACACTGTTGATTATCGTATTCACGGTGGTATGGTTGCTGGTCGCTGGGTAAAAGATCAAGAAGCTCATATTGATCTTTTGACTGATGGTATTTACAAGATTGCTTGGACTGAACCAACTGGTACTGACGTAGCACTTGATTTTGTACCAAATGAACACAAGTTGAATGGTACTATTTTCTTCCCAAAGTGGGTTCAAGATCATCCAGAAATTACTGTTTGTTACCAAAATGACCACATTGACTTGATGCATGAAAGTCGTGAAAAATACGATACTTATCCTAAGATGGTTGTACCTGAATTTGCTAAAATTACTTACATTGGTGATGCAGGGGTTGATAATGACGAAGTAATCGCAGAAGCTCCATATGAAGGCATGACTGATGATATTAGAAATGGTAACTACTACGATGAAAATTACCACATCATCAAGAAAGATGGTCATAAATATCTTGAAAAATAGTTCTTTCTTTTTGGTAGAATAAAACTATCAAAAGTAGAAAAGAAGATTTTATGCCTAAAAAACGCATTCTTCCTTATATTATTCTCGGAATTTTAAAACAAAATCCAGGTTTTACAGGGAAGTCAATCACGTATCAATTTACCAATGAAATCGGTGAATTTTGGAAAGCTGCTCACAGCCAAGTTTATCCAGAATTGAAGAAGATGCAACAAGATGACTGGATTACTAGTAAGCATGCAGAAAATAATGAAAAAGAAATTCATTATTATTTAACAGCTATTGGTGAGAAAAAGTTAGAGAATTGGATTAATCAACCTTTAACGGAGTTACCAGTTAATCAAGATTTGTTTTCTTTAAAAATGTTTTTTATTAATGATCCTCATGATTCACGTATCAAGGTAATGGTCAATGAGGAGTTGGCTTTATTAGAAAAACAATTTTTACATTTAAAACAACGTGAAAAAAATGTTTTTCCAAATAAAGAAAAACAAGATCAAAACTTTGGTCATTATTTGATTCTGAAACGAGCAATGGCTCGGCTAAAGGGTCAAATTGAGTGGCTAAGGTCTTTAAAATAGATTTTGAGCCAGTAAGTTTAAAAACTTGCTGGCTTTTTCTTGTGAAAAATAAGCTAAAAGTATTGCAATTTCTTTAACTTCCTATTAAATAGAGGGAGAAAAAAGGGCATAATGCACTATTTTTGTTATAATAGGCATTGTATTTCAAGGAGGAAAAAATGGATAATTTAACAACCATGAACTTGGCCGATGATTTAGCTTTATCTAAGGACAAAATCATAAGTGGTCAACAAGACCTTAATACTTCAAAAGTTTATGCAGAAATTGATAGTCTAGGTGTTTTAAATAAACCGATTCAAGAATATTTCTCAATGACTCAAGATGAATATTATAATAGCGAATCTGATGGGAAGTTAACTTTACTTCATTTGGATGAACCTTTAACATCATTAACTGACCGTATTTTAACTAATCACGTTGATGGTTACGTGGATAAAGATGAAATTAATTTTACATATAACCACGAAGATCCATTTGAAGATGGTATCTATAATCGCAGTGGTGATTATGATGTATTGCTTTATAGTTTGAAGGTTATTGGTGCTGTTAAGGCAATTGCCCCAGCTGAATTGAAGAAAATTTTATCAAAAGATGCGGTATTATCTTTAGGTTTAGCAGCTAACGCTTTGGCAAATAATTAATACCTGAGGCCGTTAAGGCCTTTTTTTATATAAAAGTAGAAGTGCGCAATTTTATGAACATTATCAAAAAAACTAACGGAATGATCGATAAGTTTTCTGGAGCAGTTAAAAAAATTACACGTCAAAAAGATGAGAAATCGTTTGATGCCTTGCAAAAATATATGACTGTGGGACAGTATCAAGTGGGTCCTGAACAAGAGACTCCTTATGGCAGAGAATATGAACTAATTGTCTATAAAGATGATGAGGGCACACTTCATCAAGCACTTCGATCAGTTGATGCGAGTGATTTGGCACCAGAATATGTACGTAAATATGACAAAAAATTAAATCGTTATCGCGCGTTTATTAATAAAAAAACTGGTCGTCGTTATATCGTAGAGCAATATTTGGATACAGTGATTGAACGAATTAATCGCCACACTCGTCCAGATACGGTTAATATTGGTGTTTTAACAGATACTCATTATAAAGATACTGACTCAACTGATTTTTATGGGCTCAATGGTTTGCGCCATGTAAAGGAATTCAATTATCTAGAAGAAAAAAATGTTCTTGATTTAAAGGCTCATTTAGGTGATTGGATTGATGGTTCCGATGCTGGCTTAATTAGTGAGCAAGAGCTATTTTCTCTGAGTAGAGCCTTTAAAACTGATAAGATTAATTTTGCGATTATCAAGGGTAATCATGATGACAATGATAAGTTCGATGAGCATCATAATTTAAAAGCAAGTTTTCCTGAAAATGAATTTGAAGATATAATGTGGCCTGCAATGTATGCTCAACGTGGGGCTAATTATATTTCTCGAACCCATGGAGTAGTTTACTTTGATAAAGGTGATGTGAGAGTGATCACTGTCAATACTTCTGATGTTCCTTATACTTTAAATGAAAAGGGACAAAAGAAATATGATTCTAAGATTGCTTTAGCAATTCGAGAAGATCAAATGCAGGAAATAATTGAAATTTTAGAGAATTCTAGTGATAAACAGATTATCTTTATGAGTCACGGTAGTCCAATTACACATCATGGTAACAATGCGTTGAAGTATAATGGTCGTTCACTCCATGAATTACTAGTTGCTTTTAATCAAAGAGAAAAAGGATACCTTAACTCTCATGATGTTCCAGCACAATTTATGTTAGCTAATGATTTTGATTTTACTAAAATTAAAAATGCTAAAATTATTGCTTATTTCTGCGGACATCGACACATTGAAGATCAGTTTAGAATTAATGGAATTCAATATATCCTATTTAATTGTTCAGCATTAATGGGACCTAATCATGCTCTAACTACGAGATATAATAAACGTTGGAATCGACGCTATGACATGCCGAGTGAATATGCAGGTTATGTCGTTAATGTTGATACCAAGCGACACTTAATGCAAATTTTTGGTTATGGTGCAACTTCTAAGCGTCGTATATATAGAATCTAGTCATTACTTGTTTTTATTAGAAAATAACATATAATTAAAATCTATTGATTTATTTTTGAGGTGAATAAAATTTATGTGCGGAATATGTGCTTTTTTTGATCCAGAATTAAAAGATAAGGATCATGCAATCCAAGGAATGATGGACGCTATTAAACACCGTGGTCCATCTTCTGAAGGTAAATATACTAATGATGAAGTAGCTCTTGGTTTTAGAAGATTGTCAATTATTGACTTACGCGGTGGGTCACAACCTATCTTTAACGAAGATAAAACTCGTGCAATTATTTTTAATGGTGAAATTTATAACTTTAAACCATTACGTGAAGAATTAATTGAAAAAGGCCACACTTTTACCACTAAGGCAGATACTGAAGTATTGCTCCATGGTTACGAAGAATGGGGTATGGATGGTATTTTGAAGCGTGTAAGAGGGATGTTTGCCTTTCTTATTTGGGATGATAATAAGAAGACACTTTACGGGGCACGTGATTTCTTTGGTATTAAGCCTATGTACTATTCAGACCACAATGGTAAGTTAATTGTAGGTTCTGAGTTAAAGAGTTTCTTAGAGTTCCCTGGTTTTGATAAAAAATTAAATAAAGAAGCTGTGAAGCCATACTTGATGAACCAATACAATGATTTAAAGGAAACTTTCTTTAAAGGTGTATATCGTTTTCCAGCAGGTCACTGGTTCGAATATAAAGATGGCAAAATGAAGACCCATAAGTACTGGGATGCAGAATATGTTCAAAATTCATTAAGTTTTGAAGATACTGTTAAGAAAATCAACGAGGACTTAAAGGAAACTGTTGATTTATATCGTAACGCTGATGTACCAGTTGGTGCGTTCTTGTCTGAAGGTGTTGACTCAAGTTTCTTAACTAGTTTGTTAGATCCAGAAGATGTATTCTCTATTTCATTTGATGATGCAACTTATGATGAAGCTTCCAAGGCTAAGGCTCTTTCCGATATTAATGGTTGGAAGTTCTTTAGTGATAAAGTTGATGCCGATGAAGCAATGCGTGACTTCCCAGAAATGCAATATCATATGGATGAACCTGATGCTAACCCATCAATTATTCCTTTATGGTACTTATGTAAATTAGCTAGAAAGCACGTTACTGTTGCTTTATCTGGTGAAGGGGCTGATGAATTATTTGCTGGTTATGTTAACTATGGTATGCATACCCACAATGATGTTATTAAGGTCTTTACTGCTGGACTTAAGAAATTACCTAAGAATAGTCGCGTTAAACTTGCGCATAGAATCAAAAAGATGCCTAACTTCCCAGGTAAGGTTCATATGTACACTAATTTAGCTGAACCTAGTGAATTCTATGTTGGTCAATCAGTCATCTATGATATGGATTACCCAACTATCTTTACTTCAAAAGATGCTAATGGCATTTTACAAAAAGAATATCAAAATGACTTAACTGTGAATGGTAACTACCAAGAAGACTTTAAGAAGGTAAAGAACCTTGATGAAGTTAAGCAAATGCAATACATCGATTTGCATCACTTTATGTTAAATGATATTGAACAAAAGGCTGATAAGATTTCAATGGCTCACTCACTTGAACTTCGGGTGCCATATCTTGATAAGAAGATTGCTGAACTAGCTAACTCAATTCCTACTAAGTATTTAGTTAACCGTCATGATACTAAGTATGCTTTAAGAAAAGCTTCTGAAAATGTTTTGCCAGAAGAATGGGCTAAGCGTCCTAAGTTAGGATTCCCAACTCCAATCAAGCAATGGTTAAAAGAACCACGTTTTTACAAGCAAGTTAGAGAGCTCTTTACTGAAGATTTTGTTAATGAAATTTTTGATCAAGAAAAGATTATCAAATTACTTGACGATAACTACAAGGGTGATGGTTCTGCTCGTCGACAAATTTGGGCTATTTACACATTCTTAGTTTGGTATAAACTTTTCTTTGTAGACTACGAAAATACTGTAAAGAACTATCAACATGTTCAACCAGAAGTAGCTAAGTTAATTGCTAGCGGTAAGCTAGTTTAAAATTAAGAAAAGGAAGTACTAATTTTGCAACCTAAATTTACGCCAATATTGCTCGGGAGTGACATTAATGTCTATGGTATGGCTCGTTCATTTAATGAAGCCTATGGAATCAAGGTACAAGCATGGGCAGCTAGTCATTTAGCAGCCACACGTTACTCAAAGATTGTTGATGTAGAAGTGCATGAGGGCTTTGCTGAAGATCCCGGCTTTATGAATGTTATGAAGCAAAAAATTGAAGAATACAAGAATCATGAAGAACCAGTTATCTTGATTGCTTGTGGTGATGGTTATGCTGAGTTACTTGCCAAGCATAAAGATGAATTAAAGGATACTTTTGTTGTTCCATATATTCAATATGATATGCTTGAAAAGCTGATTTCTAAGGAAGGTTTCTACGAAATCGCTGAAAAGTATGGTTTGCCATATCCTAAAACTAAAATTATTACTATGGATGATTATAAGGCAGATAACTATTTGAATATTCCATTTGATTTTCCAGTTGAATTAAAACCAGAAGATCCTGTTTCTTGGCTTGATGTTCAATTTGAAGGTCGAAAAAAAGCTTTTACCATTCATGATGAAGCTGAACTTGTTGATATTGTTGGTAAGATTTACACTAATGGTTATAAAGAAGACTTAATTTTACAAGACTTTATTCCTGGTGATGATTCTAATATGCGAGTACTTAATGCTTACGTTGATAAGAATCATAAGGTTAAAATGATGTGTTTAGGTCATCCATTACTTGAAGATCCAACTCCTCAATCAATTGGTAACTATATGGCAATCCTACCAGCATATAGTCAAAAACTTTATAATACGGTGCAATCATTCCTTGAAAAAATTAACTACGTGGGGATGGCTAACTTTGATATCAAGTATGATCAACGTGATGGAGAGTATAAGTTCTTCGAAATTAACTTGCGTCAAGGTCGTTCAAGTTTCTATGTAACTTTAAATGGTTACAATTTGGCTAAATGGTATGTTGAAGACTACGTAAATGATAGCTTAAAGGATAAGGAAGTTGTTTATGGTAACAAGAATGGTTCTGATTACATCTTGTGGTTGGGCGTTCCTGTAAAAGTCTTTAAGGAATATGCATTTGATAATCCTTCTAAGAGATTAGCTGAAAAATTAATCAAGGAAGGTCATTACGGTACTACTGTATTTTACGATAAAGATAGAGGACTTAAGCGTTGGTTATTAATGCACTATATGTTCCATAATTATAAAGCGCGTTATAAGAAGTATTACCAAGTAAATAAGGGGCAGTACTTTGAACAAGAAGTTGCTAAAATTGAAAAACAAGCAGTTGCTGATGGTGAACAAGAAAACCATGAAAATCAAATTTAGCTATTAATTAAGGCTCACTAGAGAAATCTGGTGAGCCTTTTTGTATGAAGAAAAAGAACCTCTACGCTATTCGTGCAAAAGTATGTTTTTCTTGTTAGACTTAGAATTAATTACTAGAAAAATTTATTTGAGGTGAAAAGATGAAAACGCAACATGGGGAACAACCAAATGATGAGATCAAGTTACATTGGCTCTTGTTAGGAGAGTTGTTAACCTGGATTGGATCAAGCTTTATATGGCCACTTACATCAGTATATTTAAATAAGCAACTTCATGTTTCATTGGCAATGATTGGGATAGTCTTGCTATTTAATTGCTTAGCTAATATGCTAGGGTCATTTGTGGCAGGTTGGTGTTATGACAAATTTAATCCATATTATTTAATTACGGCTGGAGCTGGGCTAGATGCACTGGTTTTATTTGGTATGGCAGCGAACCATACTTGGCCAATTTACTGGCTATGGATGACTTTAACTGGCTTCCTCGGCGGATGGAATGGTGCTTTGATTAACTCGATTGCCACTAGTTTAAAGTCAAAACAAGGTCGCTATGTTTTCAATATGATTTACTTTGCTCAAAATTTGGGTGTAGTAATTGGAACATTGGTGGTTGGTTACTTGTATGATTACTCAGTTGCAATGCTATTTGTAATAGCGGGGATTTTATTTGTAATTGTTTGTGTAAATGCGATTTTTAATTATCGTCCGATTATTCAATTTCATAAGGAACGTCTACAAGAAAAAAATGCGGGTAAAGCTACTAAGTTTGAGCCGATGCCAGCAGCTAATATGAAATTGTCGATAGGTTTCTTTATTACTCTTGCTGTAATTTGGTTGATGTATATGAACTGGGAATCAAATTTATCGGTTTACATGGTATCTTTGGGTATTCCATTTCATTTGTATAGTTTACTTTGGACTATTAATGCTGGAATTATTGTAATTGTACAAGCAATATTAGGAAAATTTCCTAATTTATTTAAAACTCTTTTTCATCAAGTTATCTTTGGAGTAACAATGTTTGCAATATCATTTATTACGTTGATTTTTGCTAAAGATTATCCACACTTTGTTTTCTCCATGGTGACTTTAACCCTTGGTGAGGCAACAGCAATGCCAGCAATGCCAGCTTATGTTAATGATTTGTCACCAGATTCTAGTAAAGGTAAGTATCAAGGGATGACCTTATCGACTTCTGCGATTGGACGTGCTTTTGGTCCATTATTTGGTGGGTTGGTAATTGATAAATTTGGCTATATTAATTTCTTTATTGTGGCTGCTATAGGAATATTTTTAATGATTGTGATGCTTGTACCACTTCATGCAAGATTAAAAAAGCAATTAAAGATATTTAGGTAAGACTAAAAGTTGGGTTATGATACTTTTTCTTAAAATTAGACTAATAAATTTAAGAATGGTATCATTTACACAAAAGATATTAATATTTACTTCACAAGGAGGAATTAGGTTAATGAATCGAATTAATGTACGCGGGGGTGCGGGTAATATACTTACACCTGATGTTAATGCACGTCCCCAAGATAATTTATACTTAGCAGTGAACTCTGACTGGTTAGAAAAGACAGAAATTCCCTCAGATCGCTCACGTATTGCAAGTTTTGATAGTATTGCACTTAATATTGAAAAAGAACTAATGCAAGATTTTGCAGATTTTGCTGATGGAAAAAAAGAATTACCAAATGTTCCTAACTTTAAGAAGGCTGTTGATCTTTACAAGGTTGCTAAAAATTTTGATAAAAGAAATGCCGAAGGTGCAGAACCAATCAAGGCTGACTTAGCTAAGATTACTAACTTAAAGGATTTCTCAGATTTTTCTAGTAAGGCTGGAGATTTTTACAAGGAAGGCTTCAGCTTACCATTTGTTATTGACGTTGATGCTGATATGAAGAATACTAAGGTCAACGTTGCGTACTTTGGTGGTCCAAGTGTATTCTTGCCAGATACTACTACTTATGAAACTCCGGCTGCAGCTGACTTGCTTTCTGTTTTAGAAAAGCAATCAGTAAATCTTTTACAAATGGCAGGTATTAGTGAGAAAGAAGCAAAGCATTATGTTGAAGGTGCTTTGAGTTTTGATAAGAAGTTAACTAAGGTTGTTAAATCAGCAGAAGAATGGGCCGATTATCCAAGTACTTATAATCCATATAAGATTACTGATTTTGAGTCTCACTTTAAGAGTTTTGATGTTGATAAATTCTTACTTGCTCTATTTGGTGAAAAACCAGATCGAATTATTGTTACTGAACCACGTTTCTTAGAACATGCAGAAGAATTACTTAACCAAGACAACTTTGATGATGTTAAAGGTTGGATGATGGTGAAGTTTATTAACGGTGTTGCTGCTTACCTTTCACAAGATTTCCGTGAAGCTGCTTTTCCGTTTAATCAAGCTCTTTCTGGCCAACCTGAATTATCAAGTGGTATTAAGCAAGCTTATCGTTTAGCTGATGGCCTAATGAGTGAAGTTGTGGGTGCTTACTACGGACAAACTTACTTTGGTGAAAAGGCGAAGGCTGACGTTGAAGACATGATTCACAAGATGATCGATGTTTATGAGCAGCGCATTAAGGATAATGAGTGGTTATCTGAAGATACTAAGAAGAAAGCTATTGTTAAGCTTCGTGCTTTAATTTTGAAGATTGGTTATCCAGATAAGATTGAAGAAATTTACGATAGAATTGAAGTAGATCCTTCTGAAAGTCTTTATGAAATTGAAAGTAAGGCTGCCATTGAAAGCGTGAAATATCAGCTTGAAAAACTAACTAAACCAGTTGATCGGACTGTCTGGTTAATGCCTGCTAACTTAGTTAACGCTTGCTACGATCCACAAAGAAACGACATCACTTTCCCAGCTGCAATTTTACAAAAACCATTCTATGATGTTGATCAAGACCGTGCAGAAAATTACGGTGGTATTGGTACTGTTATCGCTCATGAGATTTCTCATGCTTTTGATAATAACGGTGCATTGTTCGATGAATTTGGTAATATGACCAACTGGTGGACTGATGAAGATTTTGCTGAATTTAAGAAGCGTACCCAAGCTGAAATTGACTTGTTCAATGGTATTGAATATGGCCCTGTAACTTTAAATGGTAAACAAATTGTTTCTGAAAATATTGCTGATCAAGGTGGTTTAACTGCTGCTGTTGAAGCTAATAAGGGTGAAGGTGGCGACATGAAGAAGTTGTTTGAAAACTTCGCTCGCATTTGGGCTAATAAGCAATTACCTGCTTCGATCAAGACCCAAGTTGCAACTGATGTTCACGCTCCTGGTCCAGAAAGAGCTAACGTTCAATCTCAATGCCAAGAAGAATTCTACAAGGCATTTGATGTAAAGCCTGGAGATGGTATGTGGCTTGATCCAGAAAAACGAGTTGTAATTTGGTAATAATAAAAAATGCATCCCTCATAATTACGGGATGCATTTTTTTATTCTAAGTTTTCTGCTTCAAGTTTACGCTTTAATTCTTCATAATTCTTTGGCGCAATTCGCTTAATATGTGATGGTTTTTGGTTACCTAAAATTAAAGGAACACGTTCAATCACAGTATCAGCGTAGTCAAGTCCAAACCAGGAAGCAGGATTTGAAGAAAGATTTTGAAGCCATACACGAGCTTCAACTAAGAATTTTTCATAACCTTTAAGTTCCGTTTGTGGACTAATAACGTCATTAACGATTACGAATGAGAAATCGCCTACGTCTCGTCCTGGAGTAGTGGTATATTCCTGAGGTTGTGCTTCAATTGTTCCATCTGCAATTAAATCGTGAACAATTTGTCGTAAGTAAACATTAACTTTTTGCTGGCGTTTAAATCCTAAGAATAACTGGACATTGATGACGTTCTTAGTTCCGTAAGTGTTAACGGCATATTCTGCAGTGAATGGCTCGTTAGTAACATTAACCGTAACGAACCAATAAGCACGGGCACGCTTAGGACGTTTATCTAAAATTGAGTAAAGAATTTCACGTTTGATGAACTTATTGTACTTAACCTTAGCCATATAAACTACATTAGTAGCATATGTAGGATAGTCTTCGTCATGGCTTAACATTGTAAGCATATCAGTATATTCATCTAACCGTACGTAAGCATTCCGTGATTCATGCTTATCACGAATCTTATTACCGTAGAACCAGATGTACATGATAATGCCAATAAAGCCAGCGATAAGGACAGACACATAACCACCGTGGGTAAACTTAGTCAAACTTGAAAGCATGAAGAAGATATCCAAGGCGCCGAAGAAAATTAAGAAAATCCAATTCCAAATTGGATAAACTTTCTTTAATACAAGCCATTCATATAAAAGAATAGTTGTCATTAACATTGAAATTGTAATAGACAGACCATAGGCTGCTTCCATGTGTTCTGAAGTTTGGAACAAGAGAACAATAGCAATTGTAGCAGCAGCAATCATTTTATTGACAGCAGGGATATAAATTTGTCCTTTTTTAGTGGATGGATAGATAATGTTCATTCTTGGTAAGAACTTTAATCCACTAGCTTCGGCAACTAAAGTAAATGAACCAGTAATTAAGGCTTGGGAAGCAATAACTGCTGCAATAGTTGCTAGCACAATAGCAGCTAAACGCCATTGTTGAGGAACAATTTCAAAGAATGGGTTAAAATCACCACCATGAGCTTGATAATGAGGATTATTTAAGATCCATACCCCCTGACCCATATAGTTAAAAGTCAAAGCTAAAAATACAAATGGCCAGGATCCAATAATATTACCTTTTCCAACATGACCAACATCGGAATACAACGCTTCAGCACCAGTAGTAGCCAAGAAGATTGAACCTAAAATTGCTAGTCCAGCCTTATTATAAGGACTAAAAAGAACCTTAATTGCATAATAAGGATTGAGGGCTTGGAGAATTGACCAGTCACTAGACATATTGACTAAGCCAATAATTCCTAAGAATGCGAACCAAACAAACATTATTGGTCCAAATGCTTTACCAATAATACTTGTACCCATTCTTTGGATTGAGAATAGCAAGAGCAAGATCACAATTGTAATAATAATAACTTCTGTCTGGGTAGAAACTGGAATATTACCCTTCCCAAATTCAATTCCCTTTAAACCTTCGATAGCTGTAGTAACAGTAACTGCAGGAGTTAAGGTACCATCAGCTAAAATCGCGGCCCCACCAATTAGGGCAGGGAGGACTAACCATTTCGCATGCTTACGTACTAAAGTGTATAAGGCAAAGATACCACCTTCACCGTGGTTAGTTGCTTTTAAAGCGATAATCACAGTTTGTAAGGTGGTTAGCAGGGTAACAGTCCAAAGTACCAAAGAAATAGAGCCGATGATAAAATCACGGCTTACATGACCAATCCCACCGTTTCCGGCAACGATTGACTTCATAACATACATTGGACTTGTACCAATATCGCCATATACGATACCGATAGCTATTAGTAAGCCAGCGGCTGACGCTTTGTTGCGTTTCTTTTCATCCATGAATTATTCTCCTCATAAATAAAATAGCTCGTTAGCTTTTTATGAAAAATAAAAGTAAAAAAGAATGCCATTAGACATTCTCAAATCATAACTTATTGTCGCTTTTTTAGAGCTGTGTTGCAACCCCTATGTTTGAAATAATTAGATAATTGCAGAATTTAGATATATTTATGGAAGTAAAAAAGAGATGCTTAAGCATCTCTTTTTTGTTTTAGGACATGGTTTGAGGAATGATGTTACGTTGTTCAGTGTACCAAGCACTCCAGTCTTCGTATGTTTTCATACTTTCTGGATCAACGCCACTTTTTTCTTTGATATTGTTTAAAATATTCTTGAAACGGTCAGCGTGAACATTCAATACATGTTTAACTAAGCTACGACGACCGAATGGTTGGTTGTTAACTAAGTAAGTATTGATTTCAATAACATCATGGTTGCCATCAAAGGTATCCATAATTTCAAGGTCAGTTTCTTCGAATTTTGAAATATAGAAATTGGCGAAAACTTTTACATAATCAGGTTGTTCAGTGTATTGAACAGCTGGCATTTCAGTACGTTCAGGTTCAGGTACAACAACCTTGAATTCTTCGTCCTCTTCTTCTACGTTTTCAGTTGATTCGGTGTTCTTTGTGGTATCTTCAGTCAAAGTTAAGAGCTCCTTTACTGTAGCAAAATAGTACAAAAATTCAATATTATATTACATTGAACTGCTAAGAAAAGCAAGCGCTGAACTAGTTGTTGTAGTTTTCAACGTCACTTTGAGTGTAAGAATCAATAGTGGTGTGACCGTTGTTGGATGCATCTTGCATGAAGTTAACAACATCTTGATCTGACCAGTTAGAAGTGTCAGCACCAATATCATTTAACTTAGCACGAACTTGAGCAATAGTATTAGAAGTAACAGCTTGACCATCAACCATCATGCTATCACTTGATGAAGAAGAATCGCTTGATGATGAGGATGATTCAGAATCACTTGATGAACTTTCCTCGTTAGATGAGGAAGAACTAGAATTTGAATCTACCTCTTCGGATTCAGACTCAGAACTAGAGCTAGACTTGCTTGAAGATTTGTCATTAGAATCACTCTTCTTAGTAGCATCTGTATCGTCAGAATCACCATTCTTGGACTTAGCTTTGTCTAACAATCTTTCAGCATTGTCACGAATATCTGCATAGTATGACTTATATTGACCATCAAGATATGGCATGGAAAGAACTTGAGTTGCGTAATTTTCAGCCTTTTCATAATCTCCGCTTTCAAGAGCAGCTTGTGCCTTGCGGTAAAGTGGAGTTAATTCATTATCCAAGTTGTTTTGAACTTCATCAACAGTATTATAAAGCTTCTTAGCTTGGCTAGTCATTACAGAATAACCATTTTCTTGACCAATAGCCTTAGTTAATTGAGTAAGTGATGAGTTGTAATTGTACTTGTTAATGCTGGTAGAAGCTTTTTCTAATTGTGCAGCTTGTTCAGCGTATGCCTTTGATTCTTTGGTATTCTTTTCTTTATTTGCAGCAGCAAATTTTTCTTGTGCTTTCTTATAGTTTTTAGCTTTAACGGCCTTCTTACCAGCTGACATCAAAGCAGTATAAGTGCTTTGACTATTATTAGATGAGCCAGCTTGTGAGCTACAACCAGCAACAGTAAACATTGTAAGCAATGCAACAGTTGCAATCCATAATCTAGATTTCTTCATTATCGAAAAAATACTCCCTTCCTAAATAGGTAAAATTGTCGCTACCATGATTATAGCAACATTTGTTTAAGATTACATTATTCTACATCAAATCTTAACTTCTAGGGAACAAAATTGTAACAATAGAAAAATTATTATTTATGGAAAGCTGCTGTATATTTAAGTTGCTATATATTAAGGAAACTAATTTTCTCGAACAAAATATTTAATACACATTCGTGAATAACTACAAGGTTGCGAACATGATTTTAAGTTTGTAGAAGATGAAGATAGTTTAATTATAGTTTTTGTTAAAAATTTACCTGTGGATTTAGAATCTGAATGGAAATAGTTAATAATTAAGGAAAGAATAGAAAAAAGAATAATATTTCGCAAGCTAGTGTGATTAAAAAGTATTGAGTAAGTCTCTGTAGAAAAAACTCCTGCGTTTGCTCAGCATATTGAAAGAATTAGTCATAAAAGTTAGAAATCTGTAGAATATTTTGAAACATTTTTGAAATATTTATATAGGAATGGAGAAGTAAGCGAATGGATTCAACAAGATGGTAGTGATTGTGAAAAAGCGCACTATAATGCGCTTTTTTTGTATCTTAATAATTTGAACCGATTATTGACAAAGAAAAATATAAAAGAACAGGTGTATTACAGACTCATTAAAAACCTAAAAAATCGGCTAGAAACTTTGCAAATACTATAAAACATAGTTATAATGTATACCGTGGTAAGCAATAGGAAGAATGCTTCAGGCGTGTGCCTGTACAGCATGCGGATTTCTTATTTAAGAATGACTACCTCGAAGGATTTATAGACCTTCGATCTTGAATCAAGGAATTTTGTACAATTATAGGCGATTCCACGATGAGCCTTTTACCTGTTGCGTTATTGATTTATCAAGGAGGAAAAGACCACATGAAGAAGAATATTAAATTTATCGGCGCTGCTGCTGCTGCTTTATTAGCTGTTGCTCCAGTTGTTGCTTCAACTGCAACTGCAAATGCCGCTGTTACTGTTAACAATGCAACTGTAACTGAAACTCCAGCTACTACTGCAAACGCACTTACTGTTAACGTTTCATTAGACGCTTCAGTAAACAGTACTGTTAGTGATGTACTTAAGACTGTTAAGTTCAGTGTTGATGGCGCAACTGTTAACGCTAAAGACGTTGAAATCGTAAATGTATCAACTGGTAAGGCTCTTGCATCTACTGATAAGCTTAACGCTACTACTAACTACGCAGTTAAGGCTGGTTCATTCACTATTACTGGTTTAACTACTGGTAAGGATTACACTGTTGCTGGTGGTACTATTGGTACTAACGCAGCTACTAAGACTTACAGCGCAGCTGACTTAAGCACTAATAGTGCTGCATTTACTAGTGCTTCATTTACTTTAACTGATAGCTCATTAACTGGTACTCCATACTTTGTAAACAGCAGCAACACTGTTGTATCAAGTGCTACTGTAACTGTTGATACTGGTTCTACTTCAACTGTTAAAGTTTCTGATGTTGTTTCAGCAATTGAATCACAAAAGTTCTCAGCTAAAGTTACTGATGGCGGTAACGCAGTAATTAACGACCAACCAAACGTTACTAAGGCTGTTGAATCTGCATTAACTGCTGCAGGTATCACTGTTAAGAACGGTTCATTCACTGTTCCATCATCAAACGTATTTACTGTTAACTTAACTGCTACTGCTAACAACGGTAAGAGTGTTACTCTTCCTGTAACTGTTGCATTCAACACTAAGGCAGTTAGTGCAGCTGAAAAGAACACTTACCCAGTAATTTCTTACAATAATAAGGAATACATTGGTGCTAACCAAGCTGTAACTTTAGCAAACAACGCTTCATTTAACAATGTTAGCGTTGGTGGTAGTGTAGATACTGCTGCTATCAAGAAGGCATTTACTGCTGTAGTTTCAACTGATAACAAGACTACTAACTTGAGCGTTTCTGTTGATACTTCAAAGGTTAACACTGCTGTTGCAGGTACTTACCCAGTAACTGTTAGTGCAACTAACCCATCTGGTAAGACTTCAAGTGTTGTATTTAATTTAACTGTTGGTGAAGCAGGTGCTACTTACAAGACTGTTGCACAATCAGGTAACGTTTACACTGTAAATGGTAACAACGCAACTCAAACTAGTGAAACTGTTTCTGCTAACCAAAGTATTGCTACTTTCGGTACTGTTGAAATCGGTGGCGTTTCATACACTCGTATCAACAGCGCAACTTCAAACAAGTTCGTACCAACTTCAGTATTTACTGCTGAACAAACTACTTCAAAGACTATCATGCACGTTGCTCAATACTACAACAACAAGGGTGAAAAGACTACTTTGAATGGTAAGTCAACTGTTGGTGCATACAACGAAGTACAAGTTGTTACTGAAACTGTAACTATTAATGGTGCTAAGTACTACAAGATTGCTGGTCAAGATGTTTACGTTAAGGCAGCAAACATTGACGGTACTTCACGTAAGTTAACTCACAACGCTTACATCTACAACAACAAGGCTAAGCGTGTTCAAAAGAACACTGTTCTTAAGAAGGGTACTTCAAAGACTACTTACGGTTCATCATTCAAGATTAACGGTAAGGCTTACTACAGAATTGGTAAGAACCAATACGTTAAGGTTGCTAACTTCAAATAATCTTTGATTTTTGAAGAGATCTATACAAGAAGAAGACGATACTTTAGTATCGTCTTTTTTCTTTTCCTTTATAAAATTATGAATTAGTGAAATAAATAGTCGTTAGAATTAAAGTCTAACGGCTATTTTTTATCCTCATCAATAGATAAGAATTTTTGAAAAAATCCATAATTTTTTAAACATAATATATTATTTAGCGTTAAACTAATAAGTATAAGTGTCTCTAAAAAAGCAATAATATTGTAATTCTTTAATGAGATATTAACAGAATGTTACTTTTTGATGTCAAAACATAAGTTTGGTTGTTTATTGCAACCGACGCTTATATTATATAAAGTGTGTATGGATACAGAGGAATGTAAAAATGGATAAAAGAACAATTACCGGGATTGCGACTGCTGCATTAATCACTACTGCAGGTATCTCAATTACCAATAATGTAAAGTCCTTAAACATTACAGGTTCTGGCGGTGAAGTAAAGGCTGCTACAAGTCAGAATGCTCAGCAATTCATTGACAAAGTAGCACCTGCTGCTACAGAAGCCTCATCTAAATATGGTACTTATACTTCTGTGATGATTGCTCAAGCCGCTGTTGAATCTGGTTGGGGGCAGTCGAGTTTGGCTAAGGAACCTAATAACAATTTATTTGGTGTTAAGGGTGATTATAATGGTCAATCAGTTGCAGTGAAGACCGGTGAGTATGGTTCTAATGGTTATTACACTACAACCGCTAATTTCCGTAAGTATCCATCATACACAGAATCATGTAACGATAATGGAGCCCTTCTGCGTGAACAGATGGGGTCCTATTATTCAGGCGCATGGGTTGAAAATGCCAAGAATTACCAAGATGCAACTCAAAATGGCTTGCAAGGTAAGTATGCTACCGCACCTAATTATGCAAGTACTTTGAATTCTGTTATCAAGGCTAATCATCTTGACCAATATGACCCTAAGACCACAACTGTTAATGAGACTAAGACTGTTGTTAAAACTACGCCGATTACTAATGCTCCAGTAGATAATGATGTTACTAAGCAAGTAGGTACAGCGCGGGTTGGGCAACAAGTTTCGGTTACCAAGCGTATTACTTATAGTAATGGTGTTTCGCATTCTTATATTGGAACTGGTTGGGTAAATGATACTGCTTTTAGCAATACTTCAGCTATTAAGACCAGTTCAACTGCTACCGCAAGTAAGTCTGCTACCACCACTTCTACTAAAAAGACCACAACAACTGCTTCTAAGAAGAACTATACATACATCAAGACAAATGAAATTGTTAAGGTAATTTCTGCTCCAGAAGGTGGTGCTCCAGTTCTTAAGAGTCCGAAGGGGAAGCCAACAGGCCAAAAACTTGCTCTCAATACTAGCTGGAGAGTTTCTGGTTATGCAATTGTTGATGGTACGCGGTATAATCGAGTAGGTTCCAAGCAATGGTTGTCTACTATTTATACTGATTCCAAGCTTGCTACCGAAGCAAAAAAGAAGACTTCTTCTCAAGCACCTACAGTTGAGAAGACTGTCTCTAATAAAAAAGAAGAAACTAAAAAAATAACCACTAAAGCGACTTCTAATACTGTCAAAGCTGCTACTACTTCATATGAAAAGGTAGTTGGTAAGTTTAAAGTAACTGTATCAAACATTGATGTTTGGAATTCTCCTAATGAGAAGATTACTGGTCAATGGCTTCCTGCTAATAGTACGTGGAAGATTACAGGTAAGAAAACGAGCAATGGGAAAACTTGGTATCGTATAAGTAAAAATAAGTGGATCCAAAGTGCAGGAATTAAGGTTGAAAAACTTGAAGCAGCTCCTGTTTCTCAAGCTCCAACTACTACAACGAAGACAACTACTAAGAAAGAAAAAAAGACAACCAAAAAGGTTGACTATACTGTTCAAAAGAGTAGTGGTGTAGTAACAGTTAATAACCAGCCCAATGCTGGTATTGTTGTGTGGTCGCAACCTGGTAAGAATCCAACTACCAAATACCTTAAGACAGGTACAAGTTGGAAGTTTTTCAAGATTGCAATTTGGAATGGCGAAAAATGGTACAACTTGGGTGGTAATCAATGGGTTCCAGCTAAATACGTTATGGTTAGATAATTAAAGAAGATAATTTCATCATTTTTGATAGAAAATAATAATTTTTTGGAGGAATTGCATGCGTTCAGCAAACAAAAAGTTTTTCAGTGCCTTAGCTTGTGCTGGTGTAATGGCTACTACTGCCTTTGTCGGAGTTAAGACTAATGTTATTAATCCTAAGGCAGTTCAGGTTCAGGCTGCAAAGACTAATGTTTCATCACGTTCATATGGTGTCGATGTTTCTAGTTTTCAAAGCACCGACCTTTCTAAACATGCACAAGCAGGCTCACAATTCGCAATTGTTAAAGTAAGTGAAGGTACTAGTTACAGAAACCCTAATGCAAAGGCTCAAATTGCTAGTGCTATCTCTAATAATATGTTACCAATGGCATATCATTTTGCTACTTTTGGTGCTAATAGTACCAGTGCTGTTGCTGAAGCAAACTATGCCGTTAGTTCTGCTCAAGCATATGGGTTACCTAAGGGATCATATATTGCTTGTGACTGGGAAACTGGTGATGGTAACAATGTTAACGGTGGTAAAGATGCGAGTGCAAGTGCTATTTTAGCATTTATGAACAAGATTAGTGCTGCTGGATACAAGCCACTTCTTTACTCAGGTGCTTACTTATTAAAGAGTAATATTAATACTTCTACTATTTTAGCTAAGTACCCTAACTCACTTTGGGTTGCTTCATATGCTACTACTGGTAGAATTGATGAACCGGACTTTAACTACTTCCCATCCATGGATGGTGTAGCAATTTGGCAATTTACTGATAACTGGCGTGGTTTATATGTAGACGGTAATATTTCATTATTGCCACTTTCATACAATACTGCATCTAGTCAAGCTCCAACTTCAAGCTCAACTTCAAGTTCATCATCTAGCTCAAGTTCTAGTTCAACCACTTCTAAGCCTTCAACTACCAATACTAGTCAAGCCCAAACTACAGTTAAGACTCCTAAGACTATTATGTACAAGTCTAAAGTCTACAATAAGAGGGGCCAATATATTGGTAAATACTACAGTGCTTACACTCCAATTACTGTTATTGGTGGGGCAGTAAGTATTAATGGTAAAGCTTACTACCAAGTTGGTGATAATCAATACGTAAGAGTTAATAATGTTGACGGTACTCCACGTACCTTGACGCATAATGCTTACATTTACAACAATAAGGGTAAACGTACTTATACTTTGGGTACTAAGTTCTACAAGGGTAACAGTAGAGCAACTTTTGGTAGTGCAATGACTATTAATGGTAAGTCTTACTACCGTGTTGGTAAGAATGCTTACGTGAAGGTTGCTAACTTTAGATAATCATTTGTAGATAATGTAAAGAAACTCATCCTTTTGTGAGATGAGTTTTTTTTATGAAAAAATTCTATTGAAAAATATGGTTTATATCATTATAGTAAGTAGATATATGTTGGTTTAGAAGGGAAATAATTATGGACAAAAAAACAATTACTCAGATTGCAACTGCTGCTTTGATTACGACGGCAGGAATCTCTGTTACCAATAACCTCAAGCCTTTAAATATTACTGGATCTGGCGGTGAGGTTAAGGCTGCAACTACTCAGTCTGCACAAGAATTTATTGATAAAGCTGCAACTGCTGCAACTAATGCATCATCTAAATATGGAACTTATACTTCTGTAATGATTGCACAAGCTGCTGTGGAATCGGGCTACGGTAATTCAACTTTATCACAAGAACCAAATAATAATTTATTTGGAGTCAAAGGTGACTATAACGGCCAATCAGTTACAATGACAACTGGTGAATATGGTTCTAATGGTTACTATACTACCGATGCCAGTTTTAGAAAATATCCATCATATGAAGAATCATTTAATGATAATGGTGCTTTGTTACGTAGTCAAATGGGTGACTATTATTCAGGGACGTGGGTAGAAAATTCAAGCTCTGGAAAAGAAGCTACTGAGAATGGTTTGCAAGGAAAATATGCTACTGCTCCTAATTATTCCCAAACTTTGAATGATGTTATTGATACTTATAATTTAGAACAATATGACCCTCAAACTACTGAAGTTAATGAAACTAAAACAGTTACTAACACAACTCCAATTACTGATGCGCCAGTAGATAGTGATGTAGGTACGCAAGTTGGTACTGCTCGTGAAGGTCAAGAAGTTAATGTTACCAAGTATATTACATATAATAATGGAGTTTCACATGCTTATATTGGAAGTGGTTGGGTAAATAGTTCTGCTTTTGCAACTGATCAAACAAATACAACCCAATCTACAAGTAATCAAGTAGATGCTCAAGTAGATGCTACGGCAACTAGTCAAGCTTCATCTACTACAAAGCAAGCTGTTACTACTCAAACAACTGCAACTAAATCTACAAGTGAACAAGTAAAGACTGCACAAAATAATCAAGCTAACTCTACTGATAAACAGACAGAAGAATCTACCACAAAGCACAATGTTACACCTCAATTGAGTAGCTCGACAAAGACTACACAGACTAGTCAACCACAGTCTAGCAGTAAGCAGACTGTGCAATCTACTACAAAGCAAACAGCCACTACTCAAACAACTTCTACTAAATCAACAACTGACGAAGTAAGTAATACTCAACTTAGTCAGCCAGAAAAAACACAAGTGAAAGCTACTTCAAAAACTGTAGTAAAACAACAAGTTAAGGAAGTTCCAGCTACACCTACTAGCAAAGATACAGCTGTAACTGATCAAACTATTACGCAAAAAAACGCAGAAACAACGAAAGTAGAAGTTTCTGCTAAAACTAATACAACTATCCCAACTACTAGTTCAAAGGCAACTTCTGCAGTTCAATCTACAACGGCCAAGGCAACTTCACAAGACAAAACACTTAAAGCCGTTCCTGAAGTTACTCCAGCAAAGACAGATGATAGTAAAGTAGTTAAAAATATTATCACCAGTAAAAAGATTGAAACTAGTGCTCCAAAAGCTGTAGTAACAACTCCTGATGCTGATAAGAAGAGTGAATCTACTGAAAAGAAAGATATTTCTCAAGATAACACTCATACTAGTACAGAAGGATCTGTTGTTGTTGATAAAAAAGTAGATGTAGATACTCCTATCAAGACAGCCCAAAAAGCCCAAAAGTCTACTGAACCAGTACAAGTGGTAACGACCACTTCAAAATCAACACCAGCAACAACACCTAAGCTTAACGATATTGCTGTTAAAAAAGAAGATAAGGGAAGCAAAGTTGAAACTGATAACAATTCAAAACCAGCTTCTAAATCTTTATCAGCCTCTACCCAGAAAATAACTTCTAAAAAGTCTACTGTTGTATCAAGTGTAAAAGTAGATAGTAGTCTTGGTAAATTAACTACTAAGCCGATTTCTGAAACTACAACAAGTAAGAAGGTAGCTGCCGAGGCTAGTCAAGTTGGTAATGATTACGTTATTAAGTCTACGGGTGTTGTTACAATTAATGCACGTCCAGATTATGGTGTCGCAATTTGGACAGTGCCTGGGAAAACTCGTACTAGTAGATATTTAAAGAATGGTACTAGTTGGAAGTTTTTCAAGGTTGCAATGATTAATGGTGAAAAATGGTACAATTTAGGTGGAAACCAATGGGTACCAGCTAAAGCAGTTATGGTAAGATAATTTTACTGTATTATTTAAAAAGGTCATCTTTTTCAGGATGACCTTTTTATGTTAATTAATTTAGGGAAAATATGTAAAAAAATAAGATAAAGTGTGGGACAATAAATTAGTAAACTTTAAGCGGAGGCTAGAATTTTGATTTATACGATAACTTTAGATAGTAGTGAAAGTACAATGGGCAAGGGGATTGATGTTTCTTTAATTTTAAAAAAGCTTGGGATTGATTCTACTGCCACTGGAATTGTGAATAAAACTGATGAAAAAGAAATTGTGAGAGAACTTGATGAAGCTGGGATTGATTATAAGTTTATTAATCCTAACAGTAGTAAAAAAATTAGTGCTAAAACTCAGCAAGATTTACTTGATTACTTAAAAGAAAATTTACAAATGGGTGATATTGTTGTAGTTAGTGGCAAGTTTGCTGAAGGAATTTCCCCAGCTTACTTAATTGACATTGCAACATTAGCTACTAAAAAGATGAGCTATATTGTAGTTGATGTGCCTTATGATACAGTTCGAGATATTTTACCTCTTCATCCATTATTGATTAAACCAAATGAAGAAGAACTTAAAGCTTGGTTCAATAAGAGTAATGAGAGTTTGACTAGAGATCAATTACTTAACTTAGCTCATGATATGGTTGCTCATGGAGCTGATCATGTTTTACTTTCTTTAGGTCAAAATGGTGCTGCAATTGTAAGTTTGACTACAGCATTTATGGCAGATGCACCAGAAATTAAAAGTGTGAATCAAAATGGGGCTGGAGAAACCTTGCTCGCCACATTTTTAGCAGGTATGATAAAGAATTATGCACCAGTTCGCAATTTATCTGATAGCATTGCGGCAGCTAGTGATACAGTTCAAAGTGAATGGTTAACTAATTTTGAAGCAACATTAGAATTACAGAAACAAATTATCGCTCAAAGAATTTCTTTTGAAGAGGAATAGTAGTTTGTAAAAAGGCACTACCAGATTGTATAGGTAGTGCCTTTTTGATTAAAAATACTGATGATAACAAATAGTATAATGGGGGTTATTTTTTTATTAATTTTTTTGTACAATATTTCTAGCAAATAGAAAGGGAATGAGATTGTGGAACAATTATCAATTTTTATCGTAGCTTTAGCTGCATTGACTATTCCAATTTTAATGGCTCGACTTAAAATTTCGACAATACCTACTGCCGTTGCTGAAATTATTGCGGGGATTATTTTAGGTAAGTCCTTTTTAAATATTATTGTTAGCAATAGTGAGATTACAATGCTGTCTAATCTTGGTGTGACTTTGTTAATGTTTCTTTCTGGGATGGAAATTAATTTTAGCTTGTTTAAACGCGATGATAAAAAAGAAGAAACTGAAACAAGTGCTGTAAATCCGCCTAAGACGGCAGTGATGTCTTTTTCTTTAGTCGTAATTACTGCTGTAATCTTAGCAATAATTTTGCGTATGCTAGGATTGTTCAATGATATTATGCTAGCAACAATTATTTTTAGTACTGTTGCTTTAGGTATAGTAATTGCAACTTTAAAAGAAAAAGAAATTCTATCTCGTCCAATCGGTCAGACGATTTTACTTACGGCAGTTCTTGGAGAAGTAATTCCCCTATTGTTATTAACTATTTATGCTTCTATTAATGGGGGGAATGCTGGTCAATTATGGTTGATTATTCTCTTATTTGTAGCTGCTATTTTCTTATTAAAACGTTTTCGTGGACCTTATCATTGGTTTAATAAAATTTCTAAGTCCACAACTCAATTAGATATTCGTCTAGCCTTCTTTTTAATCTTTACTTTAGTGACAGTTGCTGAACGTGTTGGAGCAGAAAATATTCTTGGTGCTTTTTTAGCTGGGATGGTAATGAAGTTGCTTGAACCAAGTGAAGCAACAATGGACAAGTTAACTTCTATTGGTTATGGATTCTTTATTCCTGTTTTCTTTATTATGACTGGAGTTAATTTAAACTTAAAGAGTTTATTAACTAATCCGAGTGCTTTGATGTTAATCCCGGTTTTAGTAATTTTCTTATTAATTGCCAAGGTACCAGTCTTTTTTGTTTATAGACGCAGTTTTAATAGACGTAATAGCTGGGCAGGATCTTTCTTAGTAATGACAACTATTACAATTGTACTGCCAACTTTACAAGTTGCACGAAAGTTAAACGCAATTTCTTCAACTCAATCAGATGCCTTTACACTAGCTGCCGTTATTGTCTGCATTTTAGGTCCAATTTTATTCAATGCTCGCTTCAAATTAACTACTGAAGATAAAATTAAGGAGCGGGTAAATATTATTGGTACAAATGTAATGACTGTACCAGTTGCTCAAGAATTGCGCGATAATTGGTATAATGTCAAAATGTTTACCCATAAACAGGATAACTATAATACCTACAAGAGTAGAGTTGCTAAATTAGCCTTTATTGATGGGGTTGATGAAGTTGCTTTAGAAAAAGCAGGTGCTTTTAAAGCAGACTTATTAGTTGCTGGGTTAAGGAATGATGATGAGAATCTTCGGATTGGTCGTTTGGCCAAGGAAAAGGGTGTAAAACGTGTCATTGTTAGTTTGTTCAATCCTACACCCGAGCGTACAAAACAAGTGGCAGATCAAGGAATTGAAGTTTTTAATCAATTTAATGTTGAAACATCTGTATTACGTTCATTAATTGAATCACCGTCCATTCTGAAAATTTTAAATGATACGCAAAATGGTTTGTATGAAGTTACTGTACGTAACCGTCGCTACACAGGTCAAAAATTAATGAATTTAGCTTTTATTGATAAAATGACGATTAGTAGAATTCGTCGTGATAATAAATGGTTGACTCCACATGGGAACACAATTATTGAACCTGGCGATCATGTAATCTTTACTGCTAAAGTAACAGATGTGACCAAAATTCGTGATGAATTAGGAAGAGAAAATTAATAAGCAAAATAAAAGTGCATCCGTAGGGGATGCACTTTTTTATAATCCATTCTGTAAGTTTTTGTGTCTTTAATTACTGGATTGTTGCTTTTTAATTGTTTTGACATCAATTGCATTTTTTTGAATTTTTGAAGGAACTTTTAGATTATTATGTTCATTTAATTCATCGTAAACTTGCTTCCAGGTAAAGTTGTACTTACCATTAATACTGAAGGTTGCTTGATAAGTAATATTACTAATTTTTTGGGTAGATTTGTTGATGATGTATTTAATCTTAATACTTTGTACACTAGCGGTATTTATTGTCCGGGCAATATTCATATTTTGAGAACCGGGACTATTCATTGTGTCAACAACCAATACATTAAGAGCTTTCCAGATATTGGCATTAGTTCCACTATAAGAAACGCTATAACTAGAATTACCAGCTTTCTTTACTTGTGCATACTTAACAAGCTCTTTATTTATAGTAGAGAAGGTATCTTTATCAAAGCGGCTTGTAATTTGATCAGGATCAAAGTTATCACTATCAGCAGTATTCTTAATCCATTTGCCGTGATTTCCTTGTAATAATAAGTAAAGAGTAGAGTTAGTCAGCCAAATCTTTTCAGTTTGAGTTTTAGATTTATTAGTAATTGCGTAATCCATATAAGTAACAGAATTTTGCTTAAAGTATCCACTTGCTTTAGTGGTTTGCTTCATCTCCGTAGAAGAAAGAGTTTGATCATAATGACCACTTGTAATGCTCTTATTGAAATCTTTGTTGATTAAACTAGCTGCAGAAGGTAAATTAGAAGATTTTTTTTCTTCTGTTTTTTTACTACAACCAGTTGCTACAATCAAAGTGAAGATAGCTAGCATTAAAACAAAAAACGACGTTTTTTTCTTAAAAAGTTTCATTTTATAGCACTCCAAATAAAAATAATGTTTGTTTCTATTGTACACTTTTCATCTTCCGGTATTAGGAAGAAAAAGGTTTTTTCTCTTAATTCCTATGATTTTTAACCTTAAGCGTGTAAAATAGTTAATGAATAATGTTATAAAAGGAGATACAGTTCATGTCAAAATTAGTATTAATTCGTCACGGACAAAGTGAATGGAACCTTTCTAATCAATTTACTGGTTGGGTAGATGTTAACCTTTCAGAAAAAGGTGTTGAAGAAGCTAAGAAGGCTGGTCGTTTAATTAAGGAACACGGTCTTGAATTTGATCAAGCTTACACTTCATTATTAACTCGTGCTATCAAGACTTTGCACTACGCACTTGAAGAAAGTGACCAACTTTGGATTCCAGAAACTAAGACTTGGAGACTTAACGAACGTCATTACGGTGCACTTCAAGGTTTAAACAAGAAGGACACTGCTGAAAAGTACGGTGACGAACAAGTTCACATTTGGCGTCGTTCTTACGATGTTTTACCACCAGCTATTGATGACGATAACGAATTCAGTCAAGCACATGATCGTCGTTACGCAAACTTAGATCCACATATCGTTCCTAAGGCAGAAAACCTTCACGTAACTTTAGATCGTGTAATGCCTTTCTGGGAAGATAACATTGCTCCAGATTTACTTGATGGCAAGAACGTTATTATTGCTGCTCACGGTAACTCACTTCGTGCTTTGACTAAGTACATTGAAAACATCTCTGATGATGATATCATGGACTTAGAAATGAAGACTGGTGAACCAGTTGTTTACACATTCGATGAAAACTTGGATGTTGTTAACAAAGAAAAACTTGACGATTAGTTAGTTTTTTGAAAAAAGAATAAATATTAAAAAATGTATCTCATTCGAGATGCATTTTTTTATTTTTCCAACGATAAAAATAGAGCTCCTCTTTTGTAAAACTAAGTAATACACCGTATAATTAAACCATTAAGAAAAGTGAGGTAGTTAGTTAAATGAAGATTAATTTTTCTCTTAAACATGTTGTAACTAGAAAAGTTGGAAATTCTATTGGGATTTCTTTGCCTGCTAGCTTTAACGTTGATTCTGGTGCTCATTATCTTATTCACCAAACTAGTAATGGCAGTATCGTGTTAGTACCTTATATTCAAAATCCTTATACTTCTGAAGAGGATTTTGAAAGAATGGAATCTAACGAGCAGGAAGACTGGGAACAAATGGGAATGCATGAAATGTATAGGGACGATAAGAATGATCAGATTTAAACAAGGAGATATAGTATGGGCAGATTTTTCTCCATCCGTTGGTCAAGAAATGAAGGGTAAGCATCCAGCTGTTGTGGTATCTTCTGATGCTTATAATGATAAAACACATTATTTGATGTTATGTCCGATTACTTCTCATGGTAATAAGTTTCCAACGTATGTTGATTTAGAAAATTATCATATTCATGGAAGAGTAAATGCAGCACAAATTCAAACATTTTCACGTGAAAGGTTGCTTGATGAAAAGCCAGCTGATCATTTACGACCAGAGGATTTACTTCGAGTACGGCAAATGATTGAATATGCGTTAGAACTTAATTAATTACAAAAAAATAGGCATCCCAATAGGATGCCTATTTTTATTACCAACTTGCTTTTTTTACACCAGGTAATTGACCTTTGTGAGCTAGTTCTTTGAAACGTAAACGTGACATACCAAATTTACGCATGTAGCCATGAGGTCTGCCATCAAATGCATCACGATTATGGTAGTGCACTGGACGAGCATTGCGTGGTAATTTTGCCAATGCTTCGATATTACCGGCAGCTTTTAATTCGTAGTATTTTTTAATTAATTCACGTTGCTTTGCAGCTTTAACAATTTTTGATTTTTTTGCCATCTATCTTTCCTTTCATGTATAAACTTATTTTAAGTAAGTATAGTATATAGTGTTTTTTAATTTTTGTCAATAATTTAATTGACGATAGAAGGTCTATGATAGTAATAAAAAAAGGGTCCTTGAAGACCCTTTTCCAAAGTATAATTAATCTTTTTCTTTTTTGATCATGAAGCCAAGTACTAGCCCAATGATAACTAAGGCAATTGTAAAGTAAAAACCATAGTGGGCTCCGTGTGTAAATGCGGCAGCTTTGTTAGAGGTATGAGCTGCATTTTGTCCCAATGAAAGTAAACCGGTAGCAATAGCAGTCGCAATGGCACCAACAATTTGTTGTAAAGTATTCATAATAGTACTACCATCGGCAGCGGCAGGTCCTTGAATTGCGTTAAGAGCGTAAGTTTGTGATGGTGACATAGCAAGAGGACAACCAATCATTAAGACAACGTGTGCTAAGATGATATACCAAATTGGTGACGTAGTAGAAAGAGTAGCTAACATTATACTCCCAATTAAGGCTAGGATAAATCCAATAATAGTAGGAGTTTTAGCTCCGATACGATCATATAATCGACCAGCAAAGGCGGATGTTAAAGCATTAATAATCCCACCAGGTAACATAATAATACCTGCTAAAGCCACAGCAAGCATTCGTCCACTTTGGATATATTGTGGCAAGAGGTACATTGCTGAAAGTATAATACCAAAGTCGACCATTACAATTAAAGCACCAATTCTAAATTGTTTAATTGAAAAAATCTTGAGGTTAAGAATTGGATTTTCAAGATGAACTTGGCGATAGGCATAAAGAATTAAAACAATGATTCCGACAATAATTAAACCTAATACAAGTGGTGAACTGATTCCCATATCAGATGCTAAACTAACACCACTGACTAAAGTTGCAAAGCCAACAATTGATTCAATAATTGATAAAAAATCAACTTTTGGCTTAGTAAGTTTATTAATATTAACTAAGCTAGTAATAGCAAAAATAAGTGCTACAACTAAAAATGGAACAAATAACCAAAAAATCCAATTCCAAGTGAGCTTAGCCAAAACTAAACCAGTCAAAGTAGGTCCAATAGCGGGTGCAAGCATGATAACCATGGCACAAGCTCCCATGGCTGCCCCTAATTTATCTGGTGCAAAAACATTCATTGCAACAGTAAACATAAGTGGTAAAACAATACCAGTACCAATACCCTGAATCATACGACCTGTAAGTAAAATGCCAAAAGTAGGTGCAACAGCAGAAATAATGGCACCAACAATAAAGGCGATGAGTCCAGTAATAACTAATTGGCGAGTAGAGAACCATTTTGTTAATAAACTTGATAAAGGTAAGATAATACCAATTACTAGCATATAGCCAGTTACAAGCCATTGAATTGTTCCAGTAGGAACATTAAATGCTTGCATTAATTGAGGTAAAGCAATATTAAGTGAAGTTTCTGATAACATCCCAACAAAAGCCCCAATCATAAGAGCTACCATAGCAAGCCATGGATGATCGACTTGAACAATAGCACGAAGTTTAGGTGCTGTTTCTTTTTCCAAAAAAATTCCTCCTTAATTTCAGGACTCGAAATTTGAGTCGTTGATTACAATAACATAAAAAAATTTGGTTCGTAAGTTATTTTTTCAAAGGTATAATTAAAAATAGGAAGATTATTTAGGAGGGTGAGATGATATGGAAAGAATAAAAGACACTAAATTACAGCGAATAATTTTGACAATATTAGCCTTAATTGATGCTGCTTTGGTTTACTTTCCGAACTACGCATTAGTAAGTCAACATACGAAGCTGGATTGTGCTGTATTTTTAATTTTAGCGGCTATTTTAATTTGGCTACCTGCCGAAACAGCAAGCAGTATCTTTGCAATTAATTTATTTTATGAAATTGGTTTGGTCCTATTATTAGTGTTTTTTGTTAGTGTAACTTCATTAAATGACTGGCCAGTATATCTATTGATTATTTTAGTTTTACTTACTTGGATAGGAATCGTTTTATTAAAAAATCATCTTGTGAAGGATTATAGTGGAAGAATAAAAATTATTCGCTTAATTATGATGCTAATTTTTGCGATTTTAGCCTATTTAAGTGGCTTTATTGCAATGTTAATGACTAGTCCAATTGGCTTTATAGAACATAGTGGGTTGATATATGTTGGTATTGCGCTGTTTATTTACTATTTAATTCTATCCGGAAGCATATGGCAAAAGTGGTTTAAAGGATGGATTTCCTGGGTAATGATTTTAGTGGCAGTAGTTTTCCATACAATTTTTGCGATTTCTATGGCGATTGTGGCGGTTTATATCCCACTGGCATGTGAGATTATTTTGCTTATTTTAGTCTTTAGAATGAATATGATTTTAAAGAAGAAGAAAAAATAAACTTGCACATATGTAGCTAAACTTGCTAAAATTAATTGTTACAAAAAGTTAGGGAGTAATTAAATATGAAATACATTATGCTATTTATCCCCGCTATTGGGTGGGGGCTTATGCCACTTGTTGTTTCAAGTATAAAAAAGAGTAATGTGTATAATCAAATTGCCGGTACTGTTATCGGTGCATTAGTCGTTGCAGTAATTGCTTGGCTCGTTACTCGTTCAGAAATTAATGCAAATATCTTCATCTGGGCTGCCGCTGCGGGTATGGCCTGGGTAGTAGGTCAAGTTGGACAATATATTTCTTATAGTAGAATTGGTGTTTCAGAGACGATGCCGATTTCTACTGGGTTGCAGTTAATTGGGGTCCCGTTAGTAGGGGTGCTGGCATTTGGTGAATGGAGTAGCCCACAAGCCAAGTTATACGGTTTTATCGGGATTATAATCTTGATTATTGGTGTTGGTTTAACTTCAATTACTGACCAAGGAACTTCTGAAGGTAAAAAACGCAATCAAGTAAGTACTATTATTTTATTGGTTTTAACTACCTTGGGTTATATTGTATCTAGCTCTATTCCTAAAATTGTTAAAGGATCAAGTACTAGTATTTTAATTGCTCAAACTATTGGTATGGTGGTAGCAGTAGCTATTTATACTGTAGTTACTGGCCATGGCCACACTTGGGTTGAAAAGCCAACTATGCAAAGTATTCCTGCTGGTTTCTTATTTGGTATTGGTACATTATCATATACTACTGCTGTTCAATTGAACGGTGTTAACTTAGCATTTGTGTTCTCACAACTTTGCGTAGTTATTTCTACTATTGGTGGTTTAGTCTTCTTACACGAAGCTAAGACTAAGCGTGGATTAATTTTCACAATTGTTGGTCTAATTTTAATTATTGCCGGGGCAATATTAACCACTTTATTCTAAATTAAGATACAAAAAAGGCATCCTGTTGTGGGATGCCTTTTCGTATCAACTTGTTCCAATATATTTATAATTTAATTATTTTTTCTCAATAGGAACAACTTTAATTATATTAAATTAAAGTTGTCAGTCAAGTAAAGTAGTGGCAATTATGGAAGTATACCTTATTCTAATAATGGTGCTACCGCTTTCAGTTTGACGCATTCATGAATACGTGATATTTTTTTAAAGAAGAGAAAACGACATTTGAGCCTTAAAATTAGCTCAATGTGAAAGTAGCAAATATTCCTCATGGGGTAATAAAATTAAGAACTCATTGAAAAGCTTAAAACATAGAAATGGTTTCTTAGTTTTTAATATATAAAATATTTGTTGGTATGGTTACACACTTTTATTCTTAAAAGTATACACATGGACTATGAAAGGAAGCACGTATTTCTTTTCGAAAAGTATTAGTTTACTTTTTCTATGTTTGATATAGTAGGATGATTGATGTTAACAATTGAAAATAGTCAACTTAAAGTTGAAATCAATGAATTGGGGGCACAAATTACCCACGTCATTGACAAAAGTAGTAATTTTGATTGTATTTGGAATGGTAGCGAATGGGAACAACATGCACCTGTTCTTTTTCCGGCAGTAGGTAAATCAAATGGTAATCAATGTGTAATTGATGGTAAAAAATACTCAATGATGCCAAATGGTTTTGCCAATGATTATCCGTGGACGGTTGTTGACAAGGGAGATGACAGAGCAAGTTTAATTTTGACTCATAACGATGAAACGTTAAAGTATTATCCTTTTAAGTTTAGTTTAATGGTGACATATTTACTTGTAGCTAATCAGTTACAGGTTTCATTTCATTTAACTAACTCATCTGAAAAGGAAATGCCATATGCTTTGGGGATTATGCCGACATTTTCAGTTCCACTTGAAGGGGAAAAGCTTGATTTTGATGATTATGAGTTAAGATTTATGCCCGAAATTCCAGATCTTACCCAGTTTAACCTAGATAAAGAAGGGTTACGGAGTGAAGAAAGCGTAGCTATAGCTGGCGTTAATAATGGTGTTTTACCTTTACAAAAAGCTGTTTTTGATTATGGACATATTTTAATTAATAACCCAGGCTTAACAGCAATTAATTTAACTAGTAGCAAAACAGAGGTTGAACATGCAATTACCGTAACGCTTGAAGGGTTTGGTGGAGTTGATATTTGGAAGTCCTCTGAGACTAATAAGTTTTTAGCTATCGCTCCAATTAATGGTTTTCCTGATATTTTAGGAAAAACTAGTACTTGGGGTGAAAAACTAGGTAATAAAAATCTTGCTCCAGATGCTAGTGTTGATTTTAAAACTAGCATTACCTTTCAATAGAAGGTTAGCAATATGCATTGCATATTGCTTTTTTTCTGTAGTATTATTTGAAATTATATTAGCAAAAGTTTAAGAATCATGTGGTAACATCTAATATAAATAAAGATTTGCTATAATAATCTTGTTTTTTAGAAAGTAAAAGTATAGGAACGAGATCATGGATAATAAACCTTCAAATAATAATTCTATTCCGTCGCGGGTAGAAATGAATAAAAAATCACATAAGAAGAAACATATCTGGTTATGGGTTGTTGGTATTATTGTTTTAGCCATTGCCGGAGCAGCTTGTTATGGTGGTTATGTTTATAACAAGGCGAAAACTGCAGTAGACAAGACATATGATCCTAAGAATGCAGTTACTCAAGATAGTTTTGATGGAAAACATAGTTTTTCAATTTTGTTACTGGGGACTGATACTGGTGCCTTAGGTCGTACTGAAAAACGTGGAAATACTGATACAATGATTATTGCCACGGTAAATCCACAAAATAAGAGTGTTAATTTAATGTCTATCCCACGTGATACAATGGCACAAATGATTGGTACACAAAACTTTAGTGTTCACAAGATTAACGCAGCTTATAATATTGGCGGAGCTAAGATGGCATTGAAAACTACTAGCAAGCTTTTGAATGTTCCTTTAAAGTATTATGTTGAAGTAAATATGGGTGGATTAGAAAAGCTTGTCGACGGTGTCGGTGGGGTTGATGTCAATAATTCATTTAAATTCTCTTATGGTGGTTATACCTTTAAAAAGGGAAAACTTCATCTTAATGGTAAGCAAGCACTAGCATATTCTCGCATGCGTTATGACGATCCTCGTGGTGATTACGGCCGTCAATTACGTCAAAGACAAGTTATTATGTCAATTATTAAAAATTCAATGTCAGTTGATACTTTGAAGAATTTAGATCAAGTTTTGAATTCTGCTTCTAAGAATATTCTTACTAATTTGACTTTTAACTCAATGGTTAATATTGCTAAAAATTATCGTGATTGTACAAATAATATGACCAGTGATTATTTACATGGACGTGGTGCAATGATTGGGGATGCTTCTTACCAGGTAATGAGTGATTCTGAATTACAAAGAACTTCTAATATTGTGCGGCAAAGTTTAGGTTTGAGTGCTGCTAAGTTGAATAATAATGAAACTTATCAAAATTCTAAGAATACTAATTTTGATTGGAACAGTGGCGATAGTAATCAAAAATACTATATTTATGAACCTAATAGTAATAACTGGTGGAACGGCGATAAACTAGAGTCGTAGAAGAATGGGGATAGAAATGACATTGTTGGGGATGGCAGTATGGTCTTTATTGATTGGATATGTTTTTGGTAATTTTCTCTTTGCGATGATTATTGGAAAGGGCTTTTTACATAAAGATCCAACGAAGTTCGGCTCAGATAACCCTGGTACTGCCAATATGGGTGCGGTACTGGGCAAAAAATGGGGTATCCTAACTTGTTTAGGTGATTTGTCTAAGACATTAATTGCTCTATTCATCGTATACTTTATGTATCATCATAATTTACTAGCGATAGCATGTTGTGGTTTAGGATTAATTCTAGGGCACTCTTTTCCAATTTGGAATCACTTCAATGGCGGTAAAGGCGTGGCAGTTAGCGCACAATGGATTGTGTTTTTTAATTGGCGTGCAGGCTTTATTTTCTTACTAGTTGGCCTAATTTTAGTGATTATAATGAAAAATCTAACTGTTCCCCCGCTAGTATATATGTTAGGATATAGCATATATGTTTGGAGAATGATGAGTTGGCAATATGGTTTAATTTTCTTATTGGCTACCTTAGTGATGATTTTTAAATTTAGAAAAGATATCGTAGATTTCTTTACGGGGCATGGTAAGAGAGTGGATATTTTGACAACCATCAAGGAAAAATTAAAAAATAAGGCTTGAAAGGACTTTCGGGCCTTATTCTTTATTTTTTTGTAACAATTTTAAGATATAATGTGAACTGATTGTTTAAGTGCAATTAAATTAAATTTTATGGAAGAGAGAAAAATGGATAAACAAAAGAAAAAATCTCTAACATTTTTGCAGACTATCTGCTTGATGTTAGTTACTTTCTTCATGCTCGCACAGGGTTTATCATTGACCTCGAGTTTTGGTAGACTTCCACTTGGTGGTTTACTTAAATTTGTTCCTGCTCTGGCTGAACATGCATTTATGATTTTTGTTCCAATGGTATTTGGGGCAATTTATAGTAAAAGAAAATATCGCCCGACTGAAAGCTTTAGATTTTGGTTAATGGCGGTTGTGACATTAGTATTGTATTACTTGGTTTACTTTATTAAGTCACCAAGTGCATTCAATATGTGGAAGCTATGGGGAGTATTTTTCCCAATATTGACAAGTACATCAGTATTATTAACTGGTTTAGTTGTCAGCATGTTAGTCCAACCATATATTTATGATTTACAGCACAAAATAACTACTAAGCAAAATATTCTTATTTTGAGTCTCTTAACTGTTGTTGGCTTTGCAACAGTTGCCGGAACTTTGTCGTTCCGTTACTCACTATATGGCCTTTACCTAGTCTTATATTTTGCTTGGGGAATGTTTTTAGCTAATACTAAAATAACCGCACGTGCATTTAAGTGGTCAATTTTTGGTAGTATTGTATCTTTCTTTATTATCTTAATTGGTGTCCCAGGTTTTAATGCTGTCTACTGGTCACAAGTATTAGCCGGTAAAAAAGGTGCGGGCTGGAACAGTGGATTTTTAAATAATCCAACTTCTCCGTTTCTTTTCTTAATGGTATTAGGAATCTTCTTAATTTTTAGAAGAATGATTATGTCCTTCACCTATAGAATTGCACGCTACTTTATTCCAGTGATTGTTCTTTGGCAAGCACCGATTGCTAATAAGTTCATGACTGATTTTCCAATTACTCACAGTGCAGGAGTAAATGAATTTTTAATCATTGTACTTTTAATGTTAGCTTGCTTAGGTTTAGCTTTCCTATATGAAAAATACCTTTATCGGATCCGTCCAGTTAGAAGAGTGATTCTTTTCTTGAATCGACAAGAATCACTTGCTCAAACTCTTCAAGAAAGCTGGAAAGTATTCTTACGCTGGGCCAAAATTCATCGAGTTAAACTATTAACTTGGGGATGGTTCTACGTTTTGAGTTTTGCCTCATTTTTGATTGAATCTGATAATTTAAGAATTCAAATTTCTACTGCTAGTGATGTAAACGCCGTTGTTTATTTACTGGGAACTAGGTTCTTTGCAATCGTATTAACTACGATTTTCTTAGACGCAATGTTCTCTATTTTGTACTTTATTACTACACGTTATTGGGTATCTAGTGGATTAGTCACAATTGTAACCATTGGTTGGGCAATTGCTAACAAGATTAAATTAAACTTACGTGGGGAGCCTATTTATCCAACTGAATTAAGTGAAGCTTCTAATATGAAGACCTTAATTCCAATGATAGGTCAACAGACATTTATCCTAATTGTTGTCGCCATTGCTGTGTTGGTGGCACTCATTGTTTTGTTAGAAATTAAAGTCCCAGTTGAAAAACGTGGTAATTGGAAGAGACGTGGTATTTGGGCATTATTAAGTGTGCTTTTGTTCTTAACTCCAATTCGTTTTAATCATGAAGGCGGGATTATCTACTACATCAACCGTGGTTTTGATAATAAACAATCATTTAGAAACCCTGAACGTGATATCCAAGTTAATGGTCCCGTTCTAAACTTCTTGAATTATATTGACTTGCAAATTATGAATAAGCCAGATAATTATTCTAAAGCTACGATCAATCATATTTACGAGAAGTATTCTAAGGTTGCCGCTGAGATTAATAAGACTCGTAAGAACACTTTGAAGGATCAAACAATTGTCTTTAACTTGAGTGAAAGTTTTGTAGATCCATATACTTTCCCAACTATTAAGTTTGATAAGTCACTTCCAGATCCAATTAAGTTTATTCGTTCACTTAAGAGTCAAGCTACATACGGTAACATGCTTAGTGCTGGTTACGGTGGTGGTACTGCCAATATGGAATGGGAAACTTTAACAGGACTCAACATGGGTATGTTCCGTTCAACTTTAACACCTTATGTTCAGGTCGTTCCACGTTATAAGTACTACCCAACTTTAGGAATGAACTTTGATTATAAGTCTGCTATTCACCCATTTATTGGTTCTTACTACTCAAGAATTGAAGATTATAAGCGATTTAAGTTTGATAAATTTGCTTATGTAGGTTCTAAGTACAAGATTATCGATCAAAAGAAATTAGGAACTAGTACCTATAATTCAGACTTTACTGCTTATGCAAATGGTTTGAAACAAATTAATTCTCAAAAGGGTGGTCAATTTATTAACTTAATTACTATCCAAAACCACATGCCATATAATAATTGGTATAAAAATAATGAATACATGGGCAAGATTTCTGGTGAACTATTTACCAGTAGCGCTGTAAAAGAACAAATGGCAACTTACGTTAAAGGTACACAATACACTGACCAAGCTGTTAAGGAATTTATTACTAAGATTGATAAGATTAATAAACCAATTACAGTTGTCTTCTATGGTGACCACTATCCAAGTATTTTGTCACAAAGTTACACTGCTAAATATCCTGTTCAAATGCACTCAACTACTTACTTTATTTACTCTAATAAGTATGCTAGACAGCATGGTGCAAAGGCTAAATTAACTAAGAATGCGAACTATGTAAGTACTAGTGACTTTATTGCTATGATGCTAGAACAAACTAATTCAAAGGTAACTCCATATCAAGCTCTCTTAACTGAAGTTCATGAAAAATTACCTGCTATTACTATTAACTTTGATGGTGATACTGGTATTGAATTAGTTGATCAAAAGGGTCACCGTGTTGATCCTAAGACTTTAACTAATGAACAACAATCATTGCTTAAAGATTATGAAGCAGTTCAATATGATATGACTGCTGGTCAAGCTTATGGCTTACAAATTAAAGGTTTTTATAAGTAAGAAAAATGCTCCTAGTTTTCTAGGGGCATTTTTGCGTTATCAGTAGTTGACTAATAATTTCTTAGCAGTTATTATAGTTTTAACATAGTAGTTTCTAAGTTCAGTGTTCAGAGAACTGGCGGATGGTGTGAGTCAGGCAGGCTTGAGAAGCGAAGTACATGAGACGGGGTTGTTCCCATAACAACTATTTTGAGGCGCAATAGCGTGAACGTGGGTGGTACCACGGCTAATGATGTAATTTAGTCGTCCCTAGCTTTTTTATAAGCTAGGGACGTTTTTTTCTTTCATGGAGGAAATATGGCAAAATTTGATATATTAGAAGATTTAAAATGGCGTGGAGCTATTAATCAAGAAACAGATGAAGAAGGGTTACGTAATTATTTAAAAGAACATGATGATTTGGCCCTTTACTGTGGGACTGATCCAACTGGTGATTCACTCCATATTGGTCACTTGATTCCATTTATGATTTTAAAAAGATTCCAAATGGCAGGTTACCATCCTGTTATCTTAATTGGTGGAGGAACAGGTTCAATTGGTGATCCATCAGGTAGAAGTACCGAACGAGTATTACAGACAGCAGAACAAGTTAAGCACAATGAAGAAGCCTTGACTAATCAAATGAAAAAGTTATTCGGTACAGAAAACTTTGAAATTAGAAATAACTCTGAATGGTTAGGCAAGATGAATTTAATTGATTTCTTGCGTGATTATGGTAAATTTTTCCAAGTTAACAATATGATTAATAAAGACGTTGTTGCTAGTCGTTTAGAAAATGGTATTTCATTTACTGAATTTTCTTACCAAATCTTGCAAGCGATTGATTTTTACCACTTGAATAAAGAAGATGGAGTTCAACTTCAAATTGGTGGTGGTGATCAATGGGGAAATATTACCGCAGGTATTGATTTGATTCATAAGCTTGAAGGGTCAGATCGTCCAGCATTTGGTTTAACTATTCCATTAATGCTTAAAGCTGATGGTACTAAATTTGGTAAGTCTGCTGGTGGGGCTGTATGGCTTGATCCAGAAAAGACAAGTCCTTATGAATTCTATCAATTCTGGATTAATCAAGATGACCGTGATGTGGTTAAATACTTGAAGTACTTTACTTTTTTATCACGTGAAGAAATTGAAGATTTAGCTGAAAAGACTGAAAAAGAACCTTGGAAGCGTGCAGCTCAGAAGAAATTGGCTGAAGAGGTAACTAAGTTTGTTCATGGCGAAGAGGGCTTAAAGGAAGCACAAATGATTACTGATGCGCTCTTTTCAGGAGATGTGATGAGTTTATCTGTTTCTCAAATTGAACAAGCTTTGAGTAAAGCTCCAAGTGCAGAAGCAACTAATGAGCCTAAAAATATCGTCGAATTTTTAGTTGAAACTAAAATTGAGCCATCTAAGCGTCAAGCTCGTGAAGATGTTAAAAATGGTGCTATCTATGTAAATGGTGAACGTCAACAAGATCTTGATTACATTGTTGAACCTGAAAGTGCTTTTGATGGTAAGTATGTAATTATACGTAAAGGTAAGAGAAAGTATACTTTAGTTAAAATTAAATAGTATTGTTAAGACCAGCAAATGCTGGTCTTTTTTTGATAAAAAATGAGAAATTAAGACTAAAAATTTTTAATTTTTTAATGACATTTAAAAAAACTCCATTATAATAAAGCTAACTTACTAAATAAAAGAAGGGCAATTAAGATGACAAAATACTTATTAAAGCGTATTTTCTATATGCTTCTTACTTTGTTTATAGTGGCAACTGCTACTTTCTTTTTAATGAAAGCTATGCCAGGTTCACCATATGCAAATGAAGCTAAGATGACACTTACGCAGCGCCATATTATGGATGAACAATACGGTTTGAATAAGCCAGTCATTGTTCAATATTTGATTTATCTCAAGGGAATCTTTACTGGAGATTTTGGTACTTCATTCCAGTATGCCAATCAATCAGTATCTAGTTTGATTATGCCTCGATTGGCAGTTTCAATGCAATTAGGGCTCCAAGCTATGATATTAGGAGTTGTATTAGGTGCATTATTGGGAACAATTGCTGCAATTAGACAGGGAACCTGGGTAGATTCAACTTCTACAGTGATTGCGATTATTGGTCGCTCTATTCCTAACTTTGTTTTAGCTGTAATTTTGCAATATTATATTGGTTTAAAATTGGGATGGTTCCCGATTGCCGGATGGGGTTCATTTTCACAGACTATTTTGCCAACAGTTGCTTTAGCTGTAGGTCCAATGGCAGAAACAGAACGTTTTGTTAGAACAAGTATGGTCGACAATATGAATCAAGATTATGTTGAGTTAGGCCGTGCTAAAGGCTTTAGTCGTATGGAAGTAGTAAGAAAACATGTAATGAGAAATAGTATGATCCCAATTGTCACTTTACTTGGACCATATACAGTAGCATTGATGACTGGTTCAATGGTTATTGAGAATATTTTTAATATTCCGGGTATTGGAGAACAATTTGTGAAGTCTATCTTAACTAATGACTATCCTACTATTATGGGAGTAACGATGATTTACTCTATTGGTCTAGTAGTAGTTTTATTAATCACTGATATTATTTATGGATTAATTGATCCTCGAATTAGATTACAAGGAAGTGAGGCTTAACAATGGCGCAAGAAGATTTAAAGATTGGTCCCAATGCCTTTGAACCATTACCACCAGATCAGGCTCAAAGTAATGAAAATATTGTTGGTCCCACACTAACTTTTGGTCAAAGTGTTTGGTTGCAGTTAAAGAAAAGAAAAGCGGCAATTATCTCAGCAATTGTGATTATTATTATGGTAGTTATTGCTTTTGGTTCAACACCTTTTATTAATAAAAGTACTTTGGTGAAGTCGCATCCACAGTACGCGAACTTGCCTGCTAAAGTTCCAGGATTGAGTGCTATTAATGGACTTAATGGTAAACTTAAGCAAAATGGTAAATGGGTTGATGTCTATGCTCAAAATGGTGTTCCTAAAAATAAATATTTTATTGCTGGAACTGATTATTTGGGACGTCCATTAGCTCAACGAATTATTTATGGAACTAAAATTTCATTAATTGTTGCTTTTGTAGCAGCTGCTTTTGATTTAACTATTGGAGTTGTATATGGAATAGTTTCTGGTTGGAAAGGTGGAGCTGTAGATAATGCAATGCAACGGATAATAGAGATAATCTCTTCTATACCGAACTTAGTCATTGTAGTATTAATGCTAGTAATCTTAAAACCAGGTATGGTATCAATTATCTTAGCAATCGCAATTTCTTCATGGACAACGATGGCAAGACAAATTAGGGCTGAGACATTAACTTTGAAGACACAAGAATATGTTTTAGCAGCACGTAATTTAGGTGAATCAACTTGGAAAATTGCTTTGAAGCACTTAGCACCAAATTTATCAAGTTTGATTATCATTCAGATGATGTACACTATTCCCACAGCTATTTTCTTTGAAGCATTTTTAAGCTATATCGGAATTGGTATTTCTTCTCCACAAACTTCACTGGGTGTTTTGCTTAATGAAGGTCAAAAGAACTTCCAATTTTTACCATATCAAATGTGGTTCCCTGCAATTGTATTATGTATTTTAATGATTGCATTTAACTTGCTGGGTGATGGATTACGTGATGCTTTTGATCCAAGAACCAGAAGGTAGGTAAATAGATGACAGAAAAAATTTTAGATGTAAAAAATTTAAAAATTGATTTTCATACTTATGCTGGTGAAATACAGGCGATTAGAAATGTTTCTTTTCACTTAAATAAGGGCGAAACTTTAGCAATTGTAGGTGAATCTGGTTCAGGAAAATCTGTGACTACTCGTACCATTATTGGTCTTTTAGCTCAAAATGCAGAAATTATTGGTGGAGAAATAGATTTTCATGGTAAAAACTTATTAAACAATAAAGAAAAAGATTGGCGCAAAATTCGTGGAAATGAAATTGCGATGATTTTTCAGGATCCAATGACCTCTCTTGATCCAACTATGAAAATTGGTCAACAAATTGCGGAGCCTTTGATGAAACATAAAGGAGTTTCTAAAAAAGAAGCTTGGGATAAAGCATTGGAAATGATGAAGGCTGTTGGAATTCCAGATGCGGAAAAGAGGATTAATCAATATCCGCACCAATTCTCGGGCGGAATGCGCCAACGTATTGTAATTGCGATTGCTTTGATTTGTGAACCTGAAATTTTATTAGCTGATGAACCAACAACAGCGTTGGATGTAACTGTGCAAGCAGAAATTTTGGATTTAATGAAAGATTTACAAAAAAGAGTTAAGACCTCAATTATATTTATTACACATGATTTAGGTGTAGTAGCAGGCATGGCTGATCGAGTAGCAGTAATGTATGCTGGTGAAATTTTGGAATATGGAACGGTTGATGAAATATTCTATAATCCCCAACATCCCTACACTTGGGGATTAATTAATTCGATGCCAACTTTAGATAGTAAAAAGTTAGATTCAATTCCTGGCACACCACCTAACTTGCTTGATCCACCTAAAGGTGATCCATTTGCACCAAGAAACAAGTATGCAATGCGCATTGATGTGGAGAAAAAGCCACCTTATTTTAAGGTGTCAGATACGCATTATGCTGCGACATGGCTTTTACATCCTGACGCACCTACAGTTACCCCGCCTTTAGAAATTCAACGTCGTCATAAAAAGTATGCTCAAATTATGCTAGCTAAGCAGAAGAAGGCTGAGGAATAAGTGTATGACAGAAAAAAAGAAAATTTTAGAAGTAAAACATTTAAAGCAGTATTTTAAATCAGGTCGCTCTACTGTTAAAGCAGTTGATGATGTTAGTTTTCATATTTATGAAGGAGAAACTTTTGGTTTAGTCGGGGAATCAGGTTCAGGTAAAACGACTATTGGCCGTAGTATCTTACAGCTCTATAAGCCAACTTCTGGGGAAATTATTTTTGAAGGCAAAGATATAAGTAAGCTCAGGAGTAGAAAAGATAAGCTTCATTTTAGGAGGGATGCACAGATGATTTTCCAAGATCCGTATGCATCCTTAAATCCTAGAATGACAGTTGAAGATATAATTGCCGAAGGGTTAGATATTCATGGTTTAGCTAAAAGTAAGGAAGACCGACGCCAACAGGTGGAAGAATTGCTTGAAACTGTTGGTTTAAATAAGCAACATGCTAGTCGATTCCCGCATGAATTTTCTGGTGGCCAGCGTCAAAGAATTGGAATTGCAAGAGCACTAGCCGTAAAACCAAAATTTATTGTGGCGGATGAACCGATTTCGGCTTTAGATGTGTCTATTCAAGCTCAAGTTGTAAATTTAATGAAGGAGCTACAAGAAAAAGAAAATCTAACTTATCTCTTTATTGCTCATGATCTTTCGATGGTGAAGTTCATCTCAGATAGAATTGGGGTTATGCACTTTGGTAAGTTATTAGAAGTTGGACCTGCAGATGATGTTTATAATAAGCCACTCCACAATTATACAAAAAGTTTAATTTCTGCAGTCCCAATTCCAGATCCTGAGATTGAACGTCATCGTGTTCGAATTAAATATGATGTTGAAGCTGAAGAAAATGATGGTAAATCACGTTCAATGCATGAAATTGTTCCTGGTCGCTTTGTGCGCTGTAGTGATGACGAAGTGGAACACTATAAACAAGTTGTTGCAAGTTATAAATAAAAATAGGATATGATAAAATAAAGTTGCTGCTTTAGCTCAGTAGGTAGAGCACCGCCGTGGTAAGGAGGAGGTCCCCAGTTCAAATCTGGGAAGCAGCTCTTGTTTTATTAACGAAAGAAGGAATTTTATGGCTTATGAATTAACATTGGATGAAATTGCAAATTTTAAAAAAGCTTATCGACAAGATAAACAAAATAAAATTGCAGAATTAGCCGTTGTGAATAATGGGGTGCAAGCAGCTAGCTTGAATACTGAAAAGATTCGTCCATTGAATCGGACTTTTTCAATTGAAATCCCTACTGATAATGTCACTAACCAAAAGCAATCAGGTCGTTGCTGGTTGTTTGCTGCTTTGAATGTTTTACGTCATGGGTTTGCAAAGCAATATAAGGCTAAGAATTTTACTTTCTCACAAGCTTATCTTTTCTTCTGGGATCGAATTGAAAGAGCAAATATCTTCTTTAATCATATTATCGAAACTGCTGCTCAGCCAATTGATGACCGTACAGTGCATTACTATTTATCAGCTCCTGATACTGATGGTGGTCAATGGCATATGGCAATTTCTTTGATTAGAAAATATGGCTTGGTGCCAACTTATGCTTATGGTGAAAGTTTCACTGCTAATAATACTGCTGCTTTTAACCGTGCTTTGAACATGAAATTACGTGAAGATGGGTTAGTTTTGCGTAAATTAATTAGTGAGGGTAAGACTGCCGAAGTTGAAGCTAAACGCCAGGAATTTTTAAGTGAAGTTTATCGCATGGCTGTGATTGCTTTTGGTAATCCAGTTGAAAACTTTGATTTAGAATTCAAGGATGATGAAGGCAAGTACCACATTGATACTGACATTAGTCCACTTGATTTCTTCCATAATTACTTTGAAGATGATTTGGATGATTATGTTGTGCTTTTTAATGCACCTGATCATGAATATGATAAGTTGTACGGTCTCCCATTTGAGGATAATGTAGAAGGTGGTAGTCCGGTTCAATTTTTGAATACTAAGATTGAAAATCTTAAAAAGGCAGCTATTAAGCAACTTGAAGCTGGCGAAACTATTTGGTTTGGTTGTGACGTTGGTAAGCAAAGTGATCGAAAGAAAGGTATCATGGCTGCTGATTTGTATGAAACTGATACTATTTTTAACATTGAAACTAAGTTAAGTAAGAAAGAACGTCTTCAAACTGGTGCCAGCGGTTCTACTCATGCTATGACTTTGGTCGGTGTAGATGTTGTTGATGGCAAGCCACGTCAATGGAAGGTTGAAAACTCTTGGGGTAGCGATGTTGGTGACAAGGGTTACTTTGTGATGGATGATAAGTGGTTTGATGAATATCTCTTTAAGGTTGTTGTGAAGAAGAAGTACTTGTCAGATGATCTAGTGAAGATTTCTGAAGGTCCAGCAGAAGATGTACCATGCTGGGATTCAATGGCGTAAAATGATTGATTTAGAAAAAATAAAAGAATTTACAGCTAAAGAATTAGCAGGTGAAGCAACCGGACATGATTTTTATCATGGTGAGCGTGTTGCGCATTTGGCAACTAAGATGTATTTAGCAGATAATGAACAAGCTAATGAGAATAGTCGGATGGTTGCGATTATTCAAGCTGGTAGTTATTTGCACGACACAATTGATGAAAAGATTACTGCCGATACTGAGGCGGTAGTTGAAAAAATCAAAAAATTGTTGCCTGAAGCTGGTTTTGTGGATTTAGAAGTTGAAGATATTTTGTTTACAATTCAACATATGTCTTTTTCTGCTAATATTGAACATCATTATCAATTGCCACTTTCTGGTCAGTATGTTCAGGATGCTGATAGACTTGAGAGCTTAGGTGCAATGGGAATTGCAAGAGCTTTCACTTATGGCGGTAAGCATGGCAATAAGATTTATGATCCAGAGATCAAGCCTGCGAAGTTAGTTAGTCATGATCAATATCGTAATCATAAAGAGACAACAATTAATCATTTCTATGAAAAATTATTTGATTTAGAAAAAACGATGAACACTCCTAGTGGTAAAAAGGAGGCCCATCGTCGAACTGAATATATGCGTGAGTTTGTACAAGAATTTATGGATGAGTGGAACGTATAAAAAAGAACGTAGCTTTTGTGGCTACGTTCTTTTGATATATTAGTATCTTTACTAACTTACATCGATAAATACAAAAAATAGCCGCTCAATTTATAACTTTGACAGGTTATTGAGCGACTAAATTGTCAATCTATTATATTTGTCACCGCTCTTAAAGCGGATCTGTTGAAGGAGTCATTGGCATGGCTCCCTTTTTGCTAACATATAGAAATATTATGCCAATGAATCCCAAGCTGGAAGTGGAGTTGGGATGCTTTCGGCCAATTTCTTTTGGTCGTCAGTTAAGAATTCTTTGCGAACAATAACTTCGTAAACAAATTCGTCGAACCACTTATCACTCATGGTGAAATAACCTTTGCGACCGGATTTTTCACCCCATGAGTTTTCAACTTTCCACTTACGAACGTCACCGTTGTCTAAGTCAACACCAACTAAGGTCATAGCGTGACTAACTCCACCTTCACCAGTAGCTAATCTTTCACCCTTGGTCATTTCAGTATCAACGTCAAATAATTCATCAGTCTTGTATAATTCGGTATCTAAGAAACCAGTCTTACGGTCCATTTGTTTCAAGACATCGTTACCGAACCAAACGCTTTCGCCATCTTTCAACTGTTTGATAGCGGCATTTTTTAAGTATTCCATTGGTACGTTCAAGAAGGTAATTGGAATACCGCCGTTAATATTATCTTCAAATGGAAGAGAATAAAGCTTGCCGTAATCGTGGTCTGGAGCATTAGTTAAGCAAACGTAATCATCAAAGTTAATGTTCCAGTACTTGTTGAAAAATTCAACTGGAGTTAAGTTCTTATCTAAGTGAAGCTTCTTGTCATCGTCTCGGTATTCAAGATCAAAAGTCTTAGGTGGTTCACCAACGGCAATTGCAGTCATCCGGTACACTTCACTTAAGAATTTTTTACGTGCAATTTCAACTTCTTCAGTCTTACCTGCTTTAACTAATTTACGTAAAACTAAAGCATCTTTTCTTTCCTTACGAGCTAAAGCGTCAGATAAGCCAGCAGTATGTTCAGTATTGAAACTTTCAGGCATAGCATAAGTTGGAACAACACCATATTTTTTAACTAATGAAGCAGCCATTGCCCATTGCCCACCATCAGCACCGGCAAAGTCCATGTAAGCATGAACAGTTCTGTCATCTAATGGTTTATCAGCAGATTCAATAATTGCATCGTAGAAAATATTAGCGCGCTCAATTTTATCCCAGAAAAAGTTATATGCTTGTGATAAAGTGAAGTTCTTAGCCTTGTATTTTTTGCCAAAATCGTGGCGTAATGTGTTTAAAGTAGAAAATAACCAGCAACGACCAGATTGTTTTTGATTAGTGACGTTATCAGTAATAACTTCAACAGAAAAAACGTCATTCAATCGACCTTCAACTTCTGGATTAAATGAAGCTTCCAAAACACCTGATCGCATTGCAGCACGAGATACAACGGCATTTCTTGAGTTATCGAATTCATTGCGGAATTCTTCAATTTCTTGTAATGATAATTCGTGAGACATACAAATCCTCCTAAAAATAATAATATATATTGATTACTTTACTACATTTTAGTTTAAAGTGGGGGAAATAACTTTGATCAGGTGAAATAGAGTACTAATTGAGCTAATATGGGTATAATATAAGTAACGATAAGATGCATGGGAGAGAAAATTATGAAGAAGAAAGTTTTAGTCTCAGCTGTTGCTTTATTAACTAGTTTTTTGGCTGTGGGATGTAGTAATTCTGGTGCAAGCAAGGATGCTAGTTCATCCACTAATAAAGTTCATACGACTTCTAAAAAGAGTAATCAAAAATCAAGTAGTCAAGATAACTCAAACTCTAGTTCAAGCAGTGTAGCAGATAGTGCTTCTTCTGATGCAAGTTCGTCAAGTTCTGATGAGGAAAGCAGTAATTCATCTGCCACAACAGATACTAGTTCTAGTGAAAAATCATCAAGTCAATCTAGTACAAAATCAAGTGCTGAGAATTCATCGAGCTCTACACAAGCAAGTAGTTCAAGTAAATCTAGTGCAAGTACAAAATCAAGTTCTACGCAAGCTACAACAAATGGCAATATTTCAGAATCTGATTTCCAAACTGTTGTAAACGATACAATTAAGCGAAATAAATACCCATCAGGTACTACAATTAAAGATTTTAGTGTCATGCAATCTGGTAATCAAATTGATGTAGCTGAAAAGAAGACTGGGTCTATTGTTGCCCACTACACCGTAAAAAATGGTCATTTATATTACTATGATGTGGTAACGGATCAGCAAGAGCAGGTGAAATAAATGGTTTATTTTCAAAAAATGACGCCAGAAGGCTATAAACAAATTGAAGATGAAATTGCTCGTTTAAAAAAAGAACGACCAAGACGAATTAAGATTTTGCAAGAAGCAAGAAGTTTAGGCGACTTGTCTGAAAATTCTGAGTATACAACTGCTAAGATGGAGTTAGGTCACTTGCAAAGTCGATTGCGCTATTTAGGCAAGCAATTGAAGTATGCCGAGATAGTAGAAAAGAATGATGAAGGTCAGGTTGATTTAGGTTCGACTGTGAAAATTTTGTTTGAAGGCGATGATGAGCCAGAAACTTATAAAGTTGTCGGACGAATGGAAGCTGACTTAGAGGCTGGTAAGGTTGGATTCGATTCACCGCTTGGGCAAGCAATGATGAAGCATGGAGCTGGGGATACGGTAACTGTAGAAGCTCCTGCAGGTAGTTATACTGTGAAGATAATTGAGGTTAAGTAAAAAAAGGATGATAGTAATTGTTTCAAAATAGAAACTGTAGCTATCATCCTTTTATTTATTTGACTGGATTTTTCCAACTTTATAGTTGAATTTATTAAGTAGTTCTTTTATTTTTTTAGTTGAAGGACGAGAAAATTCTTCTACATCACCATTTTTAAAAGTAACTAGTCGATTTTTCAAGTCAATTTCTTCAATATTTTGTGGATTTGCCAGGCAGGATTGACTTATTTTTTCTAGCATAGGATTATTATTTGCGTATTCATTAATACTGCCGATAAATTGAGCTTCACCATTGTTTCTAACTAAGAGCAGTTTATGAGGGGTTAAAGTAGTAGTTATATACATTACGCTTGTTAAATCAACGTTAATTATACGACTACCAATTCGATAAGAAAAAGTCATTTCTTTCAGGTAATTCATCTTAGTTAATTGATAAAGTGCAATTTCAACAGTTTTGATAACACGTTTTTTGTATTCGTTAAATTTATCTGTTTTAACAATGTAGTCAACAGGACCTAATCGTCTGCGATAGGTGATAATCGATAAATCTGCATGACTTGTAACAAAAATAATTTGAGCACGTTCATCATTTTTCTTGATGAAATCTGCTAGGTCAAAGCCGTTTTCATCATTAACTTCTTTGCCTAATTCAACATCAAGGAAATACAAGCCACCATCAAACTGATTATTTTGTAAAAAATTTACCGCACCTTGATAAGTTTTAGCACTGGCAATATTAAATCTGACTTCCTCTTCATCAGATAAAATCATTTCTGCTAGTCCTAAAATTTTAGTAGTTTGATTGATTTGTTCTGAATCATCATCACAGATAAAAACTGGGTGTTCCACTATTATTCATCTCCCTCATCTGGTAATATTACTAAATCAAAAATGAACCAGTCGTCTTCTACTGAGTAATTAATTAGCATAGTATTTTCATATTTATGTGCTATCTCCATTACATTAGCTAGTCCAATTCCCATATGACTTTTTTTAGTAGTATAGTTCTTTTTACTAATTGCATCGGTATCGATAGCACGTGATCGAACGCGATTTTTAATTTCAAATTCAAAGTCATCGTTTTCTTGATAGTACATTGCTTCAATTTTTGCAGAATTTAAATTGTGAGATTGTTGTTGTAACGCGATGCTTTCTTCATAAGCATTATCAAAAGCAATCCCGATAATTCGAGATAAATCTAAAAAGTTCACTGATTTAGGAATGTGATAAATATCTTTATTACAGCCAAAAGTATAATCTAAATTAGAATTGTATAACTTAGATAACTTTGCGATTGCGATACTTTTAATAGTTTCGTTGTGAACGTGATTAAGCCCCTTATATTTACGCAAAGCTTTTGCGTTAATGTGGCTGTTTGTATATTGTTTTAATTTTTTTACCACTTCATTTGATTTGCCATTTTCGGCACTGATGATTAAACTATTTAGCATATTTTGATAATCGTGTTTAAATTTTCGCAAATCATCTTCATTTTTGTCTAAGTATTCAGCATATTCTTTTAATTGATTATACTCCTTTGTTAATTGCTTTCTCTGGGCTTGAAGTTGCTGGTTTTTTATATTTAGCAAGTCATACTTTAATTTTTGCTTTTCTTGTTCTTTCTTGGAAAGTAGATTTTTTTCTGTTCTAATCATTGCAAAGTATAGTATAAAAGCAAAGATAGCTTGTAGAACTAGCAAAGCTACGGATAATACGATAACTTCGGTTCGTCTATTGTCGTTTTCAATATAAAATTCAATTCCAATACCTACGAAGTATAAGTACAATAAGATTCCAATGAAAATTTTCCCAGTTTGGCTAGCAATTAGCTGGCGTAGCTTTGGAATATATTTTTTTAAAATAAGAAATAAAATGACATCTATTAATAAATTTAAAATTCCACTGAAATATGAAAATTTCTTTGAAATGGAGTTGACCAAAATACCGGTAAATAAATAATTAATTTCATCATATACAGAAAAAATAAGTATTGCACCGATAACTAAACGCTTATTAGATTTTTTATAGATAATAGCGTATAAGGTTAAAATTACTTCTTCAAAAATAGTAATTCCTATATTTACGGCTCTTTCGTTTATTGAAATAGCATAAATAAATTCTGTAAGAATAAACAGTGTAGCAAATAATTTGTCTATATAATTAAATTTTAAGTTAATTATAGATTTAAAAATCCATAGATCTACGATTAAAGATACTATTAGACTTAAAATTGTAAAAAATAAATCTATAATTTCCATTATTTCTTAAATTTAAAGATTTTTCTAATACGATTAATGATTGAATTTTTATTTGTATTATTTATAACTGCAAAATTGATTGTGGGATCGATAAATGTAGAATTAGCTCCACCATAAATTTCTTTTAAGTCATTGTTATTTATATTTTTCATTAATATTTTCTCCTTCTTTTAATTTACGATTCTAAGTCTATCGTATATTTTTTGAAGTTAATCAATCATATCATATTTTGTAAAATAGTGTCATATTCTGTTTATTTTTAATACTGAATACAGAATATGATGAAGTTATAACAAAATATGACAAATTTAAAATAGGAGTATATTAATGAATAAAATCAATATTATATCCTTTTAGAAAGTGAGAATAATATTGTTTTTTAAATATAAATCAATTTATACGGCTCAAGTGGATGAAACAGATTGTGGTGTAGCTTGCTTATCAATGATTTTAAAGAACTATAATTCAAGGGTATCTATTGCTCATTTACGTCAATTAGCTAAGACTAACGTAGAAGGAATAACTGCTTTAGGACTTGTAAAGACGGCAGAAAAGTTTAATCTTAATGTTCAAGCTGTAAAAGCTGATATGTCCTTATTTGAAATAGAAAATTTAAAATATCCCTTTATTACTCATGTAGTAAAAAATGGTGAATTACTTCACTATTACGTAGTTTTGGGAGTAATTAGAAATACAATAATTATTGCTGATCCTGATCTATCAGTGAAAAAACGTTTAATTTGGAGATGAATTAATGAAAAATCTAACACTAAATAGATACATTAATTTAAAGAATAAAACTAACCGAAATAACTATATTAAAGTTACGCTTATAGGATTTGTTGTATTGTCGTTCGCTTATTTATTTTTACCATTCATTACTAATGCTATAAGTAAAATGATTAATATATATTTTTCAGCAATTGTTTTGTTTATGTTTGCGGTTGTAATTGGAACGTTGGCTTATAGAATTTGTAAAACTACAAAAATTGTAAATTCAAGTGTTAAATTAGGAACAAGCATAATTTTGACCATAAGCGTGATACTATTTTTAGTAATTGTTCCTATTATTTCTTCCATTCCTGAAAAAATAGCCGTTTGGAATCCAATAACAATAGCAACTCTTAGAGTTAGTGTGACTGCAACTTATATAGGAATTTGTGAAGAATATCTCTTTAGAGGGTTAATATTTAATGCAAGTTTAGCCTACTTTAGTCAAAATAAATATAAATTCATTTTGACAGTTTTAGTTACATCAGTGGCATTTTCCTTATTTCATTTTATAAATATTCTCCATCAACCCTTGACTTCGACGATTGGACAAGTATTAAGTGTCTTTGCTACAGGTATGGTCTGGGGCTATATTAGATTATTAACTAATGGAATTAGTATCGTAATTTTACTACATATTTGGCAAGACACCGGATTGGGAATTCTCTCAACTAATCTTGGCAATTCACATGTAGAAGCTCAATTGATTGTAGCTCTTGTTGAGGGGTTAATTATCTTATTATGTTTATTCATTTTCAATAAAAAGTACAATGAACAATACGAATTGACAACTTATGCTACAGAATAGACAGAATATGAAAAACTTTACTCAAAGTGTAAGAATGGGTATAAAATAATACAAAATTATTAAAGGAGTTCATTTTATGAAAAAAGTAGCAAAAATAATATTTGAAATACTCAACATTATGCTTATTCTTAGTTGGTTCATTAAGCCATCGAATGAAATTTTGAGTAATGTAATCGCCAGTGTTGTTTTAGCTGCCATAATTGTAGATATTTTTACAGTAGGTATTTTCGTAATAGGTTATTTCAAGTCGAGACGCAAAAAGACATTGTGAGACGCAAAATTACTTGGCTTTATTTTTATCTATTGTAGATAAATTAATAAATTTTATTGAAATACTCCTTAATATGGAAAAATAATTAAAAAGAGGCGCTATTTGTATGGATAATAAAGAAAAATTAGCAATGATAGTCTACTTGTTATTAGATTTAGGCATAGTGTTATGGCATCCAGTACAATTATGGGGAAGAATTTTAGTTGGAATTATGACAATAGCACTTGTAGTCTTGTTTATTCTTTTCATGAGAAGAAGCAGATTTAGTCTGTTAACTGTACGCTATAAAGTTGAAACGGTAGTGGCATTTATCTTGGCATTATATATAAATTTCGAAGGAATTTTTTTACCCGCAAATTCTTTGATTCATACTATTAATGTTGTCCTGTTCATAGTTATGCTTCTTTTAATCATTGATCTATCTGGTAAAAAGACATTAGCAGGTAATGAATAAAAAATAAGCTAGTTGCAATCAAGCAGCTAGCTTATTTGGTATCTTTAGATTTGGATTATTCGATTGTGATTGAGTTTTCTTGGTCTTCTTCAGTTAACTTTGGCAAGGTAACTGTCAGAACACCATTTTCATCCTTAGCACTGATGTCTTTAGCATCGATGTCAGGGATGCGGTAACTTCTTTGGATGTGGCCAACGCTTCTTTCTTCGTGAAGAAGATTGCCGTTGTCATCATCTTCATTATTGAAGGCAGCGCGACTACCAGAAATTGTCAGAACATTATTCTTATATGTAACTTTGATATCTTTTTTATCCATTCCTGGCATATCAACCTTAACAATGTAATCCTTGTCAGTTTCTGCAACATCAGATTGCATGATATTCTTTACTGCACCTTCGTCAAAGAAATCCTTTGGAAAACCAAACCAATCGTTGAGACGGTCCATCATATCACTGTTACGATTCATCATTTCGTTTGCCATAATGAATAACTTCCTTTCATTTCTTAATTCACTATTTATTGTAGTAGCATTTTTTCAGAAATTAAAGAATTTAGCACTCTTAATCTTAAAGTGCTAAAAATAAAAAGAACGCGGAATGTTTCCACGTTCTTTTTGCATGTATTGAGAAATTATTATTTTTTATTATCTAGTTAAAATTATTAATCTAAATCTTTTCCGTTTGTTTCAATAACTTTCTTGTACCAGTAGAATGAGTCTTTCTTTGAACGTTTTAAAGTACCTTCACCAGCATCATTCTTGTCAACGTAGATAAAACCATAACGCTTATCCATTTGACCGGTCCCTGCAGAAACAAGGTCAATTGGCCCCCAGGGTAAGTAACCCATTAAGTCTACACCATCTAAAACAACAGCTTTTTCCATTTGTTCGATGTGCTTCTTTAAGTAGTCAATTCTGTAATTGTCATGAATTGAGCCATCAGCTTCAACCTTGTCGTAAGCACCAAGACCATTTTCGACAATAAATAATGGCTTATGATAACGGTCAGTTAAATGGTTCAGAGAAATTCGTAAGCCTTCTGGATCAATCTCCCAACCCCAGTCACTTCGTTGCAAAGTAGGGTTAACCGCAACGGCTTTTTCCAAGTCATTCAATTCGTCGGCCTTAACTTTTTTGCTAGAAACTGTAGTTGATTGATAATATGAAAAGCCTACATAGTCAACGGTACCTTCTTTTAGGATAATTTTATCTTCTTCCGTGATATCTGGACGGTAACCTTTACGAGTGATATAAGCCTCGACTTCGTTTGGATATTCACCATTTACTTGAACATCTGAGAAGAAGTCACGCCGTTGTTCGTAAGTATCAGCAATTTCAACATCATCTGATGATGGAGTTAGGGGACGAACTGGTGAGTAATTGATCATGCAGCCGATTTGGAAGTCGGGGTTGATCTTATGACCTTCCTTAACTGCTAGCGCAGATGCGACAAATTCATAGTGAGCTGCTTGATACATTGCGGCTTCTTTTTCTGTATCAGTCATACCTGGCTTAAAGAGAATACCAGAGTTAGTAGCCATTAAGAAATCATTATTAAAACTAGATTGATTATCAATTTCATTGAAAGTCATCCAGTACTTAACTTTATTCTTGTAACGCTTAAAACATACACGAGCAAATCTAACGAAGAAGTCAATCGTCTTTCTGTTAGTGAAACCACCATATTCATGGACAATGTGTAACGGGATTTCGAAGTGAGAAAGAGTAACTACGGGTTCAATTCCATATTTACGACACTCATCAAATAAATTATCATAGAACTTCAAACCAGCTTCATTTGGTTCTAATTCATCACCGTTTGGGAAAATACGGGTCCAAGCAATTGAAGTTCTAAAAGCTTTAAATCCCATTTCAGCCATTAATTTAATATCTTCCTTATAGTGGTGGTAGAAATCGATAGCATCGTGATTAGGATAATTTTTATTTTTTTCAACAGTGGTTGTAATTTCGCGAGGTTTTTCAGCAGAACCAACCGTCATTACATCAGCGATTGAAGGGCCCTTACCATCTACGTTCCAACCACCTTCTAATTGGTGAGCAGCAACTGCGCCACCCCATAGGAAACCTTTTGGCATTTTATATCCAGTCATAAAAAATCCTCTTTTCTAAAAGTAAGCGTTTTCTACGATTCAGATTGTAGATGAATAATTTTTAAAAGTAAAGGACAAAAAGATATAGATTTTAATACATAAAGTATATACAAATAAGTTATTGAAAAGGCTTTCAATAAGTGAGAGTATGTAGGTGTTATCAAAAGAAATTGTTCAGGAAGAATTGTAGAGGGCAGAGATAAGTATGAAAAAAGAACAAAGTATTGAAGCTCAAAAGCATGATATGAGTGTAAGCTCGATATATTTTAGTCGTTACATGATGATTAGATACTTTTCAGCAGTATATATTTTTGTGAATTTATTTTGGTTGATTTTTGCTCTTTGCTATAAGGATGTTTTAGCATCAATAGTTGCTTTAGGAATGATGGTAGCTGTTGTAGCTGCAATAGTAGAACAACTCTCCAAATGGCATACTAAAAGTACTGATATGAGATATACTAAGTTCTTTTATGTATTACAACTAGTTACAAACATAGTTTTGGGGCTAAGTTGTTATACTTCATTTGGAAAAATACTCTTTCCCTTTATTACAACTAATGATGTGGCAAATATTATCTTTACTATTTTATTATTGGGCATTGGGGGATGTTTAATAATTTTGAAAAGAATAAGCAATATTCAAGCAGGTAAGGATAGATATCTTCATGCAATTAAGACTTTTGAAAATAATAGGCAGTAGCGTTTAAGGGGGATTATATTATGTCTAATACTGCTAAACCATCATTTAAAGATAATATGATGAAGTGGATTGGTAAATTTTCAGGTTCGCGTTTCGTACGGGCAATTATGAGTGCAGGTTATGCTATCATTTCATTTTCTATTATCGGTTCTATATTCTTAATTCTTACAGTTATCACTCAGGTTATTACTATTAAAGGTTTTGTGGATTTTTATAATAGTACACTTGGTCGTTTTAATGATGTATACCAAGCTATCTATAATGCAACAATGGGAATCATTGCCTTAATTTTTGGTGGTACTTTTGCATATAGTTATGCTGATATTTATAAAAAAGAAGAAAATTTAAATCTTGACCCACTAAATGCTGTATTTCTAGCCTTCATGGGTTTATTTATTACGGTAGCCCAATTTAGTTTTAGAGGCGGGATAGCTCATTTTTTAGTTAATACTAAGAATGGTATTATTGGTGGATATGCATCTTCAACTTCTGGTATCACAAGAATTGGAGCTACTGGTATTTTTACTGCAATTATTATTTCCTGGGTTGCAGTTCAAATTTATCGTTTTTGTATTAAGCATAATTGGCGTATTGCTATGCCTGCTTCTGTTCCAGCGGGTGTTTCAAATTCATTTAGTTCGTTGATCCCTGCTTTCTTAATTGCAGTAGTAATTGGTTTGGCTGATATTATTCTTATTGCTTTAGGTACTGATATCTTTAAAGTTTTATATATTCCATTTTCATTTATCTCGAATATTGTTGGTACCTGGTGGGGTGTACTTATTGTCTTCTTTCTTATCGGCTTGTTATGGTGGTTTGGTATTCACGGGGCTACGATTATTTCAAGTTTCTATCAAGCAATTACTTTAGCTAACTTAGCTGCTAATGCGACCGGTGCCCATCATGTATTTGCTGGTGAATTTACTAATGCATTTGTATTTTTAGGTGGTTCGGGTGCAACCCTAGGAATGGCTTTATGGATGGCATTTGGTGCAAAATCTGCACAATTGAAGTCGTTAGGTAAGCTAGAAGCTGTCCCTGCTTTATTTAATATTAACGAGCCAATTCTTTTTGGGTTACCAATTGTTTATAATGTTTATTTATTCATTCCATTCTTACTTGCCCCAATGGCTAGCAGTATGATTGCCTACTTCGCAATTGATTTGAACATTGTTCCTAAGATTATTGTTCAACAACCTTGGCCTACTCCAATTGGCTTGGGTGGTTTAGTTGCTACTGCTAGTTGGCAAGGTGCAGTTCTCTCAGTTGTAACAGCTGTTGTTGCTTTCTTAATTTGGTATCCATTTATTAAGGCCTATGATAGAAAGCTTTTGAAGCAAGAAAAAGAAGATGCTGCTAAGAATGCTGTAGCCAACAATTAATTACTAATAATGACTGGATTCTGGAGATAATTTATGTGGGTGGAAAAATTGAATGAAAGTAAATAACTTAGAATAAAAAAGAGTCTGGGAAAAAACTAGCTTCCTAGACTAAAAAATAAGAGCAAGAATTCTATTTTTAGAAATCTTGCTCTATTTTTGTGTCTTCTTTTTGTTAAAACAGTCCCTTTTAGGACTCTTCTGTTCCAATATTTGCTTAAGTTCATCATCATCAACATCAATCCAACGTCTGTTTCTACTTTCTTTTTGCCTCTTAGGTGTGTTCTGCGCATGCCAAATATGCTCTTCATATGACCAAAAATTGGCTCGACATCTGTTTTTCTC
>NZ_JAAVAU010000030.1 GCF_014803895.1 Lactobacillus sp. | reverse complement strand
TGAAAGAAATCATAACTTTTCTAGTGAAGCCTATCAAAAAGCAAACAAACATTTTATGAGTCAGCATGTAATTAAAATGACCTCAAATCTGCCCGAACCCGTCTTACGAAAGAAAAAAGGTGGTACTATTGCTTATACTACTGCTTGGGGTCCCAACGAATATACTCCCGAAGGAAATTTATCCAACTATGAATATACCGATAAATTAAAAAATATTACACTCCCTACTTTGATTACTAATGGAACAGATGATTTATGTACCCCCTTAGTCGCAAAAACCATGAATGACCATCTAGCAAATAGTTCTTGGGAGTTATTTGCAGGTTGTGGTCATATGCCTTTTGTACAAGAACGTGATCATTATATTAGGCTACTAATTAAATGGTTAAATGAATACGACTAGCCAATTCACCATAGATTATAGTCTGTAGATTACAGTTCATAACTTTTTTCAAGTCAGGAGTACAAACTTGTTATAACTTGCACTTAATATTGAATATTAATCGTCTTTTTTGGTATTTCTATCTATGTTACACTAAAAAATATATTTTTTGGAGGTTTCAAGTAACAATGAATATTTTTGAATTATTATTTTTTAATCCGTTTGTTTCTTTTGTAGTTAAAAGGGGTAAAGGAAATCGGAGACATTTTATTAAATGGTAGATTTATCAACTAACGGACTAGAAGTGGGAGCCTATGAATTATGCGGTTTATTATTTGATTACATCATCTTCTATGCCTTAAACAATAAAAGAAAATTTTATCTTTCAGATATTATTTTCTTTTTTATTACTTTTCCCATTTTATTTATCTTACAAGATTTCGGGATGCCTATCACTCTGATTGTAACAATCCTTGAAATTTTTAGTTTCTGGATTTTTTACAAAAAAAATTTGGTCCTTTACAAACTCTAACAACAGTTGTATTAACCAATTTTCTTTCGCTAGCAGTCGACTCAACTTTAGGCGAACTAGAAGATTATAAAATCTTTTCCTTCCTCTACTTTTCAGTACTTTTTTATCTTCTAGTAATTTTTATACTAGCTTGGGTAACATACCACTTTAATTTCACCAAATTTCTCACTAAAAATAATGACTATTATTTACTTTCTTTAATTATTTTTTCTTTTGTTACTTTGCTTCTAGTAGAAAATTTTTCTAAATCTACTGTTTTAATTTTTATTCTTTTTCAATTTATCTTTTTAATCTTTTTACTGCGCTACTATCAAAAAAAGGAGGCAACTCAACAATTAGAAAGAGAAAACAAAAACTTAGATATTTACTTACAAACACTTAAAATCGAGCAAGATAAATTACGAGCTTTTAAACATGATTATCAAGATTTGCTTAAAGGGCTAGCACATGATATAGATTCTAATAACTTCAAAAATATTCTAAGTAAATTTGAAGTATACTCAGCTAACCAACTTTCGACAAATAGTTTAAATATTTCCGAGTTGAACAATGTTTCAAATCCTTATCTTAAAAGTTTAATCTTAGAAAAGTTCAATCAAATTTATAAGATGAAAATTCCATATACTTTTGAATGTGTTATTCCTATTAACTTTCCTAGTACTATTAATACATTTGATTTACTGAGAATAGTAGGAATTGGCTATAACAATGCAATTGAAGAAAGTCTAAACCTTAAAAGATTAGGTAAAAATTTTGAAATTAAAACAATGATTTATCAAGGTAATTCTGATGAAATTGAAATTACTATTAAAAATAGGGCTACTATGCAAAAAGATGTTTCTAAGCTTACTAAGCAGGGTATTACAACTAAAACAGGGCATACGGGCTTAGGATTAGCCAATGTGGTAGATATTGTCAAAAATAGCAATCATCTTTCTTTCCATTACAGCCTAAAAAATGGTTGGTTTACTTTTACACTTACAATTTTTAGCAGTTAGGAGGTTCCCTCAATGCAACAATTTAATATTTTTGTTTGCGATGATAATCCTGCTTATCTCAACGAAGTAACTGATGCTGTTAAACAATCTACAATTATCCTATCTGATGACCAACAAAACTTTAACATTTTTAATACTAAGACCAATTATTCTGAGTTGCTGAATTATATTTCTACACACAAAATTCAAAATAATATTTACTTTCTTGATATTGAACTTCAACAAGAAAAAAATGGTCTAGATTTAGCTGAGCAAATTCACTCGATTGACCAAAATGGGCAAATAATTTTTGTAACTTCTCATCAACATTTTGCATTTTTAACCTATCAACGCAGAATTAATGCTTTAGATTATATATTAAAGAATCTGCCTGCAACGAAATTTCAAGAGCGTATTACTGAAACTTTAACACAAGCTAAAGACAATCTCCTTCAATTTTCTCAAGTAGAAAAAGAAACTTTTACATATAACATTGGGAGCCACGTCTATAAAATTCCTCTTGATAATATTTATTATATTTCTACTATTCAAAACTCCCACAATTTAGCCTTAATTACTAAAAATGGTTCTTCTTATTTTAGAGAAAGTATTAAAAATATTGCGAGAATTTATCCTTCTCTGACAAAAGTTTCTCAATCTTATCTCATCAATTCTAAAAATATCTCCGATATAAATTTAAAACATAGAACAATTACCTTTCCTAATAAGAATATTGTTCCTTATTCCTTTCGCTATCAAAAAATTGTTAAAAACCTAATTTAAAAAATTAACGAATATGCCAAAAATATGGCAACTTGCGCCAATTTCTTTTTTAAAGATAAATTTGAGGTATCCTTGTTAGGTAAATAATTTTACTATTTTTGAAAGGAATTAAATGACAATGAAAATAAAAAATCATTTATATAACCAAACCTCACCCATGTAAAACTCCATTTTAGTGCAGATAATAAATAAAAGAAGGAATTTATTTCCTTCTTTATTACTTTAAAGGACAAAACTATGCTCAAAAATACTAAAAGAATTTTAGCCCTTCTTTTTTCTATTTATTTTATTACCCTTAATTTTTACCTATTCAGTTACTGGCAAGAAGAACATTCTTTATTAGTTCAAATTAGAAAACTAAATAGAACCAATCCTTTCCAAGGATTGAATTCATTTGTACACATCCAACTTTCACAAGATCCTCCTTTTACTACACCAGGCCTTATCTATACTATTGTAAGTTTCATAATTATCCCACTTTTTGGCTCACTCTTTTATATTTATCAAAAAGACAACGCCACATTTAATTTTTTACCCCAAAGAATATCCTATTCAAAATACTTAAAGAAAGGGCTTCTTTCTTCATTTCTAGGTGGATTTTTACTTTCCCTTTTTACCAGTATTTATGAAATTATTTTTGTTAACTTAACTCTTTCAGGAATTAACTATTCTGTTAATGGTTATTTTAAAGAAGTTGGTGCCCCTTCTTTTTCAAATAATACATTAATCGAAGTAGTTTCTCTTATCGCTTTAAACGCGTTAGGTTGGAGAATTTATTCAATGTTTATTTTTGCTCTGAACTTATATATTCCAAAGATAATTTTTTCTATTCCTAGTGGATTTCTCTTTTTCTTAATTATTACCTTATTAATTTCAGTTTTTGGAAATCGGAACTCTCTAGTTATGGTTATTAGTGGCACTCTCTTTCCAGAAGCATTAGTATCTCCCGGTTTTACCACCTTTTATGGTCTAGCATACCCAATAAATTATTATCTTCAATTCATCCTTTCGGCTGTATTTTATATTTGTTTAGCTCTTGTTCTAGCTGTTATCTGGAAAAAACGGAGACTTAAATATGGCAAAAATTAAAAGAACATTTATAACCTTTGCAGTATTTTCATTAATATTAGGAATTATTTTTGGACTTTTTATTTTTCTGACCAGAGCAAGTAATGATTTACCCTATCTATTTATTCATCAACATGGACTTTCAACTTATTATCAGACGTTCTTCCTACTTTTAGTTGCTTGGGAAATATTTTATTTCAAAAAAATTCGTTCCCTAATTATTGTTCGCAAAATGCAATCCTTATTCATCTATCAACTTTGCTTATCTGTAGGTACCAATTTAATTTTATTTATTCTCGGACTATTTTTACCGTTTATTCTTACTAATTCTCTTGCCTTTAAATATGGAAATCCAATTTATGGCAGCTTGATTATTATTCTTCATTTTATTATCTTGGCTATTTTAACTTGGGGGCTAATTTTAATTTATAATTCAAAATATCCAGTTATTTGGCTATTATTAATTCTCTTTATTAATATTTTCTATCATCAAACTCTTGAAACTAATTACTTAATTATTCACTATAGTAAGTATTTTGATCCTCTTTGGCGTGCTATGCACCATATTTATATTTAATAGAAAGGCTCTTTATGCAAATTTCAAATCTTCAAAAATCATTTAAAAATAAACAGGTTCTTAAAGATATTAATCTAACCACTAAGCCAGGACAGTTAATCCATATCGCCGGTCGTAATGGCTCGGGAAAATCTACCATTTTTAAAATTATTACAGGCTTGCTTAAAGCAGATAGTGGCAGTATAACGTTTGATAATAACACCTATATTGGGGCTTTAATTGAAAATCCTGGTTTTTTAGAATATGAAACAGGATTATCCAATCTTCAATTTTTAGCTAATCTACGACACAACTATAATGACAGTACAGTTCGACAACTTTTAGAATTTTTTTATTTAGATCCAGATGATCGACAAGCTATTCGAAAATATTCTATTGGTATGCGGCAAAAAATTGGTATTATCCAAGCCGTTATGGAAGATCAAAACCTTATTTTATTTGACGAACCTACTCGTGGACTAGATCCTGATAGCATTCATCAATTTGCTTCTCTACTTAAAAAATTAAAAAAAGAAAATAAAACTATTATTGTTGCTAGTCACGATGAAATTCATGAAATACCTTATACTCACTTTTATAAGTTAAGTGACGGAGTACTTGTAAATGAAAATTAATAAAGTTTATTTTTCTTTTACTCTTTTTTTGGCTATCTTTTTGATCGAAGTAAAAATAACTCAATCTCTTTCAAATAGAACTTTATTTTTAATAACTTATGGTTGGTATAACAAAACTCTTCTGTTAAGGTCTCTTAACGGCTTAATATTTATCTTTGACTGGTTAAGTATTTTGTTAGCAAGTACTACTTTCTCATCAGTAAACAATTTTATTATTTTTCGCACTCTAGCGTTTAAAAGCAAAATAACTAAACTTTCTCCTTACTTAGCCCAATATTTCCTTGGAATTCTCTTAATTCATTTAATAACTTTTACCTTAGCATTCGGAACCATTTCAACCTTTTTAATTCTTTTACTACTCTTCTCTACTTTTTGTCTGAGCTACTTTTCTTATAATCATCAAATTGCAAAAGGTATTTGCATTCCGATTCTTTTAGTAATTATTCGAAATCTTATGCCTATTTTAATAAGTTGATGTTCAATATTTATACTAAATAATTAAATAAATGCAACTAATAAAGAGCTACTGGTATTGTATCCATATACCATAGCTCTTTTAAATTTATATTATGCTTGTTTATAATAAGCACTATTAATAATTCTCTTTAAAGTTTCAGATTCCTGCACATCTTTAAATTCCTTACCATTTATTATCATAAAAGGTACTGAATTAATTCCTTTATCACTTAATATATTTTCTTGTTCAATAACTAAATCACGATATTCGTTAGTATTAAGAAATTTTTCAACTTCATCATGATCAAGTCCAACTTTTACTGCCCGATCAATTAATACTTCATGATTAGCTAATTCGCGATTTTCTGTAAAATAAGCTTTAAATAATAAGTTAGCCAGCTTGATTGCCTTTTCATTATCTTTTTTATCATGCTCAACCCATTGCACCAAACGGTGAGCATCCATAGTATTAGTATTAAGAGTATCAGCATACTTAATATCTAAATTAGCTGATTCACCAAGCTTTTTAATGGATTCAAATCTTTTATCTACTTCAGCTTTAGATAAATTTTCTTGCTTAGCTAATAAGTTACCAGTTGTATCTTCAGCACGTTGTGGTGCATCTTTATCAATTTGTGCAGCATGAAGATTAATCTTAATATTACTTAATTCTGAATCCTTAATTACTTCCTGTAAACGTGTAAAATCTACATAACAATATGGACAAGCATAATCTAACCAAAGTGTAATTTCCATAAAAACTACTTCTTTCTTAAAAGTAAAAACTACTTATCTTTTAATAATTCTTCTGACACGACTATCATAAGACCTTCAAGTGGTTAATTCAAGCAAATCTTATTAAACGTCACCATTCATAACATCCGTAAAGTTCTTATTTAAGTCTTTATCCGTACTCTTAGTTAAAGTGATATTACCGCTTTTAACAGCACTATCAACTAAAACAACAGGCTTTTTATCATGTAGACAGAATAAATAAGTCGCATGCTTACCACTGCCTAAGTCACGATTATAGATTGAAAGTACCTTGTAACTATAAGTATCCCCACCTTGAGGACTCCAACCAATACTGATCTTTTTACCATTTAAATAAAACTTATCTTTTTTGAAAGTATCCGGATAAATACGAGTATTTGCAACTTTTAGAGCATTTTTGCCATCATATTTAGTATAGGTTACCTTACGCTTTTTCCCCAACGCTCTCATTGCATCAGTTAAGTGTGCGTCCTTTTTTTCAGTCCACGTTACCTTAGCTTGTTCTTGTTCTTCTTTAGTTTGTTTTTCTTTGAGCTCTTTTTCTAACTTCTTCGATTGAGCAGCTGCTTGACTTTTTTCAGTAGACTTTTCACTACTCTTTTCAGTAGATTTTTTATCTTTACCAACAATAATATTATTTCCATCATTAGATACTTTAACTTGCCCACACCCTGCCATAGTAGCAGACAGAGCTAAAGCCATTGCACCTAATAAAATTACCTTTTTCATATTACTTTCTCCTAATTAAATTTTCTTTACATATTAATCCTATCATAATTATAATAAACTTTTATAAATCTACAAAAATTGTTCTCATTTATAATATGAAACAATTAATATTATTGACTAATATTAATATTTCATGTATTCTGATATGATTTAGATAATAGCTAAATCAAATTTTAAAGGAGATTTCATATATTTATGAATAAGAAAAAATTATTTAGTTTATTTTCAATTTTAGCGCTAGTTTTAGTTATCCTTACAGGCTGTGGTAATTCTAATTCCACCTCCTCAAAATCTTCAAAGGATAATAAAATCTCTATTGTAACTAGTACCAATATTTATGCGGATATTGCGAATAATATTGTTGGTAAATACGGTAATGCTCAAGCCATTGTTACAGGCGATGTAGATCCACATGATTTTGAGCCTAAAACTAGTGATGCTAAAAATATTCAAAATGCTGATATTATTGTAGCTAACGGTTTAGGCTATGATAGTTGGCTTGACAAATTAGCTGATGCGAGTGGTAAAAAAGTCATTAAAGTGGGGAATGATATCATGAAACTTAAAAGTAATGCTAATCCCCATATTTGGTATGATTTAAATATGCCTGTTCAATATACCAACTATTTAGTTGAACAACTTTCTAAATTAGATAAGAAACATGCTTCTTACTATAAAGAAAATGGCAAAAAATATATTGCTAAAATTCACAAAGTTCAAACTATTGCTAATAAAATCAATGGCAAAAACAGCAAGCCTGTTTTTGTAAGTGAACCTGTTTTTGATTATGCATTATCAGCTACTGGATTCAAAATTGGCGATAAAGATTTCGAAGATGCAATCGAAAAGGGGACAGATCCAACACCACAAGTCATCAACAAGATGAACAAAGATATTGCTGGTAAAAAGATTGCTTTCTTTGTGAATAATACTCAAGTAGAAAGTTCAACTGTTTCCAGTTTTATCAAAAAAGCTCAAGCTAAGAATATACCTATCCTTTCAGTTAGAGAAACCATGCCAAACGGCACTACTTATTTGAAGTGGATTACCCAAAATTACGAAAATTTAGCCAAAGTCGCTAAAAAATAAATTTAATTATAACTAAAAAAATCAGATTAGCACGTTTTATCAAAAATACCGCTCATCTGATTTTTTTATTAATAAATACTATTTATTCAATTCAATTTTTTTAATTCAATATTATCCTTACCATCAATTTCAGTCACTTGTACTGCTACTTGTTCATTAAGTGAGGTAGGAATATTTTTACCAACATAATCCGCTTTAATCGGAAGTTCACGATGTCCTCTATCAACAAGCACTGCGACACTAATTCTTTTAGGACGACCTTCATCCATTAATGCATCCATCGCTGCTCGTATTGTACGGCCAGTATACATAACATCATCGACTAAGACAACATTTTTATCATCAATTTCTACTCCAACTTTTTCAGATTTAACGACTGGATCTTGATGACGAGATGCATCATGACGATCATCACGATATAAAGTAATATCCAAGGTACCAACTGGAATTTCTACTCCTTCTAGTTCATAAATCCTCTTTGCAATTCTTTGAGCTAAATAGATTCCACGAGTCTTGATACCTACTAAAACTAAATTTTCTGTACCCTTATTTCTTTCAATAATTTCATACGTAATTCTTGTTAATGCACGCTTAATTGCAACTGAATCAAATAATTCTTTTGTCATAAATTCTGCCTCATTCTTATTTTTCATTTATAATTTTTGCAAATCCTTCATTCAAGTTTTCATCTGTATTAACAGTTAATGGGATAACTTCAACATTGGTAGTAGAGTCAACTAAGACTACTGGCTTTCCTTTATGTAGACAGAACAAATAGGTTGTATGCCAGCCATTACTCTTTACATTACGATTATAAATAGCTACTACATTATACTCATACTTATTTTTACCTTCCGGACTCCAACCAATATCAATTGATTGATGGTTATCAATTGAGAATTTCTTATGTCCAAAAGCTTCGGGATAAGTGACACCACCAACAGTTTTAATTGAACCATGACCCGTATATTCCCGATAAGTTTGATCAGCTGCAGAACTCCATTCTTTGACTACTTTTTGTAACTGCTTTGATTTTGATTTAGACCATAAAGTCTTTGACTTCGTAGAAGAAGTTGTAGAACTTGTTTTATTAGACTGCTTAGTTGGAGCCTGTGCTACTTTCTTAGTAGAAGTATTTGATTTTTTGGAACTTTGATTAGAAGTGGTTGAAGTAGATGACGAATTATTTTGACTACATCCTGTGAGACCAAAAGAAATTAAAATCGTGCTTGTAAAAAATATTAATTTTTTCATTGTATCACCTCTTCATAATTATAGTTTTAATCTTACCATGTTTTATGTCCTGAACGACTATTATAAACAAATTTTATCTATCTGATAACCTTTTTAGCCCAGTATCCGTTTACATTAATTAGACTCCTTGACGAATGAGAAAATTTTCTCTAAATTGAGTTTATCAATAGAATAACGAAAGAGATTTTAAAATGAATAAAACAAAAACCTCAACTTCAGTACGTAATGTTGTTGCCATTGGTATAGGAACTGCTATCTATGTTATTTTAGCTCGTTTTACTTCTATTCCAACAGGAATTCCTAATACAAATATTGAAATTGTTTACCCATTTTTAGTTCTACTAGCTACGATTTATGGGCCTAAAGTTGGTTTTAGCGTAGGTTTTATTGGTCACACCCTCTCTGATTTTCTAATGTACGGACAAACTTGGTGGAGCTGGGTATTAGCCACTGGTATGCTAGGTTTTGTAGTCGGAATTTATGGTAATAAATTTCTTGATTTAAAAAATGGTATTTTTTCTCCTAAACAAATAATTTTTTTCAATATTGTTCAAGTTTTTGCGAATGCCTTCAGTTGGCTAGTAATTGCACCAATTGGTGATATTTTAATTTATAGTGAACCCGCTAATAAAGTATTTTTGCAAGGAATTAGTGCTACAATAGTTAACTCAATTTCTACGTTAATTTTGGGAACTATTCTATTAAAAGCATACGCTGGTACTAAAATAAAAAAAGGAAGTTTAAAGAAAGAATATTAAAATGAATAAACCAATTATTGAATTTAAAGACTTTTCTTTTAAATATGTAAGTCAAGCTGAACCTACGCTTAAACATATTAATCTAGCTATTCAGCCTGGCGAAAAAATCTTAATTGCTGGTCCCTCTGGAAGTGGCAAATCCACAATTGGGAAATGTTTAAATGGCCTTATTCCAGAAATTGACGAGGGAGAAATAAAAGGAACTTGCACTATTAATGGTAAAAATATAACGCAAACATCAATTTTTGATCTTTCTTTTACTACCTCAACTATTTTACAAGATTCTGATAGCCAATTTATTGGTCTGACAGTTGGTGAAGATATTGCCTTTTCACTTGAAAATGATTGTAAAAATCAAGATAAGATGAAGGAAACTATTAAAAAATGGGCTAAAAAATTGAATATTACCAATCTTTTGCATCAATCTCCGCAAGCTCTCTCAGGCGGTCAAAAACAAATAGTTGCCCTCGCTGGGGTTTTAGTTGACGAATCTCCTATTCTTTTATTTGATGAACCTTTAGCTAATTTAGATCCTGCAGCTGGTGAAAAAACAATGGCAGTTATTAACTCAATCCAGCGGGAATTAAATGCTACCGTAATTATTATCGAACATCGCCTTGAAGAAGTTTTAACTCAGCCGGTCGATCGAATAGTACTAGTAGATGATGGGAAAATTATCTCTGATACTTCTCCTAACAAATTATTGCACACCAATAACCTAGAAAAAGCAGGAGTTCGACCTCCCCTATATCTTACTGCAATGGAAAAAGCAGGAGTAGACTTAAGGAAAATTGACAAACTAGATAATATTTTAGCATTACCTAAAAATCCTCAAATAAGTAGTAAATTACAAAACTGGGCTCATTCTAACTTTAAAAATACTACTCATAAAAAGAAAAATTCTTTACTTGTACTTAATCAAGTTGGTCACCGCTACAGTAAAACTCAATCTTATCCCTTACATGATATTTCCGCCACTATTAACCAAGGAGATTTCATCTCAATAGTTGGACAAAATGGGGCTGGAAAAACTACACTTTGTCGGACAATTTGTGGGTTTATTCCCTATTCAGGTAATATTACTTTTAAAGGTCAAAATCTTGCCAATCTTTCTATTAAAGAACGAGCAGAAAAAATTGGTTACGTAATGCAAGATCCCAATCAAATGATTTCACAAAAAATGATTTTTGATGAAGTAGCATTGGGGCTGCGCTTAAGAAACATAAGTGAAGATGAAATTAAAAAACGTGTCATTAGTACTTTAAAAGTATGTGGTCTTTATCCTTTTCGACATTGGCCAATTTCAGCTTTAAGTTTTGGTCAAAAAAAGCGAGTCACTATTGCCGCTATTTTAGTATTAGAACCTGACTTACTTATTCTTGATGAACCAACTGCTGGTCAAGATTGGAAAACCTACACAGAAATAATGAAATTCTTAAGAGAGCTTAATCAACAAGGTAAGACTATTATGATTATTACTCATGATATGCATTTAATGATGGAATACACTAATCGGTCTTTAGCATTTGCTAAGGGGGAATTAATTGCAGACACAACCCCACTTAATCTTTTAACAAATATTGAACTAGTACAGAAAGCTTCACTTAAACGCACAAGTCTATTTAATTTAGCTCAATATTATCAATTACCTGATCCAAATCAATTTGTCGAAGCTTATATTAAAAGCGAGTACTAAAATCTTTAGGAGGTTCACAATGCACGATGAACAAATTTTAGGTTATCAACCTGGAAACAGCTTTATTCATGGGCTTAATGCTACAACCAAATTGATTTTTCTACTATTAGTATCTATCTCTTGTATGATAACTTTTGACACAAGATTTTTATTAGTAATCTGTATCTTTTCATTAATTTTATTAAAAATTGCAAAAATTAAATGGTCTCAAATTTCTTTCATTATAAAATTCATTATGATTTTTGCTTTAATTAATATTATTGCTGTCTTTATCTTTCAACCCACTTATGGTCAAACTCTTTATCATTCTAAAACTGTACTAATCAGTGCCGGATACTTTACCTTAACCGCTCAAGAGTTGTTTTATTTACTAAATGTTATCTTAAAGTATATCTGTTCTATTCCATTAGTTCTTTTATTCTTACTCACAACTAATCCGAGCCAATTTGCGGCTAGCTTGAATAAAATTGGTGTTTCTTATAAAATTGCTTATTCTATATCTCTAGCTTTACGTTATATCCCTAATATTCAAAGTTCTTATTGGTCTATCTCAGCAGCTCAACAAGCTCGAGGTAATGAACTTTCTAAAAAAGCTCATCTTAGCCAAAGAATTCATGGTACTTTAAATATTGTAATGCCACTAATTTTTTCAAGTCTAGATAAAATTGATGTTATTAGTACTGCTATGCAGCTACGCCGTTTTGGCTCAAAGAAAAAACGAACCTGGTATGTGACACAATCCTTTAAATTAGCTGATTATTTAACAATTACATTAGCATTTATTCTTATTTTAATTGTTATCATTTTATTTAGAATTAATTCTGGTCGTTTTTATAACCCATTCAATTAAAAAAACCACCTACTTCAATTGAAGTAGGTGGTTTTTAATTAAAATAAAAAAGCTGTTTACCCTCTAGATAAATTCCAGCTTTCTTATATTTTATTATACAATTTAAAGTCGTTCTCTTCCCTGAACATGTCAGATTCAAGAAACTTCATTAGATTTGCAGCTATAGAAACTTACAAAAACTAATAAATTTTCGTGAAATTTTCCAAGATCGAAATTAAATGTATTTCTTATTGATAATTATATTGCTTTTTGTCGATAAAATTAACTTTTTTACGTAAATTTAATATCGAAAAATTCACCTCGAGCAATACCCTTCAAATATCGCCTTTTCGTATTAAAGCATAACTTTACTTTCATAAAACAAAATAACTATTTGGCTTATATTTTGATAAAAATATTAGTTTAGTTATGAACAATTTAATTAATAATTACTTTACAGGTACAAGGTACTTAGCATAAATGTAGCTACCATCACTTAGCTTCCAAGCACGTTGGCCATTAATAGTACCAACAGCTACAGCGTTAACCTTTTTACCATATGCAATGTTTTTAGTTTTTTTACCAGAAGCGTCCATTAAGTAAGCTTGAACGTTCTTGTAACCCACTTTCCAAGTTTCCTTGGATGCAGTCATCTTAGGTGACTTAGTTGTACTACTGGTTTTAGTAGTTGTTTTCTTAGTAGTAGTAGTTTCAGTTGAAGTGGTCTTTGAAGAAGTAGAACTAATAGTAGGCTTCTTGTGACCAGCAGTTGCACTAGCTACATCTTCAACTTTAATCCATTGATTAGTCTTGTAACGGTAAGCAACAACTTTACCATTTACTTTCTTAACATTAGTAGTATATACGTATGAAACATTTGAAAGTGTAGCAGTAACCTTACTTAACTTGTAATCATAAAGTGATACTTTCTTTTTCGCATCATCTTTAAGTACTACAGTTGCAGCATATGCAGGATAAGTAGTTTTAGTAGTAGAAGTAGTTGATGTCTTACCTGCAGCTACTTTTGCAATATCGCTAACTTTAATCCATTGGTTAGTCTTGTAACGGTAAGCAACAATCTTTCCATTTTCCATTCTTACCATTGTGGTATAGAATGTGGAACCGGATTTAGTAGTAGTAACTTTCTTCAAGTTATGGTCATAAAGTGAAACTTTAGTAATACCATCCTTGATAGTTACTGTGTTCTTAGCAGATTTATAAGTAACCTTAACAGTAGCAGCTGTCTTAGTAGCAGTAAATGTTACCCTAGAAGCTGGAATCCACATCTTATTAGAATCAATTCGGTAATAAGTCTTACCATTCATTATCTTCTTAGAAGTAGTCTTCCAACTACTATTTTTCTTTACAGTAGTTTTGGTAATTTTACCAGCTTCAGTATACAAACGAGTATTCGTCTTTACCTTAACAGTACCATTAACCTTAGTGGTTGTATCAGTAGTTATAACATCACTAGGTTGTAACCAAGTAAAACCACCTTGGGTAGTATTGAAAGTAACTCTGACATAGCCGTCATCGGAAACCTTAATAGTTGCTTTATCAGAAAGGCCACTGTTAGCATTTTCAAGGCTTTCAATTACTTGAGCTTTTTCTTCATCAGTTAAATTCTTAGCGTCTTTTACAACAACTTTTTCATCTGAAAGACGAACCGTAGTTGCAGAAGTGTTTAAACTACCAGTTCTGTTAAAAGTACTAATCCAACCTTCGTTTACTAAAGTCTTATTAGAAAGATTCTTAGTTGAACCATCAGTAAACTTAATAATTGCTTTAGTACCAGATTGAGTAACAGATTCAACATTAGAGTTCAAAGACTTGATCAATTTTTCTACTTGACTAAATTCGCTCGTAGTTAATGAAGTTAGACTTTTAACCTTAACAGGAACGAATAACTCATCACTAGTATTTGGAGTTACGAATTTAGTAGTAGTAGCAAGTGTACCTGCATTTACTAAGTATTCTGCAACTTTAATAGTTTTAACAGTAGTGCCATCTTTTTTAACGATAACTTCACCCTGTTCAGCTTCGGCAGTTACTTCATAACCAGGATTTGCAGTTTGAACTTGTTTTGCAAAATCAGTCACAATTTGAGCATTAGTGCTGTTTTCATTGAAAAAGCCATCATCATTAATTTTGGCAAATTCTGCATCAGTCATATGCACTGTCATATTCTCAATTTTAAGAGAATCTTGGCTTGAAGTAGTCGAAGTAGTTGCAGTAGTATCAGCAGCTTGAACTTCTTGGTTTTGACTAGCTACGCCAAGTAAGGTTGCACCGATAGCAACTGAAGCTGCACCAACAGCTAATTTTCTAATTGAAAATCTAAGTTTCTTTTCGTTTTTCTTCAATGTTGAATTCCTCCGAATATCGCAAAAAATTTATTCAACGCTTATATTATAGGCTATCAATTACTTAGATGGCAACAATAAAAAGTTTAAGAATTGTTAATTTTATATTTTTAAAAATTTTACAATTTTAGCAGATAATATTTAACTCTAAACATTAAAATAGATGATTCAATTATTCACACTTCACAATAATTAAATTTTGATTCATAACTAATCAACCCGAGTTTATGTGTACTTTAAATCAATTCATTTATAAACTAAAAGTAGCAGCTTACCCACCAGAAGCGGTAAAATAAAGATGAGAGTAAAGGATGGATAACAAATATGGACAATACAAATAATATTTTATCCTATATCAAATGGCGTGGAGATATTAGTCTTAATGCACTCCCATTTGGAGAAGTTGATGGGCTAGTATTTGCTGTTTTATCATATATAGATTTTAAAGGCATCGTTTCCAATAATAATAAAGAAATTACACTCAAAGATGCTGCACAAGAATATTTTAAAACTGGTCAACTTCGCAAGAATAGTCCAGGACAAAAAGAATTACTCAAACTAATGTCCCAGTCTAAGCGTTTCTCTGATGCTAAACTCTCTTTTTATATAGAGACTTTGACTCATGAAACTCAATTTAGCGCAATCAAAATTAGGCTTTCTGATAATACACATTATCTTGCTTTTCGTGGAACTGATGACACAATTGTCGGCTGGAAAGAAGATTTCGAGATTAGTTTTAAAACTACTGCAGCTCAAGCAGCTGCTTTATCATATGTACAAAAGATTATTTCTCACGATGATACATTATATACTTTAGTTGGACACTCTAAAGGTGGAAATTTGGCAGAATTTGCTGCATTAAACTTGCCTACAAATTTAAAAAATAAAATAGCAGCCGTTTATACCTATGATAGTCCAGGACTAAGTAAACGAGTCGATGAAGTACATACGAAAATCAAACGATATGTCCCTGAATTCAGTATTATTGGCCGCTTATTTGAGCCTGAAGAAGGCGAAGATGCTACTATTGTTGTTTCTAATCGAACACAATTAGCTCAACACGATCCATTAAGCTGGGAAGTAGAAAGTTCCAAATTTGTCACTAGTAAACATCGCAACCCACAATCCGTTATCTATAATCAAATGATTAATAAATGGATTGAAGAAGCTACACCAGAAGAACGCGAATCATTAACTAATGATTTATTTGGTGCTCTAGCTGCCAGCGGATCCGAAAAAATAACTGAATTAAATAAAAATGGCTTTGGTGGTTTTGGTGCTATACTCTTTTCCTTAACTGATTCTTCTCGTAGAACGCGATTTGTTTTAGGTAGTTTATGGCACACAATTTGGTCTAGCATTCGTGGTTTACATCTCGATCGACTCTTCATTACACGAGAATCGTTGATTGGTTGGGGGATGATTATTTTAGGGGTTATCAATCTAACTTTCCCTAACTATTCATATCGCTCATTTGGTTTTCTAGCTTCACTATTTGGAATTTTTTGGAGTGCTAGTCATATTTTAGATATTGCTACTTCAAAATTTAAAACTCAGCAAAAACGTTTTTTCATTATTTCATATTTGATAGTTTTTGCCTTATCGATTGGCATTATTTCTAATAATAAATTACTGGGCTTTTTAGCTCATTATGTCTTAGGCATTTTCCTTATTGGCTTTGCCTATATAAAATTACGTCAGGTTATTTTAAAAAGATCATCATTCATTTTCAAAAAGATTGTTGATACAATTGAAGGTTTGCTAGCTTTTGCGGCAGGAATTATGATTATCATCAGTCCCAACTCCTTTAATACAAAAACTATTGTACTCGTTGGTATCTTTTTAGTAGTCTATGGTTTATTTAAATTGATCTTAGAATTATTTTCACAACGCAAAAAAATGCCAAAAAGTCATCGATAATTTAACGTAATAAAACCCTCCTACAGTAAAATTTATGTAAGAGGGTTTTATTGTCTTATGTTAAAAAGCTACCTATCACCGTTTTTAGTATCTTCCATGCTAAAATTATTAGTAATTATAATTATGAAAGGTTATTTTATAAGCAATGGGAAATCAAAAAGTGTCTAATGATAAAAAGAAAGCCAAACAGTCGTTACATGGCAATTGGGATAAGATGATTATCTTAATGATCTTTATTTTATTATTTGGAGTTCTAATCAAGATTAGCAAAAAAATTGCCTTATTTTTGGCCCTCCCCTTAATGTTTCTATATCTAGTAATCAAAAATGCTATGCGTCTCGCAGTTTATCTTACAAAAGAAAATAAATTAACAAATGGTCATATAATTCCATGGGAAAAAATATTTAAGCTTAGCTCATATTCTTTAATTATTCGTATCTGCTTCTTAATACCTGCTTTAATAACTATTAGCATTCTTCTCTTTCAAACAAAACCAATATTTATATGGTTTTTACACCATCATACACTTTCTACCTTTGATTATCGTCTCATTATTAATCAATTTCTTACCAAGCCTATATTAATAATGCTTACACTATTGAGTATTATCCTTTGGTATCTAGGAGATGTAATGTATGAATCACTATTCTTTTCTATATTCTTATTAATTATTGATGAACCTAAACTAACAAGTTTTGAAGTACTTAGACGTAGTTTTCAAATATCTAAGCCATGGCTGAAAGAAAATATGCAGTTAATCATCAGCTTTTTGCCATGGAAATTATTAGCAGTAGTAACATTAAGTTTGTCACATGTCTATAGCCAACCTTACTACTACATGAGTTTAGCTGAACGCTATGAACAAATGAAAAATGAAGCCACATTTTAATGGCTAGTAAATTTTATTCTGTGGAAAGCAAAAAAGATGCCGCTAAGTCCTAGAGCTAAGCGACATCTTAATTTTATAAAAGGAGAGTACAGGATTTGAACCTGCGCGCCGGTATAAGCCGGTTCGCCGGATTTCGAGTCCGGTGCATTACCACTCTGCCAACTCTCCATAACTTTGTTAATTATACCATACTGTACTTATTTAGTGTAAACTATATTCAATAAAAAGCCTACTGAAATTCAGTAGGCCGTTTTTATTTGACTTAATTTAGTTCTCATACTCTAGATTAATCAGTTTATCCAGAAGCTATAACCCATCCCCATAGAGCTTAGTTATTAACTTCAATATAGCCCTACTAGTAATGGCTTAGTTTGCTGCTCTGATCACTAACTTTATTTAAAAAATGTTTTATCCAACTCGTATATAGTCTTAGGAGTAACAAATACTTGGTACTTTGCAGTTAAATCTAATAACTTTTCGCCATCAATTAAGGTTATAATTCTAGTTCCTGAACGGGCTGCTTTAACTGCTTCTCTAGTGAAAGAAGATGTAGTAATGAATACACCATATTCAGCCCTAAATTTATCCATTGATCCTCTAAATTTGTCAATTTCAGGGGATGAAATCATATTATTTATATTCCAACGTTTAGCCTGAATAGCAACACGTGTAGTTCTAAAGTCATCATTAGTTAAATAATCATAGCCCATCACCCGAAATCCGGTACTGTATATCGTGGAATTGAAGATGCTTTAGATTCTACTTTAAAAGCATATTTCCCTAAATACTCAAGTTCTTACTTATATCATTTTTTAAAAAGTAATCAAAATAAAATTTATTTTAATTTTCGCACTCCTAATATTCCGCATGTGGTTAAAGATTTTTCTACTAAATTTATGATTAAAATACCATCTAATAAAGAACAAAAAGTTATAGGCAATTTATTAGATAAAATAAATATATACCAAGAAAAAAATAAAAGTAGAAGAAATTCATTGAAAAAATTGAAACGATTCCTTCTTCAAAATATGTTTGTTTAAGTAGAGTAAAAATACAATGTATGTATATCGTAGTATAATAAAAGTAAATTTATAGAGACAGAAAGGATGTATTATTATGTCACATACATATAGTTACCGCGCTAACGAAAAAGATCATGATGAAGTGAAAAAATACTTGATGAATTAGGTCTAGATGTTTCAACAAGTATAAAAATCTACTTTAAGCAAATTATTAAACAAAAAGGTATTCCCTTTTCTCTTACCACTAATTCCGATACTCCTACTAAAGAAACTAAAAGAGCACTTCTTTTAGCTGAAGCTAAAGATATGGGCTTAATTGAAGATAATACTCCTGGTTTTACTAATAATAAAGATTTGATGAATTATATGAAAAATCGTGCAGAGGATCTTAAGTAATGTATGAAATTAAGTTAAAAATATTATTTATATTTTATGTATAAAAATTTTGTACTTTTCTTCATTAGATATAGCCTTTTCTGTATAATTTATACAGAAATCAAGGAAAGGAAATAAAAGAATGCGCTAACAAAACTAAAAATGGTTTATTATGCTTAAAAGATCAGTTTCTAAAAGTGATGGACATAAAAAACTTCTACATCCAGATTGCAAAAATTTTGATGTATGATGAAGAGTTAAGCAAACGTACGGAACAATAATCATTCAAGACGCTCAGTCAAAACTTAATAGGCATGACAAACTTGTCTTATAAATAAAGAAAGTGAATCATTTATAATTAAACGACTTTACAACTCGTTTGTTTGGCATATTCTTTTAAAATTATCTAATGAATGAAAAAAGTAAGGAACTTATCTATCCCGTCATTGTTACAGAATGCAATGATGAAACAGGACATTATTTCAGCGTTGTTTCGCCTAATATTAAAGGTATGGTGACCGATGGCACCAGTTTACAAGAAGCGATGATACATGCAGAAGATGCAATCGCCACCATGATTTTTGATACTGAATATCCAGAAGTACAAGACCCTAGAAAATGGAAGCTTGAAAAGGATGATTTCATTATGTGGGTCCCTGTGAATATGGATAAATGGTTAAATCAAAATAAAAACTGTCAGAAGAAATGTATCTATTCCAGAAAATTTAAATAATTGGGCTAAGAAAAACAAAATTAATGTTTCTAAAGTTGTGACTGATGCTTTACGTAATATGCAACAATCATAAGTAGTGGTAAATAAATTAATATATTAAAAGTTAATATCATTAAGTCAAGAACTTAACATGATATTAATTAAGGATCATCACTACTTAGAGTCATAACTTGATTTGTTTGGCTGAGGATTCAGGAAATTATTTTCATCGTTTATGTTATAGTTTAAATCTTTTAACTACTAACAATAGACCACCAGAAATTGGCTATTTTATAGATAAATATTCAAAAGCAGAACTCCAAAAAGAATTAAAAGAACGAGAAAAGTTTGCCAAAAAGCTTATTGAATGTAAAATATTACAACGTGAAGTAGATACTTACATAAAAGAAAGATGTGCTCAATAATATGTCCTAATTTTAGGGTTCATATCAGAATCACTCAGTTAGTCTTGATAATCTATATAGATTACAAATTACTCTAGGATGACCCCACTTGCGTTCGTAATCAAGGTATTATATAACCGTTGTAATCAACTGATACATCAACATTTATCGCTTTTGAACGTGCAACAAAAATAAAAAGTCTGCTGAAATTTAGCAGGCTTTTTATTATACTCCGTATATAACTTTTATTATATCACTTTTCTAGTTCAATTAATTCATCTAATACTTCACCCGGTGTCTTACCCAACGTTTTAGCAACTGCACTTATCACTTTCACTGTTTGTCCTGATAAAGGTTTAGTTGGTGCAACCGCATTATATAAAGTTGTTTGAGCGATCCCTGTAGCCTTATAAACTTGATATCTGGTTACATTATGTTGGTCCAAGTATTGTTGTAAAATATTTTTCATAATTATTTCTTTCTTTTTCATTATAGTATCTTCGAGATTATCCAACCCAAAATGCTTAGTTCAAGTATTAAAAAAATAAAAACTCGAGGACGTAAGTCTAAATCAAATTTAAACTTAATTCCATTAATTGTTTTTGTGAATTTGTAACGTTTCATATTTACTTATTGAAACAGGCTTGTTAAAATTGTGTATAACAAGTAGGGGATTTAACCTCCCCATCTTGCCATTACTTCCACTTGAAGTGGACTGTTAAAGTCGGTATCACGAAGAGAGTCAAATGCAACTCTATCTCTACTTCGACCGGCTTTTTTATTTTGGATTTTATCCAAGCCCAAAGTTTCAATATTTTCACCTCTTTTCCATTCCATAATTATTTACCTCCTTTCTCTTTCAACCTTCATTTATATAATGCCATATAAGGAAGTAAAATACAATAGATTATGCCAAAAAATATACATAAAAAAGACCACCAGGGAACTAGTCCCCTGATGGTCTCCCTTAATCCCTTAGAATTATAATTGTGTCTTACTACTCTTTAATCTTCCCTCTCTTTCAAGTACATATCTTTTTATATCTTCTAAATCATCTTTAGAAGCCATTTCCAAAATAAATTTCTTAGTTTTTGAACGATAATTATACAAAGTGTTCTTATCTTTATTCTTATCATTCCACTTTTTGTTTGCTTTTTTCTTTGCCTCAGTTATTTTAGCCATTAAAACCACACTTTCCAAACTATAAAGCCAACCAAAGCTAAAATAGTGATTACCCAAAACCGAACAGGATAGAACCACAATTTAGCTTCGGTTTTTGTTTCACTGTTTGAGTATTCAAATATTAATTTTTTCATCTTAATAATCCTTTCATGCTATAATTGTGTATGAAAAGGAAGGGAGCCTCAATCCCTCCCCTTTCATTTACCACCACTTTGTGATGGTTTGGTTTAATTCGAAGGTTACAATTACCAATTTTATTCTAATGTGAATGGTAATTGTAGCCTTTTTCTTTTTAGGCTTAGGTCTGTGCCAAAACACTTTTATCACCTCCAACCTATTCCTATTTTTCCTCCTTTCACTTACTATAATGCACCTAGATAGATACTAAAATAGATAAATTTTATAAGTTAGCAACAAAAAATAAGTTACTCTAAAATTTTATGAATCTCCTAGGGTGACTACTTTTGTACCATATATTTTATTAATTAAATTACTACTGAAAAAAGATTTAAAAACAAAAAAGACTAACTAAAGGAATGAATGCCTCGGTTAGTCTTTATAATCTATGTAGATTATAAATTACTCTAGAATGACCCCACATTCGTGGGGAATACTGTTTGGACTTGTAAATTAATTGTTATTGCTTGGGATCATCCCCACATTCGTGGGGAATACTTTTTCCAGCCTGCTTTGTCGGTATAAACAATGGGATCACCCCCACATTCGTGGGGAATACTTTCAGTATCTAAGCCCACGCATAGCTTTATTGGGATCACCCCCACATTCGTGGGGAATACTATTATATTGCGGTGCAGTCTTACCTACTAATGGGATCACCCCCACATTCGTGGGGAATACTTTTGTTTTCACTAAAAATAATCTGCTTTCCGGGGATCACCCCCACATTCGTGGGGAATACAGTAATTAAAGCCCGTTGTTATAACCTTCCTAAATGTTGATTCTACCCTTTTCAATTAGTTTTTTCAATAAGTCTAATACAGCACGTGCATCAAACAACGCATGATGAGGATGCTGATTAGTTATATTATATTCTCTTAACACTGTACTTAATTTATAATTATCTAAAAATATATTTGATTTTTTAACTATCGGCAATAAATCTTTTAGCTCATTCATAAAAATTTTTCGATGCAACTTTTTATATTCACGAACCAAAAAATTATAGTCAAAAGATAGATTATATCCTATTACTAACTTATCTCCAATAAATTTTCTCAAATCAGTTAAAGCATCCCCTATCCCAACTCCTTCACTAACTAATAGTGCTTGAGTTAATCCAGTTAGTTTAGAAATTTCATTAGGAATCTTACAATTTGATTTTATTATTCGATAAAATTTTTTATAATCTTTATTCTTCTGACTATACTTAACTGCACCAATAGATAGTATGGCATCTTTTGAAAAATCTAATCCCGTAGTTTCTATATCAATTGATACTACCGAAGAAAAAATATTATCTATTCTTACATTTTTTCTATATTTTCTAGCTTGATGATACTGAGACACTTTACTAAAACCGTATTCATGAGCAATCGGCTGCATTTTTAGTTGCTTCAACAAAGGTATACCATCAAAATCAATGATCTCTTTATCTTTTCGTGTAGTTTTAAAGGTATATCCTAATTCATTATTAGTACTATAAATTAAAGTAGCCTCACCTTTACCTATGTTAGATAGGATTCTCTCCCACAATAAATCGCGAATTCGTGCATTGAAGTTTCCAACATAGACCCCACTCTGAACTTCTTGACACCATTTTGTCAAATCTCCACGCAAAGATTTTGGAACTTTAGTAAGGGTAATAACTATCATGACTCTACCTCATGATACTGAACGCCGAACTTCTGCAACCCTTCTCTATCATCCCATAAGCTCATAGAAACTTGAACTACTTCACTATCTTTAGCAGCATCCCCTAATAAAATACTTTTTAAATCTTTAACCATCTGAGTAAGTAATTTACCACTACGAAATGCATCTCTCATCGCAATTCTAGTGTGAGTCGCAATATCATGGTCTCCATATTTAGCGGTCGTCTTAAAAGCAATTGGAATTGAATAATCTGCTTTGTATAAATCCGCAAAATCATACACAAAGGATAAATCATGACCTGTATGAATAAATCCTAATCCTGGCGAAACACCCAAAGCAGCAATTACACTATAACTTAATCCATAAAGTGCCTGATGAGCTGCTGTTAGTGCTTTATTAATAGCTGTACCATCTTCAAAATTATCAACCTTATATTCTCGCTTTGTCCAGGCTACACCTGTCAATTTAGATTGCTCTCGATAAATCTTTCTAACCCGCGAACCTTCTTTACCTCGAAGCTGTTGCATAGTTAAATGAGTAAAATCCTCACCTGGAAAACGTATTTCATACATTTTTCTTGCCACAGCTAAGCGGCTTCTACGATTAGAAACTAGCTTTGCCTGCACTTCGAGTAATTGTGAAGAATGATTAAGCGCACAACCATGTGCATACTGACGAACCCCCCATTCTCCTACCCACACAACTGCAAGCCCAGAATCTCCCATCAATTCCATAGCTCGATGGGTAACATCTACACCTGGCCCTAACAACAAAACACTTAACAGCGCTACCGGAATATTAACAATTCCCTGACTATCAGAAACTTGAATCGCACTATCTTGCCTATTAATTCGAGCGTGTTCTAAATACAAAAAACTTATTCTATCAGAAACTCTACCTAGCTCTTGTAGCTCTGGTTTTTTCGCTCCAAAATTTTTCTCCATTTTAATCTTCCAATGGAATTACTGTTAATAATCCCATGCCATATGCTTTCTCTCTACCGATACCATTAATAAGAGCCTCTTTAAACTTTTCTAAGTCAGTAATCTCTAAAACTCCTTCAAAGGTTACGCGGCTCAGTTTCATTCCTCGACTATTTCCTTTTCGACGAAGTAATGGCCAATCACGTGAAGTAACATCTAATTTATAGATGTATTCTTTTTGATCTAATACTTCTCTGTTTTTAATTATTTGATAAGGATGTAGATTCTTATACTTAACTACTTCAAAGCCATGCTTATCCATCCGGTCTAAAAGCCAGTTTATTTGTTGCAAAATCGTGATGTGTGGTACCACCCTTGACTTACCCGTTGTAGCATTAGTAATGCGGTGCGTAGGATTGGCAGTTAGTCTAAAGCGATATCTTTTTCCTTCAATCAAATTATTAAGAAATTGATCATAATCTTTAGTTGCAGCAGTGCCTTCAACGCCATACTTTTCTAATTTATCTAAATCAGGCTTTTCTTTACTTAATACTAAAAGGTAGTTTTTATTACCAACTGAGTCAATTCTCCATAAATGACGTAATCTTTCTTTATTTTTAATTTCATCAGGAAAACTTTGCTCAATCCAATTATGATAAGCGCCCAAATGAGATAAATCACTTATTTTTTGACGATTCTTAGTATCAATTTTAACTCTCGATAGATACATAATTATCCTCCTAAATAGCTGACCAATAATCTAAATCACTACGAAAATGTTTTTCTTGCTCATATTCAAGGTTTTCAAGTTGAACTTTCTTTTCTGTTATTGCGCGATATTTATGATATCTATCTTTTTGATTAAACGAACCTACCTTATCCTTGGTAAAAATCACTTTACCATCAGGAATAAGGACAGCATCTGCGATTATTTTAGCTGTGAATTCTTTTTTAGGGAATTTTTTCTGGTACCATTTAGAAGCTTGCCAAGGTAAATCTTCTAAAACTTGGATTGGATTTTTATCTTGAAAATCATCAACTTTCAGCGGTCCTGCAGGTGGATTAGATCTTCTTCCTAAATAAAGTTGAAATTTAGGATGTTTCAAAGCGTTAATTAATTGATCAATTGCTTGATTATCATTACTGCCAATTGCTACCACAAAAACAGCATCTTGCAAAAACTGACGATAAGTTAACTTACGAGCAGTTTTAGTTGAACTTTTATGATATTCTACCGTTTGAAATTCAGTCATCATTTTACTCGGTTGTTCAATCCGAACGGCTACTAGTAATTTATTTAATTCTTCAATTCTAGAATTATCCCTTTGATAACCCAATGCTGCAGCAACCATACCAATAATTGCACTCTTTGTTGGATAATAATTCGTCGTTCTCTGATTAAAATCAGCCTGATTTCCGTACGACTGCAAGGGCGCAGTTAATCTAATCGTTGCTGTCTTCATCTTTTAACTCCTGACCAATAAACTCAGTAGTTTGATTAATCAAATCATCAATATTTTGGGCTTCATTATCAATCTTAGATTCTTTACTTGTTAAAGCAATACTAAATATTGGCTGATCAACAAATTTTAAGCTATTCTTATTTTCCGCTTCTAATCGCTTAATTGAAGCATTTACATATCCTCCATTTGAGTTAACCGGCGTTTCAAAAGCAGATACTAAGTTAACTGGTGTATCATCACGTACATTAATCAGCACGTATTGTGGCAAAGTCTTGTTAGCATAGCTATTTTCCTTACCCGTTGGCATTGTCATGATGAAATCTTTGATAAATAACTTCAAACCTTCTAAAGTTAAGTCCTTACTACCTAAATTATGCATTAAGTCTCTAACATTCACATTTGCATATCTATACAAAGTTGAAGAATTATATTCAAGTGTTCCCAACATAGCTGACCCAGATTCATTATCTTCTTTAACATCATCTACTGCAGTATAAAAATCAAATTCTGGTGTAACTTCATGAGTAGAAACAGCATGAGCTACTTGACTAGACGCATCAACATTCAATTCGGGATTATCAGCCACCATTCTACCAAAAAGAGCTAAGTCTAATGATTGATTACCCATTAAAATATTTTTGATTTCTTTTGCTGCATCTTTATCTAATTTATCAATCTCTAAAGTAAATTTAGCAATTTTTTCCAACTGACCGTCACTAACCAAGAGCAATGCTTTAGTTGAATACTCTCCCGTATCTTTATTCTTATCAAGACCCTTTATTCCAGCAGCTTTAAAAATTTTCTCTGCTTTCTCATTTGCATCTTTATCACTTAATTCATTATCAAGTTTTTGTAATTTTTTAGCCAAAATAGTTGGTGCTTTCAATGTACGATAGCTCTCCAGCCACTCTGCATCCTTAGTTTCTTCCTCAAATGCTAACCGCATTGCTCTCTTCCAACTTTGAGATGAAACTCTTGAACGAGGCACACCACCGTAAATTGCAGTTTTAGGGGAACCAGTATCATCACGGTTAATATTTGAGGATGGCACAGTTTGTAATAAATTAATATCTAAATACATATTCTTCATTTTATTCTTTCTCCTTGAATCATGATTAATTTTCTTCATTTTGATTTTTTAGTGCATAGGTATTCCAGTAATAATCTCTTCCCCACTTTAAAGCAATTTCTCTAGCTGTCTTGGGGCTAATCTGAAACACATTTAAGTCACTGGCTAATTGGGCAAAATCAATTTTGAATCCTAGTTTTTTGCCTTTAAGCATACTTACCAAATGAGTGATTGATTTAATAGCACTATTTATGTTTGTTGTCGCTAACAGTACTGTTACTCGTCTATCTAAAGCTTCTGCAACTTTAGAATCACTATTTTTCACCATTCTTAAGGCGCTAAAAAGCGTAAGACCTTTTTCTTCGGACCCTTCTTCATCTTTTCTAGTAGTGGAAGCAGCGTATACACATGTTTGGTCAATTCCTTGTTGAAACATTGCATAACAATGTAATGCCGTATAAATAGCATTTTCCTGTCTAGTAGGATTACCATTTGTACTCAAAATATTAATCTGCGCATTTTTATTATCAGTTGCTATATTATCAAAAATAAATGGCCAAACTTTTTCAGCTCCTTTATCAGCCATAGAAGTAGTTCTTCTTAATGTAGCCAAAACGCCTTTATTAATTTCTCCATTATTATATAGTTGATAAATTATTCGTGCTGTTATAGAACGAATAGTATTCTTTTTGTTACTCATACTATCCCCTTACTTTGATTTGAAATATACATGTATATTTCTTCTTAATTTATTATAGATAGTAAAGACATTCTGCTTATCTCTACCAATTATTTCCTGTGAAGCTGATAATGTAAAGATTTCTCTAGCTTGCTGAGTAACGATTTGGGTTAAAATTTTTCGCCATTCTTTGACTTTAACCTCACGATCGTCATCATTCGTTAAACTCGAAAGCCATGCATAAAACGGTATATTCAACTGATCATAAAACCGTGCTGTTGCTTTATTGGCCCAGCTATTATCTTTTATGCCTCGAAGTTCAGAAAATTCTTTTGCAAACCAGTAGAAATAACTTGCAATTTTTTGCGTATCTATAACTACAGATTCAATTTTTACAGGCCATCTTTTAGCAAATTCATGATCATCGTCAAATAATACCCCAGCTTCAGCTTCCATATTATTGACTACTTCTGCATATGGAGATTGCGAGGTATTTCCATCACTAATCATCGCTACAGAAACTAAGTTTATACTTCTAAGTTTAGGAATAAACCCCTTATTTTTAAGATTCCGAATCCAATTTACCATTATTGGAGTACGTGGGTCATCATCATTTTTTTTCACAGCAACTGGTACATATTGACCAAAATTACGCCACATAGCAATATTTAAATTATTTCTATTCTTAGTCGCTGGACTTTCTACACCTTTTTTATCTTTACGCCAGGTAGTCATTGGTTCTAAAAAGATTCCATCACTATCAACTTTTGGTAATCCAGCAGTAAAAATAGTTGGTTTATCCTCATCCCACTCAATATGGAGCATCCTACTCCAGAGTGTATATAATTCTGCCAAATTGTCAGGAAACTTCGCAGTCAATCGACGCTGAATATATTCATTAATATCTTCATATTCCCAAACTGGTTTTTGCTTAAGTACTCTTAGGTCTTCATCTTTATCATTTATCAATGTTAAATTGAACATTAATGTTTCAAATAAGTCATTGCCCTTAACAAAAACAGGAGAAATCGAATATAGCCATCCCTTGGATACTGAAAATTTTTCTTTTGAGGATACCTTAGTTTTATCAGTAACTCCAGAAAAATTCTGATAGGTAATCAACCATCTCGTTAATTCAGCAAAGTTCGTTTTATTTTTCTCCTCTTCGGATTTAGGAGAGAATATAGACGGTGTGTTATTGCTTTCAGAGATTCTGCGATTTATCTGCTTAACGGCTACTGTACCTTTTCCTTTAGAAACTTGCTTTTTAGCATCAACATTTTGATCATATACTTCTCTAGTAACCTGATAAAAGGGAGTATCGCCAAATAAATCAAATTTATTCTTGTACTTATTTAAATACTCTACTACTTTATCAGTGAAACCCTGCTGTTTATAAATTTGCTTCCAAGTTTTCAATAATATCTTATTCAACTTATCGATATCATCATCTATCTCAACCACTCGCCATTTATCATCTAATTTTAACCACTCATACTGTTCATCATCAGCATCAAAACGAGTATAGACAGTTAAAAGTATCGATAATAAAAAACGCAGTATCGCTAAATCTTGAGCGCGGGTATCACCAGTAAGTTGATAATATTTACCAATATTTTGAAATAATTCAGTTAGGGAGATCTCTTTTTCAGCATAATCATCTTTACTGATTACTTTGATCCATGGATCTGTTACCAAATTAAAACGCAATTTACTATTCACTCATTATCACTCCTTTTTATAGATATATATCTAACATTTATATTTAAAAAATACATCTTAACAAAGTCATTTACAAGTGTTTTATAAAAAATAAAAAGGCAACATCACTTAATTGATATCGCCGCCTCATAAAATGAGGATTACTCTTTAGAAATATAACTAACAGGATCACCCTCACCTACATGAGGATCACCCTTACATTTTACACTTTTTCATAACTTAATCCAAAATCAGAAGAATACTTAACTTTATAATTTCCAAATTCAACTTCATTATTTTCATCTAATACTAAAGCTATTGCTCCACGAAGCCATACACTATCTTTCCATCCTGGAAAATTAGTTTGGGTAATACTTTCTAAAGTTTCGATGGACTTCTCTATATCCATTGTCAATGCATGTGGCAAACGAATTATTTGTTGCGCCACAATATCATCAGACACATCTTTGATATTTTCTCCGCTCAGCAAGTAATAATCATTATCTTTCTTACGAAGTAAAATAACTTCAATACTTTCTTGGGTATCTCTCACTGCAGCTTCAGCTTTAATGTCACTAAGTTCAGAAGCCTTGTTTGAATTATCTAGCCAACCATGCAAAGTTTCGTCATCCTCAGGTGGCATAATTTGATATCCTCTAGCTTTCCTTTTAGCTTCATGTTGATCAACATCTAATTTTGCCTTAGCTTCTGCAATATTTTCAACCTCAGAATCAGTATCCTCAGAATATACGTCTTGAACCAGTGGAGAAATATCGCTAGGTAAATCAATTTCATCTTTCAAAAAGTAATCTGTCTTCATTAAAAGATACTGTTCATAAATAGCTTCAGTTCCTTCATCGTAGTCCCCCAAACTCTTAATACCCATTACATAAAGCCGTGGATTTTCTAAACCTTGTGGTCTATCAATTTGGTGACGATGTAGACGGCCTGCTCTTTGTAAAATCAAGTCTATTGGTGCAATATCTGTAAACATTACATCAAAGTCAATATCTAGAGATTGTTCTAAAACTTGAGTACCAATAACAATTAATTTTTGAGGTCTTTGTTTTCCCTTGCCAATTAAGTCTTGAAGATCATCTTCGCGTTTACTTCTATCTGTAGCTAAAAACGCTGAATGTAAGAGTAAAACTTGTGTATCATTATCTACTTTTTCTTTCGCAATTTGTGCTAACATCTGCGCTCTCTTAACAGTATTGACAATAACACCAGCTACCCCACCATTTTTTATCTTATTATTGACTTGCTTAATTACTTTATCATCTTCAACATTTAAGCGAGTTACTGCGACATGAGTTGGTGTCTTAGGTGCTTCAAATTCTGTTGTTTGTATTAATTTTCGCCCATCTAACATGCTAAGTAATGGATATGCTTGACATGATTGCCAACTATCATCCTTAGTTTTAAATTTTTTACTACCGTATTTTCCCTTAGCATATGCTTTTAACAAACTATTTCTTTTAGCTACAGGCAAAGTAGCAGATAAAGCAATCACAGAAACATTATACGCTCCCAACCATTCAATTGCTTTTTCTAAATAGGAATCCATATAAGTATCATAAGCGTGGACTTCATCAATAACTACAACTTTGCCACTTAGTCCCAAATGTCGCAAAGCTAAATGTTTCTGCTTTAATCCCATTAAAAGTAATTGATCAATAGTTCCAATTACAAAGTCAGTTAAAATTGACTTTTTTCCATTGAACCACTCATTAACTACAACTGAGCCTTCATCTGATTCAATGTTCTCTGCCTTAGGAATTTTGCGATATTTTTTATTAAATTGAGCTTTCCCATGCATTAATTTAATTGGGATTTTAATATCTTCCTCTTCTGCAATTTCATTAAGCCATTTATCAACTCTTTCAAACATAGCATTCGAAGTTGCTTGAGTAGGCAAGCCAAAGAAAAGACCATTTCTCCCAGTTTTAGCAGCTAGTTGCTCTACAGCCATTAAAGCAATTTCTGTTTTACCAATACCCATTGGTGCTTCAATGATTATCATTCCCGGATCAACGCTGTCACCTATTATTTTAGACATTTCTTGTTGTACAGCTCTGGGATTAAAATTCCAACGTTTCTGATATTGCTTTTCAGGTTGAAGGATTGGTTGAGGAGTCCATGAATCTGTATTAAGCCAATTCATAATCCCTTGATGGTATCTTTGAGTTTCATCAATATCTGTAAAACCTTGATCAACAGAAATTAATGGAAATAGAGGTATTTTTTGTTCATCTTTTATAATAAACTCACTTGAAGCCAACCAGTCAGCCATAATGACTAAGCCTTCCAAGATAACCGCCTGTGGTTGAGTTATTTCTGGAATATCTTCAAGACTATTTAAATTACATAATGATAATCCGTAATTAATTAACTCATTTTGTACTCTTTCCCATTTTTCACGGGTAGGATTTTCTTTATACATATCAGACTGATAATAATTAGCAGTGTAATTATCTAATTGATCTTCATAATCAAAATATTCTTCTTGAGGTTTACCATGGTGTCCACCAATAATGGCGCCGACACTTTCACATAAACCTGCATTTTCTAAAATTGTCTCCCCTGCTACAGCATGAAGTGACTTACGTGGCTCCTGTAAATTTAAGTCATCTAATCCAGTAAAACCGTTCCTTATAAGTTTTTCTAATAACTCTTGGTCTAAATCTTTATTATGTACAAAGGATTCCTTAGTTTGAAAAGCTGGGGTAGCCTTTCCAATATCATGAATATAGCCTAAAAATGCAACCAGATTTTGAATATCATCACTATTATCAAAAATTTTGTTCAAAATATTTCTTTGTCCAGTATCAAGCCAGTGATTGTATAACCAGCCAATAACATTCTTGGTATCAACTAAGTGCGCAACTAATGGCAACCATTGTTTTTCGTTATTATGATTAACTTTTTTCTTACCCCATAAAGATAATGCTTGTTTAGATAAGGTTATTTGTTCCATCCTAATTCTCCTTATACACTTATAACAAAATTATTTAGAAATTAGTATTTTCAAGTATCTATTAATATTTACGCTTTTATTCTATAATTTTTTGATAAATAAAAAGCCATAGTACAGATACTGTACAACCACACTAATATCTTACTGTTACAATATTTTTTACCAACATTTTCTTTCTACTTTTTATTTTTCCTCTATTCTGTAGTATATCTATAAGCTTACCACACGATCACTTTAGTTCCATAATTGTGCTGACGAACTAATTTAATGTAAAATACTTATATCAATTTATTTTTAATGCTTAACTTGTATAAGTAGAGGTATTTTTATGGAAACTCGAGTACTCAAATATTTTATTACTGTGGCAAACTTAGGCAACGTTACTAAAGCCGCCGAACAACTTCACATTACCCAACCCACCTTATCTCGTCAAATAAATGAATTAGAAAAAGAAATAGGCGTTGATCTTTTTGATCGCACTAACCATCGGTTAATTCTAACCAAAGCTGGTGCCTTATTTCAACAACGCGCACAGATGATTCTTAATTTTATGTCACAAACTCAATCTGAATTACAAAATCAAACTAATGATTTATCTGGAACAATTCGACTAGGATGTGTTGAAAGCTCAGTATCTTACTTTGCCATGAAAATGGTAAAAAAGATGCAAGAAAAATATCTCAATGTAAAATTTGATATTTATACTGGTAATGGAAATGATTTAAAAGAAAAACTTGATCAAGGTTTCTTAGATTTAATTATTCTCATTGAACCAATTGAAACGGCTAAATATCATCATCTTCAACTTTCTATTAAAGACCAGTGGGGATTAATCGTTAAAACCAACAGTTACCTCGCTAAAAAAGATTATGTTACTGCCGATGATCTTTACCGCATACCACTTGCTATTTCTAAACGTAATATTGTGCGTAATGAATTAATTGATGTATTAAAACTCGATGCTAACAAATTAGACTTACGATCAACTCATAACTTAGCAGGAAATACTCTATTGCTAGTAAAAGATGGAATTTTTTCAATGATAAGTATTAAAGGGATATTAGATATCTACAATACTCACGATTTAACTTTTATTCCTTTCAAGCCCTTCACTCAAGCAGGACATATTGCAGCATGGAAAAAGAATACATATCTTTCACCAGCAGCTCAAAAATTTATACAACTTTTATTTAAAAAAGTTAACTAAAATCGCATGAAATTGTTATAAATATATGTTAGACTTGATATACTAATTATTAAAAGTTTTCGCGTATAATGGTTCAGCAAAACACCCATATTTTGCTGAGCCATTTTTGTTTGCTAAAAATTAAGGAGAAAGATATACCTTATGGATTTTTATATGAAATTACCCCGAAATTTAAAAGAAAAATTACTTTTTATGCTAATCGTATCTTTAATCTCGGTTAATATTATCGGTCCTATTATTTCTATGTGTGAGATAGGCTTCAGCTGGAATAATTACTTAAGTGTGTTACCAGTCTTACCTTTTATTTGGGTGGCAGTAGTTATCACCGTTTTAATTGCAGAAAAACCAGCAACTTATTTGCAAGAAAAAATTACCGATAAAAATGATAGTTTTAATACTCAAATTACTATTAATATTCTCTGTAATGTAATTATTATTTCTGCTTTAATGACTATTCTTGGTAGCTGGATTGGTCAAAAACACTTACCTGTAGAAACTCTACATAAATTTTTCATCATTTGGCCACGAAATTTTGGGATAGCTTTAGTAATTGAAACATTAATTGCTCAACCAATTGCTAGAAAAATTTTATTCTTAATTCATACTAAAATTGATAAAAAAACAACAAAAAATTAATAAAAACAGGATTCCAACTGGAATCCTGTTTTTATTCTAAAGTAACTTCACCAACAATATTAGTATCAAAAAATTTAGTAATTTGACGAATATCCATCCCCTGACCTAACCCCCACATTAACTTAGTAATTGCACTTTCTGAAGTCATATCACGGGCACTAATAGCACCTTCAAGTAAGGCTCTCCGTCCTACTTCATACTTTGTCAAATCACTTCTTTCATATAGACATTGACTGCTAGCAATTACGGGAATACCACGCTTGATCAATTCTCCTACCGCTGCAACCATGTTCCTTCTAATATTTGTCATACCTCCTAAACCATAAGCCTCAATTACAATACCCTTACATCCACTATCAGCTAATGCAAATAACAACTTAGTATCAAAACCAGGAAATAATTTAACCAACGAAACGTTAGTATTAATATCTGTATTTAATTTACATGCTAAATTACTTTGCGGAATATATGATAAATCTTTATTAAAAACTAGCCCATCAGAGGTTACGGTTGCAACAGGTGGAACATTTACACTTTCAAAAGCATTAAAATTAATAGTCCGTACCTTCACACTTCGACAGCCAAGCATTACTTTTCTATCAAAAGCTAAATAAACACCTGGCTTACAACGAATTGAAGCTGCTAAAGCTAAACGTAAATTATCTGGTGCATCACTCCACATAACATTGATAGGAACCTGACTCCCAGTTAAAACTACTGGTAAATTCAAATCTTGAATCATAAAAGACAACATTGAAGCTGTGTAAGCCATTGTATCGGTTCCATGAGATAACACAATTCCATCATAGTCATTGCGATATTTATAAATATTTTTAGCAATAATTTGCCATTCCTCTGGTTGAATATTTGATGAATCTAACTGTAAAATATCTTTTACATCAATATCATAAGGTAAATCACCAAGTAACTGAATTAATTCTTCCCCTGATTGTTTAGGAACTAAACCATCCTCAGAAACTACTGAAGCAATTGTACCACCAGTAGATAATAAAAGTATCTTTTTTCTACTCATAATCATTCTCCAATTTATGTTTTTTCTCAATTATACAAAAATATGGTTAAATATTAACTATGGAAAATAAAAAACAATTTTTAAAAAAACATCTGATTGAAAGTTTATTAATATTATTAATTTTTATTATCTTAGCATTCTTTAGTATTCAAAAATTAGCAAGTAACTGGGATTGGTTAACTTTAAGACCACAGCAAGAATTAAATGTTCCACTCGAAAATCAATACCCTGACCTTCCAAATGGCTGTGAAGTCACGTCTCTTTCTATGCTTCTTAATTATTATGGTTATAAGACCAATAAGGACAAACTTGCTAGTGAAATTGCACATGTTGATTCATTTACTAATAATGGAAAATATCGTGGTAATCCTAATGAAGGTTTTGTAGGATATATGAATATTGCTAATGCTGGCTGGTGTGTTTATAACAAACCATTATACAATGTCGCTAGAAAATATACTAAGAAAGTTAGAAATTATACAGGACATAGCTTCTTACAAGTAATGAAATTAGTTTCAAAGGGGCATCCGGTTTTAATTATTACAACTACTAAATTTAATAAAGTATCTGATATGCAGACTTGGCAGACAAATGAAGGTAAAGTTAACGTAACTCCTTCTTCACATGCTTGTGTAATCACTGGTTATAATAAGAAAAAGAAACTTGTATATGTTAACGATCCCTTTGGCACAAAAAACAAAAAAATTAGCTGGAATAATCTAGAGGCGAGCTATAATCAGCAAGGAAAACAATCTATATACATACAATAAAAAAGCATCCCTTTACTGGGATGCTTTTTTAAATCAATTAAACCTACTGTTTTTCAATCTTTTCAAATAATGCTTGGCATCCTCGATAAATATCTTGATATGCTTTCTCAAAATCACCAGTATACCATGGATCATCTACATCATCATAAGATCCAGCAAAATTAAGTAACTTATATTCCTTATGTTCTAAATCCCCACCACAAATACGATTAATATCAAAAAAGTTTTCTTCATCTAGCGCAATTAAATAATCATATTTTTGATAATCTTCACGGGTAAGTTGCCGAGCAAAGTGATTAGAAAAAGGAATATTATGCTCATTAAGGACACGTTGTGCACGAGAATCAATATTATGCCCAATTGCATCCTGAGTTGCAGCAGCAGAGTCAATTTTATATTGGTCTCCCTTAGCAGCCTTATTTACAATATCCTTCATAATAAATTCTGCCATTGGCGACCGACAAATATTTCCATGACAGACAAAAATAATATTTTTAGTCATTATTTACCTCTAAACTTTCTATCTATAATTAGTTACCCTTAGGCAGCATGCTTATATTTCTTCTTAGATGATGGTTGAATCTTAGTCTTTTTCTTTTTACCAATTTTTGCTAAAAATAACCATAAAATAGAAATAATAATTGCAATAGTTATACTAGTTATAAATTCTCCACCTAAAGTGATTTTGATGCCAGAATAAATTGATTGGTGCAAAATATCCATTGCTTGTATAGAACCAGATTGTAGTAACTCATAGGAACCTACAGATGCAATTAGCAAGGGAATAATGGCTCCACGACTATTAGTTAAAATTAGAATAATAGTAACAATATACAGCAGTAAAATAGCATAATAAGCCATTCGATAGTATTGAGCATATTGACTTATTTGTTTTTTATTCTGGGCTAATTGATTATTAATTAACTTTATCAATAAATCATTAATCGTTTTTTCTTGGTCAGTATTATTTTTTAACCCTAAGTCACTAGTCTCAATCTGCCCCGTTTGTTGAAAAGATTTTGTAGTATCATTAAAACTACTCAAGGAAGTCTTTATTTCAATTTTCTTTGGTAATTGGTTTAAGACAGCATTATCTAAACCAAGTGCTTGAAATAATTGTACACCAGTTTCAACATTACTATTTCCCGACTGTGCAGCAGCTTTATTTAAAACCGAATTTACTAGACCAGATGTAGAAGAGGACATAGTAACTGTTCCGTTAATAGTTAATAAACCGGCAATCAGTACACCAACTACAGCAATTACTTTGATAACCCAACTATTTAATTTTCTTAACATTTAATTTACTCGCCCCTAAATTGCATGAATATGTTTTTTTAATAAAATTAATCCAATCCAAGCAGATATAAATGAAGGCAGGACTATCACCACAAACAAATTTGGATCTAAAAAATTTCCCACAGTAATATAGTGCGCCACCTTGGTTATCTTCTTAATATTGGAAAAAATTGCTTGATAGACTGTAACATAAATTAAAGTCCACTGAATATAATATTCAATCAATGTTAAAGTAGTTGTGGAAAGTGGGAAAAAGTGATTAAAGGCCTTCAATCCCCAATAAAGCAAAATTCCCGAAATAACTACTAAAATTCCTAATAAAATAAATAAATTTCCTAACTGCAAACTCTTATCTGTATGAATAAATAAAAATGCTAATACAAAGAAAATCAGAAAATTTATTGTACTCATAATTAATAAACCCGCAAATAAAATTAGGGCTTTTATAAAATAAAAATGATTTTTATCCTTAAACAAGGTAATAATACCTAAAATAATTAGTAAGCCTAAAAATATCGGCCATACTTGCGTCATATACTCCCTCTTTTCTACCTATTTTTAATTATACTTGGTTTTATTATATTTCTTAAGAGCAAACAAAAAAATACTGCATAATCTTAGATGAATAAATCTAAAGTTAAACAGTATTTTTCTGCTAATCCTTTTCGTGAGTTTCTACCCACTCCCAGAATTTATCTACATTAAGTTTATCTACACTAGAAAATGGTAAAAATGAGACATTTTCTTTTTCTAAATCTAAGCTCTTACCAATTTTTTGTTTAATTTGACTTGCTTCCATCTTTTTAAGCTTATCCATCTTAGTTGCAACAACTAAGATTGGAATATCTAAATATTGAGCATACTCAAACATGCTAATATCATCTTTAGTCGGATCATGACGAGCATCCACTAAAAGAACTAATCCTTTAAGATCTGCGCGTAATTCAAGATAATCTTGAATCATTTCACCAAATTTTTCACGTTGCTTTTTAGAAACTTTAGCATAGCCATAACCTGGAACATCAACCAAATAAAGTTCATTGTTTACTTTATAAAAATTCAAAGTTTGTGTTTTACCAGGCTGTTGTGAAGTTCTAGCAAGCTTTCTACGATTAACAATAGTATTAATTAAGCTTGATTTACCTACATTCGAGCGACCAGCTAATGCAAACTCTGGTAAATCATCATCTGGATACTGCTTCTCAGAAACTGCGCTAATAATAAATTCACTATCTGTAACTTTCATTATTTTGCCGCCTGTTCTTCAAGATCTTTTTTATAGGTAACTTTGGGTTCCGCGTGATCAAGGATTACATCTTTAGTAATGATTACTGTATCAATTGTATCATCACTAGGAGCCTTATACATGATATCCATCATTGAATTTTCGATAATTGATCGTAAGCCCCTTGCTCCCATATGACGACTTAAAGCTAAATCTGCAATAGCTTCTAAAGCATCTTCAGTGAATTCTAAATTAACACCATCCAAGCCCATCAAACGCTTATATTGCTTAATCAATGCATTTTTTGGTTCAGTCAAAATTCTTATCAAAGATTCTGAATCAAGTTTATCCAAAGTAGAGATAATAGGAATACGTCCAATAAATTCAGGAATTAATCCAAATTTAACTAAATCTCCAGTAGTGAGATATTTTTGCCATTCACTAGAATCAACTTGATTCATTTCATTTTCAGCACCAAAACCAATAGTCTTTTTACCCAAGCGATTCTTAACTATATTTTCAATACCATCAAAGGCCCCACCAACAATAAATAAAATATTAGAAGTATCCATTCTAATCATTTGTTGTTGCGGATGTTTTCTCCCACCTTGTGGAGGAACTGATGCAATAGTACCTTCTAAGATTTTTAAAAGTGATTGTTGAACACCTTCACCTGATACATCACGTGTAATTGAGACATTCTCTGCCTTCTTTGAAATTTTATCAATTTCATCAATATAGATAATCCCTCTTTGAGCACGTTCAAGGTCGTAATCTGCATTTTGCAACAATTTAAGCAAAATATTTTCTACATCTTCACCAACATAACCCGCTTCGGTTAAAGTGGTTGCATCAGCAATTGCAAATGGTACATTTAAAATACGTGCCAAAGTCTGCGCAAGATATGTTTTACCAGATCCAGTAGGTCCAATTAAAGCAATATTAGACTTTTGTAATTCAGTTCCATCATCGATATCCATTTGGCTAATTCGTTTATAGTGATTATAAACAGCAACTGATAACACACGCTTAGCCCGGTCTTGCCCAATTACATATTCATCCAATTTTTCCTTAATTTCCATTGGCTTAGGAAGAGCTTTAGTTTCTTTTAAAGAATCCGCACGTAATTCATCATCAATAATTTTTTGAGAAACTTCAATACATTCATTACAAATATATACTCCATTTCCCGCTACAATTTTTCTTACTTGTGATTGTGATTTACCGCAAAAAGAACATCTTACTTCTTCCGGTTGAGTGACATCATTAGTCAAATTATATGACCCCTTTCTTACTCAACTAACTAAAAGATAGTTTATCATTTTTTCACAATAAGGTAAAAAAATAGACTTCAAGCTTTAATTTTTCATTATAAAAGGGCGACTATTGAGCCGCCCTTTTATTTAACTTCGATTCTTCGAAGAATTAATTATTTATCTTCTTTCTTAGTTGAAGCCTTTTTAGTTGAAGTCTTTCTCTTCTTAGGAACTTGCTTAGCTTTATCAGTAACTAAATCAATTGCCTTTCTTACAGCTATATCATGCTTAAGCATATCATCAGTTAAAGTACGACGTACAACTTTTTCATCCATGTTATAGTCATGTGCTAAATCCTTAATTTCTTGTTCAATTTCTTCTTCAGTTGCATCAAGTTTTTCTGCAGCAACGATAGCTTCCAAAACAAGGTTAGTCTTAACACGTTCAGCTGCATCTTTAGCTAATTGTTCACGCAATTGAGCTTCAGTAGTACCAGTTAATTTGAAGTAAGTTTGTGGATCAATACCTTGACGTTGCATATTACCTAAGTATTGATTCATTTGAGTATTAATGTCATCTTGAATCATTGCATCTGGAATTTCTTCAATTTCAGCGTTTGCAACTGCACCGCGAATAGCAGCATCTTGAATTGCGTCCTTAGCGCTGTCTTCCTTTTGCTTCTTCAAGTCTTTCTTAATCTTATCCTTTAATTCGTCAAGTGATTCAACAGTATCATCAACATCCTTAGCGAATTCATCATCTAGCTTAGGTAATTCCTTTGACTTAACTTCGTGAATCTTAGTAGCAAAGTGAGCTTCCTTACCAGCTAAATCTTCAGCACCGTAATCTTTTGGGAAGGTTACAACAACGTCAACATCATCGCCAGCCTTGTGACCAATAAGTTGGTCTTCAAAACCAGGAATGAAAGTACCAGAACCTAATTCTAAGGAGTAGTTTTGTGCACTACCACCATCAAATGGCTTATCATCAATAGTACCCTTGTAATCAATGGTTACAGTATCACCCTTAGCAGACTTACTGTCCTTCAAAACTAACTCAGCGTTTTGTTGGCGACGTTTGTCTAATTCAGCATCAACGTCCTTTACTAAGACACGAGTACTTTGTTTAGGAACTTCAACGCCCTTGTAATCACCTAATTTAACTTCAGGCTTAACGCTAACAGTAGCTTTCATAACCCAATCTTTACCTGCATCCATGGATTCAGGAACAATTTGTGGTTGACCAACTGGATCAATACCAGTTTCCTTAACAGCTGCACTATAAGCTTCTGGTAAAACAATGTTTAATGCATCTTCATAAAGGGCTTCTTCACCATAGTATTGATCAAAAATAATACGTGACACATGACCCTTACGGAATCCAGGAACACGTAAATTCTTCTTTACACGTTTAAAAGCTTGGTCTAAAGCTTTTTTTACTTGATCTTGTGAAATTTCAAAAGTTAATTCGCCGGTTGTTTTTCCGGTCTTTTTCCATTTTGCAGACATTAATATACCTCCGATGTCAAATTTGGGTTGCTCTTGCACACTCAACTATCTTACCTTAAACGCCGCCAAAACACAAATTTACAGTAAATTTTTATAAAAATTTCCAAAAATAAATACAAATAAAAAAAGACATGTCATACAACATGTCTTTTTTAATCCAAATAAGGATTAGTCAAGAATTTCAGTTACTTGACCAGCACCAACAGTTTTACCACCTTCACGGATAGTAAACTTAGTACCCTTTTCAATGGCAACTGGCTTAATCAATTCAACAGTGAATTCAACATTATCACCAGGCATAACCATTTCAGTACCTTCTGGCAATTCAATCTTACCAGTTACGTCAGTAGTGTGGAAGTAGAATTGTGGACGGTAATCTGAGAAGAATGGAGTGTGACGACCACCTTCATCTTTGTTCAAGATATATACTTGACCCTTGAAGTTCTTGTGGGTTTGAATTGAACCAGGTGCAGCTAAAACTTGACCACGTTCAACTTGGTCACGATCGATACCACGAAGCAATACACCAACGTTATCGCCGGCTTCACCCAAGTCAAGAGTCTTGTGGAACATTTCCAAACCAGTAACAGTTGACTTTTCAACTTTATCAGTTAAACCAACGATTTCAACTTCGTCACCAACTTTAACAGTACCACGGTCGATACGACCAGAAGCAACAGTACCACGACCAGTGATAGTAAATACGTCTTCAACTGGCATTAAGAATGGCTTATCAGTATCACGTTCTGGAGTTGGAATGTATTCGTCAACAGTTTCCATTAACTTTCTGATAACGTCTTGTTGTTCCTTGTCACCTTCAAGTGCCTTCAAAGCTGAACCACGGATAACTGGTACATCATCACCAGGGTAATCGTATTCAGATAACAAGTCACGAACTTCCATTTCAACTAAGTCGATCAATTCTGGATCGTCAACTAAGTCAACCTTGTTTAAGAATACAACGATGTATTCAACACCAACTTGACGAGCAAGCAAGATGTGTTCACGAGTTTGTGGCATAGGACCATCAGTTGCAGCAACAACTAAGATAGCACCATCCATTTGAGCAGCACCAGTAATCATGTTCTTGATGTAGTCTGCGTGTCCTGGAGCATCCATGTGTGCGTAGTGACGGTTTGGAGTTTCGTATTCAACGTGGGCAGTGTTGATAGTGATACCACGTTCTTTTTCTTCTGGAGCTGCATCGATTTGTGAGTAATCTTCAGCTTGTGCTAAACCATCTTCTGCCAAAACAGTAGTGATAGCTGCAGTTAAAGTGGTCTTACCATGGTCAACGTGGCCGATAGTACCAATGTTAACGTGCGGCTTAGTTCTTTCGTAATGTTCTTTTTCTGCCATTTAAAATGACCCTCCTGTAAATATTTGCAAGAAGTCCGTTGAGTAAGTAACGGATAATTCTCTGTTGATTATTATACTACTTTCAAAGGCAAATGCATAGCCTGTACCCCTTTGAAAATATCCTTTATTGATTATACTAAATACGCCAAAAAAGTAAACCTTTTTTACTCAAAACTTGATTAAAACTATTAATTTATCGCTTTTTCATAAGCTAAATATTCATAAATTTTATTGAGTAATTTTTGATTTACGCCACCTTGCTTACTCTCAAGATATCGTCGAAAATCATGGGTAAACTGGTCTGGATCAGAAATATAATCATGAAGCTTAGGATAAAGCATCCCCAGGCAAACATTAAGTTCGCCAACCATTATCGGTAATTTGCTAGGTTCACGTCTCAAATAGTCTGCTAAACTTATACAACATTCCCGATAAATTGGATCTTTTTGTAAAAGCATAGTTTCTTTGGGAATGAATGTCTTATTTTCACCCATAACTGAAACTATTACACTATTATCATACCCCAATTTTATTAAATCTTCACATAAAGACAACCGTAATGCAAATCCCAATGTTGGATCAATTAATAAACTTTGGGATAGCTGAATAAAGTTAGGCTTACTAAGCTGATATAACTTTAAATAATCATTTTCACTAACCGATTTTAAAGTTTTAAAATTTCGCATTAATTCTTGTTGCTTTTGTTCACTAATCGGAGAAATAGCTAAATCTATTTTTTGATTACTTAAATAACTTAGCTCTAGAGCTTCAATATTGAAATTTAAATCTTTTAAAATTTTTAAATATAAATCATAAATTTTTTTATCTGAAAATAAATCTGGTTCTTCTTTAATTAAAGTATAGGCCTTATACGGTTTGTTCTGCTTCAAAAAAAGTTCGCATAATTTATAAACAATCTCGGTAGTGTGTCCCAATCTCAAAGCTTCTAGTAAATGTTGAACAGCTTCATCTAATTTTTCATTTTCTACCGCTTGTTCAGCCAAATTCAACAAATTACGTTGACTCTTATTCACCATTAAGCATTGGCCTTCTTTGCACTCATCTTATTAGCGTCTTTTCTATTTGACGGTTTCTTTTTGTTATGCTGGTCTTTTGTTTGCGCAGTATTTTCTTTAGCAGCATTTCTTTTTACCATAGCACGATGTCTATTTTGATTTACTTCCATTACTACTGGCAAAACTACTGGCCGCCGACCTGTTTCTTTATATAAGTATTTTTCAACAGCATTGCGAACATCTTGCTTTAACTCAGTCCAATCAAAGCGTTTATTTTCAAAATTATTATTAATGGCCTCTTTGATGACCTCTACTGATCCATCCATTAAAGCATGGTTAGCCTTGATATATACAAAGCCCCGTGTAGAAACTAAAGGTTTAGCAACAATTTTTTTCTTTTTACGGTCAATTGTAACAGCCGCAATAAAAATACCGTCGTCAGATAATACTTCACGATCACGCAAAACAATATTACCAACGTCTCCCACACCAGATCCATCAATCATAATATCTTCGCCTGGAACTGGGTCACTTAAATAAAAGCGCCCCTTTTCTAAAGACAATGTATCACCATTTTTGGTGATAAAAATATCATGACGATTCATGCCAGCCTGAATTGCTAAATTTTCTTGTATCTCAAGAAGACGATATTCGCCAATTACCGGTACTAAAAATTTAGGCTTCAAAGTATCTATTAAAAGCTGTAAATCTCGACCTGTTGCATGACCGCTAGTATGACGATCAATTCCTAATTGCTTAACCGTGCCTCCAGCACGATAAATCATATCACTAGTTTGAGCAACCATTGTTTCAACAGAGTGCGATGGAGTTGTAGCTATAAAGACTAAGTCACCTTTTTTAATTTTAACCATACGATGACGGTTAGTTGACATTTTTTGGAGTGATTTAAGAGGTTCACCCATTCTACCAGTTTCTAGAATTACTAATTCATTAGCAGGTATCTTCTTCAAATCCTTACCATGAACTAATAAATTTTTAGGAACATCTAAATATCCTAATTTCATAGCGGTGTAAACAATTTTACCTACATCACGACCAGTTAAGAATACTTTACGACCAGTTTTATGAGCAGCTGTAAAAATTTCTTGCACACGATTAATATTAGATGCTTTCGAGGCAACAATAATTCGCCCATCATGATTTTGAAAGGTTTCTAAAATGTACTTTTCAATGGATGTTTGTTGATCATTCGGAAATACTGCCTCAGCATTAGTCGAATCTGCTAATAAAGCTAATACACCCTTTTTTGAAATCTCAGATAACCTCACAAAGTCAGTCTGATAACCCTCTTTAGCTGAAGGATCAAATTTAAAATCACCAGTATAAACAATTTCTCCTTCTTGAGTAGAAATATCAATTCCCAAAGAATCAGGAACTGAGTGAGTAGTAGGGAAAAATGATACTGTCGCATTTTTAAAGTCAATTTCTGTATCAGCATCAATTACATGAAATAAATTATTTTTACGGTGCTTATTTTCACGTTGAACGGCAATTTTAGCTAATTCAATAGTTAACTTTGAACCAAATACTGGAATATCATAATCGCGCAGAATATATGGCAATGCACCAATAGAATCAGCATGACCATGCGTTAAAAAAATACCTGCAATACGATCACCATATTCTTTAAAGAACTCTAAATCAGGAATAACTACATCGATTCCAAGCAAGGAACTATCAGGATACTTTAATCCGGCATCCATGATAAAAATTTCATCATCAACTTGAACGGCGTACATATTCTTTCCATTTTCACGTACTCCGCTCAAAATCATTAATTTTATTTTTTGTGACATAAATTTTCTTCTTTCTAAATTAAATATTCATTTTTATTAGGATCAGAATGATCAAAACGGAAGTTTATCTAATTAATTTTATCATATTACGTAAAACATTTGAAATAAACAAAAAAAGCCAGTTCAACTGAACTGACTTAGTGTGTGCAAAAGTAATAATATTAACGACGTAAACCTAATTCCTTGATTAGTTCACGGTAACGAGTAATATCCTTGTTCTTTAAGTAACGAAGTAAGTTACGACGGTGACCAATCTTCTTAAGCAAACCAACGTATGAGTGGTGGTCTTGCTTGTGAGCCTTTAAGTGGGCGTTCAAGTTGTTAATATCATCAGTAAGCAAAGCAATTTGTACTTCTGGTGAACCAGTATCGCCATCGTGGCGTGCAAACTTCTTAATTAATTCATCTTTCTTTTCTTTTGTAATAGCCATTCGAAAAAAACCTTTCTTTCTTTAAATTGCCATTAACAACGTTAACCGTCGGCAGCGAGGAAACAGCGTTAATGGTTCTGACAAGAATATATATTACCTGGATTTTTTTGAAAAAGCAAGCGTAATTTCACTTGCACCTTTACCTTCTATTAAGTATAATTAACAGGTAAATCTGATTTTATCGAGGTGAATTTTGATGCCACAAATTAAACAAGCAATTAAGCGTGTTAAGACCAATGCAGTTGCTAACAAGCGTAATGCTTCCGAATTAAGTAAATTGAGAACCGCTGTAAGAAAGTTCAACGAAGCTGTTGAAGCTGACGCAAAAGATGTCCTCGATTTAGAAGTTAAAGCTGCTCGTGCTTTAGATAAGGCTGCAAGTAAGCACCTTATTTCTAAGAACAAGGCTAATCGCGACAAGTCACGTATGGCTAAGAAAACTGCTGCTAAAAAGAACTAATTCAGCAAAATATTAACCTAAAAAGACAAGAAACAGTTTAGTTTCTTGTCTTTTTTGCTACTTATATATTTAATAAAAATAATTTTAAAAATTCATCACCATGATAATTTCCCATTTTATAGTTAAAATCCAACTCAATAATTTGCGTCATCAATTTTTTAAGCTTGCTTAACGATACCCTATTTTGCATAGCAAATTTTACCCGATAAGGATTAGCACCTAATTCTTTTGTAATTTGATCCTTACTCCATTTTCTATTTTCCAGAGTTTTTACACATAGTAAAAATTCTATTTGACTTTCAAAAATTGCTATTAATTGTACTACGTTATTTCCCTCAAGTAAGTGATCATTTAAGCGTTGGATTGCTTGAGCAATATTTCCTTTAAACGCCGTCGATAAAATTTCAAAAATATTTTCTGATAAAGACCGATCAATATTTTGCTCAACTAAAGTTTCAGTAATACGATGATCAGTATCACAAATATTTTTTAATTTAATATAATTACTTAAAACCGAGTCTAATACTTGATCACTACGTTGCAATAAAATTTGTAGAGCCCGATTAGTGAATTGAAAACCCTCTTCTTTCGAAATAGCCTTTATCACCCCACTTATTTCGTAAGGTTTTAGTGCTGTATTTATTACATTAACCTGATTAATAAGACACTTAGTAATTTTTTTGCGTCGATCTAATTTATCATAATTAGCAACAAATATTATAATGTCATCTAATTCATTTAAATGATCAATAATTTTTTCTAACTGTTTAATTTTTTTCTTAAACTTAGCTGCAACCTTCGGAGTTAGAAAAAAAGGATTTTTTACCACTACTAACTTACGTTCACCAAACAATGAAGATTCTGTCAAGGTAGCTATTAATTCATCAATTCCGTCTTCATTACAATCTACTGTAATAAATTCAAAATCCTTAAACTGTAGTTGCTGAGCATAATTTTGTGCTAAATAATTATTAAAAAATGCATCCCCACCCTCAATTAAGATATTTTTTGTTTGAGGATGAGTTTGTTTAAAAAGCTTTAAAAGAGTCATTATTTTTCCTTTTTTAAAAAAGTATAAATCCTTTGATTGCCAAAAATGGAATAAGTCCAAGTTATTGTACCACTATCTTGCGTGTTTAAATATGGAAGATGCAACTTTTTTAAAGTAGTTAAAGTTTCAATATGAGGATGTCCAAATCTATTTTGGCGACCAGAAGAAATAAATACCATTTTAGGTTCAATAGCATGTAAAAAATCTATATTCGAAGATGTTCTACTCCCATGATGTCCTAACTTAAAATAATCAACTTTTAAAGAAGGGTAGTGTTCAAAAATTTTTTGTTCACCTGCTTGATCTAAGTCACCAGTCATCAACCATTTTTGATGAGCTAATTCAAAAAATAAGGATAATGAATCTTCATTTTTACCTAATCCTCGTTCAAATGGATATACCACATGAAAAGTTATTCCTGAAGCTTTAACTTTATCTCCTGCCAATAGAGGTATTAACTTTGTACAGTTTACTTTATCTTTAATTCGTTTTTGAAAACTAATATTATTTGTTAACCCCTCCGCAAAATATAACTTATCTACTTTAATTTGTTCTAGTAACGGGGCTAAATCACCAATATGATCAGCATCTTGATGTGACAAAAAGACACCATCAATTTTTTCTATTCCTTGTGCTTGTAAAAAAGGAATAGTAATTTGGTTAAGTTGTGGCTCACTATGCTTATAATTTCCAAATTTCAATTTTCCACCTGTATCAATTAAATATACTTTGCGATTTATGGGTGTTGTAATTAAAATACTATCCCCTTGTCCCACATCAATAAACGAAACTTGCCCGTATAAAGGAAAATGAATTAAAACAAAAAATATTACATAAGAAAAGCCTAATATACCAAATGTCCAACGCTTAATTTTCTTATTTTTTATATATATTAAAAAAACACAAGTAACCACAATACCTAATAAAGTTTGCCACCAATTTATTTGCCCAAAAATAATTTTTCCTAAGCCAGTTTGAGCTAACCAATCAATAAAATTCATAATAATTTGAAAAATAACTTCAATCACATCTACTATTTTAGGTAAAAATGGAAAAATAATTACTGCAAAAAAGGTACATGGTAATAAAACAAAATTAAAAATCGGTACAATCACGAAATTAAAAAATGGAGTTAAAATATTTACTTTATAGAAATAATGTAACAGCAGAGGTAGAATTAGTAAATTTAAAAGCAACCCCTGCTTTAATCGCGAAGTATTTTTTGTTAACTCTAATCCAGTTACTAATAAATAGCTTAAAATAGCTCCAGGTGATAAAAATAAAGTAGGATTAATAAATAAATGAGTCAATCCTACCATTCCTAATTTATCGGCATTAGTAATCGGAATTTTTTTCTGATTAAAAAATTTACCATAAGCATAACTTAAACTAGCCCTCACAAACCCAGGCTGAAATTTTGAAAGAAATATCTCTAATATTAAGAATATTAAACAATATATAATAATCTCTTTTTGAGTACGCTTACAATAAGTAGCCATTAACCCAATTGCAGTTGTGTACAATGATACGTGTAATCCTGAAATACTTAATAAATGAATAACTCCTAAATCTCGATAATTATTTATAATTGTTTTATTCTCTTGATCAGGATTTTCTGCCAAAATCATTTCACTTGCTAAAAATGAAGTTAACTTCGGCATTGACCTTAAATATTTTTGAATTTGAAATCGCCAAAAATGAAGCTTATCTAAAATAGTCTGCTTTTTTAAAAATACTTGATATTCACTAATCTTCAAACGGTACTTTATTCTCCGACCCCTATAGTAATTGGCAAAATCAAATTGGCCTGGGTTAGTAGCTCTTTCAATTTCCTCGGCCTCAGTTTTTATTTTAATTAGATAAAAACTTCTACCATTTTGAATTAAATCTTCAATTCTTTTGTCAGCCTTCATTGAAAGTAATACTTTTTGTTTTCCTAAAGTAGCTTCTCCTGATAAAAAAGAATTATTTATTTTTACTTGATCACAATTTATTTTTAATGGCATATTTAAATTGATTTTTAGTACTGTATTTTTATGGTGATAGGAAATAAGTCCAAATAAAGCTATTACTACAAGTATTTCTAGCCTCAATTTAGAAAATTTATAAAAAAGTAAACTTACTAAATAAATAAAAATTGTTATTCCAATTATGTAATGTCCAAATTCTTGTGCTTGAAAAAGCAAAAAAGATAATACTGTACAAGCAATAGCAAGTAAAAAAATAAAACCCGGTTGAACATAATTATAATTCCAATTGATCTTTAAGCTTTTCAAGAGTTTTTTCCCCAATTCCAGATATCTTAGTTAAATCTTCAATAGATTTAAAATTTCCATTTTGTTCTCGATAACTAATAATCTGTTCAGCACGCTTTTCTCCAATTCCAGAAAGTTTTTGTAAATCTTGAACTGATGCAGTATTAATATTTACTTTTTCTTCAGAAGAACTTGTAGCTGATGAGGATGATGCAGTAGGTGAATCAACTGAAGATCCAGTCGATGAGCTTGTAATAGCAGGAACCTTTTCTCCCTTATGAGGGACGTATATTTGATCTTGATCTTTTAGCAACAATGCTCGATTGATATTTTTCAAATTTGCCTGCTTAATTATTCCTCCAGCTGCTGATAATAAATCATTTAATCTTGCACCATTTTTTAAGGTATATACACCAGGATGTTTTACAGCCCCAGAAATATCACATGTTACTGTATCTTGTTGAGATTGTTGCATACTACGAGAATGAGCGGTGCTACTTTTTTCACTACTAGAAGTTTGACTTTCGTATTTTTGATCAACTTGTTCAGTTACTAAGTCTGAATTGTCAACCCTACTTTCTGTTTTGTTTTGAAAATACATAACTCCACCAATGCATAGTAAAATAGCTACGCCTATGTATAATTTTTTCTCAATTAAAAATTCTTTTAATTTTTTAAAATCCATATTAATCACCTCACATTCTTTATACGTAAAAACACGATGATATTTTTTAATCATCGTGTTTTTTCTTATTTTAAATTTTCTAAATATCTCAATGCATCATCAAAAGTAGCAACAGGTACTATCTTCATTTTAGTGTGAATCCTCTTAGCAGTTTTAACCGCTTCGGCATAGTTTGTTTCACTTTTTTTGACACCAGCAGGTTG
>NZ_JAAVAU010000029.1 GCF_014803895.1 Lactobacillus sp. | reverse complement strand
CTAATAATAAGGCACTTCCTAAAAGTTGAATTGCAATCGATAAGCGAAGGATTAAGAAAATGACATTAACTTGCGATAAATTATCAAAATTCCAAGCTTCTTTAGCCAATAACTTAGTTGACATTTGCATTCGTTGCCGAATAAGACGTGACATTAACACCGCAAATGTCATAAAGCCAAGTCCACCTACTTCCATTAAGACAGCAATAATTAATTGACCAAAGAAAGACCAGTGCGTAGATGTGTGAACTACGGATAATCCAGTTACACAAGTAGCACTTGTCGATGTAAAAAGAGCAGTCATAAAATCAGTATGGCCAGACTTAGTAGAAATTGGTAAAAGTAAAAGTAATGTTCCAATTAAAATTATAAAAACAAAGCCTAAAGTTAAAACTTTAGGGAAGGTATATTTATGATGATATATTTCTATCAAGGCGTCCTCTCCTTTATAAGTCAAAGTTTTTTCACTACTAAGTCTAACATATGTCTTCTTTTTTCTTTTACTTTGCGCTAATATCTAGTAATCTTAATATATATAAATCATATGATTAGAGAGAAAAATGATAAATGGAAAATGCTTCGATGTCAGAACGTGACAAAATAATTTCACTACTTAATGATAAATTAATTGATTGGGAAAAGTTAGGAATTCAATTTAATATTTCTTCTTATGCACTCAAGCAGTATTTAGCTGGTGAAGAAAATTATTTATCTATGACTACAAGAGAAAAGCTCTCTTTCTTCTATGATCAACTAGCTGCTTTGAAACAAAGAGGACAACATAGGTTGAAGGATCAACAAATACAATCTTCTTTGAGATATGCTAACTTAATGCTTGATAATTTATGGTATGTACCAACTTCAGATAATTCAGGTGATTTACTAGATTATTTTCATTTTTTAGTTATTAAAGTTAGTAATTATCTAGCCACTGATGGCTTTTATTATGGATATGTTAGGACGAAGTATTATCCTAATATATTTATTCGTTATGAAAATGATGAAGGTAGGGTGGGTAAACCTATTACTTGTGTTTATATTAATGATGAGAATATAGATCTGGATAACAGACTACATTCATTAGTTAAAGGGGAAATCCAACTTGAAGAATTTAGCCCATACTTAATCAGACGTAATCAAGAATTAGCAGTTAATCTTTATCAAGAAATCTTGTCTATCCTTTACAATACAGTTCATAAATTTTTAAGTAAATATGGTATGAAGGCTAAACTTCAAAAGGATCAAAAAGATGTTACCAGTATATATACTTTTTTAGGAACTTATCCAATTTTTAAATCATTTACTCAAGAGATTGATAGATTAAATGGCTTAAATGAAAACGAATATTTATCTGTAGATGATTTTTATCAAGATAATTTAGGTTTAAAAATTATTACCGTCGCTAACCAATTATTCAATGGCTACCAAGAAGTTCAACAACAAATAAATTATATAGTTTCAAATGAAGAAATTAGTCTTGGAGAGGCAGTTGATATAGAATTAGACGCACTTGAAGATATATATCATAAATTACAAGAAAAGCTGTCGGAGACCCTGATTAGTTTTTATCAAGGAAAATGGGCGTTCCATGAACCTAAAGAATTATCTACTGCAACTGATACTAATTATACTTATCACCAATTTAATGCAGCTTTAAATGATGCATATCAGGAAAGTGCTGCTTACTTGCAATTAAAAGCACTCTTAGATGTTTTTAAACCATTATTGAAAAAAAGTGATTATCGTAACTTATTTAATAAGCAGAATGAATATTAGGATACAAAATAAGGAGTCCACAACTTGAAATGTGAACTCCTTTATTAATTTACAAATTTAACTGCTGTACCATAAGCAACAATACTTTGCATATCCCCGGCAATTGAGCCTGAATCAAAGCGCATCATTACCACAGCGTCAGCTCCTTTTTCTTGGGCGGCAGCTCGCAAACGTTGAATTGCTTCAGTACGAGAAGTTGTAAGCATTTTAGTATATCCTCGAACTTCGCCACCAATCATACTCTTCAATCCTGCTCCGATATCACTGATTGCATTGCGGGATTGCGTAGTCACGCCGAAAACTTCACCAAGAATTTCATAATTTTTGCCAGGAACATTTTCAGTTGTTGTAACTAATATATCTGCCATTTTAATGTCCTCCTTAGAATTATTTTCAGTCTACACGAGCTAGTAGCGAGATTCAAGTAATAAACTGTTTGGGTTATAGTTTATAAATTAACTATCAATAAGTTACCAAACTTGTATTATTCAATTAATCATTATAGTTTTATTATAAAAATCATTGACTTTTAATATTTTTAAACTATTATGAAAAGTAATTATTCAAGAAAGGTGGCCTTTATTGTGACTAAAACTGCATTTACAAACTGTAATTTATTTGTGGGAACCCAAGATGAAATATTAAAAGATGCTTGGTTCATAATTGACGATACAACCAGCAAAATTATTGCAAAAGGAACTGGAATTCCATATAAAAAGGCAGATAAAAGTATAGATTTAGAGAATCAATATGTAATGTCTGGTTTACTTAATTCACACGTACATATTACTAATTGGTTTCCAGAAACTGAAACTATTGGGATATACAATGCTTTTGCTAATTTAAAAGCGGCTCTTAAAGGTGGCGTTACTTATATTCGAAGCTGTGGAGTACCATTTGATACGGATATAAAACTTAATAATATGCGAACTCAATATCCATTTGAAGGACCACAAATCATGCCATCAGGAATGCCGATTTCTATCCTGGGTGGGCATGGTGATCAATTACTCGGTGAAAATCATGCTCAAAATGCATCCCATCTTGTAAACGGAATTTCTGATATACAAAATGCTGTTCGTTCTCAATTTAAAAAAGGTGCTAAAAATATTAAGCTAATGGTAACTGGTGGAGTACTTTCTCAAACTGATCAAGTAGATGATGTTGAATTATCACTAGACGAAATGAAAGCTGCTGTTCAAGATGCTCACTTAAAACATATGACTGTTAGTGCTCATGCTCAAGGTAAATTAGGTATTCATTATGCTGTTTTAGCAGGTGTCGATTCAATTGAACATGGAATTTATATTAGTGATGAAGATGTTGAATTAATGAAAAAGCAGGGAACATTTTTATCCCCTACATTAATTGCTGCTAAAAATATTGTTGATAAGGGTAAAGGAAAATTATCAGAATTTTCTTACCATAAAATGACTAGTGTAATTGAAGATTACTACAGGAATATTAGCAAAACTATAAAAGCAGGAGTTAACTTAGCTTTAGGAACTGATGCAGGAACTTTTGGTAATCCGATTGAAGAAACAGCTGAAGAATTGGTAGAGTTAGTTAATGCAGGAGCTACTAATTACCAAGCTCTACATGCAGCAGGTTTAGGAAATGCCACTTTAATGAAGATAGACGATGAATATGGCTCCTTAGAGGTGGGCAAATATGCTGATTTTTTGGTTTTAAAACAAAACCCTCTAGTTGATGTAGCTGCTGTCCAACAAAAAGATAAGCAAGTATATCAACATGGTATTAGAAAATACTAAGTATTAATAAAAGTTGAAATATTAAGAGAAGCATTAAAACCTATTAGATTATTATGTAAATAACAAAAATCTCCTTTACCATGTAATTGATAAAGGAGATTTTTTCTATAAGAGTTAAAGCTACTTTTTTGAATTCAAGTTATTTAGTTATGTCAGCATTAAAGTACTTTTGAGACAATTTTTTCACAGTGCCATCTTTTTCTAATTGAGTCATTGCACGATTATAAGACTTTTGAAGATCGGTATCTTTCTTATTGAATAAAGCAGAAATACTTACTGGAGCTTCTTGCTTAGAAACATCAATAATTTTCAATCCCTCAGTATTACCGCTCTTTTTGTAATCATACCAAGCTTCGCGACTGTTGATTGCGCCAGCTACACGACCTTGTCGAATCATTGATAAAGAATTAGAAAATTCTTCACTTGGTACTACAATACCACCATACTTTTTAGTGACAGCAGCATTGTTAGTCCCCGTTGAAGCAGCCATCTTTTTACCCTTAATATCTTTTAAACTCTTGATATTACTATTTTTAGGAACAATTAATACATAACGAGATTTGATATAGGGAATCGAAAAATTATATTGTTTAGCGCGTTCGGGTGTACGAGAAATATTATTCATTACGACATCAAATTTGCCTGCACCTAAACCCGCAATCAATGAATCCCACTTAGTTGGAACAAATTTAGCTTTTAAACCCATTTTTTTAGCAACTTCTTTACCAAGCTCCACTTCAAAACCAGTTAGTTTACCATTTTTTACATATGAATAAGGTTTATATGTTCCCTCTAAGCCAATTATTAATGTCTTTTTGGTTTGATTAGGAGAAGAACTAGCTGTGGATGAATTAGTTGAATGAATAGCATTCCAACTTCCAATAAATCCATACCCCAGAATTAAAGTTCCTATAATTGTTAGGAAGATTTTTTGTCGTAGTTTCATAGTCTAAGCCATCCTTTATAAATTTTCTAGTGTCATTGAAGAAATAAAATTTTTGATACGGTTATTAGGATTATCTGCTGAGAAAAATGTGTTTGCGTCACCATCATAGTTAATTTCGCCATCTTCAATGAAAACAATTTTATCAGCAATTTTTTTTGCAAATAATAAATTATGAGTAACAATGACCATTGATTGTTTTTCACTAGCTAATTGTAATAAAACTCGCAAAACACTTAATTCTAGTTCCGGATCAAGAGCTGAAGTAGGTTCATCTAAAAGAATATATTTAGGTTTCATTGCTAAAGCTCTAGCAATTGCTACTCTTTGGGCTTGTCCACCAGAGAGTTCAAATGGATAAGAGTTTTCGTATTTACTTAGATCTACTTTATTAAGTAATTGCAGAGCTTCCAGAGTGGCTTGTTTTTTACTTTCTTTTAAAACTTGTGTAGGTCCTTCAATGATGTTCTTTAAAACAGATTTATGAGGAAAGAGATTGTAATTTTGAAAGACCATTCCCGTTTCTTGCCGAATTGATAGGATAGCTTTTCGCTCGATTTTATGGCTAAAGTCAATTTGATGAGCATCAAATTCATATTTACCTTTTTTAGGAACGGTTAATAAATTTAATGACCGTAAGATAGTAGATTTTCCTGCTCCAGATGGACCAACAATTACAGTAGTTTTTCCTTCAGGAAACTCTAAATTAATATTTTTTAAAATGTGCTTATTGCCTACAATATGGTTCACATTAATTAATTTCATGATATTCTCCTAGCTTAATGATTTATTTGGGGGTCCAAAACTTTTTCTAAATATTTTTGTAGGTAAGTCAAAACCGTTGTGAAAAGTGCATAAACTACGGCGGCCAAACTATACATTAATAATGGTTGATAATTGGCTGCAGCAATTTGTTGGCTAACCGCAAACATTTCCATAATTGTAATGGAAGCTGCTAAGGAGGTATCTTTAACTAAACTAATAAAAGAGTTAGCTAGCGGAGGTAAAGCAACTCTGAGAGCTTGGGGAATAATAATTCGCCAAAGAGTTTTTAATTTTCCCATACCAATTGCAGCACCAGCTTCCCATTGACCTTCAGGAACAGAACTAATTGCTGCACGTAATGTTTCAGAAGCATATGCTCCGGTATTTAATGAAAAAGTAATCAAGCCAGCAACATAAGCTTCTAATTTTATACCATCAGGAGTAATACCCTTGATTTTTAAATAGGGTAGACCAAAAAATACAATGAACAGTTGTACGATTAATGGAGTAGCCCGAAATAGCCAAACGTAAAAACTAGCCAACCATTTCAAAATTTTAAAAGCTCCTTGACGCTTAGATATCCGGATTAACGCTGTTACTAAGGCAATAATTAAACCGAAGAAAAATGAAGTAATAGCTAGAGGAAGGGTAAATTGTAATCCGGCTACTATCATTTGGGGAAGAGCTGTAATAATGGTATTCCACATTTTAAAAAATTCCTTTCGTTTATATTGATTAATCCAATTGGGCAAGAGCTTGCTTTAAATCAGCAATTAAATCTTCTTCAGCTTCAATCCCTACCGAAAGACGAATTAAACCATCAGTAATCCCAACTTTAATTCTTTCTTCACGAGGTACACTCCCATGAGACATATAGGAAGGCACTTCGATTAAACTTTCAATTCCACCTAAACTTTCAGCTAGATCAATCAATTTCAAACTCTCTACAAACTTTTTAACATCTAAGCCCTCTTTTAATTCAAAAGAGACCATAGCACCAAAGTGTTTCATTTGTTTCTTAGCTACTTCACTTTCTGGTGAATCATCTAAACCAGGGTAGTAAATTTTCCCAATATGTGAATCTTTTTGTAAAAATTTAATGACCGCTTGGACATTTTCTAAATGAACACGCATGCGAGCACTTAAAGTTTTTATACCTCGTTGTACTAACCAACTATCATCAGGACCCAGAACACTACCGATAGAATTTTGTAAGAAAGCTAATTTTTGAGCAATTTGAGGATCATTGGTTACTGCTAATCCAGCAACTACGTCACTATGACCGGCTAAGTATTTAGTAGCTGAATGAAGAACTAAATCAGCACCAAGAGTTAAAGGTTGTTGATTATATGGTGTAGCAAAAGTATTATCAACAATCGTTTTAAGATCATTTTGCTTAGCAATTGTCGCTATGGCTTCAATATCATCAACTTGCATTAATGGATTAGTTGGACTTTCAAAATAAACAGCTACTGTATTATCTTGAATAGCATTTTTGATTTCGGATAAATTACGCATGTCAACTACTGTAAATTTAAAACCAAATCGCTTAAATACATGATTAATCAGGCGGAAGGTACCGCCATAAATATTATTATCAATAATAAAATGGTCACCAGCAGAAAACATCGAAAATGTAGTATTAATTGCAGCTAAACCTGATGAAAAAGCAAATCCGGTGATTCCGCCTTCTAAATCAGCGATTAGTTTTTCTAAAGCTGCTCGAGTTGGATTACCGGTTCTAGCATATTCCCACTTAATCTCACCACCTAAAATTTTTTGATGAAATGTGGATGCTCGATAAATTGGTACTGAAACTGCACCTGTGGCAGGATCTTCACTAATACCACCATGAATTAACTTTGTATCAAATTTCATAATTTTTATCTCCTTTTTTAGCAACAAAAAAAGACGCAACTCATTAATTTAATGAATTACGTCTTAAGCAAAAATTTATCCAGATTTTTTGATAGTTTAACGGTTCCTCAATTTATGAGGGCACATCAAAACCGTGGATTGCTCAAGACGCAATCCACAACAACAAGTATTGATCATTTTGGTAACTTGATTGTTAAACATGATGTGTACCTCCTATATTGATTTGATTTTCATCATAACTGACAATAAGTAAGAAGTCAAGATTAGTTTTTAGATAATCATCAAAAATACAATCTAAGCATAATTTAAGCTTGAAAATAAGCATTTCACATAAGTGCTTTTTCTTTATAAACTTAGTAGTAAAAGTTATAAAGAAAAAAGAGGTTAGTAATTAGTGGACAAGCCTTATATTATTTGCCATATGATGATGTCATTAGATGCCAGAATCGATTGTGATATGACAATTGATATTCCAGGTAATAATGTTTATTATGACACTTTAAATTCATTGGACGCACCTAGCCGAATCAGTGGCAAGGTAACTGCTGCGACAGAATTAACTAATGGTAAGCTTTTTAGAGCTAAAAATTCTGAAGTAATCGGTCACCAAAGTTTTAAGGTAAATGCCAACGCCCATAGTTACGAAATTGTAACTGATACTCGAGGTACACTTACTTGGGGTGATGATCATAACAGTAGTAAACCGCATTTAATTTTAATGAGTGAAAATGCTCCTAAAGAATATACCGACTATCTTAATGAGCGTGGAATTTCTTGGATTGCTACTGGTAAAAAACGTATTGATTTAGTACATGCTATGGAAATTTTGACCAAGGAATTTGGTGTAGAGAGAGTGGCTGTCGTTGGTGGCGGTAAGATTAATGGTGGCTTTCTTGAAGCTGGTTTAATTGATGAAATTAGTGTTGTAATTGGACCTGCTGTTGATGGCAGAATTAATCAACCAAGTTTATTTGATGGTCGCAGAGAAAGCAAAAATCCAATTCAATTAAAACTCAAAGATGTTAAAAAATATGACAATGGTGCTATTTGGTTAAGATACTTAACTGAATAACCTTTACTTATAATTGATACAAAGAAATAAATATTTCACAATTGAAAACATCACTTATATACTTAGTGTAATTTGAAATTAGAAAGGATAAATTTATTATGACAGAAATTCATCAAACCGCCGGTAGAGATCAATTAGGTGATTTTGCGCCACAATTTGCACATTTTAACGATGATGTATTATTTGGTGAAAACTGGGCTAACGATGATATTAGTCAAAAGACTCGTTCAATTATTACTATTTCAGTATTCATTGGTCGTGGACTAGTTGACTCTTCACTAAAAGCTCATCTTGAAATTGGTAAAAAGAATGGTATCACTAGAAAGGAAATCGCGGCAATAATTACTCATGCTGCATTTTATGCAGGTTGGCCTGTGGCTTGGGCTGCATTTAGACTCGCTAAGGATGTTTGGGCAGACGAAACTGTTGAAGATGAAAAGGCAGCTTACCAAAATACTATCATCTTCCCAATCGGTGAATCTAATGATGCTTATGCACAGTACTTTACTGGTCAAAGCTATTTAGCGCAAATCACTGATGATGCATTTCCAATCAGTAATGTTACCTTTGAACCAGGTGTAATTAACCATTGGCATGTTCACTATGCTTCTAAAGGTGGTGGTCAAATGCTTATTGCTGTTGGTGGTCGTGGTTACGTTCAACTTGAAGGTCAAGATCCAGTTGAATTGAAGCCAGGGGATAGTTTCTTCGTTCCAGCAAATACCAAACATTGGCATGGTGCTTCTCCTGATTCATGGTTCTCACACTTGGCATTCATGGTTCCAGGTGAAGACCAATCTAATGAATGGCTTGAACCAGTAGATGAAGAATTCTATACCAATTTGAAATAAAAAGTTCGAAAAGAATTTTATAAGGCCATTTTTTCAAGAGCATTTATTAATCTTTAAGTTAAAGCTGTTTTCAGCTGTTCCTTAAATTAATACAAATAAACTTTCTCAACTAATCTAAAAAGCCGTGTCCTTTATTGGGATGCGGCTTTTGCTTAAAATAAAAGAAAGTACTTCTTATATCAAAATATGCTTATTCCTTGATACTACTAGCTGAAGGTTAATATATCAGTGCTAATAAGTTTTCTGCCACCATACGTATAAGGTATACTGTTATAAAGACAAGGTAATTTTAATTACTTTATTAGTCAACTATACTAATTATCGAAAGTTAAAAAAGAAATCAAAAAAGTTCTTGACCTGGAGTGAACTCCAAGGAATAGGATATATTTGATTAAAAATAAAAGGGAGAACAGAAAATGGTTTATTCAGAATTAAAAGATAAAGTCGCAGTTATTACTGGTGGTTCCAAGGGTATCGGTACTGCTATTAGTGAAAGATTCGGTAAAGAAGGCATGAAAGTTGTCATCAACTACCACTCAGATGAAAAAGGTGCTCAAGCAGCTGCTGATGCCGTTAAGAAAAATGGTGG
>NZ_JAAVAU010000028.1 GCF_014803895.1 Lactobacillus sp. | reverse complement strand
TATGACTCCATCAGGTATGGTATCAACGAAATCGCTGATTACTCTGGCTAAATGATTATTAGGAATAGAGAAATCTAAGTTGAGTGTCAAAGTAGTTTGACCTGTGATATAATTTTGATACATGAAATTCCACCTTCTTGTTTTTATTTTGTGGTGATTTAATAATATCAAGGCTGGAAGATAATGTATAGAAAAAATCCGTTAGAACAAACAAGTTCTAACGGATTTTCTATTTTAAGTATCTAGTTTTTTCCCAGACATTTTCTATTTTAAGTATCTAGTTTTTTCCCAGACACTTTAATTACTTTTTCCTTTCTTTTAAGCCTGCTGAACCAGTAGAAATGGATACACAGCAGCAACAAGCGACAATATGACGATGATTTTCCTCAATTTGGATACTAGAGGCCATTACTTGAAGCCATTGCAATACCAAACGGATTATTTTCCTCCGTTGAATTATCTTTTTTGTAAAGGCTGATTTATGACTGCTAGAACTCCTGTTTAGTTGTACGTCAAAGGGTTGATTTGAATTTGCTAGATTTACGAAATCATTCATAAATTATGGCCTGCTGTATGAATTATTTGTGAAAAGTATAGTTCCAGCAGAATAAATAGTCAATATACTTTTAATAAAAATATCAATATTTTCATCTTTAATTAATAAATTATTATATACAATTTTTATAGAAGAATTATATGTAGTATCTTCGAACACATGATAAAAGAATTGAAGTATATTGAGAAAGCAGTATGCAAAAAGTATCTAGGAAAGATTCTAAAACTAAAAAATCGTTGATAGTCCTGGTCTTCACATTACATCAACCTTGCTGTATCAACGATTTTTTCTGTTATTCAAACTTGTCTAAAATTGAACTTTTTCCAGACTCTTTTTAATTTGCAAAATATTTCAAAATATTTGTTTCAGTCAGCTTGTCTCGTTCTTGTCCAGAAGCATCGAGCACAATTTGTCCGTCTTTTAAAACAATCGTGCGATTGCCATAATGAAGGGCATCTTTCAATTGGTGGGTAATCATGATACAAGTTAGTTTTTGTTCTTTTACTACTTGATCAGTTAATTCAAGTAAACCGTGACTGGTATTCGGATCAAGAGCGGCGGTATGTTCATCGAGCAAGAGCAAGTCAGGGCGCTTAATTGTTGCCATTAAAAAGCTCAAAGTTTGACGCTGTCCTCCAGAAAGGTTGCCAGCAAAAGTATTCAAGCGTTGGTCCAAGCCATTAGGAAGTTTAGCTGTTTCTTCTTTAAATTCAAGCATGTGCTTTTCAAGCTGACGAAGATGTAGGCCACGTTTTTGTCCCCGTTTAGTTGCAAGTAATAAATTTTCCGCCACAGTCATTCGTGGCGCGGTTCCCATTTTAGGATCTTGGAAAACTTGTGAGATAAATTTAGCGCGTTTAACTTCGCTGAGACCGGTAATATCTTTACTTTTTAATAAAATATTACCTGAAGTAGGGAAGATGGAGCCATTGATAACATTGAGTAAGGTAGATTTACCAGCACCATTGGTTCCTAGTAAAGTTACAAAATCACCATCATTCAATGTTAAATCGATATTTTTGAGAATCTTTTTTTCATCTTTAGTACCAGGATTAACAGTCGTAGAGATATTTTTTAATTCTAAAATTGGCTTGCTCATGGTTTCTCGGTTCCTTTCTTGAAGACTTTTCTCAAATGAAATTTCTTTTCTAGTAGTGGCAACATCAAGCAAATTGCTAAGATGATAGCAGAAATTAGCTTGAAGTCGTTAGTACTGAAGCCTAATTGAAGAACGATTAGAAGTACAAAGCGATACAAAATACTTCCCACAACTACAGCTACAAGTCTAGCAGTTAAACTAATATTACGATAGGCGACTTCACTAATGATAATAGCGGCTAGGCCGATAACAATTGTTCCAATTCCCATATTAACGTCCGCATACCCACTATTTTGGGCAATTAAACCACCACTTAGTCCAATTAACCCATTTGAAACCATCAAACCTAAAATTTTCATATTATCAGTATTAATTCCTAGAGCACGCGCCATCTTCTCATTATCGCCAGTGGCAATAAAACTTTGCCCTAAATCCGTATTTAAGAAAGTAGCGAGTAAAATTACAATAAAGATTGCAAAGATAATCCCAATCACTACACTTGCAAATCCTTCAGGTAAGCTAGTTAAAAATTTATTATTGAAGAGAGTTTTATTATTAAGTAAGCCTACATTTGCCTTTCCTAAGACATGAAGGTTAACGGAGTAAATTCCTGTCATAGTTAAAATTCCCGCAAGTAGAACAGGAATTTTTCCTTTAGTGTAAAGTAAACCTGTTACAGCTCCAGTAATCATCCCTGCAATAAAGGAAAGGAATGTGGCCATTATTGGATTAACTCCATGGACAAGTGCACTAACACAAATTGCTGCTCCAAAAGGAAAAGTTCCTTCGACAGTCATATCAGCAATATTTAAAATTCTAAAAGTTAAATAAAGGCCTAGTCCAAGAATCCCCCAGATTAGACCTTGGCCAATTGCAGATGTAATAAGGCTCATTTGATGATACTTCCTTTCTTTTGGGCTTGTTTGATAATAGATTGTGGGATTTTAATATTTAATTTTTTGGCAGTTTTTTCATTAATTACAGTAGAAAAGTTGGTTACTGTTTCAACAGGGAGTGTTGCAGGATTTTCACCATTAAGTACTTTTGCGGCCATTTTTCCAGTTAAGACGCCCATATCATATTGGCTTACACATATTGTAGCAATTCCGCCACTTTTAACCATTGAATCAACCGCAGGAAAGACAGGAATTTTAGCGCTATTGGTAGCTTTGATTAAGCTAGAAAATCCAGAAGCTATAGTATTGTCGGTTGGCACATAAACTGCTTCTACTTTCCCAGCCATAGTTTGAGCAACTTGTTCAATATCATTAGTAGAGGTAACAGTATAAGGGCGTACCGTAATGCCAGCTTTTTGAGCTAGGTGTTTAAATTCTTTAAATTCTGAGGTGGAGGAATCATCGCTAGAAGTATAAATGACACCAATGGTCTTAATATTGGGAATAAAGGTTTTTATTAATTCTAGTTGTTGTTTAATTGGTTCACGATCCTTAACCCCAGTAACTTTTCCACCTGGCTTTTTGAGTGATTTTACTAAACCTGTACCAATTGGATCACTTACGCCTCCCATAATTACTGGTGTATTGCCCGCTTCATTAGCTAGTGATTGTACTGCAGGAGTAGCAATTCCAATGGTAACTTTAGCATTATGTTGTAAAAATCGATCGCTCATGGATTTAAGATTACTTTGATCTCCTTGAGCATTTTCAAAATCAATTTTGATATTTTTATTATTTACATAGCCTGCTTGTTTTAATCCAGCAATAATTCCTCGATGAATTTCATCAAGTGAAGGATGACTTACAGTTTGTAAAATTCCAACGGTCGGTATTGTAGTACTAGTATCTTTTTGCTTATTTTCTAAGAAAAATGCTGCAATTAAAAAAATAAATAGCGCAATAATTGTTGTGATTAATTTTTTCATGTTTTTTCTTTCTAAAATAAAAAAGGGAACTTCCTGCTAAAACAGGTTGTCCCCTTTAATAAAGAAGTAAAACCCGCGCAGGTTTAAAGTCTGTGCGGGTTTAAGTGATTGCTAAGAATTACCAGCACAGATATGACGTTTGGGTCATATCTGTTGCAGCGCAAATCAGAAATAACCCTAGTGCTAGTTTTGCCACCAACTATTCATTTCTAACTTTGCGTATGTCATGATAATTCTCCTTTCATGTCTTATTGTCTAAAATTATAAGGATATTGTTAATACTTTGTCAACTTTCTCTTATATTTTAAAGCCCATTTGTTGTCTTAATGAGTCATATAATGGACGACCTCCAAGGGTGGAAAGAACTGTACAAGAAATAAAAACTGTCATGATCATTGGGAGTACTTGTTGGACAGTGCCGATCATTTCGGTCAAAAGCATAATAGCAGTTATTGGAGCATGTAAGCAGGCTCCAAAATAAGCCGCCATTGAAATAACAATAATATTAGTGTAGTTACCTGGTGGAATTAAACCAAGGTGAATTAGGATTGTAGAAGAGACTAATCCTAATAAAGCTCCTAAAACCATAGTAGGCATAAAGATACCACCTGGGACTGAACTTGCGTAAGAAACCATTGAAAAAACAAATCTAATTACTGAGAAGATAATAGGAATTAATAGCCAAGTCAAATCTCCTAATTCTTCATTTTGAACAATAATAGGATTGTGAAATAGAATATCAATTAACATATGGGATCCACCAAGTGAGTGAGGGTAGATTAATCCAATTGGAATAATAGCTAGCATAGGAATAAGACTATGATATATTCGTGGAATCTTTTTGATTTTGTTAAATAACCATTTAGAATTTAACAAAGCCCATTGATAAACATATGCTAATACTCCTGCGGCTATCCCGACCAAAACCAGTGACCAATAAGAGGTTACTGGTAATTTATGAGCAATTGGCAGGTAAAGACAAGGTTTGGTTCCAAAGAAGATAATAGTAACTAGGTCAGCGGAGGCTGCCGCTGCTAAAGCAGACATAATATCTTTTGGTCTAAAAGATTCAGTAATTTCTTCTACAAGAAAGAAAACACCAGCAAATGGTGCACTAACGGCAGCACTTAAGCCAGCGGCAATACCAGCACAAGTTAGTACTTGAGTATCATCGTCTGGGGTGTAATAAAAGTTAGTGGCATATCCTTTGGCAACCATTGCTCCCATTTGGATACATGGACCCTCTCGGCCTAAGAATAGTCCTGTTCCCATAGCTAGGAGAGAGCCTACAAATTTTCTCCAAAGAATCTGAAACCAAGACATTTGATTTTCTCCTAGAAACATTGCCTGAAGTTGAGGAATTCCTGAACCGGCGAGGTTGTTAATATCGTATTTAATAATTTGTCCTAGTAAAAAAACAATCAATAAGGTAAAGGCAGCATAGGGGATAATCCAAATAGGATGAGTTCTCATATAAGGATAGAGTATATAAAGGGTATCCATACCTTTATCGATCAATAATCTAAAAATACTAACTATTAAACCTACGGTTAAACCAATGACAATCGCTTGTAAAAGTAATCTTAAGGTTGTAGAAGTAAAAGGCTTAGCTAGTATTTTTTTAGCAGGTGGCATAATAGTTTTCCTTTCTAAAAATACATGATAGTACTAGTATAAGACTTTAATTGGGTTTACTAAATAGGGATTTAGTTTCACGTGAAACGAAAAAAGACCACTAGTTTATGATTATCTAGTGATCTTTAATTTAGCTAATAATTAATTTTAAAATTCCGACTCCAATACAAATGGCTAGAATTGGAATCAATAAGTATGCAGCAAAGAAGAAAATTAAACCAATTGCAATTAAAAAGCCAATAACTTTGATTAAACCGATACCTAGTTTCCAACAAAGCCATAAAACTAGAATTGTAAGTAACAGGGAAAGCATAATTATATCCTTTCTATGCTCTATTATAGAAATTACAGTAATAATATAATACATCATATAAAGGATTTAAATTAACAAAAAAGATAAATTTTAAGGAAAAATAATAATGAAAAAAATAACTGTGGGATTGCTGGCTCATGTAGACGCCGGAAAAACAACTTTATCTGAAGGGATGCTCTATGCTAGTGGCCACTTGCGTAAGTTGGGGCGGGTTGATAAACAAGATACTTTTTTAGATACGGATAATTTGGAAAAGAAGCGTGGGATTACAATTTTTTCTCATACTGCTAGATTACACCAGGATAATACAGAAATTACAATGGTTGATACTCCAGGACACATTGATTTCGCTAGTCAAACTGAACAAGTTTTATCAGTGTTAGATTATGCAATTTTACTAGTTTCTGCCAGTGATGGGGTTACTAATTATACTAAGATGCTTTGGGATAAACTGAGAGAATATGAAGTGCCCACCTTTGTTTTCATAAATAAGATGGATAGTGTGGGTGCTGATAAAGCGAAAATATTAACTGAGTTAAATCAAAAGTTGAATAGTAATTTCATTGGTTTTGAAGAAGAAAATGATACATTTTTTGAAAATATTGCGACTAGCGATGAGCAATTATTAAATAAGTATCTGGACACTGGCCAGATTACCGATGAAGATATCGTGTCAGTGATTAGACAAAGAAAAGTCTTTCCTGTTTATTTTGGCTCAGCCTTAAAAATGGAAGGAATAAAAGAATTTTTAACTGGTTTGGATAAATGGACCGAAGAAGTTAATCATTTTAGTAAACTTGGTTTGAAAATTTTTAAAATTAGTCATGATCAAAAAATTGAACGCCTTACTTGGGCCAAGGTAACTGGAGGATTTTTAAAAGCAAAGAGTGAATTAGTACCGAATGAAAAAATAAATGAAATTAGAATTTATAACGGTAATAAGTATGAAGTAGTTGACCAAGTAAATTCAGGAACAATTGTTGCTTTGACAGGACTTTCTTCAACTTATGCAGGTCAAGGGTTAGGGGTTGAAAAGGATGATGATAAGTCCAAGTTAATGCCAGTTTTACGTTATCGAGTAGTAAGTAAAAATGATATCAAGGACGTACTAGAAGCTTTAAGAATACTAGAAGATGAGGATGCTAGCTTACATGTACAATGGTCAGAGCATTTACAGGAGCTAAGTGTTGAATTAATGGGTGAAATTCAAAAAGAAATCTTGATATCTTTACTAGAAGAAAATTTCAATATCCAAGCCAGCTTAGAACAAGGAAGTATTCTCTATAAAGAAACTATTACTGATCTAATTGAAGGGGTAGGTCATTTTGAACCTTTGAGGCATTATGCGGAAACACACTTACTAATGGAACCATTACCAGTGGGAAGTGGTTTAGTTTTTGAAAATCAATGTAGTTTAGAGGTTTTAGATAAAAATTGGCAACACCAAATTATGACAAGTTTAAAAAGTAAAGAACACGTGGGAGTACTTACTGGTATGCCCATTACTGATATGAAGATTACTTTGATTGGTGGTAAGGCTAGTAATGTGCATACAGTTGGGGGAGATTTTAGGGAAGCAACTTATCGTGCGCTTCGGCAAGGCTTGATGGAATTACGCGAGCAAGGAAGTTGTCAACTGCTTGAGCCGTGGTATGATTTCAATTTAACTATTCCACAAGATCAGGTAGGACGTGCTATTAACGATATTCAACAGATGGCTGGTAACTTTGAACTACCTTCACAGATGAGTGAAGTAGTGACTATTTCTGGTCAGGCACCAGTTGCTGAGATGCAAGGGTATGCTAATAAGGTACGAGCCTATACTCGTGGAGAAGGTCAACTTGAATGCATAGTCAGTGGCTATTTACCTTGCCATGATGCTGAAAAGATAGTTAAAGATGTTGAATATGATCCTATATCTGATTTAAAAAATACCCCTAATTCTGTTTTTTGTTATCATGGTGCTGGACATACAGTAACTTGGGATAAAGTGCCAGATCATGCGCATTTCCCATACTTGACAAGTTATTAAGAAAATCTTAAGACGCCTATTTTTAGTCTATAAAAATAGCTTAATAATCGGAGAGAACGTATTATTAAGATAATAAGTAAATAAGTCATAAATTGCCAGAAAGAGGTACAGCCTATGGTAGAAGATAAACATGGACTTAAAGATAAAGTTGCTGGAAAGCTTAAAGAAGTAGAAGGTAAGCTTACAAAAGATAAAGGTCGCGAAGTTGAAGGTAAAGCCCAAAAATTAAAAGGCAAGGCAAAAGAAGAAGCTAATAGAATTAAAGAAGATCTTGAAAATAATCTATAGGTATTATTGTTAAATCTATTAGTGATTCAGACGAAAGAAGGTGGCAATTATGTTACATTGGTTATGGGTTTTAATTGTCGGTGGAATTATTGGTTTAATTGCGGGGGCAATAACGCGTAAGGGCGGTTCAATGAATTGGATTGTCAACATTATTGCCGGATTAGTTGGGTCATCATTAGGGGAGGCCTTGTTTGGTGCCTGGGGACCACAATTAGCGGGAATGGCAATCGTTCCGTCATTATTAGGTGCAATTATTTTGGTAATTGTAGTATCTTGGGTATTAACTATGTTTTCAGGAAGAAACAAGGCTTGATCTATAATACTTGAAAATTTTATAAAAATAAAAAGACAGTTTTTTAACTGCCTTTTTGTTTTGGGCTATAATGAAATCAAAAATAACTTTAAGATAGGAAAATAAAAAGATGAGATTAATTTCATGGAATATTGATTCCTTAAATGCTGCATTAACTAGCGATTCTGCACGAGCTCATGAAACAAGAGCAGTTTTGCGTACAATTAAAGAGAAAAATCCTGATGTAATTGCTATCCAAGAGACTAAGCTACGTTCTACTGGTCCAACTAAGAAACATCAAGAAGTTTTAAGTGAAATGTTTCCAGAATATAATTATGTTTGGCGTTCTTCTGAAGAACCTGCTCGGAAGGGCTATGCTGGAACTATGTTTTTATATAAAAAGGAATTAATGCCAACAGTAACCTATCCTAAGATTGGCGCTCCTGAACCAATGGACGATGAAGGAAGAATTATTACGTTGGAGTTTGATAATTTTTACCTAACACAAGTTTATACGCCAAATTCAGGTAATGAATTAAAGCGTTTAGCTGATCGACAAGTTTGGGATAAAAAATATGCAGCTTATTTACATGAACTTGATAAAAATAAGCCAGTGATTGCGAGTGGGGACTATAATGTCGCTCATACGGAAATAGACTTAAAAAATCCGCAAAGTAATCACCATAATTCTGGTTTTACTGATGAAGAAAGGCAAGATTTTACTTATCTTTTGAATCAAGGCTTTACTGATACTTTTCGTCATGTACATGGTGACGTTGAAGGACACTATACGTGGTGGGCACAGAGGGTTCGCACTAGTAAGCAAAATAACTCAGGTTGGAGAATTGACTACTATATTGTTTCTGATAGAATTGCAGATAAAATTCAAGAATCTACGATGATCGATAGTGGCGCACGAAAAGACCATTGTCCGATTATGTTAGAAATTAATATATAGTTTTAAAAAAGAAGTAAACTAAAAACGTTAACGAGAGGTTGACGTTTTTTGTTTAGAAAGGAAAAATCATGGCTGATTTTTTACAAGAGGCAATTCTTAATGGATTGTATGATGATAATTATCAAGGTAATAACTTAGTTACGCCTCAGCTGTTGGGTAATGAACAAGAAGAAAACTTATGGACAAGTTTACGTTATGAGTTATTACATGCACAATCCTTTACTTGGGCAGTAGCATTCATTGGTGAGAGTATGCTTGTTCCATTTAAGTTAGTAATGGCTGATTTAGCTAAAAAAGGTGTGAGTGGAACCTTGATTACTGGTGATTACCTTGGCTTTAATAGTCCTAAGGTATTTTTAGAATTAAAAAAGATTCCTAATCTTAATGTACGGATTACTCAATCAGCTGGTTTTCATGCTAAGGGATATTTTTTTGAACATGATAATTATCAGACTAGCATAATTGGAAGTGCTAACTTTACGCGTAGTGCAATGCTTAAAAATTATGAATGGGCACTCAAGGTTAGTTCGAAGCAAAATGCGTCTTTAACTAAAAGAATGTCTGAAAAATTAACAGCCTTAGAAGAAAATTCTATTCCTCTAACTGATGAATGGATTAGGGAATATGCTAAAAATTGGCAATCTGTTAGAACCAGTAATCTTCTTAAAAAGAAGACAAAAATCATCCCTAATCAGATGCAAAATGCGGCATTAAAAGAATTAACTGAATTAGTTAAACAAGGTGAAAACAAGGCCTTAGTTGTGTCTGCAACAGGAACAGGAAAAACTTATTTAGGAGCATTTGCAGTAAATGAGTATCATCCTAAGAGATTTTTATATTTAGTCCATCGTAGTCAAATTGCTAAAAAATCATGCGATAGTTTTCATCGGATAATTGGCGGTGATAAAAAGGATTTTGGCTTATTATCGGGCAACCATCATGACTTAGAGGCTAAGTATCTTTTTGCGACTGTACAAACGATGAGTCAGGATAATATTTTAGAAAAAATTGATCCGCATGAATTTGATTATATTTTAATTGATGAAGCCCACCGAGCAGCAGCTCCAACCTATCAAAAAGTTTTAAATTATTTTAAACCTAAGTTTTGGTTGGGAATGACAGCAACTCCAGAGCGAATGGATGAACAGAATATCTATGAAATTTTTGATTATAATTTAGCTTATGAAATTCGTCTCCGGGATGCACTTAAAGAGCGAATGCTTGCACCTTTTCACTATGTTGGGGTAGAGGATTATGAAATTGATGGCGAAGTAATTGATGAAACTAGTAATTTGGCCCACTTAATTGATAGAAAACGGGTGGATTATTTACTTAAGCAAATTGATTATTATGGTTATTGTGGTAAGCAAGCACGTGGATTAGTCTTTTGCAGTCGAAGGGATGAGGCGCAGAAGTTAGCTGAATTATTTTCTGAAAAAGGTCATCCTAGTTGTGCTTTGACTAATGAAGATAGTGAAAAGAAGCGAAGTGAAGTTATTGAGAAACTTGAACGTAGCGAGTTAGAGTATATTTTCATAGTTGATTTATTTAATGAAGGAATTGATATTCCAGATCTTAATCAGATTATTATGTTAAGAAATACTCAATCGAGTATTGTCTTTATTCAGCAACTTGGTCGGGGATTGCGTAAATATCCTGGTAAAGATTATGTAACAGTAATCGATTTTATTGGTAATTATAAAAATAATTATTTGATACCAATTGCTCTGAATGGTGATACTAGCCGTGATAAAGATCAAGCGCGTAGAGAAGCTGCTCTACCTCTCCAGATTGATGTGTCAACAATTAATTTTTCTCAAATTGCTTCTGAAAGGATATTAGCTTCATTAGATAAGGTAAAATTAGACGGCATAAAGCAATTACGTGATTCTTATCAGGAAGTAAAAGAAAAAATTGGCCGGGTACCGTTGTTAAAAGACTTTTATCAATATGGTTCAACTAGCCCTGAAGTTTTTGCTAAAAATAAATCATTCGCACACTATGGTGAATTTTTAAGAAAAATGGGTGAAGATATTAAAGTAACTGATTATGAAAGTAGTGTACTTTCCTTTATTACAAAAGAATTGTTAAGTGGAAAACGTGTGCATGAATTGGTTCTATTAAATGCCTTATTAGAACAAGATTCACTTAATTTAACAAGTTATGAACAACTTTTATACCACTGGGGTGCATATGTGAGTCAGGATGTTCTTAATTCGGTGAAAAATATCTTGTCTCTGGCCTTCTTTGATGTAAAGCAGGGGAAGACTACCAAAAAAGAGCAATATGGTGGTGAAAGTTTAATTGATATAATTGATATAGGAGAAGAGCACGTATATCGATTGAATGATAAGTTAAAAAATAGTTTGAAGAATTCAACTTTTGCACAATTGTTTAGGGATGCTGTGCAAACAGGGTTACTTTTGAGTAAAAAATATCAACAGGATCAACAATTCACACTTTATCAACAATATGACCGTAAAGATGCCTGCCGTTTGCTTAATTGGCCTTTAGATGTTTCGGCTCCAATGTATGGCTACCGCGTTGGTGAAAAGGAAACGCCAATTTTTATTACTTATAAAAAGGACGATCAAGAGAAACGAAATGCAGTCTACAACAATACACTTGAAGATGGACGCTCGCTGCGTTGGTATACGAGAAGTCCGCGGCATTTAGATTCGCCAGAAGTGGGAAAGTTATTGCAAACACCAGCCATGAAATTACATTTGTTTGTAAAGCAGAGTGATAGTGTGGGCAAGGAATTCTTCTATCTGGGTGAAGCTGAAATTCAGAAAAATTCAGTTAAAGAAGAAAAAATTGGTCCCAAGAAAAAAGCCGCTGTAGGGATGAACTTAGTATTGAAGCATCCCTTAGCGACTAAGATGTATGAGTTGTTGTTTGATTAGACTTTTATTTTTTCTTTTGGACTAAGTGCGACGTGAGTTAAATATCCAGCATTAATTGCCACAACCAAGACAGTTGTGATTGTAATTACTTCGAATTCTGGTGCAAATAAGCAAATTATGAAGCCGATAATTGTGGTTAGTAAAAAGATACCAATCGTTTTTTTATTTAAATCAAATTCTTGTTTGTTGTAACGCGTAGAAATTGCTAAGCCAAAATAAAATAGTAAGATACCACAGTATAGGCAGGTTGCAGCAAACCAAGAATTAGCATCTTCTTCGTGAATGAATTTTAAGCTCACAGTGATTAAGCTAATTCCAAAAATGATGAAGTAATGTAAATAAATTAATAAATTTCCTGTGGCGTCTGGTTGATTTTCTTCAACCATCCAGTCGAATTGGAGCACGTAGGTGAAGAAGAGAAGAGCAACAATGAGGAAGATTAAAACTGAATAAACTGATAAAGTTTGAATTCTGAAATAATCAGCTGCACCAATAATCGTTTCACCAAAGATTACGATGACTAATAGATTTAATCTTTCCAAAAAATGAGGAAAGATAATAGGGTGCTTGATGGTTTCTTTCCGGGTTAAAGTTGGCATAATCCAACTCAGAAGTAAGCCGATAATTGCAATAATAAAACCTGCAAGATTATCTAAAAGTCCACCAACGATTAAGCAAATTGCTCTAAAAATCAAAAAAGCAAAATAAGTTTGTGTGATTTTTTTGTCAGTTTCGCTTTTTACTTGGAAACGAGTAATTAAATAGTGGATTGCTAATGTTGTGGATAAACACCCTGCGGATACAAAAAGAATTTTCATTTCCCGAAGGTTATTTGTGTCAAATGAATTTGACATAAATAAAAGAATCATCATGTCTATAAAATAAAAAGCAATATCAGTCCAGCTAGACTTCCCATAACGGTTAGTAAAGATAGTTTGTACCATCCAGGAGCTGATAAAAATCAACACAATAATTGCAAATAAACCAAATGAAATCGGCGAAACCATCCCATTATGAAGATGATGGAGAATTTCTGTTGTTTTTGAGATCATGTAAACAAACACAAGATCATAAAATAAGGCTATTTTAGAAACGTGTTTTTCAGGTATTTTAGACATATTAACCAACTTTCTTTATATAAGGTATAAGTCAGATATATTTTAACATTTGGTTAAAAACACGCGCATAAACTTGAGACTTTGGCTATTAATAGTTTAAATGAAGTAGATGAAAATTCTTTACTTATTTATGGTAAGTGATATAGTTATATTAAGATAAAAAGTAAGGGGGCGAAAATTTTGAAGAACTCAACGTTAAAAATTGGTGTTTTGAATATTATGCATGATAAATTGCGCACGCAACAAAGATTTAAAGAAATTTTTGATGAAGCGCCATTTGATGTAGATTTACAGTTTTTCTATCCTAAAATGCATTATCAAGATAGGCCAGTTCCGTCGGAAGTTGCAGCAATTTCTAAGCCGTTAGATTTAACTAATATTAAGGACTTTGATGGTTTTATTATTACTGGGTCACCAATTGAGCGATTTAATTTTGATGAAGTTACATATATTGATGAAGTTCGATGTTTGCTTTCAGAATTGGATCGAAACCATGTGCAACAACTCTATTTATGCTGGGGTGCGATGGCGGCAATGAATTATTTTTATGGTATAGAAAAGAAAAAATTAACTGAAAAAGTTTTTGGTGTTTTTTCTCATAAAATTAATTGTTGTCATGAGTTATTGAATGGAATTTCTTCAGGATTTTTAGCTCCCCATGCACGTTATGAAGAAATGGATAAGAATCAGATTGAACAAGATCCCAACCTGACTATTAATGCTGAAGACGAAAATGGTAATTTATTTTTAGTTACAGCTTCCAAAAATCCAGAGAGAATTTTTCTCTTTTCTCATTTAGAGTATGATAAACCTGCTTTACTTGAAGAATATCAGCGAGAAAAAGCAGCCCATCCAGAGATAGAATATAAAAAACCAGAAAATTATTTTTTAGATAAAGAAAAAATGCAAGATCCGCAATTTAAATGGAAAAAAATTCAAAAGCAATTCTTTTTTAACTGGCTCAATCAAGTTAGCAATAGTACTTTAGAACCAGATCTTGTAATTATTTAAGGAGAAATATTATGACTACTATTTATAATTCAATTACTGAGTTAGTTGGTAACACCCCATTATTAAAGTTGAACCGTGTAGTTCCAGAAGATAGTGCAGATGTATACGTAAAACTTGAAGCTAAAAATCCTGCCGGTTCTGTAAAAGACAGAATTGCCTTAGCAATGATTGAAAAGGCAGAACGCGAAGGTAAGCTTAAAGAAGGTAGTACTATTGTGGAACCAACTTCTGGTAATACTGGAATTGGTTTAGCGAGTGTAGCTGCTGCTAAGGGTTACAAGATTGTAATTGTAATGCCAGAAAGTATGAGTATTGAACGTCGTAAGTTAATGAAAGGCTATGGAGCAGAATTGATTTTGACTCCAGCAAGTGAAGGAATGAAGGCGTCTATTGCGAAGGCAGAAGAGTTAGTTAAGGAAAAGGGCTACTTTATGCCAATGCAATTTGAAAATCCTGAAAATCCTAATATTCATGCATTAACTACTGGTCCGGAAATTATTGAAGCTTTTCAAGGTACAGGTAAGAGTATTGATGCTTTTGTAGCCGGAGTTGGTACTGGTGGTACTTTGTCAGGTATTGGTAGTGCTTTAAAGCAAGCTAATAAAAATACCAAAGTTTATGCGTTAGAACCAGCTGAAGCACCTCTTCTTAAGGAAGGAAAGACTGGTAAACATGGTATCCAAGGAATTTCTGCGGGATTTATTCCTAAGAACTTGAATCAAGATATTTATGATGGTGTTGTAGAGATTTCTACTGATAAGGCAATGGCTACTGCTCGTGAAGTTGGTAGAAAAGAAGGGTTCTTGCCGGGCATTTCTGCTGGTGCAAACATAGCTGGTGCTTTAGAAATTGCTAAAAAGTTAGGCAAGGGCCATGCTGTAGTAACAGTAGCTCCAGATGGTGGCGATCGTTATTTATCTACGGCTTTATTTAATGAAGAATAATTATTAATAAAGAGACTCCAGTTTGGGGGCTTTTTTATTAATTTGGTGTATTTTTAATTAATAGTTTAAAAATGAAAAAATTTAAATTTCTTTTCCTATTAATTGGCTTAATTTTGGCGTTAACAGGATGTTCTGTTAAACCGCAAGCATCACACGTGGAAAAACCACAAGTTGCAAAAGTTAATTTTTCGAGAAAATATAAGATTACGGCGACACCGACTCTCTTTTTTCATGGAGCTTTGAGCAATTATAAGTCTGAAACTAATATTGTAAAGGCTGCTCAGGTAGCTGGTCTGACTAACAGTGTTACTAGAGTAGATGTAAGTCCAGACGGTAAAATCACCTTTTCTGGAGAAATAAAAAAGAATGCGATTAATCCTATTATTGAAATCAATTATAAAAATAATATCCAAATTGATTTTGAAAAAGCAGGAATGTATGCCACAAATGTCGTGAAGGCATTAAAACAAAAGTACGGCATTACTCAAGTAAATATGGTGGCTCATTCACTTGGAAATGTATCAGTGATGTATTATTTATTACAAAATCATAATACTTCAATGCCCCGACTTAATAAGCAAGTGGCAATCGCAGGGCATTTTGATGGTGTGGATTTAAGTCAAGCTACTCAAGAATTACAGGCGCCAAAGAATCTAAAAATTGCTGCAGATGGTAAGCCAAATAAAATGAATAAAGCTTATAAACAGATGTTGGCATTAAGAAAAATTTATCCTCAAGAAAAAACGCAGGTTTTAAATATTGTTGGAGATAAAAGTCATGGTAGTGATGGTTTAGTTTCGAATGCTTCATCTGAGTCTTTAAAATATCTTTTAGGTACTGACAGTAGTAACTATCAATTAAAGAAATATTATGGTCAAAAGGCTGATCATGGACGTTTGACTTATAACTCTCAAGTAATTAAAGATATTCTGAACTTTTTATGGGGATAAAAGTTCTGAAATTATGAGCTAGTAAAAACTCGGGAAGTTATTCCCGATGGAATTTAGGTTCTATTGTTAGTACAATAGAATAATTAGTTAAAAAGGAGAATTTTTATGAAATTTCAATCTTTAGAAGATACTTATACTTTAAATAATGGGGTAGAGATACCAGTTATTGGTTTTGGTACTTGGCAAACACCTGATGGAGATATTGCTGAAGAATCAGTTTTAGCTGCCCTCGGTGCTGGCTATCGTCATATTGATACTGCAGCCGCTTATGGTAATGAAGAAAGTGTTGGGCGTGCAATCAAGAAGAGTGGTATTAACCGTCATGACTTATTTGTAACCACTAAGCTTTGGAATAATGACCATGGTTATGAAAAAGCTAAGGCAGCAATTGATACTAGTTTACAAAAATTGGGTTTAGATTATTTAGATCTTTACTTAATTCACTGGCCTAATCCTGTGGCAATGCGCGATAACTGGGCTGAATTAAACGCAGAGAGTTGGCGTGCGATGGAAGAGGCTGTTAAGGCAGGAAAAATACGTGCTATCGGTATATCTAACTTTAGAAAACATCATATTGATGAATTAATGAAGACTGCTGAAATTAAACCAGCTGTTAATCAAAATTTCTTAAATCCAAGTGATTTACAACCTGAGGTAACTGCAGAAAGTACAAAACTTGGTATGCTTAATGAAGCTTATAGTCCTCTGGGTACCGGTGGCTTACTTGGTAACAAGACTGTAACCGGTATTGCTAACAATCATAGTAAGAGTCCAGCCCAAGTATTGATCCGTTGGTCATTGCAGCATGGCTTTTTACCACTTCCTAAATCTGTTCACCCAGAATATATTAAAGCCAATGCAGACGTATTTGACTTTGACTTAACTCCAGATGAAATGCAATTACTTGATGAATTGCATGGTACTACTGGTGTTGCTAATGATCCAGATAAGGTTGATTTTTAGTCTCAAGGTTTTAATAGTAAAAAAGTGCATCCCTTTGGGGATGCACTTTTATTTTTATCTATTTGTAAAGGTATTAGCTTTAATATGATTTAAAATTTCATATCCGACATCTTTTTGGGAGTCTTCGTTACCATTAGTTTGATTTAAAAACATTACGATACCATTTTGATTGTCAGTAGTTAGTTGAACCCAGCTACCAAAGTGTAAACCATTGATGCTACCATAAGCACTCTTTAAAGTGTCATTATTCTTGAGATACATACCACCAGAGTAATTGGTGATCTTAGATTTTAAGTGTGTTAAGTAATGAAAGTCACTTGAGCTTAAAATTTGTCCATTAGAAAGACCACATTGAATTTTATAATAGTCAGATGGCGTTGAGAATAAGTTACCTGCTCCTGGAATTTGTGAGGCAACTGATTTCTTCATATAAGCGGGACTTTGATAGTTTTTATTGTTCCAAATATATGAAATTGCATCAGTTTTACCACTTGGAATGTTTTGATAGAGATAAGTATTAGTTAGGCCTAGCTTATTTATGATTCGGGTTTGGAAGTTTTGTTCATAAGATTGACCGGTTAATTGCCGTATAATACCAGCTAATAAGATATAATTTGCGTTGTTATAGAAGTAAGTTCCAGGCTCTGCTTCAGCGGTTGAGTTAACTTTATTAACAATCCAGTCAATTGCACCTTGTTCAGAATAATTATAACCACGATTAACTTCAGTTGCTGTAACAGTAATTCCTGAAGTATGAGTTAATAACTGACCAACTGTAATTTTATTAGCATTTTTTAAAGTAGGATACCAACGAGATATTTTTGTATATTGAGAAAAACTTTGGCTAGTATTATTCTTTTCATTAATTAATTGGACAATCATTGCCCCAGTTATTACTTTTTGCAAAGAAGCAGTTGGATAAACAATTTTGGAATTACCAGCACCAATTTTTTTGCCATACCAACCGTAACCATAGCTAATATTTTGTGGGACACCGTCTTTAATTACAGTAATGCTTCCACGAACTTTGTTTTTACGCATAGTTTCTCTGACAAAGTTATACATTTCTTTTTGACTAGCTGTCATTGTTGCCGCATGGGCAGTATGAGCTGGGGAATTAGTAATAAGTAAAGTTGCGGCAGGCGCAACAGCTAAGCTTAATGCTGTTGCAACTGTCATTAATTTTTTCTTCAAAACTTGAACGTTCCTTCCTAATAAGTTAACTATTATTTTATGCTTCTATATTGACTAAACAAGTAATTTTATGTGAAGAATGTGTTACATTTAATTCTTTTTAAAATAATTTGGCTTAATTTTGTTCAAAATTTGATAGCCAACTGCTTTTTCAGCATTTTTATTACCTTGAGATTGATTGAGAAACATAATGATACCATTTTGATTATCATCAGTTAATTGGATCCAATTACAGAAGTGAGTATGTTGACTGCTTCCGTAAGCAAGTTTTAACTCACCATTTTTCTTAATATACATCCCACCAGAGTATGTAGTAACTTTGGTTGTTAAATGGGTCATGTAATCGAATTGATTTTTAGTTAAAATTTTCCCATTAGTAAGTCCTTGTTGAATCTTATAGTACTCACCTGGAGTTGTGTAAAGATCACCGGCGCCAGTTAATTGGGAAGCAACAGTATTAGTTAAAGTTAGGGAATTTTGATAATTATGTTTTCCATTCCACATATAGGAAACAGCTTTTATTTTTCCTGTTGGAGTATGAGTAGCTAAAAAAGTATTCTGTAATTTTAATGGTTTAACAATTCGATTATTTAGGTTAGTTGCGTAAGAATGATTGGTAAGTTTTCTAATAATTCCCATTAATAGAATGTAATTTGCATTATTATAATTGAATTGCTTACCAATTTGAGCTTGAGGAGTTGAATTTATATGCTTGATTAACCAATTGATAGCTCCTTGTTCAGAATAAGTATAGCCACGGTTGGCTTCTGTTCCAACAAGATTAATACCTGAAGTATGAGTAAGTAGATGCCCAACAGTAATTTTGTTAGCATTTTTGAGAGTAGGGTACCAGCGAGATATTTTGGTGTTTTGAGAAAAAGCTTGTTTACTCCCCTTTTTTTCCTGCATGATTTGAATTAGCATTGCGGCTGTAACCACTTTTTGCAAAGAAGCAATAGGATATGCAACTTGTTTATTACTATTTAGAATTTTTTTGCTATAGTTGGCATACCCATAGCTGATAACTTGACTTTCACCATTTTTAACAACAAGGATGCTGCCTCGAACATGATTTTTCTTCATTGTGTTTTCGACAATTTTTTTCATACTAGCAGCATGAACAGTATTATTAGAAGTACTAGAAAAGGCCGCAAATGGAGTTACGCCTACTGTAAGGGCGGTAGCAATAGCAATTAACTTTTTATTTATTTTCAATATTTCTATAATCCTTTCGATAATTTTCTCTACTATTATAAACACAGCAGCGAGTCGCTGTTAAATGCCGATATATAAGTTCGGCTAGTAACTTGTACCCCGCTTCGCCAAAGTGTAATCCATCATTTTTTCTACCCTGACAAAGCACTGATAAATCCCCTTGATCGATCATGGCTTGTGCTAAATTAATATAGGAAAAGTGATAGTCTTTAGCGACTTGGTCGATAGCTTGGCTATATTTATTGACTAAATTATTATCACGGACTAATTGTTTTTCTTCGTCAACAGCTGGCGGAGAGATGAAGATAACTTTTGAAGGCGGATATAGCCAAATAATACTGGAAGCAATTAGCTGCATATTTGAGTTAAATTGGTTAAGCGGGACTTGTTTATGAGTGGCTAAATCATTAGTGCCAATAAGGAGAATAAAATAATCACATTTTTCCTGTTTAAATACTAAATCAGAAAGGGATGCAAAAAAGCCGCCAGAGTTTATTCCGCTAACTGCAGTATTGATAATTTGACAGTTGGGAATTAATTTTTTTAGGTTGTAGTTAATATGAGGCTCGGTTAATCCCTCATGGCGAGCAATAATACTGTCGCCGGATAGAAGTAGTTTCAAAAAATTCACCAGTTTTCTAATAAGCTTTATGGTTATGATACTGCTAGAATTAGGGAATGAGGTGATGATTATGAAAAAATATGATTATATTATTTTAGGGACAGGTCCCGCAGGGTATAAATTAGCGAAATTATTGTCCCATACTGATAAATCCTTGTTAGCTATTGAAGGAGGATTATTTGGAGGAACTTGTCCCAATGTAGGATGTGAACCTAAAATTTTTTTAGAGGGCGCAGTTCATACTCAATTGATGAGTCAGGCTCTTGATAACAGAGGGATAATTCCTGGGAAAATTAATTGGGAGCAATTGATGAAGACTAAGAAGGCACGATTTGATGAATGGCCTGAGCAAACTAAGAAAATCTATTATCAAATGTGCGATGTGGTTGAAGGATACGGTAAGTTTGTTGCCCCACACATAGTTGAAGTGAATGGACAACAATATGAAGGTAAAAAAATTATAATAGCAACGGGGCAGCATCCACATAAGCTTGATATACCGGGCAGTGAATATACACATGATAGTTCTGAGGTTCTTTCTCTTGAAAAACAGCCGAACCATGCCATTTTCTTCGGCGGTGGATATGTTGGAATAGAGCTGGCTACTTTTTTAGCAGCTGCAGGTACAAAAGTTGATATTTTAGTTCGTTCAGAAAGAATTTTGCGCTTATTTTATGGTAAATATGCGGCTGAATTAGTTGAAAATATGGAGCAAAGAAATATTCGCATACATTTTTTTACTAGTCCAACTAAGATTTTAAAAAATAGTAATGGTTTTACTGTTAAAACTAATAATAAGAAGTTGCCAGAAATTATAGGTGATTATATTGTTGACGCGACGGGTAGAATACCAAATGTGAATTTGAATTTAGAAAAAGCGGGAATTTTATATAATAAGCATGGTATTGATGTTGATAGCCATCTTGAGACGAGTGCGAAAGGTGTATATGCAATTGGTGACATCACCAACCAAGCTGTTCCTAAGTTAACGCCAGTTGCTGAACTTCAAGCAGATTATTTATATGATGTACTTGAAAATGGAAAAATTGAGCGTCTTCTGTATCCAACTATTGGTACAGCTGCTTTTTCTTTTCCACAAATTGCTCAAGTGGGTGTTAATCCGCAAGATGCCAAAGATGATTCACGATTTTCTGTAGTCGAAATTAAAATTGGTGAGGGCAGTCCTTATGCTGGTATTAATGATAGGAAAGCTAAATTAACAGTAGTTTATGATAAGAAAAACCGTCTCGTTGGAGCTAGCGAGCTTAGCTTCAGCGCTGCTAATGATATTAATAATTTGGTCCCAGTTATTGGTTTAAAAATTAGCAAAGAAGATTGGCATCGACATGTTTTACCTATTTACCCTGCTTTAGCTGATAAAGTTGAAGGCATATTGAGATAACAGCTAATTCTAAACAAAATTACAACTACAATTTACTTACTATTCCTTTTTACCGGAGGAGTAGTTTTTTTATAAGTAAGATTAAAAAAGAGGATCAGAACAAATAGTTTATTTCTATTAGTAGGTTCTTACATAAAAATATAGAAGCTATTAGCTTCGTACGAATTTTATATTTATAAAGAATATGTACAATTATTATAAAAAAATTTAGGATAATTTTTTATAATATTTGCCATATTAGGAATAATTTTGATATTGCTTTATCAAATAGTTCGAAAATCAGTGATAGTTAATAAAGAAAAATTATGACAACGTTTCCTGGTGTTTGTAATTTATAAAGAAATATTCGAACAAAATAACAAATTTGACGAATATAAAAAAAGCATGTATAGTAGTATCTGTTCTTGTGAAGGAACAACAAATATTTTGTTTAAATATATTTTTAAAAAAGTTCTTGCAAAAAGAAAAATAATGCGCTATAATTATAAAGCTGACTTGATAAATGAGTTAGTGGTAGTACCTTGAAAACTGAACAAAGTTTCGCAAAGTGTGCGGGGTAAAAAATACCCCAAACGGAAGCGAAGTCAATTCGCAAGCAATAAATTTGAGATAACAAATCAAAAAATCGTAAAGAG
>NZ_JAAVAU010000027.1 GCF_014803895.1 Lactobacillus sp. | reverse complement strand
TTGAAAGAATTTCTTCCAAGAATTATTCAAAGTCTCATTTATAACTTGCAAACTTGAGGAATCACTATTCTTCAAAAATGGAAATTCTAATTTCATCGACGGTAAAAGATAGTTTAACTTATACTTTCCTAGAAATGGCAAATGATGATTATTTTTATACCTTTCATTCATCATCGCTAACATTTGATTCCAAACGAATCTATCATTACCAAACATCTGCATCAATTTATCTTTTTGAACTTGATTGGGATAGAGTCTTAATTTAATTCCAGCTAACATTTTTTCACCTCCCCGTAGCAAAAATTATAGCAAATTCAAAAATATACTAAAATAGAAAATCACTGAAAAAGCTGGTTTCATCTCGGCAATGAATTACCAAGTTTTCACCAGCTCGTAATATTATAAAAAACTATTCTCTTATACATCATAATTAAAGCTGAAAAAATATATAAGGGAAGTGACTTATAATGTATCACACAGTAGAGCTCATGCTACTCTTCGGAAATTTAATTATCGGACTAATCGAGCTTGTGCTTAAGATTATCAACAAAAGTAACCACTAAAAGTCTAAATGTAGTCGGAAATAAACTTTCTATGGTAAAAATTTTGACCATCCCTGTACTTTTTACCCAACCTCCGACTTTAAGTTTATTATTAAAAAGATACTATAATTCCATAATTATATTTAAAAATTCTCAAGAGAACTCTTGAGAATTTTTTAGTTTACAGTCTGTTTTTAAATAAAAAAGCTAGAAAATTGCTGGCATCATTCATGAAAATATAGACCACGTTGCTGATTTTTTCCAACTTTGGATCTTATTTCATACAAATTTTTGTCAATAAATTTAACCCAATTTTGTTGTATACCTACACTTTATTCATATTTAATAGTCGTAATTTTTCTGGATATAATATTTCTTCTTTAGTCCAACCACTTACTCTATTTCCAGTTTTATCATAGCGAACATGCAGAGGTGGCAGATATTTTGAAATTTTTCTATTATGCCAACGTGAAGCTGTCAAATCTGAATTTTTGATTATATCTTGCTTAGTCAATAAATCTTGATATGTAATCTCTGGATTTTTAACAATATCATCAAGAGCGTCAGGCGTAAATTGAAATTGTTTTTTACCAATAGCAAATTTGAAATATTTGCCACCTCCAAAAATATTCAAACGAATAGTACCATAGCCTAAAGGATAATATTTCCAAACCTCTTTATGTTCTATATCATAATAATAATTAGAAAATGGTTCAGGTAATTGTTTCATCTCACGATCTTTTATGATGTTAATACGCTTTAAAATATGGTCTACCGCAGATTTTTTAAAACCATATTCACCAATAAAAGCACCATCCTTTATTTTTTTCTTATCTTCATCATCTTCAAAATCCAACTTAACTAAATCAGATTTTTTAAGTCCTAAATAGCCCTTTTTTTTCGTCCCTTTAATTAAACTATTTGCCAAAACATTGATAGGGTGAGTTGGAACCTTAGTCATCTTACTAACCTGTTGAACAGATAATAAATTTCTAGCGCTTAGAAATTTATCCCTTTGCTCTTCATCCAATTTACGTGCTTTAGTCAACATCTCAACCTGCGTATACTCACTGCGCTTTCCTTTATCTATCAGTTTTTGCGGATCCGTGATATCCTTTTTTATTAAGCTAAGAACTTTACCATAAATTAAGTCATGCTTTCTAGCAAAGTCACGTGCAGAATTATAAGTAGTTCCTTGATAGGTAATTTGATGTGCATACGGAGAAATAGTAAAGAGTTTACCTTTTTCTAACAAGTCTTTAGGGTTTCGATGTCCTTTATGCCATCTATCACTTACTAACTTCGCACTTATGCCATAATCATGAGCTAAGTCAGCAAGCCTATAATAGATCTTACCTTTGTATTCAATTTTTACTTTATCGCTCATTTTTCTACAAACCTTCTGAATAATCTTTAGCCGTCTTTTTTAGCATCCCTATCAACTGACCATAAAGTGCATTATATAGCGTATGAATATTATTTTGGCTGTCTCCTCGTATTTCTCGAGCAGAAGCTAATCTTACCTGTTGTTCAGCAATATCAACGACATCCTCCTTAACTTCATCAAACCAGATGCTCAAATTTTCTCTTTTACCGCTTAAATCCAAATCATTAATCCAGTCTTGAAAGTTAAGATTGAGCCAAAACTCATTAACTACTTTATCTGCAATTTTAGGATTATTGAGTCCCTTTAATTTAGTATCTTCATTTACAAAATGCCAAAGAATACTAGATGCTTTTCTTGCAACAAGTGCAGCAGTATCTATTACTTTTTTCCAATCATCTGAGCAAATTTTATTCAATTCCAACATCACATCACCATATTTTTCTGCATATAGTAATTGTGATGATCCTTTTTCATCGTCCAACAGACTGATTGACACTAAGTTTACAGGCTTTTCCTTTTCTAGTAGGTCTTTTCCATAAAGATAATCTATCCAATAGCCGATTGTTGATTGATGATTGCTTTTATCTACTGACTTATCTATAAATCTATTCATATTTACAAACATAGGTACATAATAATTACTCTGCATCACTCTATCTGGAATAAACGTTGCTTTTTTATCACTGTATCTCCAGATAGTCATCGGCTCTTCATATGCTTCTTGATTATCCATTTTAGGAAGTCCTGCAGAAAACAATTGTGGTTCTCCATAATCAGATAGCTCAATATGAAGCATCCTTGACCATAAAGTATAGCTCTCAGCTTGATTAGACGGCTTTTCAAGCTTTAAACGATAAGCAAGGTAATCTTCCTTATTCCACTCCCAAGACGGTCTTTGAGCTTTGTATTGATGTGTCTCATCAATTAAAGATAAGTTCAACATCAAAGTATCAAATATATTATCAGCTTGAACAAAATAAGGATTCAGCTTATATGTCCATCCAGCTGAAACACTAAAATCACCAGGAACAACTTTAGTCTTATCAATTACACTTGTATAACTTTGATAGGTAAGTACCCATCTCGCAAGCTCAGCAAACTCCAGCTCATCCTTATAAGTTTCTGACTTAGGTGAAAAGATAGATTTACTATTACCACTTTCACCTATTCTTCGATTTAACTGACGTAATGCTACAGTTCCTTTACCGTTTTCCACTTTTTTATTTTTAGGAACATTTGCATCATAAATGTCTTTATTAACTTGAAAAAATGGATTATCTCCAAACAAATCGAAATCATTTTTAATTTTGTTAAGATAGTCAAACAAAACTTTGCTGAATGCTTTATTCTTATAAAGTTGCTTCCAAGTACTAAGTATATCTGCTTCATTATATTTTTCTTCGTGTACTCTACTTAATCTCATTGATGTTTGTTTTATAGTAACCCAATCATAGGACTTACCTTCTACATCAAAACGTGAATATACAGATAATACAATGGCCAAGATTAACCGAAGTATTGCTACATCTTGAATTTTCATATCATTTGCAAGCATTCGATATTCTTTAGCGCTAGTTAACAATTTAGTTAATGATACAGTCTCTTCTTCAAAAGTCTTATTACTTAAAACTTTTATCCAAGGAACAGTAAGTAAGTTGAACGTTGGATGATTCTCCCATTCACTTGCTAAATCACTTATTTGAGTTGCTGCCGCAGCTCTTAATCTGTCGTTATTAGACTTATATAGACGCAAAGTCTGATATTTGATTCTAGTTTTTTCTGCTAAATCTTTCAAACTTAATCCTGGTGCTTGAAGAATTAAATATGCTTTATCTAAATCTCTAATCATTTAGTTTATCCTCGTAAAAAATAAAAGCATCAATCAATTATCTAGTAGATAACCGCTTAATGCTAAATCTGATACTTATTGATTTTCGTATCTATCCTTGATTTCTGAAAGTGATTCCTCAACGGTACCATACAAAGTAACGCCATCATCAATATCAGATGGCCAAAATACCCAAGAACCGCCATCTTGGTCTGCATCCCATTCTAAATGACCTACAGCAGTATCATTTACATAAACAACAGGTTCGTCTTCATGAGTATATTCAGAAGGATTAAATTGAGTTTCTACTTTTACTTGCATAATTTTTATATCTCTTTTCTATGTACTATCTACTAACTCTTTACACTTATATATTAATATATTTGTTGAATATATTCAACAAATTAATTTAAATAAACAAAAAAATAATAGGGTTACCTCAATTACGAAGCATCCCTAAAAGCATTAACAACTACAAATTATACTACTTAATTTTTAGTAAAATAATACGTTCTTTACCAGAAAGCTCGACTAACTTTAAACTTTTAGCTCCAAGTACCCCAAAAGCAAAACTTATGGTACTTACCAAGTCGCTATCTTCACGCATGTACTTTTGGTCTGCTTTAGCTTTTTGAGGAGTAGATGCTCGGATAATCGGCAATATTATTTCTAAGTTACCAAAAAACTCATTTTCAATGGTCAGCCCAACGTAGTACACAAACTGTTTCTTTTCCTTATCATAATCAAAGGCATATCTGAGTGTAGGTATATTTGCTACATTTTGTGAGTAATATAATTTCAAAGTGTCAGCAGCCTTATCCCAGAAAAACTTTTCAGGATCAAAGATTTGAAGCATTTCATTTGTTTTCATAAAAACCTCCTATTTCACCTATAAACTAAATTTTACTAGCTATTTTTAAAAAAGCTGGAAAAGTCAGAATCGATAAAAATATGCACACAAAAATAGGGATGCCCCATTTAAGGAGCATCCCTATTCATTAAAGTATATAATACTTTGGCCACAAATAATTATATCTTAAATATATCATTTAGCTAAATTTGATTAGACAAACAAAAAAGAGGAATACTAGGATTCCTCTTAGATCTACATGATATATATTTAACATCAATATCTTGATGGAAGTTAAAAGAATATAGACAGTTTTCCTGTCCTATATTTAAGCTTACTCGTTTACAGTAGCCGAAGCAATAGTCACTTTTTCAGTTATTGCTTTTTTAATTCTATCTTTTGCTATTTCAAAATAGTTTTGCTGTATCTCCATTCCGATGAAATCTCGATTTAAATTTATTGCTGCTACACCAGTACTACCACTACCCATAGTATTATCCAAAACAACGTCATATTCATTTGTATATGTCTGAATCAAATATTCAAGTAACTCAACTGGTTTTTGCGTAGGGTGTACCTGATGCATATTATCATTTCTAACATGTATTACTTGTTTTGGAAACCTCACACCATCGTTTATAGTTACATGACTCTTTTTCGCATCATAATTAGAGCTGGAATTGTGTGAAGTCGTAACATAGGGCTTTCCCTTAGTCATTACTGGATTATATGTCGGTAAATGTTTATAAAAAATATTAATTTCTTCAATATTTTTAAGTGGCATCCTGTTAGCATTTAAAAAACCTACTGGATTATTCTTTTCCCAATACCAGCGATATCTAAATTCTTTTAAATTACTTGCTGCCAACTTAGTAGAAAATTTTTCTGTACCAAAAAGAGCAATACAACCGTGTTCTTTGATAATGCGGTCATATTGCTCCCATAATTTAGCTAAAGGAATCATCACATCCCAATCATTTCTAATAATTCCATAGGGTAAGTCAGCAAGTATCATATCTACTGACTCATCTGGAATATCTTTCATTGCATTCAAGCAATTATCATTAACTAATCTAATCAATACTTATTAACCTCATATAGTTTTCTACCTATTGCTTCAACAACTTTAGTAGTTACTGCATTACCTGCTTGTTTATATAACTGGCTATCACTGACTCCGGCTTGCTTTGCTTTATAAAATTGTTCATCACTAAATCCTTGCAGTCTCCAACATTCCAACGGCGTTAACTTTCTAATAGCAATCTCTCCTTTGTTAGCAATCATTACACCATTTCTATCTTCAACTGTAATAGTAAAACTAGGATCATCATTATTTTTAAAGCGTCTACCATTTTGACGCTTTTTTATTCTATCTGGAGTTAAGCATGGTTTAACTACTATTTTGGGTTCAAGTCCACCACCTTGCATTGTACCTAAAGTCGGAGATGCGCCAGCAGTACTATAAACTCTTCCTCTTTGGGGATTGCCACCAAAGCTACCGCCTTTCCATAATTGTCCCACTTGTTTGACTGCTACTTTAACTGGATGTTTATAGTCTGTTGCACTCAAAGTTGGGGATGTACCAATAGGATCATAAACAATACTGCTTTGGTGTCTCTTCTCCCCGTAATGACCAACTGTTTCTACTTTTGAGCCTTCAAAAGTTGCTGTATTTTGTCCTTCGATAGGAAAAACTTTTCTGGAACTTGCTGTTCTAAGATGTCCGACAATATATATTCTCTCCCTGTGCTGAGGGACGACTTGGGCAGAGTCGAGAACTGACCATTCAGCATCGTACCCGACTTTGCCCATTTCAAAGAGTACTCTGGTAAAATCCCATCCTCGATTGCTGGAAAGTAAGTTTTTAACATTTTCCATGATGAGATAGGTAGGTAGCGTCTTTTTGTTTTCAATTCTTTCTTTAAGTAATCTGATAACTTCAAAAAACATAGAGCTTCTTTTTCCCTTGACAATTCCAAGTCCCTTTCCAGCAATACTAATATCTTGGCATGGACTTCCAAATGTCCAGATTTTAGCGCTTGGGAGTTCCCCCCCTTGAACTTTTTGAATATCATAAGCTGTAAATTCTCCTCTCGTATCATAAATAGCTTCATAACTTTGTCTTGCAAATTTATCTATTTCTATATATCCAACACAAGTATGTCCGGCATTTTCTAAACCTGTTCTAAAGCCACCGATACCAGCAAACATATCTATAAATTGCATTGTTTACTTCTCCAGCTTCTTGTCCATATAGTTGTTAATGTCATCGGAACTACTTGATTTCGTCAACTTAACAATTGAACTAACTGTATCGTCTTCCAAAAGAAGTTTGTCTAATTCCTCATAACTCAACTCTGGAAAATATTCAGAAGCTACTATATTCAATAATGGTTTTGTCATCATTGCAAAATCCTTGTTAATTTTTTTAAATTTTTGTTGCTTTTCTTTTTCGTCCATTTTTTAACTTCTCTCTATTTCACGAATATCATAATTCGCTACAACCAAGTGCTCTGCACCAAGTTGAAATCTATTTTTGATATTCAAAGAATAATTTTTTCTGTATTCATCTTGAACATAAGGTGCATATAGCTCCTTAGTTAAATCAGTAGCAGCAATGATCATTAATGCTTTAGCAGATAAATTTTTAAAATCTTGTGCTAACTTTCGATGTTCATCTTCTTTAAAGTCACCAATAAACTGCAGGTTTCCATAACTTGAATATGTACAATCATATGGTGGATCTAAAAAAATAAAGTCTTTTGAACTTGCTTGCTCAAAAGACTTTTCATAGGATTCTTTATTAATTTCTGCTGTTTTTAGTAATTCATAATGCTCATCAGTTAATAAGGACGAGTTCAAATGTGCATACCAGCCATATGCAATATTGTACTCTCCCTTTTTGTTGTATCTAATTATTCCTGAATATGCTAAGTGATTGATAACGTAGTAAATAGTAGCAAAATCTAAGGTAGGTTCTGCTTTTCCATTAAACATATCTCTCACTCGATAATACATATCACTATTTCTTCTACTATCACCGCCCTCAATTTGTCTATTTTCTTCATATTCCTTTGATAAGTGAGAAATCTCATCTTTAACCGTAGGATAGTTGTTTACCAGATTAAGGTAGAACTTAATCAAACGATTATTGATGTCTCCTAGCCTCGCTTTTTTAGGCTGCAGTGCAAAGTACGTTGCTCCACCCCCCCCAAAAATGGTTCATAGTATTTTTTAAATCTTGGTATATATTTCAGATAGTACTTCAACTCACGTTGCTTACCACCTGGGTATTTTAAAATAGGTTTCAATTATCTTCCTTTCAAGTTTTACTGTTAAAAAATTTATTATTTACTATCATTCAAAATTCTCTTGATTAAAATACGGGCGTATTTTCTTTTTCCATAAACAGCTAATCTTCCACCTTTTAAAGATTCCTTAGGAGCCACGTGTCTATCCAGACCTAAGATTTTAAATTGTTCAGGATTAAATTTATCCATAAAAGTTATTGGAACCCCCATTACTCCATCATAATTTCTAGGAATGTTTGCTACTCGACCCACTTCGATAGCATTGTAATTATCATAATTCGGATAATCATTAGGATTATAGTCTTGCTTTAATACTAATTTCTTGTATCGCTGCAAATAATTAACATTAGTAAACCACCTGACCCCAGTAACACGTATATATCCGACACCATTAGCATCCCTTCGACTTCCATAAGCAGCTAACGGATAATCACTTGGAACCTTAAATTCTCTATCACTTGAGTGAATACTAGCACCTAACCATAATTGATTTTTCAAAATCAAAGAAAATACTTCTTTATAAGTCAAAGCATTAACATTGCCTAAAATAATAAATTTCTTCTTGTATTTACTTAAAATACTTAAAAATTGCCTAAACAGTGAAAAGGGTGGATTAGTAACCACTACATCTGCTTGCTTTAAGTAATAGATACTTTCATCTGATTTAAAATCACCATCGCCCTGTAAAGTTTGAATACTAGGCTTTAAGCCTTTTTTCTTATCCAAAACATACCCATGTTGATTTGATAAATGACCATAACTAATACATATTAGTCTCTTCAAGCTCAAACGGTTAAAGTTATCTAGAAAATATTTAGTAAAATTACTTTTTAACGAATCGTTACAGTTACAGATCACCACCTTAGCCTTTAATTGGCTTTTATAGTTTTCAATCTCAAGTTCTATATCATGATAAGAGGTATAGAATTCATCCTTTTTGCTACTCTTAGCATTACTCAAGTCTTTGCTGCTTCGCATATTTTTCTCCATATAAAAAAGAGATGCAATTATGCATCCCCTGTAATACTTCTATATTTCTAGATTTCTAGTTTGATTCTAACTTATATATAACATCTAAATAATTGAACTTTCTAACCATCCCAAATTCAAAATTATATTTTATCTAACATTAGCTTTCTTACTTTCCTAATCTTCATCATACTCCATTATATTCTGCTTCAATTTCTCTAATTTTATCGTATAGCTCAGGATCATCACGTCTTAAATAGTAGAGTGGTGGACGTTTTTTATTGATACTGCTTAAATCTAACTGCCGATACTTGTGAAGCTTCTTAGAACCCCATTTTCGAAATTCTGATACAATTTCATGCATAGTTTGCTCTAATACATTCCATGTACTTTTAGTTACATGTCCACTTTCATTCATTAATAAAAAATCCACTTCACTCAATGGCACTTCAATAATAAAGCTCCCTGTTATTAAGTCAAAGATAGCCATAGACTTATCATAATTGATTCCGTCGGTAGCAATTACAAACAGTTCTAAACCGTCAATGTTGAATACTTGACCATTCATATACTTCCAACCTTTATCAGTAATAACAGGAATAACTGCTATATTTTGATATTTATCATCCATATTTTTCCCTCTTATAAATTTAAATTTTGATTTTTAATCCTCTTAATTTTTTCATAAAGTTTAGGATCATCTTTATCTAGATAGAAAATTGGTGGTCTATCGTCTTTCATTCGATTCAATTCCTGTAGTCTTGCTTCTTTTACATCTTTACTATTGCGTGCTTTATACCACATACTGATACCAGTTATTTTCAAGCAAACCCTAGCCCAAGTATTCTCAGTTAAACCACCAGTCTTATTAATTATTGGAATATCCTCAGGAATTAAATTTACTTCATCAATCAAACTCCCAGTTTCTACGTCAAAAATAGCAATATATGCTATCTTCTTACTTAAATCATTAAATGCAACAAGAAATACTTTCAATCCCTCTGCATCAATAACTGACCCATCCTGATACATCCAACCTTGTTGAGTCTGCACAGGAACAACTGCTACCCTTTTATGCATTTCTTTACCTCCACAAGCCAATATTCAAAATTAATAAGTAACACAAAAAGGAATGCAATTCTGCATCCCTTAAAAATATTTATTTAGTTAATGAACTACAATGGGAATTTATTCCGAGTTTTTGCGAACGATAGGTAGTGTTTAGGATCTGTAATTTTCGCAATGGTAAATTTCAAATCATCAAAAACTACTTGAACCCATAAATTAAATAAGCCATCAATAATAATCGCTATCATCCAAATTCTTGCCATTGAAAGCATAAATGCTGAAGTACTTTGCCTAGTAATCAAAATGAATGCCAAAATAGTCAAAACAATGTTAAAAATCCATGCACCTTTAAATGAACGAATGTCTTTACTAGTACTTGAACTAGCAATTACTTGCTCAAGTTTAGCTTTATCCTCAAAAAAATGCTCACCTTTTACTGGCCAATGGCCCCAAAAAGTAATTACTGAAAATCTAGTTGATCTAATAATTGTTAGGATGATTAATGAAAATACTACTGTTACAACCATGCAAGTTAGCCATAGATAAAGCATCATGTTGGTGATTAGTTGCTTTTTACTCAAAACTCCAGCTTTGATTACTTCAGGACTTAGTTCTAAAAATAGCCATATTCCGATAAAAACTCCAATAAACTGCAAAACATAATTAGTGTATCTCACAAATTTATAATGCTTAGTTAGCCTAGCCTGTTTTGTATTCATTACTGGCATGGGTACGTAGATTATCTCTGATTTTTCTTCCACAAATTTTTCCTCATTTTCCTTCAAAAATTCTACTAATGAAAAGTTTTTCAAGATAATGTTGCGCACACTCTTGTTTATCTTGGGTTTTCTCATACTTTTGCATATTTTTCAAACTACACCATTCCTATCCAAAGAATCCACCTCTTACCATTCTTATCAGTAACTTGACTACCTGAAGGTAAAACTTTAAGTTCTTTAACGCTCATACCCAAAAATTCTGCTGTCCATCTATACTTTCAAAGAATTGCGAAGGCATATTAGCTCCAACTTCACCAAGATCATATCTAATAATTTTTCACCATTCAACTTTCTAATTCATAGTATCTAGTGCTCTAAATAACTCTTATTTAGCTATCACATATGGTCGTATACTTAGCCATAAAAACGCATGTCTAAAAATACTACCATTACGTTCTTTATGTATTACTTTCCAACCACTTTTGTTAAGCAATTCTTCAACAGCTTGTTTATCACCAGTTTTGTTAATTTGATTTAAATCACCATCAAGATATATAAATAATCTATCCATCATTCTTTTTCTAACATAATCGCACATATCCCAAAAATCCATATACTTTCCAGCTAGAGATATCTTATGAACATCATCAATATAATCATCAATATAATCATTAATGATTTCGCTAACGTCGTCTGAGTATTCATTGTAAAGCCTGTACAGTGACATACGGCTTGGGCCATTATCTACAATTTCATTTGGTTTCATCACACTCATTTTATTTTTCACCATTCAACTTTCTAATTTCTTGATTCATTGCAATCAACGATTCGTTTACATAAGCAAGTTCATCTTCTGGTCTTGCATGTAAATTCTCAGTATCCATGCCTAAAAAATAAGCTTTTTCATCACCAGTATAAACTAAATGATTCATGAAAGAGATACTGCCAGCTGCACCATCTAATTCAAGATATTTTTCAGCCAAATCCAAAACATCAAGATTTTTAACGTCTTCAAAAATTTTATCACTAGGTAATACTTCGATATATCCGCAATAATATTCTCTCTTTAATAATTTGTGATCATCAAAAGGAATATTTAAAGTCATTTTTTTGATAATGAATCTGCGTTCTTGATATTTAAGGCTTTTAACACCTAAACAGGATGCCTGCCAGCATCCTGTTTTTTATTTATTACTACTTTTTATTACCTTTAGAAGATTGATTATCAAGGCCGTATTTTTCCATGAATAATTCAATACCATCTTCAGTAAGATAGCTATGTAATTCTCTCAATGTTGAAATACTTCGTGCTTGCTGAAAGACTGCTCCTCTATCTACACCATTATATTTGTCACTGTTAGCAACTAACATGACAAGCTTATCTATCATCTTTTCCTTTATCTCATCTTCATTTTGACGATACTCAACCTGACTCAACATAAAGTTATCGTTATAATTTTGATTGATATATTCTTGAACATTATTATCAAGTGTATCTTCATCAGTATCTGGATAATATTTAAGAAACTCTTCTGTTGCTACACCACTTAATGCATCAACAATTTGAGATGGAACAGTAGGATTAATATATTCCTTACTTAATCCATTTTGTTGAAGATATTCTTCTTGCGCTCGATTTGCTTTGATTTCTAAATTCTTAGTAATCAAAACTTTTGCATTTCTTTTTATCTCAGCCTTTTTTTCTTCTGACATGATTTTTTCCATACTTTCTTACAAAAATCAAAAACTCCCTAACGCCAAAATATCGACATTAGAGAGCTTTTTCTAATATTGTGTTTACACTATAAGTTAATCAAGCTTACACCATCTAGGGAAGCCCTAGATACGTAATTCTTTCGTTAACAAATATTTTTTCATCTTAATTAGTCTTCTTTCTTCTTTTTACCAGCACCTAATCCGAAGACACCAGCAATTCCAGCAACCGCTGCACCGATAATTCCTAATTTACTTTCGTCTTTAGTACCGGTTTGTGGTAATTCATTTTCTTTAGGCTCAGTTGGTTGTGCTTGTTTTTCAACTTTAGGAAGAATGATTTCAACTTTCTTCTTAGTAGGTTCAGTTTCTACCTTTTCCTCAACTGGTTCAGTATTAGTAGCAATTTTTTCTACCGTAGGCTCAGTAACTGGTTCTTCTACAGGCATAGTTGGTTGTTCAACTGGAGTAGTTGAAGCTTCACTAGGTTGAATTGGCTCACTTGGAACCATAGGTTCAGGATCCTTCACATAAGTTACAGTAAAGGCTAAGTTTCCACTATTACTATCAACGGTTTGTGCATCAATAGAAGCCTTATCTGGACTGTAACCATCAATTGTAGGTGATTCTACAGCAGCAAATGTTCCGTTAACTGGAGTATAGTTGTTGTTCCAAACAGTTTCACCAGTCACCAAATCCTGAGTACCTTCATCAGTAAAAGTAATTGGAGTTGCTTGATAATCATCAAGGGCTTTAGATCCATCTTGATATACATAGTGAATAACTTCATTTGCAGTCGTTGAACGACTAACTGTTCTAGTTCCATGAGCTAAATGAACAGTAAAGTTGTTGGCACCATCACCATAGGTTTGATTCTTGAAATCATTTGAAACTAAGACGTAGCCCTTACCTTCATAATCTTTGATAACAGTATCAACATCTGGGGTAAACACGATAGTATCGGCATATTTACCATTGGTAGTAACTGATTGTAGATTTTGTCCCGTAGTGTCATCAACATAAGTTAACTGAGCACTTTCTGGATTTGCTACATAGTTGATAGTTGCCGTTTCAGTAGTATTCTTTGGAAGCAATTTACCATTTTCATTAGTAAATTGTTCTGCCTTAGCAGTAGGAACACCATCAACTAAAGTAATAAAGTCTTCAGGCTTAGCTGCATCAATTTGTGCAGTGTATCCAGTGACCTTATCACCCTTATCTTCTGTAACTTGAGCAACTGACCAGTCACCGAAAGTATATGCCTTAGTTACTTGGTCTTGCTTACCAGTACGAGTGATCACGTAATGTTGCTTGATTTCTTTTGGCTTACTACCAGGAATATTCTCAGTAATTACACGATCAAATGTAGCATTCAAAATACGATTATCAGTTACATCTGAGATACGGTGCTTTAAGTGAACATTGTAAACTTGGTCTACTTTATCATGAGCATCAAATTGGACTGATTTACCGTTAGTATCATCGCTCACCAAATCATAGCCCTTAGCAATGTAATCCTTGATTGTATCAGCCGTAGTATAACCGGAATCACTATTTGATTTACCTTCTAATCCCTTAGAAGCAAGAGTCTTATTATCAGTATCATCAATGTAATTTACAGTAGCTTTTTGAGTATTAGCAGTGTAGCCTAGTTCAATATTTTCCTTTACATTCTTTGGAGTAGTTGAATTGTTATCTGGATTAGTAAATACTTCTGCTTTAACTACTGGGGCACCATCTTTATTGATACTTGCAATATTTTTAGGAGATTGTGAAGTAATAGTAGTCGTATAACCATCTAATACGTCACCGACATCTTCATTAACTGGTGCAGTTGACCACTTGCTAAAAGTATATTCTTTGGTTACTTGATCTTGAGCACCAACACGGTGAATATCATAGAATTGTCTGATTTCTTTAGTCTTACCATCTGGTAGATTTTCAATAACTGTACGCTTAAATGTTGCAGTCAACATCTTTTGATCAGTTACTGGTGAAATATGATGCTTTAAATGAACATTGTAAACTTGATCTACTTTGTCATGAGCATCGTATTTAATTGATTTACCAGCAGTATCATCACTTACAAGGTCATAGCCTTTTTCTAAATAGTTTTTGATAGTTGGTTCTGTTGTATAACCGGAATCGCTATTTGATTTACCCACTAAATTCTTAGTTTCTAATGTCTTATTAGTAGTATCGTCAATGTAATTTACGATCACTTTTTGATTATTAGCAGTATAGCCAAGATCGACACTTTCAACTACGTTTTTAGCAGTTAAAGTACCATCGTTAGGATTAGTAAATGTTTCAGCTTTCACAATAGGTACACCATCTTTATTGATAGAAGTGATGTTACCTGGGGTTGCTGAATTAATTTTTGCAGTGTAACCATCTAATACACTTCCTTTGTCTTCATGTACTTGAGCAGTTGACCAATTAGTGAAAGTGTACTTCTTAGTTACTAAATCTTGAGTACCAGTACGGTTAATCACGTAATGTTGCTTAGTAGCACTTGATTTACCATCTGGAGTATGAGTTGTAACTGTACGATCAAAAGTAGCTGTCAACATTGTAGGATCTGTGACAGTTGCAATGTGGTGTTTGAAGTGAACTTCAAATACTTGGTCTTTATTATCATCGTTATCTAAGACAAAACCACCCTTAGGATAATTATTACTTACCACGTCATAATACTTGTCCGTGTAAACCTTAATATCATTTGTTGGATCATAGTTTTGCTTTTGGTCAGTAACACCTGATAAGTCTTTAGTGAATAATTTTTCACCATTGTTGGTATCATCATAGAAAATAATCGAAGCTACTTGCTTATCTGGAGTGTAGTTAACTTGAACTACATCTTTAACAGAATCAGCATTTGCTGGGGTAACAGCTTTAACAGCAATATTGCTATGGTCAGCGGTATAACCTTTAATAGTTGGAATTGTTACCGCAGCTAAGTTAGCCGTATCTCCTGGAGTCCATTTATCCCAAGCAATTTGCTTAGTTACTTCATCACGCTTACCTGTACGATTAAATGTTACGGTAGAAACATTATCATTTGCAGCTTTTTGTCCAGCCTTAACCCCACCTTTATAAGTGTAAGTTACTGTACGAGTTGCAGTGTGACTTTCATTTACTGGAGTAAGAACGTGACTTAAATCAATATAGTAAGTTTGATCACCCTCATCTGCTTTATCAAAGACGACTTTACCACCTGCAGTAGCAATATCATTTTTATCAAGCTTGTAACCATCTTTAATGTAAGCATTAATAGTTTCAGTTGGGTCATAAACACTCGTTGTACCAGATTTACCTTCTAAATCTCGAGCATCAAGTTGTTTACCAGTTGTCTTATCAGTAAAGATAACATGTGCTACTTGAGAATTTGCTCTGTATGCTACTTTAAAGTTTTCGGTAATGTTAGGAATCTTATCAGTGTTGTCATTATCACCTGTAAATTCTTCTTTAGTAATAGTCAAAGCACCTTTACCATTGGTATTAGCTAAACTTTTATCACCTTCTACAAGGTATGCGGTGTAACCATCGATGTATGGAATTTCTACCGCATCTACATTTGTAGTTGACCAAGGATTCCATTCAATAGTACCGGTAATATCATCTTGCATACCAGTACGTTTAATCTTGTAAGTTTTATTTGAAACTTGCTTAGTTGATCCATCTGGATTAGTAACCGTAACTGTACGCACTAACTGACCATTATTTTGAGAAACTTCTTTTTTAGCATGAACTAAATGAATAGTAATTTTATTATCAGTTGGCTTAACTGTACCAGTAACAATTGCTGGTTGATCACTTGCTAGTTGATAACCAGTAGGAATCTTATTAGCCACATAAGTATAATCAGTAGCAGTTTTAGCAATAAATGAGTCAGTACCTACTTCTTTTTGATTTGCTAAATCATCTACATAGCTAATAGGAATAGTTTGATTAGAAGCAACTACATATACATCAATATGATCTGTAGCTGTACCAGTAAAAATGTGATCTTCATTATCTGCTTGATCTGGTGCAAATTCGTAACCAGTAGGAACAGTAAACTTCACATTTGAAGTCTTGCCTTTTACTCCTTTAGTTATATCATTAGAAATATTCTGTTTCGTATCTTTATCAATATAATAGATTGGAGCATTAGCATAATAATTAACATTTACTTTTGTACCATCAGGTGTATAAGTAGCTTGATTAATTATTTTAACGTCACTTTCAGGTGTAATATCAGTACTGGTTACAATAAAAGGCTTATTATAACTTTTAGCATTATTATCAAGTTCAGAGTTTTTAATTTCTAACATTGCATAGTATTGTTTTCCCTCACTAAACTGCTTATTAATATCATCTTGCATTTCTTGACGGCTATTATAACCAAGTTTAGCTGGATCAATCACAGAACCTTCATAACTATTTATGAAAGCCCTCTTATTAGTTTCATCATAATTCGGACTAGACAACACAGTTTTAGAATTAAGTGACCACGCAATTAAATATGAATGATCAGTATTTTGATAAGAAATTAAAATCTCATCTGGTTGCAGCATATTATAAAGAGTATTAGCGTCTAAATCATCATCTACCTTTTTTTGATTAATACTTGGATTACCACTCATTGATGATATTTGCTCAGAAGTTTGATATAATTTTCCGTCTTTTCCTTTAAATACTTGCTTCTGAAAATCATATGCATGTCCACCATTTGCTGCATCTAAATCATGTCCATTAAATCCAGGCGCAATTTCCTTACCATCTTCATCAACTACACTACTTGTTATCTTAGCAACTTTTTTTACTGTACTATCTTGAATATTGTCAAGATTAGTCGTAACTGTATTGTTTAGCCATATACGATTATCAGTTGATGTAATATTACCTGTTAACGTATGATTATCAGAAGCAGTAAATACCTTCAAAGTATCTTCATCGGCACTATGATTAATATGATCCGTATAAACTTCATTATCAGGTGTAATTAAATAAGCATCATGAGTGTAACCCACTGGCATATCTGTAAACCCTTCATATGAATCAATACTTCTTTGTAAAATCACACCACCCGAGATATCATAATCAAAAGTAACCTCATCAGCAAATTGCGCTAATTGCTCAGGCGTTGCCGTAACATTTAACGTTATTTCATATCTATTATCATGCTTAGTGCTATCATAACCACCAATATTCCAGTCAGACCCACCACAAGCTGAAATGCTAATATCACCAGCTTTGAGACTGGTACCGTCATCTAACGCAACAGTTAATGGGTGAGTATGGAAATAGCCAGCTGAGGTAAGACTTTCACGATATTGATCAGTTTCAATTACTGGAATTGAAGCAAGTAGGATTTTTTTACCACTATTATCCTTTAAGACATCTGCATCAATTGTGCCACTACCAGTAACATCATAATATGGTTCATCTTGCTTTAATGTACGATTAACATCTTTAGGCATTGAAAGTGAAATTTTGCTGGAACTCGCTGTAGCCATAGTATTCGTACTGATTGTCCACCCTGCACCTGTTTTAATATAACCATATTGAGCTGGATCAATTTCAGTTCCATCAGACGTAGTAGCAACATTTTTAGTTACTTTACTTTCTACAAGTTCATTTTGAGATAAATTATCATTTGTTAAACTGTTACTTTTCAATTTTTTAATATCTACTGTATCTAAAGTATTAATAGTTTGTTCAGCAGAATTATTAACTTTTTTCTCTTCTTTTTTATTCAACTGATTAGAAACTGAAGTTGTAGTTTCCTTAGTTAAATCATCAACATTTGCCCCTTTGGCATCCGAAGACGGCATCAATGTTTGTAATTGCTTTTCAGCCTGATTATTTTGAATATCTTCTTTGAGTGCTACCTGAACTTGAGAATTAGCTGAAGATGACGCAGCATTTTTACTTTCTACGCTATCTTTTGTCACTTGAGAATTTGAAGTTTGTTCTTGAGTAGGAAGTTCTTGCGTATCTTGTTCAACTTGAGCAGTCGTATCTGATTGAGTCTGAGAAACTTCTGCAGTATTAGCTTCAGTTGTAGTCTTTGCTGAATTTTCGTTTTTAACTTCATTCTCAGTTTGAGCTTCACTTTGAGTTTTAATTTCTAAAGTTGAATTCTTATTAGAATCTGCATTTTGAGTAGCAGCATTTTCAGTCTGCTCTATTTGATTAGTATCTACAGTAGCTGCATCTGCCTGATTAGCAGTAGTAGCTCCAGCAAAACCCATTCCGATTAGTACGGAAGCTGCCCCAACAGACAACTTTCTGATTGAATAACGTTGTATTCTATCTCTTTCCATCTTTTAATCCTTTTCTTTAAAATTTTGAACATATAAAAAACGACTACTTAAGTGTGTAGTCGTTTTTTGTTAATTTATTTTGTCCATCATCATAGTGCCAAACATATACCCAACGATCATCAATCCATTCTTGTTCAGCAATCAATCGGTAATCTTTGTCATACATTGAGTATCTCCAGTGCAAATGATTATCTTCTGGAATCCAGACATTAGCTGTCCAAACAACATCTTGCTTTTCTGTTAAGTCTAAGATTTTAATTTCAAATTGATTCATCAAATTAGTGTTCAACCAACCATCAAAATCAATCAATAATCCTTTTTGACTTTCAATACCTGTAATTTGTGCACTAATTAAGTGAGTTCTATGTACTTGGTTCTTTTTAAAAGATCCTGGAATTTTAGAGTTTTTATTTTCCGGATAATTCATAGCAGCTACAATGTAGCTTTCTTGTTGTCTTCTAACTCCATTTGCATAACTTCCAGGAAACTTTGGAAACACCCCCCATTCATATCTACCATTTTCTTTGACCCACGCTTTTTGAAAAGCTGCTACATTATCGACTCCGTGTGAAAACAGATTGATGATTTCTCTGCTAAATTTACGTCCTTCACCTTTTTTAATATAAATTGCTGCAGTATGCCATTTATCAGTATGTTGCCAAACAACTGCACCTTTCATAACCTGACCTAATGCTAATTTGATACCATCAAGATTATTTATTCTGAAAGATACCACTTCATAAACAGGAGTTGGACCCTCTTTAGCAAAATTAAGATAATGTAGAAATCTGTTCAATGCTTTTTCGTACGGTATCAGTTGACTGTACTGCCGTCCGAAAATATCTACCATCATAATTTATCTCCTGTTACACCATGTGTGATTGCAGCTACATTACTACCAGCACTTTTACGTGTTTGAGCAATATTAGCTGCTCTGATCATCTTGGCTTTACCTTGAGCTTCTCTCAAAGCTTGAGCAACTTTTTGACGTTTTTCAGCACTTTGATTAGGAGTAGAATTGAAAAATTCTTCATTATCAGTGAAAGCTTCAAGATTAGGGTTAGCTACCGCCCATTCTGGATAATGGTCAATTATCTTGATCAATTCATCTACAGGAGTTTTTACTGTCGGAATATTATTAGGCTTAGCATAACTTTCATCATTTGCTCCACTATCTTCTGAATCATCGTCCATTTCTTTCATGATTTGTTCTCTAGTGAAAACATAGTCATGATGTCCAAATCTCTTTTCTAACGAGTCATTTAAGGCATACATCGTATCATCTGATAAGTATGGTGCATTACCATGTTGAACATTTCTTGCACCATGCATTGCTGAATAAAATTCACCAGGTTGAGTAATCAAGTTAACTGCAACGTTGGAATCTGGCAATGCAATATCTGATTCGATCGGCTCAGCCACCCCTAAAGAAATACGTCCAGTAATGTTGGCCGTAATTCTACCAGGAACTTTTTCTTTACGTGCAGTCTGATTAGCTAAAATCATTCGAATACCAACAGATCTAGCCATTTTGGCTAAGTATTCAAATGCATCAGTCATACCCTTGTCAGCTAGTTCACTAGCCTTCAATTGATCATCAGTATCAGTCAAAGCAGAAAATTCATCACAGACAAACAAAATTTCATATAAAGCTTCATCCGGATACTTTTTATTAAATTCGGCTAACTTTGAGACCCCTCTACGTTTGAATAAGTCAATTCTTCTACGACATTCTCTAACCATGTGCTGAACGAGTGCACGAGCATATTCAATATCACCAGATCCATCCGCAGGTTGAGCATAAACAAAAGGATTAGGGTGATAAGACGGTGCATTAGGATTATCAGTTCTCATAAATTCAAACGAGTTACCTTTACCGTCAATATAAGCAATCCTTAAATGCTTAGGGTCGGTAACGCTCATGATTGAATAAAGAATATCCATGATCAATACGGTCTTACCAGTACCAGTTTTACCAAAAAGCATTGCGTGAGGATTTTTATCACCTAATACAAAGTCAATGACATTCCCCATCGCATCTAGACCAGCAGCACCAGAAATAATTTCTGATAACCCCTTTGGGCGTTTCTTGATCATTTCTCTAAAGTCAACTGGAATATTAACACCGTTGACCATTGTGACTAACAAATTACCTTTTTCAGTTCTAATAATTGGAATATCAGTAGTTTTTAACAAGTTGGCCAAACCTTCTTGAATCCTCTTCCAATCAGTTGGAATATTTGCAGATCTTGATAAGGTATAGCGATAAACTGCAGTATTACCACCAACTTCAACATCATTAAAACTGACATTGATTTTGTATCTAATCAAAGCATCAGTTACATCACTTATTCGGTCATGGGCTGCCTTAAGAGCCTTATCTTTTAACATTGCAACAGTTTCACCACTATCAGGATCAACAGGTTCTGGAACAACACTTAAATCTAAGTTTTGTTGAGCCTTGTACTTAGCAGTTGTAGATGAGGTATCTGGAGTGTATTTATTCTTAGCAATTGCAGTCATACGTTCGTATAAAGCTGCTGGAGTTAAGTGAATAAAGTAACTCAACATACCTCGATACATCTTTTTAATAGCTTCCCAGCTACCTTCACCACCAGTAGAAATTTTATGTTCATTACTGAATGGATTAAAGAAGATAGCCTGCCAAGAACCTAATTGATCACTAGCGTTGTATTGAACATCAGAGTCAAAAATATAACCACCTTTATCAGTATTAAGAACAGGATCCTTTTGGAATCTGATACTTGGAGCAGATAGCCTCAATCCTAATCCTTTTAACTGCTGTTCAATAACTTGATCCGTTGCAACTTCTCGAGAATTTCTAATGATTAGTTGAGCATGTCGCACACCATGTGCTGTTTTTACTGTTGCTCGTGTTTGTCTCATTGAAATAGCTGCAGCTTTAATTTTTTGAATACGTTCGGTACCACCTTGCCCATTGTCAAAAGGCTTACCAGTATCATCTATTCCTTGCAGCGCTTCAAAGTAACTATCACTTACATTTTCCTTGATTTTTGCTACATACAGTTTCGTCTGAATGTAATCAAAGAATGGTGTTTGATAACCTAAAAGATATTTAAAGCAAAGATATGGATAAAAAATTACAACTCTACAAATTATGTTAGCTGCTCTACTGAACTTGATACGCCAAATCAAGCTTTGCACCCAGATATAGCCTGCAGGTATCCAAATCAAAACAAAGGCTCTCAAATATACTGGTAACCAACTTGAGATAAATTTTATTACGAGGTGCCAGAATTTTGAGATACTTTGTAAGATCTTTCCAATAAATGCAAGCTTTAATAGTCTGTGTCCCCACAATTGAATAAAACGTACTATCTGATGCAAAAATGGAATATAGGTAAATAAAGCATAAATTATTGCTAAAATACCTAATCCAATTCCTACCTTGACAGTTACTTTCCAAATACGGTCAACATCTGCTTTTTCAAAGCTTCTATGAGCAAAATGAAGAAATATAAAGAAGCAGCCTAAAGCAATTGATAAAGGCAAGATCCAATAAAATATTGCATGAAGTATTTTAGGAGTCATTTCTCTTCACCTGCCTTAATTTCATTACATATTCCTTTAAGCCCATGCTCTTTACTTTTTTTGAAGTAAAGAAAACTATTGAGGGACTAGCCTTTACATTTGTGATATCAATACTGTTTTCAGAAAAAAGTTTTTGTAATTGACGATAACCTTTTCTAGATTCATATATTCCCACATACCCGTCTAATGTTTTTCCTAACAACAGTTCCGTTTTAGCCAAGGGAAGAGCTTTAGCAATTCCTTTTACTGTACGATGTTCAAACGGTACAGTTTTGACTTTCCCATCTAAAAAATATTTTTGAGGTGGTAATTCAGAGTCAAATATCAATTTAGGAATATGCTCTTCAGAATCTTGAATTTTAGCTTCAGGACTTTTAGATACTTCATTTGTACTTTCATCATTAGCTACGACCACATCAGGTTCACTGCTGATTGCAGTTCCATGCTTTTCAATAAAATCAAAATATGCTTTCCTTATTTTTCGATAGGCAACGCCTCCTTTAATGAGAAATATGATCCAAACAACAACGATTGGTAAAACAAACCAAATAATTCCCAAAATTTTGGGTAAATAATCATAGAATGCTTTAAACGGAGCATCTATAAAGCCAACTATATTACCTAACACTGGAATTTTTGGTAAGAAGTTTACCAATATCCAACATAGGATGGCTGTTAGCCAGGTGGCAATCACCGCTATAGTGACGATTAATATTTTTCCCCAATTTCTTGGTTGTCGGTAAAGAAATGTATTAAAAAACGCTTGTGAAATCACAAGCGCTGTTAAAATTATCCCTACCCTTAAAAGCAGTTCAATCATTTAATGTTCCTCCAAATTCTTGCTGTTTTTCAACACCTTTTCAAACTTAGAGGGATTATTATCTTTGCTAATATCTTTTACGACTGCGTGAGTTTTACTGGTTGGTTGTACATTTGCCGTCAAAGGTGTTGGAATTTTATCACCATCAACAGCAATTTGTGGCACCAATTGCAATAATTCACTTCTATTCTTTTCATCAAGTTTATTCACATTCAACATTATGTGATCTACTTTAGATTGTTGCTTAGAATACCAATAATCTTTCATCAGACGTGTTTCAACACTTTGACAAGCCGAGCAATCAGGTCGATACAAAACCAGCGTAAAGGGCTGTTTTTTAGCGAAATCAGACTTGATTGTTTTCATACCTTTTTCAGTACTTACTACAGCAGCAGAATATTTATTAGGCATGTTTACGGCATGAGTTTGTCTAATAAAACCTATGCCAAAAAGCACGATGAATATCCCTAACCATAAAATCATACCAGCATGAATTGTATCTTCATATTCCTTATAAAGCCCTTTTAGCTTTAGATAGTAAAGATTAAGCTTAGTCATCACTATCATCGCTCTTTTCGGTAAACACCAACTTTAGATTAGAAATCTTATTAGTTTTAAGATCATAAGTTAAATCATAGTAGTGAGTCGATTGTCCAGGATTATCTTCTGTATCTGTAGTCCAGCCGGTATTAACTACCTTAACTAAAGCTTGAACTGTAGAACCACTATTTTGTGTCATATAAGCACTAGCTTTATCAAACTCAGAATGTGATCCTAAACTCTTGATAAAGTTACCACCAGTTGAATCTTTACCGTCATCAAAAATGCTCTTGTTATTTCTGATACTTGCAGTAGTAATATCCTTAACTTTATTCTTTCGAGCTAAATAAGTTTTACTATTTCCCCAAGTGTAATAGTATCTAAAAAATTGATTAGATACTTTAGTTACCTTGTCATAGTTGGTATTTTGTACTGCAACACTTCTAACCGCAGGGTCTTTACTAGATTTAGCTTCTACAATCGTTTGATTAGAAATTGCTTGTACTTTATCTTTATATGCTGTTTGTGCAGCTTTAAGCTGAGTGCTACTTTGATTTACTTGTTTAAGCAATGCAACACGTGAATGATAAACATTTACGACACCGTAAATTGAAAAGACAATTACTGCAACACTTAGCACTGCTAATATTATTTGTACTACGGAGCTTTTTTTATTCATTATTCGTTGCTCCTTTCATATATTGTTCTAACTTCAAAGAGTTCTTCTTGATATCGTAATTTAAAACAAATAAATCTTGTCCAGGAATAGTCTTTGAGTTTGAATCTTGTAATTCAGGAGACACATAATCAACCACGATATATACGGGAACCGCAGTAGTGCTGTAATTATATTTACCAAACGTAATCAATACATCAGTCGTTTTTCCATGAGGAAAAGTTTGTTTTCCAGACTGATTAACAACTGGTTTATCTAATTGAATAAGCTCAGAACTAAATTCTTTACCCACTAACTTTGGTAAGGCTTTTGACAATTGTTTATATTCACTTTTACTTCCTGTTTCAGAAACATTGTAAGTAAGTGAAATTGCCGTTTGTATTTTCTTTGTTACTTCTTTAAGAGAGGACTGAACGTTAATGCCATCATCGCTCATTTTTTGCAGTTCTTTTTTTACTGAAAGATTTTTTGTTTTATTTTGATAACTTAAAGTTTCAGCTTCATTTTGTCGTATTTCTGATTGTAGCCTTGAAGTTTGACCATTAGACTTGACCACCAGGAAAAAGCCAGCAAAAAAAATAGCAATAACAACTAAAAACGTCACCCCTATCCATTTAAAATCTATCTTTCTTTCCATATGTTTTAACCATTATTTTTTGATTGGACGAGCAAAAAATGGCTCGCCACCCTTTTCTAATAAGCTTAAGAATGAATCATGGAAAGTACCTTCACTAACCCCGTGTTTAACACTAGTTTGTTGAATGACTTTTGTCTTATTACCTTTCCATTTTTCTTCTAGGATAGCCGTGTGTCCTGCATCGCCTCCACCTGAACCAGTATTAACAATTACAACATCTCCAGGACCAGCTTCACTTGATGAAATTTTCTTCAAGTATTTGTGTGAACCTTCCGCATCATCTTGCATCGTACGAGTGTACCATTGCATATCAGCAGGTACTTTATATCCTGCTTTAGCTAAGACTAGCCAAACAAATCCAGAACAATCAGTAACACCGTCTTTATCAGGATGATCAACAGACCCAATGTTAGAAACACCGTGTATTTGACCATAAGTAAAGTAACCCAATAAAGATTTAGCAATCTTAAGAATATTACCATCATTGTTAGACTCCTCTACTTTGGCACAAGGATTATTTTCTGCGTCCTTGTTAGCAACAGCATTGTTAATTGCAGTAAGATTGCCTGATAAAGCACTACTTCCTGAAAACTTAGATCCACCAAAAATTTGATAAGCTTTCTCAGCAGCGTCTTTTCTATCTTGAGAAGAAATTTCTTTTGCTCGTTCAGATGGTCGCTCATAGAGATTCATCCATGCAATCGCTGCTTCTCCTGGAGTACTACTTTTTGCCTGAGACATATACGCAGTAACTGTCCCCTTTTCTGACTTAATAACAAAGTCACCTTGGCTCTTTACTGACCAAGATCCATCAGATCCATTCAAATACTTACTATACGGGGTAAACTGGTACAAACCTCCCCCTCCTCCTCCATACTCTTTTTGGTCCAATACAAAACTTTTATCTTCAGCACCTCCAATATTACCAACAATTCCAGCTGCTTGAACTCCACTCATTCCTTTTTCTACCCAATACATAAAAACTTTTTTTGCCGTATCATACGCTTTAGTACCTTTTTTAGTCCATGATCCGATTGCACCTGAGTCAGTAATACTCATATCACTTGAACTCTCCGAATTGGTAGTTGAACTTTTATCTTGAATACATCTACTTGTAAATCCTTCAAAATTTGCAGATACATGCTTAGTAGATAGGATAGTTGCAACATTCGATAATAAAAGGCATGTCGCTATAATCGACACGCCTTTTGCGCTTATTTTCATATTTTACTTCCTCTTCTACAAAATAAGATGTGTATCAATCAAAGCACCAATGTGGTCTCGCCTACGATAAAAGTAGAGGATACCATCATTAGCAGCTTCAAGCTGAGAAATTACTGTTTGGGGTAAATGTTGCCAATTTTGTCCTAATTGTTGTGCGTCTTCGTCAGTAATCCCTCCTAAAACAATCATATCTTGTTGATTCAGTATTCCTGTAAAAGTTTCATAGGAAAATGGATTAACTGGATTCTTTATATGCTCAAATACACTAATTAAATTAATGCCTTTAGCATCCATTCTTTCACGATAAGTAGCTAAGCTTTTAACTGGAAGATCGATTTCATCCAAGCCTTCAATTACTATAGTTTCACCAGGTAATGCTCTATTAGTTACATAAGCTAACACGTTTAAAAACGTAATAGATTTCAATGTCTTATCTTCCCCTAATTTAGACAAATCATAGTAAATATTCCTATCTTTTGCCTTGTACACATTAGGTAAAGTAGTAGTTCGTCTAAAGACAGAAGGATATGAGGTAACCAAAGTATCCAATGTTTGATACATTAGCTTTGCATCCCGCCACTCTTGGGAACTAGTATTTGAGGCATCAGTTACCATATTGTTTAAGTGAAGTAAAAATTCTGAAGGTATTGGATAATCTTTATGATTATTTGTAGCTAAAATTCGCTGAGCTTTCATAGGTTCATTATCAGGGTCCTCAGTATAAATACCATTACCCTTAGCTTTATAAATAAACCAGTGTCGTATTTGTGAACTAAGATTTTGCTTTATATAATCATTATTTTCTGCTCCAGCAGCCATTAAAAGCATAGTGCTAACTTTATCAAAATTAGTATTTGCATCTTGTTGAACTGTTTCAGGAGTACCAAAAACTTCAAAAGGATTAATGGCATCTTTTCTCATGTCAAATACTAAACTATCGGTTGTTCGATAATCGTTTTTAGATAAAACAATATGATGAGTTCTACCACCATTTAAATAATTGCCATCTGCAATTACATGAGCAACTGCAGTACCTCCATTTTGCATGAAGGAGCCACCTTCATATCCACCAATAGACACAAAAGGTTGTACATTACCCATATATATAACTGCACTTTTGATATCACTAAAATCAATTACTGCTGTATTACGATTTATAAGTGAATGAACATCTTCACCTACTATTACACCTTGTGAATCAGAAAAGCCAACCGAAGGCATGAATAATCTACCCGCAGAAACTGAAGACATGTCAGTATTATGATAATGATCTCCATGAACAGAAATTAACGACTCTCTAAGAGACTTTAACTGTTCTCCAGTTCTACGCACTATCATAACCCCACGCACACTAGAGTTTTTATAATCCAGTTTTAATTCACTAATTACACTTTCTACATCTTTAGGAGTATTAGCTCTTACAATCATTAAAATATCAGAGTCGACCATGATATTATTTTTCGCTAAAGCAGCAGCTAGTTGGATATCTTGAATACGATCAGAATTGTTAGCAGCTTCTTTAGCATCATCATCATCAGTATTAGCCATTGTAGACATACTAGAAGATAATGTTTTACCAACAATATTTTGTTCTGTTTCTTTATCAACGCCCTTTTGTCGTTGAATAAACATAACTTGACCATTATCTAAATAACCTCTAGGTATCAAATTAGTAGTCCAACCTATCCCAGCTGGTCTATTAGTACCATATTGAAAAACAATATCAAATATAGCCATTACTTTATGCCCTAAAAATATATAAGAGTCAGTATCAACATACCCGAAGGGATACATAAATCCAGAGTCTCCAACAAAATCATTCTTCTTTCTAATTTTTTTATCTTTAACTTTTTTGGATTTTGACCTTCTATGCCTTCTCCTAAACAAATATCTCACCCCTCTCCAAATATTTCTTTAAATGAGTTTTTGATATCTTTACCTCTTAATCTACGATATCCAACTACTAAACCGGTTTGATATGCAGACTCAAGGTGTGTAATACGCTGTCGCAATATACTTACAGATGGAGCTGCAAGTATATTCAAAGTTTTTATTTGCTGATTATTAGGTAAATTCGATGTTAGCGAATATTGCATATTACGTTTAGCTCTCATAGCTGGTGTAGCATTTAGAGGTAGTTGCTTTTTCTTAACGTTCGTTTTATCAACGCTTACAACTGTTGCTAAAACTGTATCTCGTTCATTATTTAATAAAAGATTATTATCTGCACTTGCTGCATCTTCTAAGTCTCTATCAAATGTTACAGGACTAACAACCCCTCTTACGTTGTAAACCGCTAAATAATAAGGTCTATTTTTGTAAATAGTCTCAACAATATCCTCTTTATCATCCAAAAAACGCCACCATTTTTCTTGGTGACGTTTTCCTTTTATTCCCCATGTTCTAAATTTCTTATACAGAAATTTTGCACTAACAATAATTTGACTACCTTGAACTGGATTAGTTAACAGTGCATTCAAAGCAATAAGCACTAATCCTATTATCATCAGTATAGCTGGTATTGTATTTTGAAGTAATATTGAAAAATCTGCAAGATTAAGAATCATAAAGATTATTATTGCTCCAATACCTAAGATTCCCAGTGCAGTTAAAATACCACCCCAAGTTGTTACTAGGAAGTCTCCAAGTGCTCCCAAGTGTTCAGAAATACCAACGCGTTTAATTTGATTGATAGCTCTAGCTCTTAGATTGGTTCTATTACCTGAATAATTTTTAAATTCATTATTCATTATTAGTCCCCATCTTAAAGTGAGCAATTATAAAAATAATGACTGTAAAAATTAAACTAATACCAGTTAATGTTAAATTAACACTATCTGTATCATTGCTTCCAGCCTGAGGTAATTGCGTTAACTCATAACTGTTTTGCTTCTTTTCTACATTTCCTTTTAGAGGAGCAAACACCTTCTTTTCTTTTTTTTCTTGTTTCTTGTTTTTCTTGGAAGTTGCATCTTTAGGAGTACTTTCCAATTCTGATTCATCAACATCTGAAACTACATATATTTCATCCATACCACATATCCTCCATTATTTTTGATTGAAAATAACTGTGTGAGTGACCCCCTTATCATCAGTGTAATGTCCACTATGATCATCATCCTTGGTTACTACATATTTTTTACCGTCTTTGGTCGTATAGGTAAAAGTATTAGGTGTCGAATCTGACGATTCTGATGAACTTCCATTATCAGTTTGGGTAACTGTAGGAGTTTGTTGAGCAGTAGATTGATGATTATTCATTATTAAAGCTGTAGTTGTTCCTGTAAATCCAACGGATACTACAACCAATGCTGCTATACCTAAGATTTTTATCCATTTATTTGGATGATTATTATTTTCAGATTTTCTAGTAACAATGTCCGTAGCTTGCGGTTGAGATGGTACTTGAGGTTGTGTTGGTTGTGCGACAGGCTGTTGCATCGGAGCAAATCTTTGAACATCTTGCATATTAGTTATTCTTTCATTCAAAGAATTGATTTTTTCCAACATAGTATCGTTTTTAGCCTTTTGCTCAATATACTGTTGTCGCCAGTCGTTAGCTGTATTTTCAGCGGATTTGCGTTTATTATCTGCGTCTTCAACTTGAAGCTTATATTTATGAGTTTGTTGATTAACTTTTTCAGCAACTTCAGCACTAACTCTTGCATCAAAGGTTTGTTTGCTTATCTCAACAGCATTCTTAAGACTTGTTACTTTTTTTTTTAAATCTGTATTTTCAGTTTTTACATGTTTTATTTCTTTTAACAAGCGTTGCTTTTGATTATCAAGTACTTGTCTAAAGCTATCTAAAATATTGTCAATTTCAGGATTTTCGGTAACATGATTGAAAATAGACTTTTTAACCTTTTCAATGTAATCATCTAGATTCTGATTTTCAATTTCAATTTCAGATTTAGTGTTCTTTTTTACTACTTCGGATTTAGATGCAATGATGTTATTTAATTCGTCGAGGTGTTCAGCATCATATTTTCTATAAAAATCTTGTAGTGCAGCTTGACCGGCTTTATTTTTTTTATCCTCATAAGCTTTCTTTTCTTCATCAGCAATTTTATCTATCTCAGCATCCTGATTTTGTTTGATTTGAGATATATTGCCTTCATGAGATTGTTTAGCTTGAGCGATTTCTGTTTCAAGTGCTTGATCAAGTTCTTTATCATGATTGCTCTTTAATGATTGATAAATACTATCAATTGCTTGTTTTTTCGCAGTATTTACTTTATCTTGAGCTTCAATGATATCTGAATTTATCAAGTTCTTAGTTTGAGTGTCAAACTCCGGTAACACATCTCCAATAGTATTTTTATTAAAGATTTCAATCGCTGCTTGCATAAGTGGGTCCTCCATATTCGGAGGATCACTGGTTTCTTCTACATCTTCCTCATCTTCAAATCCTTTAGATAAATCTTCTAACGAAAATGGATCATCATCGTTATCGTTTTCTTCAGTAGGGATTGTATTTTGAGGAACTTCTTTTTTGCTTTCGTCTACAATTTCATTATCCACTTTTTCTGATTCAGTTTTCGACGTATCATCGGTATCTTCTTCATCTTCAAAAGACGTAGGAATATCAATATTTATATCTTCATCATCTTGTATATCCGAGATACTCGTTTGAACTGGATCATTAAGTGTAGGTTCACTGACTTCTCCAGAAATACTTTTCTTTTCCTGTTCTATAAGCTCATTATTATTTTCAATAAAAGTAAGAATATCAGGTAAATCAAAAAGTTGGAAAGTTTTATTGAAAAAGTCTACTTTATCTATTTTTTCTGATAGATTGCTTTCCTTGACAATATGACTTTGTGGATCAACCCATACTAATTCAAATCTAGTATCAGCTGTCCCTAAATCATATCCTGCCTCTTCAATTAAATCTTGATCAATAGGGTATAAAAAAAGGTGCTCATCCTTTTCAAAAAAATGAACACCTTTTTCTTTAGCGGCTTTTTCTAATTCGGTAATTCCATCTGGAGCAGCATTTGAAATTGCGATAGCTAATTGCATATCTTCTTTCATTTTTGACTTCTCCAATCAAATCATTAGCTATGAGGAATTTCAGCACCCTTGCTCTTGAAGAAGTTAACAAGACTTGTAGCAGCCCAAGCTAACATCAATCCCCCTACTAAACCTACAAAGAAGTTTTGAACAAAATTGCCCCATTCCTTTGTTTTGCCTTTCAAGGCCATTGCCATATAGATAACTCCAACAATTACTAGGAATAATCCTACACCAGCTAAGACCCAGCCTAAGATTTCACCAGCAACTGAGTGAATCCATGTTGTCATTATTTTTTACCTCCAAATTTATTACTATTTTGTAAATTATACAAACTATCAATCAATGATTTCTTATTGATTTGTTTCTTTGTATTAGAGTCTAAAGCTCTCACAGACTTTTGTAATGATCTGATACTATGCTTAACATCAGATAAGTTTTGACTTTGATACAACTGCTTAAGCGGTTTTACAACACGCTCATCTTTTGCTGCATCCCCTAGCGAACTTACTACACCCTTAATTTGGTTAGTATTCACATAACGAGTAGTTCTATGAATTTCAGGATCACTAGTTATATTCTTAACGATTCTGTTTGTTTCTTTAGTATCAGTAACATTTACAACTGGTTTGTGATTATTATGAGTTTCTAAGTGATCAACAACTTTTTTAGTGTTCTTGAAAGTCGACTCAGCGTCCTCAGAATTTATAACTTTAGAATCTTTGACGACATTTTTACTATCTAATATATTCTTATGTTTATGCGCCTCCTTTAAAATTCTGCTCTTATTTTGAGTATTAGTATGGCTAGTAGTTTGAGCTTCAGAAGTTTCAACGGTCGTAGTCTTTGGTGACTCTGAACTATTATTATCAGATTGATCTACCTTTTGAGTAACTTGCTTATGGTGCGATTCAGTAGGACTAGTAGTTTGAGCATTACCTGCATTAGTAGAATTTTGCTTTGTTACATCAATACCATGCTTTTGTGCCGAATTATCTAATCCCTTAATAGCTTTATCGACCTTAGCTATATCTTCCTTAGGAACACCATCCTTAACCATTTGCTGCTTCAAACCTTCTAATTTACCTTTAGCAGCAGTGTAATTATCGGTAGTTGGTTGCTTCTTGAAAGTATCTATAGCTTGTTGGGCATCCCTAAGTCTAGTAATTTTAGTTGGCTGAGGATTAATATTAGGTTTCTTCGGCTGAGTATTCTTAGATACAACAGGTTTGTCTGGCTTAATCTTATTAGGATCAATACCTTCTTTTCTTGCTGAATCATCAAGATTCTTGATAGCATTATCAACTTTAGCTATATCTTCCTTAGGAGCACCATCTTTAATCATTTGCTTCTTTAAATCTTCTAATTGACCTTTAGCAGTAGCAAAGTTCTTAGCGGTTGGTTGCTTCTTAAAGGTATCCATAGCCTGTTGTGTACTCTTAAGTTTATTAGCCGGAACTGATTTAATCCCAGTATCTCTAATATCAAGACTCTTAGGTTGTGCATTCTTAGATACAACAGGTTTGTCTGGCTTAATCTTATTAGGATCAATACCATTTTCTCTTGCTGAGTTATCAAGATCTTTGATAGCATTATCAACTTTAGCTATATCTTCCTTTGGAGCACCATCTTTAATCATCTGCTTCTTTAAATCTTCTAATTGACCTTTAGCAGTAGCAAAGTTCTTAGCGGTTGGTTGCTTCTTAAAGGTATTAATAGCTTGTTGTGCTTTTCCAAGTTTACCAGCTTCAATCTTAGAATCATCTTTATCTTTAACTTCAACATTCTTAGATTTAACCGGTTTTTCTGGTTTAACCTTTTCAGGGTCAATACCGTAGTCTTTACCAAGATTATCAAGTTCGCTGATAGCCTTATCCACTGCAGCAATCTTACCCTTAGGAGCACCATCTTTAATCATCTGTTGCTTCAAAGCTTCTAAGCGTCCCTTCGCAGCAGCAAAGTTCTTCTTAGTAGGCTTCTTTCTAAAGTCGTCAACTGCTTTTTGTGCATCAAGTACCTTATCCACTGTAGCACTAGAGGTCTTAGGATCCATTTGAACATCAGACAAGTCTTTATTGATACGATCAAATTGACCATTACGTTTGATTTCTTCAGGAGTCTTAGCCTTTCTACGTTTACTAGTTGATGTAGTAGAAGTACTCTTTTTAGGTATTTCATTTTCGTGTGTACTCTTAGTTGGAGCATCATTGTTCGGTCTATTTTCAGGATTATCATTATCTGTTGCTAATACAGGAGCTGATTTACCCAATAACTTATTAGAAAAGCCTCTCAGTTTATCGTTAGCCTTGTTAAGAGGTTTACCAAATCTTCTATGCATTCTCTGATTGGTCTCAGCAGCTCTAGCTTTAACTGCATAGCCGTTTCTATTAGCCGACTGTTCAAGTCTAGCACCAGCAGCTTTAGCCCAATTCCATGGATAGCAGTATATCTCATTCAAGATATTTCTAAATTTTTCAGACTTGATCCATAAACCAGCAAAAAATACACCAACGATTCCTTGAATAATTAAAGGAGTACCATTATAAGCTAATGATTGTTGTGGGGATGTAGGTGTTGCACCAGAGGCCATTGGGATAGCCTTCACTACCATATTTGAAATTGCAGTAATGAATGTAGTTAACAATTGTGGCATAATCGAGAACATTATTAAAGTTCCTGCAATTCCTAATGCATAGAATAAGAATGCAGCTGGATATTCTAAATCTCCAACTATGATTCCCTTAACATAAGCTTCAAGCGGTCTAATATTCATATCCAGCAAACCCACCGAGAAAATAGCTATGAGTAATGCCATCCAAACCACTAAAGTAATTAATGGTTTCGTAAGCATACCACAAATAGTAAAGCCTGGGTTTCCAATCATCGAAACAACATAGTAATCTGAACGGTTACTATCAAATTGTCCTTTCATTTGGTAAATACCACGGGCAGGCGCATCAATATAGTAGCGTCCACCATTTTCATCAAATATTGTTGATAAAATCAAAAACATTGATTGGTCTGATGGGACAGTACCACTTTTATGCCCACCTACTTGGTTTTTAACCATTTCTTGACTGGGAGTAGTGCCGTAGTACTTATCTAAATCACCTGAATTTTTGGCACCATAGATAAAGCGATCACGCCAAGCTGTAATAACTGAAGTATTTAAGCTTTTACCGTCTTTCCCTGCCTTATAATCATTGATTGCAGACTTATAAGAGCCGTCCTGATCATCTTTTACACCAGATTTTCCACCAGAAGGATAGTAAGCGTTATTGACGTCTAACAATTTACTGTCTGTTCCTTGACCAAATTCAAAAGCATACTCATAGTAAGAGCCATAAGCTATAGGATTAGCATTTGACTGTTCAGACCCCTCATAATTGATATAATCGGTAGCTGAAAATGCTTGACTCATCCCATATGCCATTAATAAAGCACTATTAGGAAAAACTGATTGCTTACCTGCTATAGAACTATTTTGATTAATGTTTGCGATTCTTTTAGCACCAGCATCAACATAAGGATCAAAATCAAGATCTACAAACGATCCATTATCATCGCTTTTTATATCAGACTCTTTTGTTGAGTTACCCATAGGCGCAAAGTTATATTGATAAGCCCAAGTTCTATCATCAACCAAGTAACGTGTAAAATCATCAGTAGTTACTTGTGGGAATTTACTAGTCATATCAGTAATTGAATTGATGAGTGTTGCAGCTCCACCCACTACAAGTGGTAAACAGATCATGGTAAATATACGTCCTTTAAATTTATTAAAGTGATACTGGTCGATATTTTGAGCACCACGCCTTAATGCCATTGCTAATGAAATTAAGATAAAGATAATAGCTATCGCAAGAAACGCATCTAAAAAGTTATTGATTGTTTCTTTAGATAAACCTAGAGCTTTAAGCATCCCAGATTGGATAGATAAATTAGTTAATACGCTTCCCAATAAAGGGATGATATTCATTTTAGCAAGTAGCTTTAATAAAGCCGGTACCAGCATATTTACAAAGTCCATCAATAACGCAATCGGCATCAATACTATCATGATAATAAAACGTCCAATATAAGCACCTATACTCTCAAATCCTTGAACTCTATTTGAAAAGTACTTAAAAGTTGAGTAAGTTGCCATCATAGAGACAAAGTTTTTAGCAGTATTACGAGCACCCTGTTCATTAGGAGCAGAATTAACAATATCATCGTATGAAAATGAACCGCTAATACCACCAGACCCTAGTGGTGCCACATAGGCTGCCTTATGATTACTACCTTGCTCTGTTACACTCTCTGCACGGTTATCAAGCATATAATATTGAAAAACAGTTGAGAAATTATAATTAGTACTTGCTTTGACCTGACTGGATACTCCCACACCTATTAGCGCTAATAAAGCTAAGATTACAGCGGTCTTAGTTTTTAAAAATCTCAATAAACAATAAGAACATCTTTTTATTATTTTCATGTTTCACCCCCTTTCCAGTGATACTCCGCTAATAGATGTAGTCGCTGCTTTCTGTTTCTTCTCTGATATCTTCATTAGTCAAAAATTTAACAGAAATATCAGCGGCACCTCTATCTGTACTCTCAAAAGTCGCATGACCATTTGTGCTAATAAGAAAGCCACCATATTTAGAATCAACTGGTAATCCTTCTTCAATACGGTCTGAAATAATTTCGCTGACCTTAGAAACTAACCTAGTATTGATTATTTCATCAATGGCTCTTGCACCTTCCTTATCACCTTCACGGCTGATCATGTCATCCGCAATCATTACTGATACAGGATCAATATCATAAAAGACCTTATTGCCTAAGTGTTTATACCACCAGTCCCCACTTTCAGGTTGAGGTAAGATCAATCTAATACTCATGTTTCCCAAAGAATAAATACTTCCCGGGATGCTCCAGCCCTTTTGCAAGGCTTCGACCTTTATTCTGGCAATCATCGCCATAACTGCTGGAGGAAGTGGTAAGTATGGAATAATAGCTTGAAATCTTTGTAAAATTTCAGGCTTAATACCATTATTTTGACCAGTATCACCATTTACCAAAGCTTGAACTAATTCACTCTTGTTATGGTTAAACTTTTGATACATTTCATCCGAATAGTCATTTGGATGTTCATTTCGATTGATTTGCATATTTTTTCCCATTTTATTGAAAAAGTCGGCACCTAAGTTTGAAGTACCAAGAACAACAGTACTGTTTATTGCACGATCAACGCCATGACTATCTCTAACAATACCCTCGTCAAGCATTCTCATAAGTGAAAATTGTACAGTTCGATGTGATTTTTCAAACTCATCAAGTAAAATTACTTTTTGTTTATTAGCTGCCATATCATCACCGATAATTTTTTGAACTTGAGGAGCATCTTCAGCCGTAGGATAGTCACCACCATTAATAGTCAATATGGCATCATCACGACCAAATAGAGCTTTTGCTACGGCTTTTGCGGTCTCCGTCTTACCAACACCAGTAGTACCAACTAAAAGAGCTGTAAACAGTGGCTTTTTACGATTTCGAGGAGCATAGAAAGCATTATTGATTGCATCACCAATTAACTTAACCGCCAAAGGCTGTCCCTTAACACGTCTATGTATTTCTGCTCTAACAACTTTCGCACTAGCAGGCGGATCGATGTTATATCCTTCTTGCTTAAAAATATATCTAAACGTTAAGTGATCAATTTTTCTTTTTTCACCAGTAACCATATACAGCCTTGTTTCTCGTCCAACACAACTATCAAGTAATGCCTTAGACTTAGCCGGATTAACTTGGTTACGAACATAAACATCAGCTAAATTAACGAGTTCAGTTAAACTCCTATCAGTAATTTCAGGTACATAATCTAACTTTTTTCTTAAAGACTCTATATGCCGTCTTAAAATCAAAGCCGTTAGTTTTAAAGATGGTGGATCAATAATTACTTTATTGAAACGTCTATCAATCGCATCATCTTGAGCCAAATTTTCAAAATATTCTTTAGCAGTAGTGGCTGTAATGATTGGGAACACGCCACGTCCTAACCCTTCCTTAAGAGCATTTAGTGCCGCAGAAGATCTAACACTTTTTCCGTAGTCATTAAGCTTATGAACTTCATCAATAAAAAGAATAAGTTTGAATCTTTTTCCTGGATTACCTTTTTGCGTTGCCTTACGAATTACACGCATATCATCAAGAAGTGTACTCATTCGGGCAATCATAATGTTTTCTGGCAAAGCACCTAAAGTTTCAATTGCTAATCTCACTACAACAAATGGCTCAGTAGTCTCTTCATGTAAATGAATCAATTGTTCAACTAATGCTGTTTTACCGACACCAGCTTCACCAAGAATAACTGCACTAGGATTACCAGGATTGTACATAATATCTTCAAGCATAGAGAGTTTATCTTTATATCCTACAAAATCTCCTGCACCAGCTGACAAAAGTGATAAAGCGTGATTATAATTTTTATCAACTTCTTCTGGAATTACCAAGTGTATGCTACTCATTGATTCACCATTCTTTCTAAAAAGAGCAAATAAAAAAGGCTGTTATTACTAACAACCTTTTAAATAATCTATTTATGTAATACTACAAAAGCACCTGTCACTAAAATTAAAACAGTAGCAAATATGAATGCCGCAATTTTTGAAGTATATGTATGTTTAAATGCTTCTAACGCTGGAGTTTCAACCGCACATATTGTCCCAACTGCCACTGCAATCAAAATGACTCCTATTAATGATTTAGTCATTATTAACCTTTCTTATAACTATTTATCCCAATAATCATCATCTTCATCTGCAAATGTTGATTGATCACGATATGCTCTGCGCTTAACCACTCTGCTTTTAGCTTTGTATTCATCGGGGATGCTATTAAGATTTTCTATCTTTCTAGGTTTATATTGAGGAACTATTTCTCTATGAGCTTTATCATAAGATCTTTGAGCCATGGTAATGATATCATCAACACCTTTAGAGGGATTTGAATAGAAAAAATTATATATCTCTTCTGCTAATCTCTTACTATTCATAATCATTTTCATGATCTTTACGTATAAAAAACATAGCCATACATAAAGTATTTGTGAGACCCAAGGCTATAAATACTTCAATAAAATATTTAAATACACCTAAAATCCATGTAATTATTCCTACCCCCATAAGACCTATCATATAAATAATCAATGGGGGGGTTAATACAATTCTTTTTGACTTCTTCATCTTTCCTCCAAATCTATAACTAATACATATTTTCAAGACTATCAATCGTATATGTATGATGCTTTGTTTGTTCAGGCTCCAGAATGTCTGAAGAAATACTGCTATCTTCAAGTTTCTGATACCGTTTATTCATCAATTTATAATTACGTTGTAAATCTGATAAAGTAGTTTGCAAATTTTGCTTATTGTCTCTAGCTACAGCGTCATCTTTATTTTCTTCAAGTCTTATATTCATTTCATGTAATGTTTTTTGAGCTTTTTCTATTTTTTGTTTAGCTACATCCATTTTTCGTCGTAAGTCAGCAAGATTTTTCTTTATAAACAAATCAGTTACAATATCTGAATCATTTTTCCAATTTCGATAATTTCGTTTAGCATTGTGTGCATTTAATCTCACATAATACAAAGGTGGTAATTTAGCTCTTGTACTATCTTCACCATTATCATTAGTACTATCAGGATTATCATCTGCACCACTAGAAAGTTCTGCAGTAATTGAATCATCAAGATCATCATCAGTCATTTGTGTAGTATCATCTTGTAAATCATCGGTAGATACCAATTGACCATTATCAATAATCATTACGATAAAAGCTTGATTTCTAAAACCAGTTGGAGAGTAGACTGTTAAGACACCTGATCCATCAGTACCAAAAATTCCATATCTAAGTTTTACATTAGGCATTGGATTCTGCTTAGTATCAACAAGTCTCAATTTGTATCTATTACCAAATGATGACAATTGTTGATGGGCTGTATCATCATATTTGATTTCAACAGCTAACGTTTTACCATCTTTACTTAGTCTAGTATGACCTAAAGTTAGAGCACCTTTAGACTTACCGCCCCAAAGTGGTAACCCTTCATTATATTTCATAGAAGATGCCATTACTTGCTGGGTATAAACACGATGATTATGCTCAATCCAAATAAAACCAGTAAGTAGTAAAATAACTGAAACCACTAAAATTACTGGCATTTGATAAAAAAGTTTTACATCACTGGGAGTTTTATATAATTTTTTTCTTTTTTTCTTTTTTATCTTATCTTTAGGCTTTTTCTCGCCATTTTTTCGTCTTTTTCCAAATAATTTCACTTAAAATAGCTCCTAGCATCAATAATGTACTTACAATAATTAAAGCGATAATCTGATACCAAAGTGGGTTTATCAAACGAATATCACTAAAATTTGTGTTCCATAACATTTCAGATACATTTTTATAACTGAACTCTTTTAAATTCATAAACTTTATAAAAGCCTGTTGTTGATGAAAAGCCATTAATCCCGTAAAAACATAAGGCAGTGCAACAATGAAAAGCCACCAATTGGACTTTTTAAGGGCCTGCTTAGAAATATACAAGTTAACAACAAAACCAATACATAAAGCTATATATAAAGCTATGTAAAAGATTTTTGTATTATTGATTGCTATCCTCACAGCATAAGAAGTTTTTTTAGCTGGATTCACGTATAATGGAATCAGAGATACAAAAAATAAAATTACAGTATATATAAAGAACGAGCTTATAAAATTATTTTTCTTTTTGCGATTAACGAACCACAATGCAAATGAAACAAGTGGTGAAAAAATCCAAGATAACAATAAAACTACGTCACCAAGAGTAGATAACTGAAATGGATCAGAATTAATACTCGCTCCCAATTGTTGGATTATCAAAGCTACTGATAAAACCAATACCATTGGTACTAACCAAGCTAACAAAGCAGAAAAAGAAATAGATGATAACTTTTTAAATTTATGTTTGTTAAAAGTTAATTTCATAATTCTTTCCAAGTGGATCAATCGCCACTATAGTTATTAACCCACCACTGTCCCGATATGGAGATATACCATACTCCAGTTATTTATAAATCAAAGTCTAACAAGACTTTGATTTAATTGACTTTGTTAATGATTCATATTTTTATAGCGAAAACATGAAAAACTAGAAAGATTAGTTTATAGATAACTATCAACTGTCTGCGTCTATGTAAACCATATACAGACTCACGCTTACAAGGAATTACACCTCTTTAGGACTCTACCTATGACTAAAAAATTAGCAGCGTAACGGGTTTAAATTTCGACTAATAGACCTAGCGTACCCAGCAAAGCTGTGTTGAAGATTAAAGATTAATTGCCTTTTGCAATTTTACCCGCAAACTTTATCCCGCAGTATGTACTCTTTCGAGCTTAGTTGTCAAAGAACACCTCACTAACAAGTGAGTAGAGCGATAAGAGGAATCGAACCTCTTTTTAAAACACCAGTTATCGCAGAGCCATGTAAGTGACTTTTTAAATTAAATTATAGGGAATAATAAAATTATCAAAGAAAGATTGTAACAATCATATTGATTGCTACAGCTAACACTCCATTTTGAAAGAATGAAATGCTAGATGTAAAAATTAATACTATTTACGTATCGTAAAACCACTGAGAAGCGGTCGATTAGATTTCTTTCTTTTAGCAAAAATACGTCTGTTAGTATCGTAAGCTGACATTACTGACGGATAAATTTCAAACAATGATAGCTTATTTTTGCCATCTACAGAAAAAAACAAACCATTTTGATGATTTATATAGTTAGTGCCCTCAAATGTTCTGACTCTATGTGCTCTATTTAGTAACTCTTGTTCACTAACAACGTGATTAGTTGTCTTAAAAAAAGTGTGTGCAACTTTTTTACCCATAACATCTCCTAAATTGTATCTATCCCCACAAAAAAACCGAACATCGTTTTTAAATTTAACAATAAAAAAGGCATATGGTTAAACAACCATATGCCTGATAGTATGCAAACATGCTTAAAATATTACACTCCTACTCAAGTACGCATTATATATTCAAACTAGAATCCCTTTTATTAAAGCAGGAATTCTAGTACAATGTAAAGCGGTAGTGTGTAAAACTACCAGACAAGGTTGTTCTTACTGGTAATAAGAACATTTATTGAAGGAGTACTGGTAATACGCCTTCAACCTTGTCTTTTTTTATATATTAAATTTTTCGCCGATGTCCAGCCTAAATACTATTTTACGACATTTTAACGTGCATAGCAATATAGTAAACCGAACATCGTTTTGCTTAAAGTCGCTTCTCAAATTGTGATTGTAAGTCAGCCTTTGTTGTTTCTCAAAGATTAATTTGATATTGATTACTTACAGAGTATACTCCCCTTTTATTATCTTTTAATTCATAATGTATATTTTTTGTAGCCTTAATACCCGATTTACCTATGACTTTAACATTTGAAAGTGTAAGATACATAGATTTCATATTATTGAAATATTTTTTAGCATCTATAATTGCTGTATTACTTTTACTATTCAATTGTATATAATCACCCTCGTAACTAGTCAGTAATCTATAGAAAGCATCTTGTTCAGCAGTATTTAATCCATATTTCTTAACGTATTCCAAAGCAGTAGTAGCGTCTTTAGGTGCTGATAATACTTCAATAAAGTTTGATGTATCATTATCTTTTACTAAAATATTACTTCTGTTATTTGCAGCAATCCTTTTATTATTATCTTTTATAGAAATATTCTCTCCAATTAAGTAATTAGGTCTTTCTAAGATAAAATATTTACCATAGGTTAAATTTGTTAATTTATGATGTTCTTTTGCTACTCTAAACTTAGCCGGATGCTTAGAAAGTATATTTGCTAAGTTTCTAGCATTTCTTTCACCTACAGGTAATTTTTTTACTGTATTTGATTGAGTTGTACTAGCTTTATTTTCATTTTTAGAATTACTTGAACATCCTGCTAACAATGAAGTTGATGCAAGCATTAGGGATGCAACAGTAATAATTTTTTTATTTAGCATAACTATGTATTCTCCAAATAAATATTCTTCTCAATTTTTGATTATGCGCTATAATTTTAAATGGTGCAATACCTAATTTTAAAAAATCTTAATTTTTTGGAGAATATAGAATATATGGATAAATGTACAGATTGGTTTAATGAAATAAAAAGACAAGATAAAGACAATAACAAAGAAGGTTTACCAATTACAGTTAATTTTAGAATTAATGAAAAACTAAAAGCTAAGTTACTAAATCTTAGTGAAAAATCTAATATTAAGTATTCTGTATTCTGTAGAACAGCTATTAGAAGATTGAAACTTACTAATTTTTCTAATGATTATGTTGATCTAATAGAAAAAGAAACTAATGCTAAAAAGAATGTAAGAATTAGATTTAGTATTGATCAGCAGCTTAATGATGAATTTACTCTAACATCAGTCTACCTTCATACAGGTAAACAAAGAACTATAAGTTTGATGCTGTATCTTTTATTAAAAGAATACGATGAGGTAGTAAATACTCAAAATGAGAAAAGTACATGAATCTATCATTTCAGGGAAGTTGCTTTCAGAGAGAGTTTTTGCCCTACTTTTTTCAGGCAAAAAGAAAACTCAACATTTCAGGTATAGTGCATCGTCGGTTGAGTTCCTCAAAAGAGGCACATTTTACGCATTATTCAGTCCCTGCAACCTTATAGGTACTTAGCTTCTCTATAAGGAAACGTGATTGCTCTTAATAGCTTCTCTTGCTGACACATTTCATGTCAGAACTCAAGTCCACTATTTAAGATGAATTAACCACCCCTACCGTTCATGCTTTGAGTAGTTAGAATCATTTAATCTACTTGCTCAGGCTACATATGTCGTAGTCACATCTTGACGTTTTTCACCGACCAATCAGCTATCATACGGGTTAATTTATTGCAGCGGCTCAACTAAACCTGCTGACGTTTTTGAAGTCATTGAACGTCTGCGCTCATAAAAACAATTAAAAAGGGATTCAAACTTGCCTAGAAAGTCTGAATCCCACCTTAATTATCTTGAAAATATATTATTATTCCGCTAAAATATTAGTTGCCATGTAAGTGGCATAAGGAATAATAAAAACTTTTAATTGAATTAAAAGTCATGTTCAAATTGTTTCGGACTCTTTAGACAATTTTGAACGTGGGATTAAAACTTAGGGTTGTAAGTTCTAGTCCAGCACATATTTGATTGGCGTCAAATATGTGCTTTTTTCATACTCTTTTATTTTTTATATTTAAATGTCTGTTTAATTATAGCTTAATTTCTAGTTAATGGTCTAGTAAATCTTTAGAAAATTCGTTCAAATAAGCTAAAATTGCTGTCTGGGCGTATTCAAATTAACTTGAATACAAAAAATAATGGAAATCAATTAAAACAGTAAAGAAGGCAAATTATGGGATTATTAAGGAACTTATTAGGTTTAGTATTAGGTGCCGACTCGGAAGAACAATCTAATGCAAATATTCAGCAAAATGATAGATATAAGACTGTTGTACAGCAATAACACAAGCCAAACATCAATTCCTTTAAAGTTTCTTATTAAATTGAGTCTAATCACCAATGTTTATAGGGACCGTCTTTACAGAAACTGTTCCTTTTTTACCATTTTGTAATTTATAATGAATCACATTAGTAGCTTGTACCTGATTTTTATCAACTACTTTAGCTTTTGAAATAGTAACATACATTGATTCCATATTTTTAAAGTAAGATGACTCTTCTAAAAGTGGAGCTTTTGTACTTCCAGCCGAATGTAAATTTAATTCGTTAACGGTGTCATCAGTGAGTAATTTGTAAAAAGTGTATTGCTGACTGGAGTTTAATTTATATTTTTTAACATATACTGATGAAAAAGTTGCACTTTTTGGAGCATCATAAGGTTTGATGTAATATATATCTTTTAAAATAATTTTCTTTCTTTTCATTTCAGCTACGTACTTAGCTTGTTTATTATTTAATTCCTTGATGGATGTATCATCACCAACAATGTGATCAGCATCTTCTAGAATATAATACGAACTAACATTTTTTCCTTGAGCTAATTTTAAAGTAGCTGGATGGTTATTAAGTGTATCTACTAAACTTTTAGTATTTCTTTCATCCGCAGGTAATTTTTTCAGCACGCTTGACTGAGCTGTACTAGATTTATTTTCACTTTTTGAATTACTTGAACATCCTCCTAATAATGCAGTCGACGCAAGCATTAGGGATGCACCAGTAATAATTTTTTTACTAAGCATAACGTATCCTCCAAAATAGATACTCTTTCTAACACTGATTATGCGCTATAATTATAAAGGGTGCAATACCCGAATTTAAAAAATCTTAATTTTTTTGGAGAATTTTTTATGGATGAATACACAAGGTGGATCAATAAAATAAAACAACAAGATAAAGTTGATAATAAAAACGGATTACCTATCTCACTTAATTTCAGAATTAATGACAAACTGAAAACTAAACTACTCAGTGTCAGTAAAGAATCAAAGATTAACTACTCTGTTTTTTGTAGAGCAGCCGTTAAAAGACTGAAACTTACCAATTTTTCAACTGATTATGATGATCTTATAAAAAGAGAAGCTAGTGCTGAAAAAAACGTTCGAATAAAGTTCAGTGTTGATCAACAACTCAATGATGATTTCACTTTAACTTCAGTTTACCTTCGTACAGATAAGCAAAGAGCAATTAGCTTAATGCTTTATCTTTTACTTAAAGAATATGATGAAGTAGCAAATACTAAAAATAAATAGAATTAAATAGACGAGTATCTAAATCAGATATTCGCCTATTTTTTATATTTAGAATTTATTTAAATTAATTAAATTTCAAGTCAGGGAAGTCGCTTTCTGAGAGAGAGTTTTTGCCCTACTTTTTTCAGGCAAAAATAAAACTCAACAAGTCAGGTATAGTTCGCATCGTCGGTCGAGTTCCTCAAAAGAGGCACATTTTACGTATTATTCAGTCCCTACAACCTCATGGATACTTAGCTTCTCCACAAGGGAATGTGATTGCTCTTAGTAGCTTCTCTTGTCAACACGTTTCATGTCGGAACTCAAGTCCACTACTAAGATGAATTAACCTCCCCTACCGTTCGTGCTTTAAGCAGTTGGAATCATTTAATCTACTTGCTCAGGCTACACATGTCGTAGTCACATCTTGACGTTTTTCACCGACCAATCGGTTATCTTACGGGTTAACTTATTGCAGCGGCTTAACTAAACCTGCTGACGTTTTTGAAGTCATTGAACGTCTGCGCTCATAAAAACAATTAAAAAACGGGATTCGAACTTACATAAAAGTTTGAATCCCGCGTTAATTGTCTTGATGTTTAACATAAAATCTCTTAAAATAGTTATTAGCCAAGTTTGGCTATGAGATTTATGTTATTGAAACTTTTGAAATCTTAATTTTCAAAAGTCATGTTCTATTGTCACTGTGTCTTTAGACAATTTTGAACGTGGGATTACAAACTTAGTGTTGGTAAGTTATAATCCAGCACATATCTGACCGTCAATCAGATATGTGCTTTTTTCATACTCTCATTTTTTATATTAATATGTCTGAAGTCATTATAGCTTAATTTTTAGCTAATGGTCTAGTGAATCTTTATAAATCTTTAAAAAAATACGCTCAAATGGCTCAAATTTGCCACCTGAGCGTATTAAAATTAGCTTGAATATAATTGGAAGAAACTGATTAAAACAGTAAAGAAGGCAAATTATGGGGTTATTCAGAAACTTATTAGGGTTAGTATTAGGTGCCGACTCGGAAGAGCAATCTAATACAAATATTCAGCAAAATGATAGATATAAGACTGTTGTACAGCAACTAAATGAAGTCGGCCAACCTGTAGATCCAACTCAAGAAGATACAATTGTTGTAGAATACACGCCTAATAGTAACTTTCCAAGTAACTATCGTGTTGAACTCTACAGAGCTAATTCAGAATATGCACCTATGAGTATTGGAAACAGTTCACCCGATGAAGTATTTGACCTGAAGGAATTGCAGTATAAGAGTATCATGAATAGTTCTGTACAGGACGTGATTTCAGCAAATGCTGACGTGTTAACTAGATAGTCAAAAGAAGTGTGTTATAATCTAAATAACAATTAAATAAAACATAATTCAGAAAAAAGAGTTAATCTCGTCGTGCCGTCTAATTAAGTTTAGACGGCTTTTTTTGACTTTGGATAGACTATGTTATAATAAGATTTGCTAATACAAATTTTTAAACTATTTTCCCAAAAAAAGCGTTCTTGAAATCAATACCTCTAACAATATTGATTTCAAGAACGCTCTTTTTCTGCACAGGAAAGAATTATTCTTGTTGGCTGTTTAACGTAAAAACATTGTATACTAAATTGAATTCAAAAAAACCTAGTCGAGGTAGTCGACTAGGTTGGTGTGATAGCTAATTCATGCTATAATTAACTTGGCTAAAGATAATTAATCTGATAGTCAGGTTGGAAAATTAGCTTAGTGCTACTATCCTAGCGCAGTGCGAATGCGTTACCAACCAGCACTATAACAAAAAGGTTTCTATTAATTGTCACCTCTAGTTATGAATTAGGTGGACGAAATTCTTAACCTGCACTACATATATTATAACAAAAAAGCTTTATAAATGTTGTTAAATCAACAGTTATAAAGCTTTTTATTTTATTTTTTAATTACTTCAGATAGATTTTATAATTGGACAAAAAGGGCATTACTAAATTCGCAGTAATGCCTTTTCATTTTATATATTTAATCTTTTTGCCTTTGAGAAAGTAATTTAGAAATTACTTCAAGTTGCTTAGAACCAGAATTTTTAATAGCAGTCATTAGAATTTCATGAAACTGATCATTACTTAAAGTAAAGTTAGTGAAATATCGTATAACAGCTTTTACTCGTCTTCCTTGTACCATTTTGTCAGTTCTATCTAAAGTTTGGTAATTGTTTTCAATTTCACCTTCTTTATCTACCGTAACCTTTCTTTTAGCTTTTTGCATCCAATCACTAATCATTACAAGTTGTTTGGAATCAGCATTTTCTATAGCAGCAGTAAGAAGCTCAGAAAACTGTTTATCAGTTAAAGTTTTTGTATTAAAAGCTTTAAGAACAGTGGCAATACACTTCTCTTGGTGCTCTTTTAATTTATTAGCATTTTTTGATTTATAAATTTTAGCTAATTCTTTTTGAGCTTCCTTATTATTTTGAGAAGCTTCTTTTTTTAATCTATTGTATTTATTTCGTTGAAATTGAGCATTATAGCTACGTGTTTCAGCTTTTTTCTTTTCAATCTCTTGTAGTTTTTTTATTGCTTCGGTATTTCCGGAAGTAGCCGCTTTCTGAACTTTAGCTTCTTCTTCTTTTTTCTTGCGATTGTATTCTTGATAATATGCTCTTGTTTTTTCAGTAGACCAACCCATGCTATTTCTCCTATAAAATCTAAATTAGAATTACAAAAAACGTTGATAATCTTGGCTCATTTTGGTCAATTTACCACGGACTAAAGTCCGTGGCTTGTAGCTCACGACTTTCTCAAGTCAGTAGTACAAGCGTCTTGTGACTCCTACTTACAGTGGCTACATCATATCGGACGATTGACTTGCGCCCGTTTATCTAGCAAGGTTTAGCTCACTAGCATTATTTATCTTTGATTATCCTTGGTTCTTCTTCACCAGATACATACCTAGTTCCTAATTGTTGGATATTGATAGCAGCTAAGCGGTCATCATTAGTCCGATAGCCACATTTATCACAAGTATACAGATGCAAGTGATGATCTCGATTTTCTTTGCGAATACGCCCACACTTAGGACATCTTTGACTAGTGTATTGCGCTGGTAATTCGATTGTTTTAGAAGAGTTAAGGCTAGATTTATAAGTCAGAAATTGTGCTAATTGGAAGAAAGCCCAAGAAACATTTTCATAGCGACTATCTTTGTTAGACTCTTCAGTAGCTTCTCTAACGCCAGCTAAGTTTTCAATTACAAAAAGGGTATTCTTACCATACTTATCAACGAGTGTCTTAGACAATTGATGATTGATATCAGTCATCCAACGGTTCTCTCGTTGACCGATCTTTTTCAGTCTACGCTTGGCAGATTTTGTACCTTTAACTTGCAGGCGCGCTCTCAATCTCTTATATTTTCTGCGCTTTCTAATAACTTGTTTACCATCAAAGAAAGCAGTTCGACCTTTTTCATCATAGCAAGTAGCTAAAAAGCGTAATCCACGGTCGATACCAACTACATGCTCAGTTTGTTTTATCTGATAATCAGGAACTTCTTTGGTAGCAGAGACGTGCAAATACCACTTACCTCTAATATGTAAAAGCTTACCGATACCTAATTTCCACTCATTAGTAAAGTACTGATCAAATCCTTTACATACTGGAGTTACTTTAACTCTACCATCCAAGGTATTCAAAGAGAGCAGATTTTTAGCTGCTAAATAAGACCAATCTCTATTTCTTTGTAGGTCGACTTGTGGGGTATTGAAAGAGATCGGATACCAAAGCCACTTTAGATCACGGTAAACACGTTGATAGATCTCTTTACCTTTAACATTCTTTTTGCCTGTATCATAATATACTGGTTTGCTTACAAGCTGAGTTTTAACAGTTTTATACTTAGCAACAACATTTCTGATAGCAGATTGAGCCATTTGAGATTTTAAGCCAAATTTTGTCCGTAGATCAGAATATAATGCTTTATTTAATCTGCTTTGAGCCATATCAAAACCATGATTAAACATGTATTCAGAAATGTGGTTGCAAGCAAGACGATACTGTTCCATAGTTTTCTCAAACTTAGTGGCGATATCTTGAGCATTAAAGTCTAACTTAACTTTGATAGTTACAGTTTGTTCCATCATTACCCTCCCTTCTTTATATTTTCATATTGATTATATCATACATAACACATGAAAATATAAAGTGAGATAAAAAATAAGCTGATACATTCGTATCAGCTTAAGGCTATCCCTCCAGTGGTTAAAACCACTGGTATCTCGCCTAGTTATCAATGAACATTGATGTGTCAACGGTTTTATTTTAGTCTTTTATATACTATGAAAGTCCTTTATCTGACCATAATTGATCATAATCATAATCACTACCTGAGTCTGAATCATGTTCAGGTTCTGATTCGGAATCTTTCTTTTCATTAACGTGAGGGGTAGTTCGCTGAGATTCTATCTCTTTTTGAGCTTTAGGTTCTTGTTGCTTTTTTACAAGAGTATTAACTCTTACTGTTTTAGCTTTAATTTCATCATCAGTTTCTAAGTTTTGTTCGTTAGAAAAACTTCTTTGAAAGAACTCTATTGATGTACTTGTTAAATAATCTTTGTATCCAAAAACATTAATAGTTCCTTTGATCATATCTTTAATAGACTTAGTTGCATTGTCTTGGCTTTTAAGCCATTTATCAATGTCACTATCTATAGTTACTCTCATTATAAAGTTACGTGTATCTTGTTCCTCTTCTTGATTTTTTCGTTCTGTTTTCTTAGTCATGAATTAAACCTCTTTCTAAGATTCTACTTTCATACTATCAGCCATCGGCTTCAAACCTAATTCATTCATATTTTGAGCTAATCCTGGACCTACCCACAAAACAAAAGCAGATGAACGGAAATTATCTACTGTTTCCATAAGTTTTTTACGTAATTCAGTACGCTCCATAAGAGGAATTGATCCGCCACCAAAAATAAGAATCAATTCTATATTATCAGAGACTGTGAGAGCACTATTTACTTTCTGAATAATACGATTTACTAAGTTAGAAGAGCTTACTCTTTCAGCTTGTAAGGCAAATTCTTTATTTTCTTTATCAATTTTGTTAACTGGATCACTCTCTAAAAGTTTAGAGAACGCAATTGTATCTTTAACTTCAAGTCCTTGAACCATATTAGGCAAGTATTGAGCAGCTCTACTTAGTACAGCACCGTAGCCTAATGTAATACTTGCGGAATTAAAGACATCTGCAACACCGTTAATAATTAATGGAAAATCAGTTGTTTTGTTACCAATATCAATACCAAGTTTATTTTTTGCATTTTTAATAACTTCTATACCCTCATCTACTCGATCAGGATAATATTTTTTTAAATCTGCAATTAAGGCATTAGTGACATCTTTAGGACCATATTTGATTGCTATAACTGTAGCTATTTCACCTTCTTTAAAGACTTTTACAGCTTTAAAGTTAATGGTTACAGAAATATCATAATCGAAATTCTTCAAGATAACGATATGATTTTTATTTAAGTAGCTTTGTGCATATGTATCACGTACATTTGGTCTCCCCTCTATATTCATACCGATTTCTGAGATTGGTAATGCAGTTGCCATAGCCACATTAACTTTTAATGGTTGAAAGATATCTTCACCATTTTCGTAAGCTTCTTTTACTGCTTTTGCAGCAATTATTGAAAGTGTAATTATCTTAGATAATTCACTATGTGCTTTGTCTGTTCGAGAATTGGGATCAAAAATTATTCTGTCTAAAGTAGAGTTTTCAGCTGAATCTCCTACTAAGTAACGTTGACCATTAACAACAACATCCATCTTTTCAAAGATATTATCTACAACATTTTTTACACTACTCTCGTTAGTATGATCAATAGGATCATTTGCAACTTGATTTACAGCTGCAACAACTGAAGGCTGTTTAACATACTCATCATTAATACTTACCTTAGTAGCACCGTAACCTAAATCATTTGCCATACGTGCAAGTTTATTTTTAGTCATTATTTTCTCCTTTGCTATTAACAATGCTGCGTAAATATATTTGATTTACAATTTAATTATATTATTTATATTAGTAAATATCAAGTAATTATATAGTAAATATTGAATAAATAGAAATATTAATAAAAATACATAGTAAATATCGAATATTTACAAAGTAAACATTCAATATTATATCCTGTTATAAAGCTATTTTTACTATTAAATACTACGTAAACACTAAATATTTATATTATATATATGATATTTTGATGTTTATACTACATAAATATCATATAAATATTATATATTTACCAAATCAAATAATATATATTTTATATTGAAAAAGCCTAGTTGTTGTTTATTTCATATTTACGGAGTAAATATGAAATTCTATATCAATGCTAATAATTTTCACAATCTCTACATAATATGCTATAATTAGAACGCTCCTATATAGATAGAGAGATTTACAAGTAAAATTTTAAGTTGGTTTGCAGACTAACTTAGACCTAAACGAGCTGTATCGCAATGATATAGCTCGTTTTTGTATTATTCTTTATACCTTTTACTAGCTCATCAAAAAGGCTCTATAGATGCGTGAATAACACCTATAGAGCCTTTTTAATTAATTCTTAACAGCATCTTTCAATGCTTTACCAGCCTTAAAAGCTGGTGCTTTAGTAGCTGGAATTTCTATTTCTTCACCAGTTTGAGGATTTCTACCTTTTCTTGTTGCTCTGTTACGTACAACAAAGGATCCAAAACCGATTAATTGGACATTTTCACCAGATGCTAAATCTGACTTGATAGTGTCTAAAACTGCGTTTAAAGCTTCATTTGCTTGTTTTTGAGTTAAATCTGTCTTTTCGCTGACTTCTTTTGCTAACTCTGCTCTACTTACTGACATATTTAGTGCCTCTTTCTTTTGATTTACAATCACTATTATACCAGTAATCATAGGCTTTGACGGCTTTTTGATAAACAAAAAAGGAACTACACGAATGCAGCTCCTAAAACCATTAAATCCTATTAACATAACAGGACGTAAACAATTATAGCACATCAATTATTAGTAAGCTATTTGAAAATTATTCTTTTTCTGCAAGGGATTTTTCGATATTTTCAGGAGTTAAAGCATAGTGATTAAGCATTGAAAAGCAGTTAAAAAATGCATCCCCCAAAGGGATGCATTTTCTGTGTATTTAATAAATCAGTGGGGCGACATGCACTTGATAATCTTCTTTAGTCATATTGGTGATGTAAGAAAGATTAATATCTGAATTTTCGTAACCGTCTAAATCTTCGTATGCATCAAGTGCATCATCATAATTGCTGAATGTGGTGTTGATTAAATCCCACCAACTATCGGTAATAGCCCAGCAGTTAAAATCTTTTTGTTCTTCAATGTTCTTGATTTCTGAATAATCTTTTTTCATTTTAGATACCTCACTATGTTTTTAGATTTAATGGTTTTGCTTGTAAGTTCCTTAATCAACTTACATAATTATAATACACCAGAATATAATAAAATACAAGTGTAAATTATAAATATTTTATGAAAGCAGTGATTGAACAACAAATTATGATTAAATGGGTGATAATGAAAGAGGAGTTAATTTGTGCATCCCTCTACAAAAATTCATAAAAGATAATTATTCTTAGATATATTAGTTATTCTATGGTATAATGAAATCACTATGTAAATAGTGTGTAATGAATGTTTGAGGTTGCCACAAAAGTGGCAACCTTTTTTGTTCGGTAAAACTTTTAAAAATAAAGATTTACAATATTTTGTGAATTAAAAGGGGCTATATCTTAATAGACATAGCCCTTTTTAAATTATATTAATTTCTCTTCAGCAAATGAGAAATAGTTATTTTTTGTGATAACAAAGTTATCTAGAAGCGGTATACATAAAAATTGACTCGCTTCTTTAACTCTATTTATTAATTTAATATCTTGATCGCTAGGATGTACATTGTTACTAGGGTGGTTATGAACTAGCACAAAGCTAGCGCAATTGAGCTGTAAAGCTTTTCTAAATATATCCCTAGGATGAATATATGATTTATTTAAACTTCCTTTAGCAAGTAAAACATCACTAATTAATTTTAATTCACTATCTAAATATAAACCGTGTACTTCCTCTTGTTCTAAGTTTCCGTATTTAGACGCTAAATAATATCCTAGTTGTGTAGAACTATTAAAAGGAATATTTTTGTTGGTATTTAAAAGGGTATTCCTTTTAAGCGTTGAAACGATTAGATTTGTTAAATCTTGTGGTAAAGAATTATTTTCTAATTTTGTTAATAATTCTTTAGCACTTAAGTTATTACTAATCTTAATTTTATCTATTTTTGTACTGTATGTCATTTTTTCTCCTATGTAAGTAATGTAATGAATTTCTTGTAAGTTCTTATCAACTCACAATATTATAATACACCATAATATATTTATGGTCAAGTATAAAATATTTATTTTATGTTTATTCTAACAATATTTAATAATTACAAAAGCAAGCAGTAATTACTGCTTGCTTTTGTTTATTATTCTAAAAAAATCTTTCTTAACTTTTTAGAGCAGCATAAGCCACCAGCAAAAAAACTAGAGACTACTAAAGTTAAAATTTCTAAAATCATATTTAATTCTCCTATATAAATAATGTGATATTGAATGAACTTTTGTAAGTTGTTAAGGTTATTAACTCTTAATCAACTTACAATATTATAATACACCAGAATATAATAAAGTGCAAGTACTTTTTCAATAAAAAATATAAATAATCTATAAATAGAGAAAACAATTAAAAGCAGCCAAAAAGGATGCACCCTTTAAAAACAGCGCATCCCTCAAAATAAGCTATTTTGAGCACGTTTAAGCCTTTTAACTTAATCTAAACATAAGCGGCAAAAACGCTTCTCAGGTAGCAAAATAGTTCAAATATTGAAAGATATACAAAAAAGAAGCGGTGGCCTATTTTTATTGGGTCACTGCTTCTTTTATATTTGCTTTAAAAAGCTGCTAATAGTTCCTCATTTACTTTGATGACTGGTGTAATTTTGCCGTTAACTTTGATTGCCTTGAGATATTTTTGAATCAGCTTAACATCATCACTTGTCAAGCTTGATTCAACGATTCCTTCATCGGTCTCAAGTGAATTACAAATCAGTACAGAACCGACTAATACAGGGGTGTTATTAACGTCTAAGACTGTTGGATTTTTACCAGATGCGAAGCCGTCATCATCGCAAATGAAATCAAAATACTTACTACCGATTTTGTAGCTCGCAATATCTATGTATTCACAATCCAACAACTTGTAGTATTCCGATAGCTTTTCATTTACAGAAACCATCTTTGCGCTTCTGTTGTCAGCGTCAATCAATAAAGCATCAAATTTTCTTTTTTGCATTTTAAATTCCTCTGCTATCTTTCTATATAAATAATGTAATGAATTAGTTTTTGTAAGTTGTTAAGACTATTAGCTCTTAATCAACTTACATTATTATAATACACCAGAATATAATAAAATGCAAGTGTAAATTGTAAATATTTTATATTTATAAATCAATAGTTAAACAATATATTTTTATTAATTTTGCAAAAAATAAAAGTAGATTGAGTATAAAAAAGCCTAAATTTATTAGGCCTTTTTATTTATATTCGTTTCGATTACTTTCAAAATACTTGAATTGTTTTTTTAAAGTAAAACAATAATTCAAAATATAACAAATGTATAGACAAAAATAGAGCTTGATAAACTCAAGCTCTATTTTTTATAAATCAATATTGTTTTGAATAGCGTAATTTTCAATTATATTATCACTGACGTAATTTAACTCATCAATCCATTCAGCTTCTGTTAAGGTTTCTAAATTGCCGTAACCGTTGTATCGAATATAATCATCACTCCAAACAATGTTGCCAAAACATGCTGATCTAATTGCTTCAGCTCGGCTCATATTGCTTGTTAACAATTCAAGCGCTTCTTCATCAAATTCTACAGGTTCTTCTAAAATCTCGTTTTTATTGTCTAATTCATTGTAAACATCCTCAATGGTATTTAAATTATTTTCTTGTAATGCTTTAGCGAGCTTGTTTAAAGTATTTAAATTTTCAAATTCTGAAATTTTGAAAGGTGCTTCATAATCGGTAATAAAATATTCTTCACCGTATCCCTCAACGTTCCCAAAGGCTTTTTGGTCAGCTTTGAAAATATCGTTGACGTTTGCAACTGGCAAAGTAGTCCATTGACCAGTTAAAACGCCTGCATTATAGGCACCGATATTACTTACAAATACTTTGATTTCAACGTTCTTTAATTCTTTCATGTTTAATTCTCCTATATAAATAATGTGATATTGAATGAATTTTTGTAAGTTGTTAAGGTTATTAACTCTTAATCAACTTACATTATTATAATACACCAGAATATAATAAAAGTCAATAAAAAGATAAAAAGATTTAGAAATAAGTTTGAAAAGAAAAAACAAATTAAAAATAAAGTAATTCAAAAATTAAATGAAGCGAAAAAAGAGTAAAATTTTAATTTATAATAATTTTTCAGTTAAAAGAAGCACAACAGGACAAAAATAAAGCG
>NZ_JAAVAU010000026.1 GCF_014803895.1 Lactobacillus sp. | reverse complement strand
TAATTTAATTCCAGCTAACATTTTTTCACCTCCTCGTCGCAAAAATTATAGCAAATTCAAAAATATACTAAAATAGAAAATCACTGCAAAAGCTGGTTTCATCTCGGCAATGAATTACCAAGTTTTCACCAGCTCGTAATATTATAAATAGACTTATACAATAGGATCATCATTTTTATTTTTTTTTTCTGTCTTATGCTTTTTAATTCCTAAGAAAGTATCTATGATATCGATTACCATTAAATTGTCATGCATCATACTATGTTCAGCCATAGGTCCGCGGATTTCTACTTCCTGGAAAGTATGACTAATAGGTGCCAGAATATAGCGAATGGATTTTGCAGAAATTACCGAGATAAAGCGGTCAGTATTAGTTTCATCTAGCACATTTCCATAGATATTTAAAATTGAAATATCAGGATTAAAACGGTAACGATTTATAAGCATTCCTATATAAGACGTCGACATAAATAATGGTCTTCCATTTTCATTTAGTTGGTTAACATTGGGAATATCCCCCAGATACATAACCCCATCAAATGGGCCTGCGATTAAGGCTGCTTTACGCAAACGGGGGAAATGTTTACGATAATATGTTTGCATTTCCGTTTTAATCAATGAAGGAGCGCCAAGTGAGTGAGCAACGGCATCATACTGATTAAATTTAAATTTTTTAGATAAAAAATTTAGTGTAAAGCGTAAATAGTAACAAATAGCATAAATTCCTACTACTCGTTGTTTGAATACTAATTGAATAATGGGATGGCGATCGCCTGTCCATGTACCTTCCATTTTGATATTACCGAATAAATCTGAAGTAACTTTAAGATATTTGGAGTTTCCTTTATCTTTACCAGCTTGTTGAACCATAACATTTGTTGTGTAATCGCCACCGCGAAAGCCATGGATATAAATAATTGGAATTTGTTCTGTTATATTGGGGTTTCTTTTTTCATAGTTAACATGATCAATTATTTTACGCTTATGAAGTCTTAGTAACCATCGTGTAGGAGGAAAAGTAGCAAGCAAGCCAATTGTAACCATCGTTGCAAAACTCTCATCTTTTTGTTTATCAGATTTTTTACGATTTTTCTCAGCTTCCTCGCTATATTTTTTTTGTTTGAAAAACAAAAAATACCCCCTTTATAATATTTAGAAAAAATAATAGTATAAATCTATTCTATCATTTTTGTAATTTTAGAAAGTGAGTAAAAATATGCCATTTTATGCAGTAAGAAAAGGTAGGAAACCAGGTATTTATACTACTTGGAGTGAAACCCAAAAACAAATTAATGGTTTTTCAGGTTCCCAATATAAAAAGTTTGTGAAAAAAGCAGATGCACAAGCCTATATGGGGAACAATTTATTACTTGAAAAAGAAGGAAATGATTACAGTGATGAAGAAATTGCAGAATTAGCAAAAGAGTTCCCAATTACTGTTTTTACTGATGGTGGGGCGATTGATAATGATAATTCAATTGCTGACCATCCGGCTGCTTGGTCATATTCTATTCAAGAAACAGGAACCGGGAAGTTTTTAAGCCATCCTGATGCACCGGCAGGTAAGGATTTTGGTGCAAGTAATAATGTGATGGAAATAACAGCTTTAATTGAAGCATTAAAAGAATTGATTAATACTGGTTTTAATAATAAACCGATTTTATTTGGAATTGATTCTGAGTACACTATCAACGGGGCAATTAATATCAATTCTTACAAGGCAAATGGTTGGAAAAATTCAACCGGTGAAGTTAAAAATTTATCAAAATGGAAGCAGGTAGATGAATTGCTCCAGCAAATTTCAGACTATAAATTTGTAAAAATTCATAGTCATGATGGTAATATGGATAAAAACTTCTTTACCAGAGGTAATGACCTCGTTGATAAAAGTTTGGGTAAATTGACGGGACATAATAGCTAAAAAAAATGAGGCTTAAGCCTCATTTTTTTATTAAGTTATCTTAAAGTAATCATGCCACCAAACAAACTTCTAAACCAAGACGTAATCGAATCAACTAACTTTTGGAACCAATTTCTAGTTTCAGGAGTATTAAATTTAGAAAAAATATTCTTAGCTCCTGCTTGAATTTGATTTGCTAATTTGCTTGCTTGTTGTTGGAAATTTTTATTATTTAAAGCACCTGAATTTTTGATTTCAACTAACATATTAACAATTTGCTGTTTCTGATTATTTGTGATTGTGTCGCCTAAGTGGTTAATATTAATTTGGTTGTTTACAATATCACGAATTTTACTATTAGAAATATTTTGTCCCTGCTTAGCCATTTCAGCTTTGGCGCCAGCAACAGCATTGTTTAATTGTGCATCAGAATAACCATCTTTATTCTTATTTGCTGTAGTAATAGAACTTAAAGTTCCCATTTCATTTTGAGCAGCATTAATTTGTTTTTGATTTAATTTTTCTCCAGTTTTTGCATATGCGGCGTAAACACCTGCTAAAGCACCTGAACCATCGATTGGGACAGCTGAAGTCACATAAATATCTGCATCTTCAATTCCTGCAGTTAAGGCTGCATTTTTATATTGATTGGAGGTAATAGTAGTAATATTATCTTTGCCATTATAGGATAAAATATGAACGTTGATACCACTGCCAGAACTAGTTTTTTGAATCATTGCACTAGACCAAACTCCGGAACTAGTAGTGAAGTTGTCACCGGAAGGATTCAAATATTTTACTAAGTCACTCCCGTCAATGGTAATTGTTTGATAATTAGCACCGTTGAGTGGAGCAGTTAAAGTTTTTAAAGTTCCTTGTTTTTGAGAACTAGTCAAAGAGTCACCAAGTGTAACTACGGGTGTATCATCCGCCGCTTTAACTTGATTTTTTGAAAAAGCAAATAAGCCCAAAAAAGAACAGAGAATAATCGTATTGATTATGGTCATTAATTTTTTCATTTTTTAAAATCCTCATAAAAATTAAACTATATTGCTATATTATAAACCAAATTTTCAATGAAATTAGTTAAATAAGTTTGAAGATGCTATAATTTATTAAATAAAAGGAGGACGATTTCGTGTTACGCCAGCCACTTTTAACCGTTATTATGCCGGTTTATAACATGGAAAAATATCTTGGTCGTGCTTTAGAAGCTCTGGCTAAGCAAGATGACAAAAATTTTAAACTTTTGATAGTCAATGATGGCTCAAAAGATAATACCCGGGAAATAGCAGAGTCTTATCGTACACGCTTTTCCTTTTTTAAAATTATTAATAAAAAGAACGGTGGACTTTCTGATGCTCGCAATGTGGGGATGGATAATGTAGATACACCATATTTTACTTTTCATGATGGTGATGATTGGGTGGATCCAGGTTATACAGCTTTTTTTGTGCACGCTTTTGAGAAGTATCCACAAGTTGATATGGTTTCATGTGGATTTTGGATTGATTCCCCTAAAAGGTCTGCAAGTCATCCCGTAGGTGAAAAAAAAGGAAAAGGTTTGCTTTCTAAACGTGAAACTTATATGTTAATGACTAATGTCTTTGGATCACCAGTTAAAGGCTATACTTGGAATAAGGGTTACAAAATAGACTTGATTAGAAAATATAAAATGCGTTTTGTAGAAGATTTAGCTTTCATGGAAGATCAAATTTTTAACGTAAAATATGTTTCTTTAACTGATGGCGTGTACTTTAATTCAGATCCTTATTATCATTATTGGCAACGTTCTGATAGCATGGTTCATGATTTGAATCCTAAGAAAATTCCTGATAATTTTAGAGCTAATTATCGTGTTTGGAGTCAGATTATTAAGAGCCTAATGACAGAAAAAAGTAAGAATAAACTATTAAAGAAAAAGGGTGCTCATAAGGCATCCTTGAATGATTTAAATATTAAAGATTAGAGCTTATCTTTGATGTGATAAGGTGAACCTTCATTTCTAGCACTGTCAGCATAATAAATAGCATAGATACCGTTAGTTGCACTTTGAGCAATAACAATTTGCTTAGAAGTTGGTTTTTCAGCTTTAAAAATTTGTGCACTACGGCGAGCTTCTTTGAAATCATGTGAGGAGGCAATTGCATCACCAGGATTGAAGAATACTGCTTCATTGTTCATTTATACACATCTCCTTTACTTGATTGTATTATTATCTATATTTTATCAAGTTTAGGTGTTAGTCTCTAATTTTTAGCTTATAAAGGATTTTTTATGAAATTAACTGTTAATGGAGTCGAACTTTACTATCAAAAACTAGGTCACGGACATCCTCTAATTTTATTACATGGTCATCATCAAGATGGGGCTGTTTTCGATAAATTAATTTCCCCTTTGTCCCTGTATTACACCATCTACGTTCCTGATTTACGTGGCCATGGCTTGTCAGGAGGCGAGCCAAGTGAACATTACCAAACTGACGTCGAAGATATGGTGGCCTTTATAAGAAAGTTAGGCTTGGAGAAACCATATATTTTAGGTTATGGTGCTGGTGGAGTAGATGGATTATGGATTGCCAGCAAATACCCTAATTTAGTTGATAAATTAGTGATTGCGGGAACTTATGTAAATGGTAATGGTGTTAGTGCTACTCATATTGCTTCAGATACTTTTAAGCGTTTCTTTAAGGGAGATCGAGATAGTAGAGTTGCCATGAGAGAAACTAAAATTCCTCCACAAAGACTAGCTAAGATTAACACGCCCACTCTTTGTGTAGTTGGGGAGAAGGACTGGGTTAAAATAGAGCATGTTAGGTGGTACAGTGAGATTCTTCCTAATTGTCGGTTAGTTGTTATGCCACGTCAAAATCATACGAGCTACGTAATTCATAGTCTAAAGATGCTAGATTTAATTAAGGAATTTTGTAAATAATCAATTAAATTTCAAAAAAAGAAGGCAAGCAGTTAACTTGTCTTTTTATTTGGACTGTTTTTTAGTTATAATTAAACTAGATGAATAGGTAATTTCAAAGAAGGATAGGAATAATGAATAAAGAAGAATTACATCAAATGCTGCACCCAATGAAGTTGATTGGTCTTGGTGGTAACCAAGCTTTAGCGGAAAGAATTGCGAGTGCATTAGATACACCATTGCTTGAAACTGCTGTACAACACTTTAGTGATGGTGAAATTCAGGTTAATATTACAGAAACTGTTAGAGGCTGTGACGTTTACGTAATTCAATCCATCCAAGATCCTGTAAATGAAAACTTTATGGAATTAATGATTGTTTTGGATGCCTTACACAGAGCCTCAGCACACTCTGTTAATGTAGTGATTCCTTATATGGCTTACTCACGGTCTGATACAAAGAATCGTTCACGTGAACCAATTACAGCTAAGTTAATTGCTAACTTGCTTCAGTTAACTGATATTGATGACTTAATTGTAGTTGATTTACATGCTTCTCAAATTCAAGGTTTCTACAATATTCCGGTAGATCATTTGCATGCAATGCCAATTTTGGCTCAATACTTCTTAGATAATGGAATTGCAAGTAAGGATGAAGATGACGTTGTTATTGTTTCTCCTGATCACTCAGGTGCTAAGCTTGCTCGTAATTTTGGTTCTTACTTTGATGCTCCAATTGCTATTGTTGACCAACGTGGAGCACGTTATGATACTGAAGTTCATGATATGATTGGTGATGTTAAGGATAAGACTGTAATTATTGTTGATGACTTAATTGATACAGGTTCCCGAGTTTCTTCATCAACTAAGTCTGTTTTAGCTGCAGGTGCTAAGAAGGTTTATGTTGCAGCAACTCACGCACTTCTTTCTCAAAATGCGACTGAAGTGTTAAATGAATTACCAATTGAACAAATTGTAGTAACTGATACTATTAAGCATAAAAAATATCCAGACAGAATGGTTCGTTTATCTGTAGATCGCTTGCTTGCTAAAGGTATTGATTATATTTACAACGATAAATCTATCCATCAAATTTTTGATGAACAAAATAGAATTAATGGTTAAGATTGACTCTTAATACTAAATTATGGAAGGTCGTAGTATGTGTTTACTGCGACCTTTTGTTTAGAGTTTTTTTGCTTTATTTTATTCCATCGAATATAATACTAAAAACATTACTTATTGAAAGAAAGTGAAGTGAAACAATGGCTGATAAAGAAAAAAATAAATTGCAACGTTCTTTAAAAAGTAGACATGTAATGATGATTGCTATTGGAGGAGCGATTGGAACAGGTTTATTTTTAGGATCTGGTAGTGCAATTAAAAGCAGCGGACCATCAATTATTTTGTCTTACTTAATTGTTGGAGTCGTAACTTTCTTCATGATGAGGGCTTTGGGAGAACTAATTTTATCTTCACCTGAGCATTCTTCTTTTATTAGTTCAATAAAAAAATATTTAGGTGATCGAGTAGAATTTGTAGCAGGTTGGACATATTGGATGTGTTGGTTAAGTTTGGCTATGGCTGATTTAACGGCTACAGGGATTTATTTGAAGTATTGGTTCCCATCATTGCCTCAATGGGTGGGACCTTTAGTTATTATTTTAATTTTATTGGTTATAAATCGTTTGAATGTTGGACTTTTTGGAGAATTAGAAAGTTGGTTCTCCATGATTAAAGTCATTGCTATTGTGGCCTTGATTTTGGCTGGCGCAATTATGATTATGATGCAAATGCATGTTGGTGATCATGTTGTGTCTTTAAATAATATTGTATCTCATGGTGGTTTTTTCCCTAAAGGTATTAAGGGATTTTTAATGTCATTTCAAATGGTAGTTTTTGCATTTGTAGGGATCGAAATCGTAGGATTAACTGCTAGTGAAACAGCGGATCCTGAAAAAGATCTTCCTAAAGCTATCAACAGTTTACCGCTTAGAATTGGACTTTTTTATGTTGGTTCAATGATTGCTATAATGTCTGTTCAACCTTGGAATGAAATTAAAACAACTTCAAGTCCATTTGTACAAGTTTTTACAGCAGTAGGAATTCCTGCAGCAGCTGGTATTTTAAATTTTGTTGTTTTAACAGCTGCAATGTCAGCAACTAATAGTGCTATTTTTAGTACAAGTCGTTCTCTCTATGCTTTAGCATATAGTGGCAATGCACCTAAGCGATTAGGAAGATTAAGTCGTAATGGTGTTCCAGATCGAGCATTGACATTCTCATCTTTAATTTTATTTATCATTGTAATTTTGAATTACATTATGCCAGGTAAAATTTTTGATATTATCTCAACTGTTTCAACGATTAGTTTTATTATGGTCTGGTTAATTATCATGTGGTGCCATTTAAAATATCGTAAGGAAAATAAAAATAAACTTGGTCAATTTCAAATGCCAGGTGCGCCACTGACTGATTGGTTGACAATTATTTTTTACTTAGCAATTTTAGTGATTTTATTTGTTATTCCAGAAACGCGTATTCCAATGATTATTGCTTTGATTTTTATTGCATGTTTATGGATAGGATATGGTTTTTTTACGAAAAATAATAAATAAGATAAAATGGTTGGTATAAAGATAATTATTATATAAAACTACTTGCCTATGCTCAGATAGTATATATACTGCTATAATAGACTTTATAAGAGAATTGAATATAGAGATAGGGGACCGATTATGGCAAGACAAAAAAATATGCAACGCCGTAGAACTATTTTAAGAAATACGTTCACTTTGTTGCGTAAAGATGGGATAAACAACGTGTCTTTGCAAATGATTGCTGATAAATCAGGAATCTCTAAGTCACTGTTGCAATCGTATTATCCCCATAAAAACAAATTAATTATTGAAATCGTTACTAATTTTATGTCCACGATTCTACAGATTTTGAATTCTGAGCAATTCAAAAATGTTAATACTTATGCAAAGATGAAAGCATTTATCTATATTTTGCTTGAAATGGGTTTGCGTGATGAGGGAATTTCAAATGTATTAGAGAGTATCTTGAAAGATCCTGATTCTACTGAAAAATGGGGACAAATTTTAGATAACTGGTTAATTGAAGAAGGCGTAAAAGACGAGTTAGGAAACGATATGCAACTTAAGTCAGGGTTGGCTTTTATTGTCAGTGGAGGGGCTAACTTATTCCTTAAACGTCAACAATTTGATGTTAATGCTGAAATGATTTCTGATATAATGGTTAAAACCTTTATGACAACATTTTTAGACTTTCCGGATGCGCGTGTAAAGGAGACGTTAGAAGAAGGCCATCAATTAACTGAAAACTTTAAAATTGATGAAGTATTTCAAGCTATTGATGTAATGTTTGCATAAATCAAAATTGAAAGGATTAGCATATGGTAGCAGGTTCGCGCAGTGAATTACGGCGAATTGATCAAGCTCAAAATGCTCACAATAAAAGATCTTTAGTTTTTATTATTTTTACAGTTATTACATTAGGGTTTAGTTTGTTAACTTTTATGAATCCTAATTTTATGAAAAAACAGCTTGCTAAGGAAAGCAATGCTGTAGTAGCTGAACGTTTTGTAAATGAGAGATTTGATAATTTCGCAGAAACAATCGGTGCTGATCGTAACGGTGATACAAGTAATATTTTAACTGAAAAGCAGACTAAACCGATTGCTAATGCTATGGTGGATTATACTTTAGGAATACATTGGTTTAGAGCAGAAAATGCTAGTTTAGCTGAAAAAATTCGACAAGTTATTTTAAAAAAGATAGACGGAAATTCTTCCCAAGAAGCACAATCTGTCAAAAGTCACTTAAAGAAATATAATAATCGAGGAATTTATTCTGTTATTACTGGTTTTAATTTATCGTCCGTAACTCTAAGTGCAAATATTGAAACTTTATTTGTAGTAATAAATGCGCTTATAATCATGATGTGTTTGTTATCTCTGTTTTCAGTAATTAGAAATATGACTACTTTACTCAGTAAAAAGGGAATTGTACATGCCATTATGGGAGCAATTATGTGGGTAGGTGCTTTATTTATGATTATTTATGGTTTATTAGCGGCTGTACCACTAATATTCAATGTTGAAGGCTTAATTTTCAGCATTGGATATTTCTTAGAAGTTGCGAGTGGAATATTCCTAGAATTAGTAATAGTTGGTGTAATCCTATTTGTAATTAGTACAATTTTATGGCAATTAACAACTGAAGATTAAAAGTAAAATGCATGGCAAGTAAAAGCCATGCATTTTTATATTAGATTATTTGTTTGTCCTAAAGGTTGTCTTATCCATTGATGTGGTCCTAAATAATACCACACAGTATTTCCAATAGTAATTGTTTGCCCATAAGGGTAACTCTTACCCGGAGTCAAATGAGTAATCGAAGGTTTTCTCAAATCATCGTAAGGACTAGAATAAACATTTTTATCAATAGTGGATTGAGTTATATTAATTAAACCTGCTTTGAGCTGTGGATTAGAAGTAATATAGAAAGTTTTAAACCATTGGTTAGATCCTAAGTTATAAAAAGATTTACCATCTTGATAAGATCTACCAAATAAATTTGTATTTAACTGACGGTTAGAGGATAAAGTATCACGTAACTTTTCTCCTTTTAGTAGCAAATCAGGACGAATATCAATAACATCTTCAATTGATGTAGTGTCTGAATTAGTGGCATTATTGGTATTTGTGTTACTTTCTGTTTGGGTAGGAATATTGAAAGTAATTGTTCCACTCGAATTGCTAGCAGAATCGTCACTGCCACTGATGGCAGAGCTATCAATATTTAGACTGGATGAAGCGGATGAAGAGTCATTGTTACTGCTAATTTTGGGAACAGTAACATTGTAATCGTAGTCCTCTGAGCTCGGAGCTTTATTTGAACTGGTGCTACTAGTGGGTGCTTCGCTAACACTTTCATTTTCTTTATTAAGGTTGAAAAGTTTAAAAGTATAATTATAAACACCCTTGATTTTTACTGCATATGAATGACCAGAGGTCAATTTTAAATTTCCAGGGAAATAAGTTAAAACTGTGGCAAAGTTTCCATATCCTAAATTAGAGTAGTTCTTAACTTTTGTTGCTTTCACTGTTTGACCAGTATCTAAATCGGTAATTGTAATTTTGGGTTTACCTAGAACAGTTTGGTCAGATAAATAAAGTGACCAAGCAATATTTTTTCCTGTTAATAATTCTATTGGAAAAATTCCTGAAGATGGGTAACTAACGGTAGAAGTTGAAGCTGTATTAAAACTGTCACTTGCATAAGCAACTTGTTGAACTGAGTAACGGTATCCATTAGATCCATAGGCTGCTCCAATACCTGTAGTTGTTAATCTTGAGGAAAGTATCCAAGCACGGTGACCAGTGTCAGAACCATCTAAGTTATAACTGTCAGTTAGAAGATCTGTAATTACGTCTCCAGCTGATTGGTCAGAGACATTAAAATTTAAGTTTGAACTAGCAGAGACATTTTTAGCAATCGACCAATTTGCTTTACTAATATATTTCGGCCTCTTTTCATTTGGTAAACCATGTTGGTTTTTAAAAGGATCAGCATTAATTGCTGCCATAACGCTTGCAGTAAGTTGAGCGTTGTCGTTATCCGTAGTATTGCTAGTGATAGATGGCAAGTTAAAGAGACTACGATAAAAATTAATATATGCTAGTTGGTCTGAAACATATGAATCATTTAACGTTCCTGCAGAAAAAGGAGAAGTTAAATGGGGAGCTGTGGCATAAATATTATTTTGATCAAATATTGTTTTAGGCAAATTAGTATATTGTTTTTGAATACTTTTAATTTTAGCACTTTCGCTTTGAGTAAAAGTAGCTGCATAGGTATGGGTAGTGGGACTTATTGCGTATGGTCCAGCGAGTGTAACACCAAGTAATGCTATTATAATTTTTTGCTTAAAGTGCATTTGTGAGTCTCCTCTCTGTCACCTATATTATAGACAATTGTACTATTTTTCTGTAGAAAATTGATTTTTATTAATACTTTTTTGTAAAAAAATTCACTCACTTGGCCTACATTGTTTATAATAAGGATTCAGGGACTAAAAGGAGAAAAATAATGACTAAAAAATTAAAAGTCGGTTTGATTTTTGGTGGAAATTCTTCTGAATATGAAGTATCTATCATGTCAGCCCATAATATTTATAATGCAATCGATACTAACAAGTTTGATGTATATCCAATGTGGATTACCAATGATGGCTATCTTGCTAATGACGAAGATTCACATAAGGTATTAGAAAATCCTAAAATGACTGTAGAGAATCCTCATAAAGTCGCAAATCTTTCTAATATTGTAGAATTAGAAGATCGTCCAGAAATAGATGTTTTCTTCCCAATTGTTCATGGTAACTTAGGGGAAGATGGATCACTTCAAGGCTTATTTAGAGTCATTGATAAACCATTTGTTGGGGATGACGTTTTAGCTGCAGCCGTAACTATGGATAAAGAAATGACTAAAATTTTAGCTCAAAGAGCTGGAGTTAAGGTAGCTAAATGGATTTCTATCAAACGTCCTGAATATGATAATAAAGATAATGAAAAACTTGATTATGATTATGTTGCTAAGGAATTAGGTAAAGATTTATTTGTTAAGCCATCTAATCAAGGTTCATCTGTCGGTGTAAATCATGTTTTGAATGCTGAAGAATATAAAGCTGCTTTAGAAGATGCTTTTAAGTACGATGATAAAGTTTTAGTTGAAGAAACTGTTCATGGTAGTGAAGTGGAAACTGCTGTTTTAGGTAATGATAAGCCAATAGTTTCTGGTGTTGGACAAATTACTAATGCTGAAGATTCTTTCTACAGTTATGAAAATAAATATGATGACAATTCGACTTCAACTCTTCAAATTCCTGCACATTTACCTGAAGGAATTATTGAAAAAGTACGAAAAAATGCTTTAAAAGTATATAAAGCAACAGAGTGTAGCGGTATGTCTCGTATTGATTTTATGCGTCGTAAAGATGATGATGAAATTATTTTAACTGAAGTTAACGCTCTTCCAGGATTTACCAATATTTCTATGTATCCAAAACTATTTGAAGAAGTTGGTATTCCTTATAGTGAATTAATTACACGTTTGATTAATTTAGGAGTAGAGCGTTACAATCATAAGAAAACCCTATTACATAAACACAAATAAAAGAGTGAGAGATTAAATGGAACGCGACCACAATTTTGAAGAACTTGCTGCGCCTGCTCAAGCTGCTGAAGATTTAAATATTAGTGTAGCAACTTTAAGAAAGTATTCTTTACTAGTTGAAAAGGTTACTGGCAACAAAGATTACTATGAACGAACTAAGCAAAAAGCTCGCTTATATAGTGAGAAAGATATTGCTGATTTAAAAGCTTTTCAACATTTGGCTAAGGATGAAGATTTAACTTTACAAGAAGCAGCTCAACAAATATTTGCGATTAGTAATGTAGATGGCAAACAAAATGACAGTAAAAAGGCTGACCATATAGTTGATACTTTATCAAGCCAAGCAAATCAAGGTAATACAATGGTTGATGCTAAGCAAGTAATTAAGTTATTAACGATTTTGCAAAATACTATTACCAGCCAAAATAAGGCAATTCAAGATTTGCAAAAACAAGTTGCACGCGTTGAAGAGCAAAATAGAAAATTAATTGATAGTTCTCATCAACTCAGTCAACCTACTAAAACTGTACAAGAAACTCAAGCTCCACAATTGACTAAGTCGACTCAATCTGAAGTACAGGCAACAATGCCTAAGTTGAAGACGGAAGCAGAGAAGAAAAAAGAAGAAATGGCTGCCGAGATTGAGGCTGATAAGCAAAAGAGCGATGAAGAAATGCATGATGAAATCATGGAAAAAACTCGTGAAAATCAAGAGAAACAAGCTGAGGCTATTCATCGTACTTTAGCGCAAATGCAAGTGCAACCACGTAGGACCAGTAAAAAACACTGGTGGCAGCGAATTTTTAAGTAGACAAAGCAAAGAGTCTGGGAAAAAACTAGCTTCCTAGACTAAAAAATAAGAGCAAGAATTCTATTTTTAGAAATCTTGCTCTATTTTTGTGTCTTCTTTTTGTTAAAATAGTCCCTTTTAGGACTC
>NZ_JAAVAU010000025.1 GCF_014803895.1 Lactobacillus sp. | reverse complement strand
ACATTTGAAAGTGTAGCAGTAACCTTACTTAACTTGTAATCATAAAGTGATACTTTCTTTTTCGCATCATCTTTAAGTACTACAGTTGCAGCATATGCAGGATAAGTAGTTTTAGTAGTAGAAGTAGTTGATGTCTTACCTGCAGCTACTTTTGCAATATCGCTAACTTTAATCCATTGGTTAGTCTTGTAACGGTAAGCAACAATCTTTCCATTTTCCATTCTTACCATTGTGGTATAGAATGTGGAACCGGATTTAGTAGTAGTAACTTTCTTCAAGTTATGGTCATAAAGTGAAACTTTAGTAATACCATCCTTGATAGTTACTGTGTTCTTAGCAGATTTATAAGTAACCTTAACAGTAGCAGCTGTCTTAGTAGCAGTAAATGTTACCCTAGAAGCTGGAATCCACATCTTATTAGAATCAATTCGGTAATAAGTCTTACCATTCATTATCTTCTTAGAAGTAGTCTTCCAACTACTATTTTTCTTTACAGTAGTTTTGGTAATTTTACCAGCTTCAGTATACAAACGAGTATTCGTCTTTACCTTAACAGTACCATTAACCTTAGTGGTTGTATCAGTAGTTATAACATCACTAGGTTGTAACCAAGTAAAACCACCTTGGGTAGTATTGAAAGTAACTCTGACATAGCCGTCATCGGAAACCTTAATAGTTGCTTTATCAGAAAGGCCACTGTTAGCATTTTCAAGGCTTTCAATTACTTGAGCTTTTTCTTCATCAGTTAAATTCTTAGCGTCTTTTACAACAACTTTTTCATCTGAAAGACGAACCGTAGTTGCAGAAGTGTTTAAACTACCAGTTCTGTTAAAAGTACTAATCCAACCTTCGTTTACTAAAGTCTTATTAGAAAGATTCTTAGTTGAACCATCAGTAAACTTAATAATTGCTTTAGTACCAGATTGAGTAACAGATTCAACATTAGAGTTCAAAGACTTGATCAATTTTTCTACTTGACTAAATTCGCTCGTAGTTAATGAAGTTAGACTTTTAACCTTAACAGGAACGAATAACTCATCACTAGTATTTGGAGTTACGAATTTAGTAGTAGTAGCAAGTGTACCTGCATTTACTAAGTATTCTGCAACTTTAATAGTTTTAACAGTAGTGCCATCTTTTTTAACGATAACTTCACCCTGTTCAGCTTCGGCAGTTACTTCATAACCAGGATTTGCAGTTTGAACTTGTTTTGCAAAATCAGTCACAATTTGAGCATTAGTGCTGTTTTCATTGAAAAAGCCATCATCATTAATTTTGGCAAATTCTGCATCAGTCATATGCACTGTCATATTCTCAATTTTAAGAGAATCTTGGCTTGAAGTAGTCGAAGTAGTTGCAGTAGTATCAGCAGCTTGAACTTCTTGGTTTTGACTAGCTACGCCAAGTAAGGTTGCACCGATAGCAACTGAAGCTGCACCAACAGCTAATTTTCTAATTGAAAATCTAAGTTTCTTTTCGTTTTTCTTCAATGTTGAATTCCTCCGAATATCGCAAAAAATTTATTCAACGCTTATATTATAGGCTATCAATTACTTAGATGGCAACAATAAAAAGTTTAAGAATTGTTAATTTTATATTTTTAAAAATTTTACAATTTTAGCAGATAATATTTAACTCTAAACATTAAAATAGATGATTCAATTATTCACACTTCACAATAATTAAATTTTGATTCATAACTAATCAACCCGAGTTTATGTGTACTTTAAATCAATTCATTTATAAACTAAAAGTAGCAGCTTACCCACCAGAAGCGGTAAAATAAAGATGAGAGTAAAGGATGGATAACAAATATGGACAATACAAATAATATTTTATCCTATATCAAATGGCGTGGAGATATTAGTCTTAATGCACTCCCATTTGGAGAAGTTGATGGGCTAGTATTTGCTGTTTTATCATATATAGATTTTAAAGGCATCGTTTCCAATAATAATAAAGAAATTACACTCAAAGATGCTGCACAAGAATATTTTAAAACTGGTCAACTTCGCAAGAATAGTCCAGGACAAAAAGAATTACTCAAACTAATGTCCCAGTCTAAGCGTTTCTCTGATGCTAAACTCTCTTTTTATATAGAGACTTTGACTCATGAAACTCAATTTAGCGCAATCAAAATTAGGCTTTCTGATAATACACATTATCTTGCTTTTCGTGGAACTGATGACACAATTGTCGGCTGGAAAGAAGATTTCGAGATTAGTTTTAAAACTACTGCAGCTCAAGCAGCTGCTTTATCATATGTACAAAAGATTATTTCTCACGATGATACATTATATACTTTAGTTGGACACTCTAAAGGTGGAAATTTGGCAGAATTTGCTGCATTAAACTTGCCTACAAATTTAAAAAATAAAATAGCAGCCGTTTATACCTATGATAGTCCAGGACTAAGTAAACGAGTCGATGAAGTACATACGAAAATCAAACGATATGTCCCTGAATTCAGTATTATTGGCCGCTTATTTGAGCCTGAAGAAGGCGAAGATGCTACTATTGTTGTTTCTAATCGAACACAATTAGCTCAACACGATCCATTAAGCTGGGAAGTAGAAAGTTCCAAATTTGTCACTAGTAAACATCGCAACCCACAATCCGTTATCTATAATCAAATGATTAATAAATGGATTGAAGAAGCTACACCAGAAGAACGCGAATCATTAACTAATGATTTATTTGGTGCTCTAGCTGCCAGCGGATCCGAAAAAATAACTGAATTAAATAAAAATGGCTTTGGTGGTTTTGGTGCTATACTCTTTTCCTTAACTGATTCTTCTCGTAGAACGCGATTTGTTTTAGGTAGTTTATGGCACACAATTTGGTCTAGCATTCGTGGTTTACATCTCGATCGACTCTTCATTACACGAGAATCGTTGATTGGTTGGGGGATGATTATTTTAGGGGTTATCAATCTAACTTTCCCTAACTATTCATATCGCTCATTTGGTTTTCTAGCTTCACTATTTGGAATTTTTTGGAGTGCTAGTCATATTTTAGATATTGCTACTTCAAAATTTAAAACTCAGCAAAAACGTTTTTTCATTATTTCATATTTGATAGTTTTTGCCTTATCGATTGGCATTATTTCTAATAATAAATTACTGGGCTTTTTAGCTCATTATGTCTTAGGCATTTTCCTTATTGGCTTTGCCTATATAAAATTACGTCAGGTTATTTTAAAAAGATCATCATTCATTTTCAAAAAGATTGTTGATACAATTGAAGGTTTGCTAGCTTTTGCGGCAGGAATTATGATTATCATCAGTCCCAACTCCTTTAATACAAAAACTATTGTACTCGTTGGTATCTTTTTAGTAGTCTATGGTTTATTTAAATTGATCTTAGAATTATTTTCACAACGCAAAAAAATGCCAAAAAGTCATCGATAATTTAACGTAATAAAACCCTCCTACAGTAAAATTTATGTAAGAGGGTTTTATTGTCTTATGTTAAAAAGCTACCTATCACCGTTTTTAGTATCTTCCATGCTAAAATTATTAGTAATTATAATTATGAAAGGTTATTTTATAAGCAATGGGAAATCAAAAAGTGTCTAATGATAAAAAGAAAGCCAAACAGTCGTTACATGGCAATTGGGATAAGATGATTATCTTAATGATCTTTATTTTATTATTTGGAGTTCTAATCAAGATTAGCAAAAAAATTGCCTTATTTTTGGCCCTCCCCTTAATGTTTCTATATCTAGTAATCAAAAATGCTATGCGTCTCGCAGTTTATCTTACAAAAGAAAATAAATTAACAAATGGTCATATAATTCCATGGGAAAAAATATTTAAGCTTAGCTCATATTCTTTAATTATTCGTATCTGCTTCTTAATACCTGCTTTAATAACTATTAGCATTCTTCTCTTTCAAACAAAACCAATATTTATATGGTTTTTACACCATCATACACTTTCTACCTTTGATTATCGTCTCATTATTAATCAATTTCTTACCAAGCCTATATTAATAATGCTTACACTATTGAGTATTATCCTTTGGTATCTAGGAGATGTAATGTATGAATCACTATTCTTTTCTATATTCTTATTAATTATTGATGAACCTAAACTAACAAGTTTTGAAGTACTTAGACGTAGTTTTCAAATATCTAAGCCATGGCTGAAAGAAAATATGCAGTTAATCATCAGCTTTTTGCCATGGAAATTATTAGCAGTAGTAACATTAAGTTTGTCACATGTCTATAGCCAACCTTACTACTACATGAGTTTAGCTGAACGCTATGAACAAATGAAAAATGAAGCCACATTTTAATGGCTAGTAAATTTTATTCTGTGGAAAGCAAAAAAGATGCCGCTAAGTCCTAGAGCTAAGCGACATCTTAATTTTATAAAAGGAGAGTACAGGATTTGAACCTGCGCGCCGGTATAAGCCGGTTCGCCGGATTTCGAGTCCGGTGCATTACCACTCTGCCAACTCTCCATAACTTTGTTAATTATACCATACTGTACTTATTTAGTGTAAACTATATTCAATAAAAAGCCTACTGAAATTCAGTAGGCCGTTTTTATTTGACTTAATTTAGTTCTCATACTCTAGATTAATCAGTTTATCCAGAAGCTATAACCCATCCCCATAGAGCTTAGTTATTAACTTCAATATAGCCCTACTAGTAATGGCTTAGTTTGCTGCTCTGATCACTAACTTTATTTAAAAAATGTTTTATCCAACTCGTATATAGTCTTAGGAGTAACAAATACTTGGTACTTTGCAGTTAAATCTAATAACTTTTCGCCATCAATTAAGGTTATAATTCTAGTTCCTGAACGGGCTGCTTTAACTGCTTCTCTAGTGAAAGAAGATGTAGTAATGAATACACCATATTCAGCCCTAAATTTATCCATTGATCCTCTAAATTTGTCAATTTCAGGGGATGAAATCATATTATTTATATTCCAACGTTTAGCCTGAATAGCAACACGTGTAGTTCTAAAGTCATCATTAGTTAAATAACCATAGCCCATCACCCGAAATCCGGTACTGTATATCGTGGAATTGAAGATGCTTTAGATTCTACTTTAAAAGCATATTTCCCTAAATACTCAAGTTCTTACTTATATCATTTTTTAAAAAGTAATCAAAATAAAATTTATTTTAATTTTCGCACTCCTAATATTCCGCATGTGGTTAAAGATTTTTCTACTAAATTTATGATTAAAATACCATCTAATAAAGAACAAAAAGTTATAGGCAATTTATTAGATAAAATAAATATATACCAAGAAAAAAATAAAAGTAGAAGAAATTCATTGAAAAAATTGAAACGATTCCTTCTTCAAAATATGTTTGTTTAAGTAGAGTAAAAATACAATGTATGTATATCGTAGTATAATAAAAGTAAATTTATAGAGACAGAAAGGATGTATTATTATGTCACATACATATAGTTACCGCGCTAACGAAAAAGATCATGATGAAGTGAAAAAATACTTGATGAATTAGGTCTAGATGTTTCAACAAGTATAAAAATCTACTTTAAGCAAATTATTAAACAAAAAGGTATTCCCTTTTCTCTTACCACTAATTCCGATACTCCTACTAAAGAAACTAAAAGAGCACTTCTTTTAGCTGAAGCTAAAGATATGGGCTTAATTGAAGATAATACTCCTGGTTTTACTAATAATAAAGATTTGATGAATTATATGAAAAATCGTGCAGAGGATCTTAAGTAATGTATGAAATTAAGTTAAAAATATTATTTATATTTTATGTATAAAAATTTTGTACTTTTCTTCATTAGATATAGCCTTTTCTGTATAATTTATACAGAAATCAAGGAAAGGAAATAAAAGAATGCGCTAACAAAACTAAAAATGGTTTATTATGCTTAAAAGATCAGTTTCTAAAAGTGATGGACATAAAAAACTTCTACATCCAGATTGCAAAAATTTTGATGTATGATGAAGAGTTAAGCAAACGTACGGAACAATAATCATTCAAGACGCTCAGTCAAAACTTAATAGGCATGACAAACTTGTCTTATAAATAAAGAAAGTGAATCATTTATAATTAAACGACTTTACAACTCGTTTGTTTGGCATATTCTTTTAAAATTATCTAATGAATGAAAAAAGTAAGGAACTTATCTATCCCGTCATTGTTACAGAATGCAATGATGAAACAGGACATTATTTCAGCGTTGTTTCGCCTAATATTAAAGGTATGGTGACCGATGGCACCAGTTTACAAGAAGCGATGATACATGCAGAAGATGCAATCGCCACCATGATTTTTGATACTGAATATCCAGAAGTACAAGACCCTAGAAAATGGAAGCTTGAAAAGGATGATTTCATTATGTGGGTCCCTGTGAATATGGATAAATGGTTAAATCAAAATAAAAACTGTCAGAAGAAATGTATCTATTCCAGAAAATTTAAATAATTGGGCTAAGAAAAACAAAATTAATGTTTCTAAAGTTGTGACTGATGCTTTACGTAATATGCAACAATCATAAGTAGTGGTAAATAAATTAATATATTAAAAGTTAATATCATTAAGTCAAGAACTTAACATGATATTAATTAAGGATCATCACTACTTAGAGTCATAACTTGATTTGTTTGGCTGAGGATTCAGGAAATTATTTTCATCGTTTATGTTATAGTTTAAATCTTTTAACTACTAACAATAGACCACCAGAAATTGGCTATTTTATAGATAAATATTCAAAAGCAGAACTCCAAAAAGAATTAAAAGAACGAGAAAAGTTTGCCAAAAAGCTTATTGAATGTAAAATATTACAACGTGAAGTAGATACTTACATAAAAGAAAGATGTGCTCAATAATATGTCCTAATTTTAGGGTTCATATCAGAATCACTCAGTTAGTCTTGATAATCTATATAGATTACAAATTACTCTAGGATGACCCCACTTGCGTTCGTAATCAAGGTATTATATAACCGTTGTAATCAACTGATACATCAACATTTATCGCTTTTGAACGTGCAACAAAAATAAAAAGTCTGCTGAAATTTAGCAGGCTTTTTATTATACTCCGTATATAACTTTTATTATATCACTTTTCTAGTTCAATTAATTCATCTAATACTTCACCCGGTGTCTTACCCAACGTTTTAGCAACTGCACTTATCACTTTCACTGTTTGTCCTGATAAAGGTTTAGTTGGTGCAACCGCATTATATAAAGTTGTTTGAGCGATCCCTGTAGCCTTATAAACTTGATATCTGGTTACATTATGTTGGTCCAAGTATTGTTGTAAAATATTTTTCATAATTATTTCTTTCTTTTTCATTATAGTATCTTCGAGATTATCCAACCCAAAATGCTTAGTTCAAGTATTAAAAAAATAAAAACTCGAGGACGTAAGTCTAAATCAAATTTAAACTTAATTCCATTAATTGTTTTTGTGAATTTGTAACGTTTCATATTTACTTATTGAAACAGGCTTGTTAAAATTGTGTATAACAAGTAGGGGATTTAACCTCCCCATCTTGCCATTACTTCCACTTGAAGTGGACTGTTAAAGTCGGTATCACGAAGAGAGTCAAATGCAACTCTATCTCTACTTCGACCGGCTTTTTTATTTTGGATTTTATCCAAGCCCAAAGTTTCAATATTTTCACCTCTTTTCCATTCCATAATTATTTACCTCCTTTCTCTTTCAACCTTCATTTATATAATGCCATATAAGGAAGTAAAATACAATAGATTATGCCAAAAAATATACATAAAAAAGACCACCAGGGAACTAGTCCCCTGATGGTCTCCCTTAATCCCTTAGAATTATAATTGTGTCTTACTACTCTTTAATCTTCCCTCTCCTTTCAAGTACATATCTTTTTATATCTTCTAAATCATCTTTAGAAGCCATTTCCAAAATAAATTTCTTAGTTTTTGAACGATAATTATACAAAGTGTTCTTATCTTTATTCTTATCATTCCACTTTTTGTTTGCTTTTTTCTTTGCCTCAGTTATTTTAGCCATTAAAACCACACTTTCCAAACTATAAAGCCAACCAAAGCTAAAATAGTGATTACCCAAAACCGAACAGGATAGAACCACAATTTAGCTTCGGTTTTTGTTTCACTGTTTGAGTATTCAAATATTAATTTTTTCATCTTAATAATCCTTTCATGCTATAATTGTGTATGAAAAGGAAGGGAGCCTCAATCCCTCCCCTTTCATTTACCACCACTTTGTGATGGTTTGGTTTAATTCGAAGGTTACAATTACCAATTTTATTCTAATGTGAATGGTAATTGTAGCCTTTTTCTTTTTAGGCTTAGGTCTGTGCCAAAACACTTTTATCACCTCCAACCTATTCCTATTTTTCCTCCTTTCACTTACTATAATGCACCTAGATAGATACTAAAATAGATAAATTTTATAAGTTAGCAACAAAAAATAAGTTACTCTAAAATTTTATGAATCTCCTAGGGTGACTACTTTTGTACCATATATTTTATTAATTAAATTACTACTGAAAAAAGATTTAAAAACAAAAAAGACTAACTAAAGGAATGAATGCCTCGGTTAGTCTTTATAATCTATGTAGATTATAAATTACTCTAGAATGACCCCACATTCGTGGGGAATACAGTAATTAAAGCCCGTTGTTATAACCTTCCTAAATGTTGATTCTACCCTTTTCAATTAGTTTTTTCAATAAGTCTAATACAGCACGTGCATCAAACAACGCATGATGAGGATGCTGATTAGTTATATTATATTCTCTTAACACTGTACTTAATTTATAATTATCTAAAAATATATTTGATTTTTTAACTATCGGCAATAAATCTTTTAGCTCATTCATAAAAATTTTTCGATGCAACTTTTTATATTCACGAACCAAAAAATTATAGTCAAAAGATAGATTATATCCTATTACTAACTTATCTCCAATAAATTTTCTCAAATCAGTTAAAGCATCCCCTATCCCAACTCCTTCACTAACTAATAGTGCTTGAGTTAATCCAGTTAGTTTAGAAATTTCATTAGGAATCTTACAATTTGATTTTATTATTCGATAAAATTTTTTATAATCTTTATTCTTCTGACTATACTTAACTGCACCAATAGATAGTATGGCATCTTTTGAAAAATCTAATCCCGTAGTTTCTATATCAATTGATACTACCGAAGAAAAAATATTATCTATTCTTACATTTTTTCTATATTTTCTAGCTTGATGATACTGAGACACTTTACTAAAACCGTATTCATGAGCAATCGGCTGCATTTTTAGTTGCTTCAACAAAGGTATACCATCAAAATCAATGATCTCTTTATCTTTTCGTGTAGTTTTAAAGGTATATCCTAATTCATTATTAGTACTATAAATTAAAGTAGCCTCACCTTTACCTATGTTAGATAGGATTCTCTCCCACAATAAATCGCGAATTCGTGCATTGAAGTTTCCAACATAGACCCCACTCTGAACTTCTTGACACCATTTTGTCAAATCTCCACGCAAAGATTTTGGAACTTTAGTAAGGGTAATAACTATCATGACTCTACCTCATGATACTGAACGCCGAACTTCTGCAACCCTTCTCTATCATCCCATAAGCTCATAGAAACTTGAACTACTTCACTATCTTTAGCAGCATCCCCTAATAAAATACTTTTTAAATCTTTAACCATCTGAGTAAGTAATTTACCACTACGAAATGCATCTCTCATCGCAATTCTAGTGTGAGTCGCAATATCATGGTCTCCATATTTAGCGGTCGTCTTAAAAGCAATTGGAATTGAATAATCTGCTTTGTATAAATCCGCAAAATCATACACAAAGGATAAATCATGACCTGTATGAATAAATCCTAATCCTGGCGAAACACCCAAAGCAGCAATTACACTATAACTTAATCCATAAAGTGCCTGATGAGCTGCTGTTAGTGCTTTATTAATAGCTGTACCATCTTCAAAATTATCAACCTTATATTCTCGCTTTGTCCAGGCTACACCTGTCAATTTAGATTGCTCTCGATAAATCTTTCTAACCCGCGAACCTTCTTTACCTCGAAGCTGTTGCATAGTTAAATGAGTAAAATCCTCACCTGGAAAACGTATTTCATACATTTTTCTTGCCACAGCTAAGCGGCTTCTACGATTAGAAACTAGCTTTGCCTGCACTTCGAGTAATTGTGAAGAATGATTAAGCGCACAACCATGTGCATACTGACGAACCCCCCATTCTCCTACCCACACAACTGCAAGCCCAGAATCTCCCATCAATTCCATAGCTCGATGGGTAACATCTACACCTGGCCCTAACAACAAAACACTTAACAGCGCTACCGGAATATTAACAATTCCCTGACTATCAGAAACTTGAATCGCACTATCTTGCCTATTAATTCGAGCGTGTTCTAAATACAAAAAACTTATTCTATCAGAAACTCTACCTAGCTCTTGTAGCTCTGGTTTTTTCGCTCCAAAATTTTTCTCCATTTTAATCTTCCAATGGAATTACTGTTAATAATCCCATGCCATATGCTTTCTCTCTACCGATACCATTAATAAGAGCCTCTTTAAACTTTTCTAAGTCAGTAATCTCTAAAACTCCTTCAAAGGTTACGCGGCTCAGTTTCATTCCTCGACTATTTCCTTTTCGACGAAGTAATGGCCAATCACGTGAAGTAACATCTAATTTATAGATGTATTCTTTTTGATCTAATACTTCTCTGTTTTTAATTATTTGATAAGGATGTAGATTCTTATACTTAACTACTTCAAAGCCATGCTTATCCATCCGGTCTAAAAGCCAGTTTATTTGTTGCAAAATCGTGATGTGTGGTACCACCCTTGACTTACCCGTTGTAGCATTAGTAATGCGGTGCGTAGGATTGGCAGTTAGTCTAAAGCGATATCTTTTTCCTTCAATCAAATTATTAAGAAATTGATCATAATCTTTAGTTGCAGCAGTGCCTTCAACGCCATACTTTTCTAATTTATCTAAATCAGGCTTTTCTTTACTTAATACTAAAAGGTAGTT
>NZ_JAAVAU010000024.1 GCF_014803895.1 Lactobacillus sp. | reverse complement strand
TACCGAGCCATTTTACGGTCCCTACCGGACTCGAACCGGTGATCTCCTCCGTGACAGGGAGGCGTGATAACCACTACACTAAGGGACCATTAATTGCGGGGACAGGATTTGAACCTGTGGCCTTCGGGTTATGAGCCCGACGAGCTGCCAGACTGCTCCACCCCGCGATAATATAAGGAGGATGTGGGATTCGAACCCACGCGCGGGCAAAACCCGCCTGACGGTTTTCAAGACCGTTCCCTTCAGCCGGACTTGGGTAATCCTCCATGTATTACCATATAATGGTAAATGACCCGTACGAGATTTGAACTCATGTTACCGCCGTGAAAGGGCGGTGTCTTAACCACTTGACCAACGGGCCGTGTCATCTAACACATTTATTAATGTTATCAGATTTGTTAACTCTTGTCAACAACTTTTTAAAAATTATTTTTGCTGACTTAGCTTAGGAATTAACTCCCTCGCCACATCAGCAATAACAATAATACTAGATAAATATTGGTTATGCAAGCTTTTTTTTGCGATTTATTTTATAAAACATCGTAAACCCCTTTAATATCGGTTTCCATAACATACATATTTTTATAAAAATTTACTATTTTCGACTTATATTTTGATTTATTTCACCAAAATTTGGCATAAACTTCTTCAATAAAAATCAAAAAGAGCGACCAAAATTGCATACATCATATCAATTAAATCTTCATTTTCTGGTATATCAGGCAAAATTATTGAGACTTTTGGATAAGCCATAAAATCTGCCATTATTGTAAAATACCATTCATAATAATCAGTAGTATCTGATTTTGTTCTAGCTTCGCCTATACCGGCTCCAAAAGAAGTATCAGGATGATTTGAACCTGTTGTATTTCCAGTCGTGGAGAGCCTCTATGAACGCGTTCATGCGTTCCATCCCTTAATATCCGCCTTATTCCAACCAATCAAATCTTGCGTAACATCAATATAAATGAAGCCCTCATTGCTATAAATCATGTACACTAGGCCAAATTTGCTCCATCGCCATTTTGAGAAAAATCCATTGGCAATATATTCAAGCTAATGCATCCCAATATTGATAATATCTTGCTAATGCCGCTTTGTGTTCATCAGTATATTTATCGGTAATATAGCCAAAACATAGAAAATCTAGCGCCACATCTTACACTTTTTCATTGCTCAAAATAAACTTTATTGGCATCAGCTAGCATCCTCATTTCGACTTATCCGATTTCCATTCTTAGAGGCTTTGACAAACCTGTCAACTGAAACAAACTCCACTTGCCGGGCAAAGTAATGCTATTCATTTCTTATTCTCCTCCATTACAACATTCAATATAACACTCTTAACCTTTAACGATTAGTATTTTCAAAAAAGTTAACAGAGTTTGCGGGGGAATCAAAAAAGCAATCTTAATTAAGATTGCTTTTTGAATTACAAATTAATAGCTGGGGATACCATGTTTTTTATACAATTGCATTTCTGCATCAAATGGCTTTACACCAGATTTTACAAGTTGCTTATATTCTTTAGATAAATCAACATCTTCTCCCGTTACAGGATTCCAAACAACTAGATGATACTTCTCCTCTTCAGCTTCCTTCTTTGCCTTAGCCTGACGTTTACGACGCTCTGCTGCTTCCTTCTTAGTATCCGTCAGCTTATGATAGTATTCTTCAGCTTTTTTAGAACTTACATCTCTAATACCCATGATTCCACCAGTCATAACAGGATCCTTAGTATTAATAGTTACTTCAACTAGCCAAGATGGAAAATCATACTTTTCATACGCTTTAGACCAGGCCTTTTCACGTTTAGTCGTAAATTTCTTTTTAGCAATTTTATTTAATTCAGACATAGTCCAACGTTTTCCGCTTACGGTTAATTTAACTCCTAGGTGATCAGCTAATTTATTTAGTTTATCCATCTTATTTTTACCAGGGATATCAGACAAACTATAATTATCATTTGCCGATTCATCTAAATCCATAAAGAATTTACTCTTATATGCTTCATTAGTAAAGAAGAAATTCTTATGTGAAAACGGCTTAGCATTATTAATTTCATCTGCCGTATATTTTGACATGTCTACTGTCAATCCTATCTCATCATTCCACAATGCTGCTACATATTTATCAGCTGTTGTTAATGGACGCTTTAATGGATTATTATTGTAAACCTTTTTTGACTTTTTAACCGTTTTTTTGCTTTTCTTAACAGTCTTTTTCTTTGCAGCTTGTACTACATTAACTTGTCCATTATTAGAAAAATCGGTAGCAATTACTGGAGAAACTGCTAATAATGCTGCAGCAATAATCCCTAAATGATTCTTTTTCATATTACTTGCCTCCAATTAATATCCTTATCTCATTTGCTTAGCTAAGCTCTTGCTAGTGTAGTAAGTACCAGATATATTCCAGCCGCCAAAGCTTGCTGTGTAAGTTAATACACGACGCTCGTGACCTTTAATCTTCTTAGTTGTAGCTCTAAAGTAACCAGTACCAATATTAGCAAGCCATGGTGTGAAGTAAAGATAAGTCTTCCCACTATGCTTCACATATTTAACCCCAATCAAATTGCCCACACTCTTAACAATCGTGCGTGATTTACTATCATTATGACTTTGAGCATAATCTGCAGCACTATTTCTAGCTTTTGTAGAAGAAATCTTGTAAACAGTTTGCCCGTCAAATGTGTGAGTTGTAATTTTTAGTTTACGAGAAAGGCCACTGTCATAGCTATACCAAGTGCCACGATAGGACTTTGGAAGTGTAAACTTTGCGCCCCTGCCATAAGCAGCGGCTTCTACATGATTATTCGAACTTTGCATCCCTAAAAATAAGAATGCTACTCCGAACATGCTTAAAAATAATAAAACTTTCTTTGTTAATTTATTCATTTTTACTCTCCCCTAATTGTTGTATTCGTTTGCATAAAACCTTTTATAAAAAGAGTTAGATATATCTAACTCTAATCAGTATTTTATGGTTTCAAAATAGCGTACATCTTATTAATCATATCTTCATGTTGTGGACTATCATCTACCACAACTGAAACCTTAGTATATCCCATAAAGTCAGACATAACATCAAAGTGCCATTCATAATAGTCGGTAGTATCTGAATTAGTTCTAGCTTTACCTATTCCTATACCATTAGTACGTAAATGTTCACCACCGAGCAATCCTGTTACAGCTGATGTCTTACCAGTACCAACTCCCACCCCAGTAGTATCACTAGTTGTATGAGAGCCTGTATGAACACGTTCTCTTGTCACTTCTTTAATGTTGGACTTCTTGTAGCCTACTAATAAATCTTGCTTTACATCTATGTAAAGCATTCCGTCATTACTATAGACAATGTAATCTAGGCCAAAACGATTCCAACCAGAACCTGGAAATATTTCTTTAAAAATATAATTAGCTAATTGATTCCAGTAATTATAATATCTATCTACTGCTGCATTATGTTCTTGTGTAAAATACTTAGCAACTAAGCCTTTTCTTGTAAATCCAAATACACCAATCAAAATTAATAAGATTCCTATAATCCATTTATTACCTGGATCATTCAAAAATGGAAGACTCAAAATAAAAAATACCCATTTTATAATCTTGCACCATCTTAATTGAGTCTTATATCTATGACTTGCTTCATTCATCTTATTAATTTCAGTTTGTCCATCTTCAGTTCCCTTCAAGCGAGGTAAACCTGTTACTTGGGACAAACTCCACTTACCAGGTAAAGTAATATTTTGCATTTCTTATTTTCTCCTCCATTATTTTTTAATAGCATCTAAATCTTCTTGAGTAACAGTAACTAACTCTTCATCACTTACATCATCACCTCGACGAGCTAAACGAAGAGCTTGCTTCTTTAAAATAGATTCATTAAAATTACGAACCCATCGACCGTTACTATTATCATTACTTAAACTTAGATTATGCTTTAATAATTCAGCATATACTTCTTCATTGACCTTATATTTTTGCTTTTTCAACGAAGATAAACCAATCTGAATCATTTCATCCGTAGTGTAATCTTCAAATTCAAAGGTATTAGGTACTCTACTTTTCAGTCCCGGATTACTTTGTAAGAACTTTTCCATTTCATTAGAATAACCAGCAAAAATAATCATTATCTCTGAGCGGTGATCTTCCATAAATTTAAGAATTTCATCAATTGCCTCTCCACCATAATCATTACTAGAAGTAGGTGTCAATGTATAAGCTTCATCTATAAATAAAATTCCACCTAACGCACTTTCTAATACTTTTCTTGTTTTTGGTGCAGTTTGTCCAATATATTCACCAACCAAATCTGCACGCGAAGTTTCAACCAATTTATCTTTCTTAATTACACCTTTTTCGTAAAGTAAATGTCCTAAAATACGAGCAACTGTGGTTTTTCCTGTACCAGGATTACCTGCAAATATTGAATGAAGTGTCTGTGCAGAAGTAGGTAATCCCTTTTCTTGACGCCTTTTATCCATAACAGAAACAGCAACAAATTCTTTAACTTGTTGCTTAACTTTACTTAAACCAATCATTTGATCTAATTCAGTCGCTGCTGAAACAGTAGAATTAGGCTTTTTACTTGTTTTAGGCTTGGTAGTCTGAACTTGAGAAGCTGCTTTAATAGGTTTAGGTTTTTCATCCCCAAAGTACTCCATACTTACCTGTTTATCAGTAATAATATATCCATTATTTTCATTTACTGAAAATTTACCTTGAGTTTTATCATACTTAAACATATAGAGCTTAGAATTAACTATTGTAGTCTTTTCAGATTTTACAACCGGACGTGATTCTAATCCAAAACCAATCCATTCAGCTTTAATATGACTTCCTTGAGTAACAAATAAGTTAACTTTCCCATTTGGTTTACCATCTATCAAAAGATTATCAGCTTCTAACTGGCTTTTATTATAAAGAAGAAGCGACTCTGAGATACGACATGTATTTATTAAATTTAATTGACTGAACTTATAACTTGAAATAGAACTTGCAAAACAATCGGATAAATGTATGGTTGAATTATCTGTCATACTTATAGCGGCATAATAATTGGGCTGAATAAACCTTGTACTACTTGCGTCTAAATTAGCATCGGACATGTAAACACAAGGATAATCATCTTTCACAATTCCCCCCTGAACTGTACTATTTACTAAATTAATTGAGCTTTTAGATTCACAGAATTTCCATTATCATGACTAATAGTACATCCCTGTACTTTTAACTTTGCATTATTCTTACCTGCAACAGAACAGCTAATCTGTGAATTTAATAAATTAGATGATGCATTCCGTTGTGTCATAATTTTTACACTAATTTCAGAATTGGAAATATTTATAGTTGACTCATTATCTATAGTTATATTTCCTGCATATTTTTTATTTGAATTAATAATAACTTTATTAAAATTGCCGGTCGATTTATTATCTATATACACAACCGGATAAACATTCCCCTCTTCTACAACATTAGATAATTTAATATTTTCTGCTCTTAAATTACTACCGTTATCAGCTTGCAAAATATTTCTTTCTGCTTCTTGAGCATAAAAATTTAAATTTCTAATTGTAATGGAAGCTCCATTATCAGCTTTTATTCCATCATAAATTATTGGAAAATTATCTGTATCATCCTCATTTACATCTCCGATAATAGTTAAATTTTTTTCAATTACATAAGTATTTCGAGGCTGCGGAGTAGAGTATCCTGCTTGAATTAAAATTGTATCTCCAGATGCAGAATTATTAATAGCATCTTCTAATTCAACCGTAGTTCTGGGGTGACCAAACAAGCCTGTTTTACTATCATCTGGACCCACTCTAAAAACTGTCATTCATCAACACCTTTTCTATTTTCAGCTAAATTACTTCTCCTAATTTCTTTGAAGCATTCCTATTCTACAATTTTAATTTTCCAAAACAGTCTAATTTTCGTATTTGCACCAAAAATTATTCTTTTACCTCCTTAATTATTTAAATTATCACCTTCTTCAAGAAAATTAGTTATTTTATCTACCAATTTTTGGTTACCATTTAGCATAGCTTCATAATATATTCCCATCATTTTTTGTAAAAAAATCTCAGCGATTGCCGGCAAGTTTTTCAATAATTTGATGGCTTTTTTGTATTTAGAATTATCACAATTTTCTTTTTGACAAATTTCCAAATATGCCACCGCCACACTTGCCAAGACATTGATCAATTCAATATTCTTGCCAGCATAACCTTCAAAATTGTTAAAAATCGAATCAACCAAGCTCTTCAAATCTTGAAATTCAAACTCCGACATAATGACCAGCAAAATCCAAAGTGAATTTTCATCCCAATCGTCAATTTTAAGCATGGTATTTTTTAACTTAACAACCAATTTTTGATTAATTGGATACCCATTTAGCCTCTCAAGCATTAACTCAATCGCCCATTTAATGTAGCTGATATTCAAAGTTGTATCAGTCGCGATTTTCTCTAAGGTTTCCTTATCTTCATACAAGTAAGCCAACATCACTTGGTCCTGATATGTTTTATTTTTAAAACTGGTATCACCAAAGTTCTTCATAAAATCAACAATTGAAAAATTATTTTTCTGAAAAATATTGATGAAATTATTACTGCCAATTTTACTTTTGTTAGCTTCAACTCGTGCATATGCTGAATGATCCATGACATCCGCCACCATTTTTCTCTGCGAGAGATTATTTTTTTGACGCAATTTTTTTAATTCATCACCAACTTGCATCATTGTATCCCCTCCAAAGATTTTGCATAATTTTGATACCCACACTCTTTTAAAAGGCTCTTAATTTGCTTTGCGCGAGCAATCTTCCCATCAATTACCGCTTGGTAATACTCCCCTATAACTTTAGCCAAAAACAAACCTGAATATTTTCTGAATTGCTTTAGATATGCAATTGTTTTCTTAATTTCAGAAATTTGATTTTCACGATAAGAGCGATTCAAATAATTAATCAAAATAATATTAATGACATCCAGATTTGTACTGTTAATGTTTAAGTCAAACACTTTCTTCATCACTATTTGTAGATTTTGAAAATCATAATCTGACATTGATAGTGCAAATTGCGTCAAAGACTTTTCATCCTTAGGAAAATTTTCCAATACTTTGAGATTATTGACACTCATGGTAAAATTCAATCCCTGATCAAGATTATCATCATCAAACTTTTCAAAAAAATCTCGCAAAGAAACATGATTTTCATTCAAAATCAAAATTAAATCCTTAATATTAATGTCCAACTCACCGCGTTCTACTCGTGAATAAAAAGATGTCGTTATAATTCCTTTAACCATTTCTTTTTGCGTAATTTCAAGAAACATCCTCGCTTTGCGTAGTTGTTGTCCAACTGTCACCATATTAAATTTCTCCAATCTCTATTTATATGTTTCTTGAAGCTTCAATTTAAATTAATAATATAGTGACTAATATTTAGGTTCTAACATGTTGCTAAAACGAAACTTTTTATTTTTCCTGTGGATAACTTTTTCAAATAAAAAAAGATTTAAACTCTAAGTAGAATTTAAATCCTTCAAACAAATTATTCTTCTAACTTTTTTATTGACCTTCTAATCGACCAATCCATCCCCCCTTCAACCAGAATATCCTTTATCATCCGAGCTTTTTCCATATCATGATTAAATAAGGCTTCATAATATACCCCTAATATTGAATACCCAATTAAAACAAAATCTGGTGTTTTATGGAAAGTTTTTAAAAAATCAATAGCCTTTTCAACGTACTTTTTATTTACATTTTTAAGCTGGCAATAATCACAATAATCTATTATTACTAGGTTAACGGCAACTTCGTCATATATCGTATTTAAATCCAGATTTCCTTTATCATAAGAATTAATAATAGAATTCACCAGAATATAACATTCATCTATATCAAATAACATCATCGACTGAGCAAAATATACAATTGAAAGTTTTGTCCAACTTTCTTTTTTAGCAGCTTTTTTAATGGCCTCAGGAATGCCTCTATTGCTTTCTTGCACCGAGGCATACATTCCCGCAACAGAAATGTCATTCATTGTAATCTCATCTTCATCTGAATATTTTTTAGTTTTCCAATCTGCCAAAACCTCATCTATAACTTCTTTATTTCCTGTATTTTGGGCTACTGTTAACTTTTTACGAAAAATTTGTAAATTATTATTATCCTCAGCCTCTTTATTTTGAAAAAGAAACCATTCGAATCTTCTCACAGGATAATTATGTATATGCAAAATTTTAAATAAACTTTCAGCATCAATTTCATGCTTACCATTTTCAACTTTAGAATAATAGGAAGTACTTATAATTCCAGCAGCCATTTCCTTTTGAGTAAGTCCTAACTCTATCCTAGCAGTCTTTAAAGCCTGACCTATAGATAGGGGCATTTTATTTTGATTCGAAGTCATACAACATTCTCCCTTCTCAATCACTTTTCCTAATAATTATAAAGTATTATTGCAATTATTTTTGGTGCAAATAAGCAACTTTATCTATTTAAAAAAATAATAGTGCTACACTACATTAGTTAACTATTAATAAAAAGAAAGGGATATATTGTGAAAAAAACTTTTAAATTTTTAACGTTATTAGCACTCATTGCCCCAGTAACTACGGCTTGTTCTAACAATAGTACTTCCAGTAATTCAACAGCTGAAAGTTCTACTTCCAGCAAGTCTTCTGCTAAGAAGAGCAACGAAGTTACTTCTTCAATACAATCTTCCGAAAGCTCCTCTTCTAGTTCTGAAATATCTAGCGACGAAAGTTCTTCTAGCTCAAGTTCCCAAGAGACTCAAAGTAGTTCTAATGAAGACAGCTCCAGTGAAGAAAAAAGTTCTAATGAAGAAAAGAGTTCCAGCGCAACCAGCAATTCTACAAGTGATGACACAACTTCTAAAATGAACTTAGCTCAAATCAAAGATGGCAACTTCAGTAGCTTAAAAGGAAACTGGGAATTAGTTAAGGCGGTTGCTGCTCATAAAGATATAACAGATACTACTCATGACGGTTTAAATGTTGAAAAGACTGGTTTTGCGAGTCTAAGCATAAATATGACTGCCGATGGAATTGCCGATTCTACAAATAATAAAACTTACCCTGTTAAATACATCAGCCGTGGTGATAGTTTAACTGCTACTCTTACTGACGAAGCTGCAAGTAATACTGCAATAAACTGGTCAGTAAGCTTTTATCCAGCTGGTTCAAAGAACTTTACAGTAGATGGCGAAAAACAAGATCCACCAACAAAAAATACAATTGTAATTTGGACTAGTAATAACAATTTGAGTGAAGTATTTCAAGAAAAATAGGATTTAATAATGAAAAACAATAAAAAATTAATTGGTGTCATCATTGCGATTCTAGCAGTAATCGGTATCGGAGCGTACACCATTCACGCTCATAATGAGGCAACTGAATTAGAAGGAACTTACAGCAGTAAAGTTACAATTCTTTTTGTCTCAGAAGATTTAAAGTTAAATTTTTCAAAAGATAAAACTTACAAAGTACCTGACTCATCAGATAAGGGAACTTACCAAATTGATGGCGATAAACTGACCCTCAAGTCTAATAAAAAAGGTAGTAGCACGTTAACTGCTAAATTATCTAAGGATCATAAATCTTTTACCATAACTTCTATATCAGGTAAAAAGGACCTGGCAAAAGATATTACAGATAGTATGATTAAAGGCCTAAAATTCACTAAAAAAGAATAATCTATTTGAGTCTGGGAAAAAACTAGCTTCCTAGACTAAAAAATAAGAGCAAGAATTCTATTTTTAGAAATCTTGCTCTATTTTTGTGTCTTCTTTTTGTTAAAATAGTCCCTTTTAGGACTCTT
>NZ_JAAVAU010000023.1 GCF_014803895.1 Lactobacillus sp. | reverse complement strand
TTTATTTTGTGGTGATTTAATAATATCAAGGCTGGAAGATAATGTATAGAAAAAATCCGTTAGAACAAACAAGTTCTAACGGATTTTCTATTTTAAGTATCTAGTTTTTTCCCAGACACTTTCTTTTATTTAAGGCTTCCTGACAAGAGTTCTGGTCTTTGGGCTAATTCTACATAAAGTGTTTTTCCTCGCAAAGAAAGTCCCTCTATCTCACGTCCTGTCTCAAAGCGGTAAGTCTTAAGCAATTTACCAGTCCGACTTATCTTTAAAATATAATCATTAAATGCTAAATAAAATTGCTTTTTACTTTTATCATAAGCAAAGCCTTGTACTGGTGAGCCATTGGACATAAAGTCTCCCTTTGTAGCTCCAACTTCTTTAGGAATCCACTTATCTCCACTCTTAGTTACTTCCCAGTATTCAAATTGATGCTTAGTTCCATTATGTTGTACGGCATAAAAACGATTATCACTAGTAAATACACCATTATGAATATATTTAGGATACTTAGAAGACCTATTCCAAATTTTAAAAGTTGAAATTTTCTTAATTTGTAAGTCCTTTTTGCTAATTTGCATTATTTCTTCTGATTGAGAGCTATTTTTTAAAGTATGATCATTAGCAATTACATATAGATATTTACTAGTCGAACTCAAAGTTTGACCATGCCCTAATTTAATATAAGGACTTACCTTTACATATTTAGCCAATCTAACAAATTGACTCCATTGTAAATATGGTAACCGCTGCATAATATATTTATCATTAATTGACTTAATATTATAGCCTACAATTCTAGCATATTGATTATTTTTTTCAGATGATGGATGGGCATACATACTAGCATACATCCAATTACCTGACATCGTCATTCCTTCAGGTACGGGACCTGTAGCATCAGCAGACGTAGTACCAATATTTAATGTAGCAGGTTGATAAAATTCAGTTTTTAATGTTAAATCACCACTTTTTAATGTATGTGATGTAGTTTCTGGAGCATAGCTACCACCCCAATTTCCAGAAGTTTTATAATGACTTAACCATGTCTTAGCAGAACCTCCAGATTGAGCAACAGCATTAGCATTAGCTATACCTTCTGTCTGATCACTTCGCACAGTGACATTAGCTGTAGCTTTAGCTTTTCCATAAGTATATTTAATTTTATAATTTCCCACAGCAGATGAAGAAATTGTCTTTTTAGAAATATGAACTTGACTAACGGGTACCATACTACCATATTTATCAGTTACATAATTAATTGCATCTTTGGTAGAAAATTTATAATCTGGATTATAGACTAAGCTAATATCTTTTGCTACAGAAATTTTACTTTTAGCAAACGCATTTTCATTAACCCATCCAGCTTTATGACCATCAATATAAACATACCAATAACGATATCCTCCCGCTTTACGAGAAGTTGTTGCCTGATAATGTGCATATTTTAACGTCTTAGTATTAGTAAGCCATCCACTTGGACCTCGTGAAGACATACTACTATAAATACCATAGTTTTTATTAGGATTTATAACTTTTATTTTATAAGTTCCTAAAGTCTTAGCTTGTACTGATGGTACTTGACTTTTTTGTAAAGATATCCCAAATAAAGCTAATAATACAGCTATCTTAACATTTCTTTTTTTCATTCCTTAACCACCTTATAGCTTTTTAATACTTCCCACATAAAAAGCAACGTATATAAAACAATACGTTGCTAATTATAAAACTTTATTGAAATAATTAAAAGTCACCAGCGGTACTAAACATATAATCTTTATGATGCCATTTCATTGAAAGAATCAATCCAACACCAATCATGTTGCTAAGTAACGCTGATCCACCTTGAGAAACAAATGGTAAGGGAATACCTGTTAATGGCAACACATCAATTCCCATTCCAATATTTTCAAAAATGTGGAATAAAAGCATCATAATAATTCCAGTAGAAATATAAGAATAGAATGCATTTTTAGTTTCAAAAGTAATATCTACCATCTGATAAATCAAATAGAAATAAATCAAAATTAATGCACAACTACCTACAAAACCAAAGGACTCGGCAATAACAGAGAACACCATATCTGATGTTCTAACAGGTACATATACACTTACCTTACCAAAACCAGCCCCAAACAGTTGCCCTGAGCCAACGGCTTTCATACTTTGCCACAATTGGTAGGCACCAGACGAAGTATCTCCATATGGCTTTAACCAAGAATTAATTCTTTGAAATTGATAAGCTTTAAAACCAATATTTCCTAAAACAGCTTGACCCCAATCAGTAGTAACTAATAAAATAGCCGCCGTTCCGACAACCGCTCCAATTACGGCAACAGGGACAATTATTTTCCAAGAAATACCTGAAACTAAAATTACCCCTACCACAATTGCAAAGAATACTAACATAGTACCAAAGTCATTTTGCAATTTTAACAAAATAGCTACCGGTAGCAACCAGGCCGCAATTTTACCTAGTAAAATCCAATCATTTTTAATTGTATGTGCGTATAAGGCATTATGTTTTTCAACTACCCGTGCCAACATTAATATAAACGCTGGCTTCATAATTTCCGAAGGTTGGAAAGTCAATGGTCCAAGTTTAAACCAACTTTTAGCCCCTGTACTCTGAGCTGTTGAACGATCATACAAAAATAGCACCGCAATCAGCAATACTATCCCTATACCATAAACTATTGGCGCGACTCGATATAATTGATCTGCATCAAATTGCATTACAAAAATGATTAAGACAACAGAGATTCCATACCACATTGCTTGAGACGCTACCATCTTAACAGGCGAACCCACTGAGGAATCATTGGCTGCGGCAACCCAGATTGCGTATAAACTGATAACAGCTAGCATAGCTACGGGAACCACTATTCCCCATGCAATTCGATCATACCAAGCTGCTTTTTTTTCAACTCTTGCCATGAATAATTCCTAACTTAATTAATATTAACTTTTATTTTTCGTGTAAAGTAAAGTATGAAAGTAATTCGTTAATTGCACTCTCTAAAGTTTTAGAGTAAAGACTATGATTACTCTTGCTAGAAACTACATGATAACGTTCTTCAACTTGTTCAATTACCCCAATTGAGCGTTTGCCAGGAATAATAACTTCCCAAGTTGGATTTGCTACACCCTTTTTTTCATTAACTTCAATATCAATACTTTCGAGTTTTCTTGACATAATATCTCCTATTTATTTTTATGAAAAGCTTCAGCAATTATTGGATCCTCATAACGTTCTGGATGTGGATTACGTCTAAGCGTAAAATTATCCGGAACTGGATCCACCCCGCCTCTAATGAACGGATTACACCTTATAATTCGAGCTCCTCCCATAATTAATCCCAAAACTGCCCCATGTTTTTTTAAAGCAGTTATCATATATGATGAGCACGTTGGATAATAGCGACACGAAGGAGGTAAAACTGGTGAAATTATTTTCTGATAAATTTTAACCAAGCTAATCAAAATATTCTTCATTGTAAACTATACACTTATTCTTAACTTAAAAATTGAAACAAACGTGTCCATGTTGAAGGAAAGAAAATTGCAAAGGGATTGGATCCTGCAACTCCACAACCAATAAAGGCACCAATAATTAAAGCAAGTAAAAGATATAAAACTATCTTTCCTATTTGCTTTAAATGCTTCAATAAAACAGTAGAATTAAAAACTTTATTATTCATAATTAATGTTTCTTACTATGCTGTTCAATATTTTGTAACAAAATTCCAGTTCCTAAAGCAACTGCTTCCAATGGCTCATCTGCAGTTAAAACAGGAACTTGAAGATAGTATGTAATTAAACTATCCAGATTCTTAAGCAAGGCGCCACCACCCGTTAACATAATTCCACGGTCAATAATGTCCGCAGAAAGTTCTGGGGGAGTTTGCTCCAAAACTTCTTTAGTAGCTGCCACAATTGACATTAAACCATCTTGTAGAGCGTTTTGAACTTCTGGAGCAGTAATTGTAACCTGCTTAGGCAAACCATTAACAATATCACGACCTCTAACTGTCATTGATTTATCAGGATCAGGTTTAAATGCATAACCAATTTGAATCTTAATTTGCTCAGCAGTTCGTTGACCAATAAGTAAGTTCTTCTCATTTTTCAAATAACTAATAATTGCCTTACTCATCGCATCACCTGCCCAACGCAAGGATCGAGAAGTTACAATTTCACCCATTGATAAAATAGCAATATCAGTAGTACCACCACCAATATCAATAACCATATTACCTTGAGGTTTAAAAATATCTAGTCCTGCACCAACAGCTGCTACCTTAGGTTCAAAATCAAGATACACTTGACCTCCACCAGATTTTTCAGCAGCTTGAATAATTGCTTTTTGTTCAATTGAAGTTATTCCAGTTGGTGCACAAATTAAAATATTAGGTTTTGACATAAAGCCTTTAACATTTAATTTTTCAATGAAATAACTTAACATTTCTTCAGTAATATCAAAGTCCGCAATTACACCATTTTTAAGCGGACGAATTACACGAATATTTCCAGGGGTACGTCCTACCATTTCATAGGCTTCAGTTCCCACTGCGACAACCTTATCGGTATTAGTATCAACAGCTACAACAGAAGGTTCGTTTAACACGATACCTTTACCTGATAAATTAATCAGTACATTGGCTGTTCCTAAATCGATTCCTATATCTCTTGCCACGTTTGTGCCTCCAGTATTTAATCAATAAAAATTGTAACACAAAAGTGCGATTACTTTAAGAATTACCCTAAACTTCACTATTCTTAATATTTTCTAAAACAATAATTTAAGAGCTGCAGACTGATCAATCAATGCTAATAAAAATTGAGCAACTAAATATCCTAAACTAATTGCTACAAATAATAGAAAAGCTTGTATTTCAAAAGTATGTCCTTTTCTAAAAAATTTTTCAACTCTTAAGGACTTTACAATTCTAAAAGAAATACCAATTGTTACTAAATATGTAATTATACTAACTAAAGCATGTACTCCAACTTGTTTCATTTTAATTTCCATTTATTACACAAAAAAGGGCCGACTTATGTCTGCCCTTTTAATTATATTACTTACCGTAATTATCATGAACGTTTAATCTGTTAACGGCACGACGCAAAGCAATTTGAGCCTCAAGATATTCTCTATCATTGTGCTCAGCTTCTGCTTCACGCATATGTTCCTGTGCACGTTGCTTAGCTGTCTGAGCACGCTTAACATCGATGTTTCGAGCTCTTTCAGCACTATCGGCGATAATAGTAGCTACATTATTAGAAAACTCTACATAACCACCATTAACTGCGATATGATCAATACGATCATTCATCTCATGGTCACGTTTTACTCTTACTTCCCCAATAGCTAGCGGAACAACAATTGGCATGTGATTATACATGATTGTAATATCACCATCAACTGCACGCATTTCTAACATACTAGCACGGTGTGAGTAAATCTCACCATCAGGTGTAACTACACTTACTGTTAAAAGTCTTTCTGGTTCTGCCATAGCGCATCACCCTACTTTGCTTCTAACATAGCTTGAGCTTCAGGATCTTTAGGAGTTACTCCCATTTCCTTAGCCTTCTTAATTGCATCTTCAATTGGACCAACGTTACGGAAGGCATCTTCAGGAAGATCATCTAATTTACCATCAATAATCATCTTAAAGCCCTTGATAGTTTCTTTAATTGGTACGTATGAACCAGGAATACCAGTAAATTGTTCAGCAACGAAGAAGTTTTGAGATAAAAAGAATTGAATTCTTCTAGCACGAGAAACAATTAACTTTTCATCATCTGATAATTCATCCATACCTAAAACGGAAATTATATCTTGAAGTTCTTGATAACGTTGCAAGATATGTTGAACTTGAACAGCAACTTGATAATGCTCTTCACCAACAACTTCAGGATCCAAAGCACTAGAAGTAGACTCTAATGGATCAACAGCGGGATAAATACCTTTATCAACTAAACTACGTTCCAAGTTAGTAGTAGCATCCAAGTGTGCGAAAGTAGTTGCTGGGGCTGGGTCAGTGTAGTCATCCGCAGGCACATAAACGGCCTGAATAGAAGTAATAGAACCCTTCTTAGTAGAAGTAATTCTTTCTTGTAATTGACCCATTTCAGTAGCTAAAGTTGGCTGGTAACCAACGGCACTTGGCATACGTCCAAGAAGTGCTGAAACTTCTGATCCTGCCTGAGTAAAACGGAAAATATTATCAATAAAGAGTAATACATCCAAACCTTCAACATCACGGAAGTATTCCGCAATTGTTAAACCAGTCAAGGCAACACGCATTCTGGCACCAGGCGGCTCATTCATCTGACCAAATACCATGGCTGTTTTAGCTAAAACACCAGATGCTTTCATTTCAAAGTAAAGATCATTACCTTCACGAGTTCTTTCTCCAACACCAGTAAAGACAGATATACCACCGTGTTCTTGGGCAATATTGTGAATCAATTCTTGAATGATAGTGGTTTTACCAACACCAGCACCACCGAACAAACCAACTTTACCACCACGAACATAAGGTTCCAATAAGTCAATAACTTTAATACCAGTTTCAAGAATCTCTTCACTAGTACTTAATTCATCATACTTAGGAGCACTCTTATGAATACTATCACGTTCAATATCATCAGGTAATGCTGGACCTCCATCGATTGGATCACCCAAAACATTAAATACACGACCTAATGTAGCTTTACCGACAGGAACAGAAATTGGAGCTTTAGTATCTTCAACTTCCATTCCACGTCTTAAACCGTCGGTAGAGTCCATTGAGATTGTTCTTAATACACCATCACCAAGTTCAAGCGTAACTTCAAGAACGATAGTTTTGCCGTTATTGTTTACTACACGTAAGGCATTATTAATGTCAGGTAAATCTTTGCCGATTGGAAATTCTACGTCAACGACAGGTCCAATAACTTGGACAATTTCGCCTTTACTCAAAAACATCTACCTCCTTTTCTATTATTATTCTAAGGCATTAGCACCACCGATAATTTCAGTAATTTCGGTAGTAATTTGTGCCTGTCTAGCTCTGTTTAACTTTGTCTTCAATCCAGAAACAACATCATCTGCATTTTTAGAAGCACTTTGCATTGCAGTCATAGAACTAGCATGTTCTGCGGTTTTGGCATCTAAAATAGCACCAAAAATCATTGATTTGGCAAATTGTGGCAAAATAGCTTTTAAAACAGAATCAATGTTTGGCTCAATTAAGTAATCTTTTGGCATAACATCTTCATGATTAATATCAATATCAGAAATTGGTAACATTTTTTCAACACGAAATGCCGATGTCAAAGTGTTAACATGATGCGTATAACATACATACAACTCATCATAAACACCATTAAGATACATCTTTACAACAGTTTCAATAACATCCTTTACTTGATCATAAGTTGGAACATCTTCAATACCGCTGTACTCATAAACCACATTAAGATTTTGTTTCTTGAAAAATTGTGCCGCAACACTACCTACAGCTAAAACCTTTATATCTTTCTTCTCAGCTTCGGAATCTTTAAAAATATTCATCATATTTTTAATAACTTGACTATTGTAAGAGCCAACTAGACCCCTATCACCACTAATTACCAAATAACCTGTAGACTTAATTTCTTTACGAGGTTGAATCAATGATGTCATAGTACCTAAATTAAAAATACCAGAATAATCTAATGATTCTAAAGTATCAGAATCTACTTGTGAGCCTGAAAGCTTGCTTAAAACTTGAGAACTCATCAAATGAGATACAGTAGTTCTAATTTTATCGTTATAAATAGTGTAACCTTGGTCTATTTTTTCAGTTTGATTAAGCTTAACACCAGAAACCATTCTCATAGCTTCAGTAATTTGACCAGTTTTTTGGATTGAAGCAATCTTTTTCTTTAGTTCAAGGAGAGATTCTGCCAATGAAAAAACCTCCTCTTCTAATTCTTACTGATTGAAAAACCTTCGTTGAAGTTCTTTAATGCTTCATTTAGCTTATCTTCATCAGGTAATTCACCTGTCTTACGGATTACATCAAGTAAATCATCATAATTACTTGCAAAGTAATCGTATAATTCAAGTTCATAACGTTGAATATCCGGTACAGGAATCGCATCAAGAAATCCATGAGTCAAAGCGTAAAGGATTAAAACTTCATCTTCAACAGGAAGAGTCTTATGAAGTGGTTGCTTCAATACTTCTACAGTACGACGACCACGGTTTAACTTAGCTTGAGTAGCTTGGTCCAAATCACTACCGAATTGAGCAAAACTCTCTAATTCACGATAGGAAGCTAAGTCCACACGTAAAGTACCCGCAACTTTCTTCATAGCCTTGATTTGTGCACTACCACCAACACGAGAAACAGATTCACCAGCGTTAATAGCAGGACGTGTTCCAGCAAAGAATAAATCAGCTTCCAAGAAAATTTGTCCGTCAGTAATAGAAATAACGTTAGTTGGAATATATGCAGAGATATCTCCAGCTTGAGTTTGGATAAATGGTAAGGCAGTCATAGAACCACCACCAAGCTTATCACTTAATTTAGCACTACGTTCCAACAAACGTGAGTGTAAATAGAATACATCACCAGGGTAAGCTTCACGACCAGGTGGACGACGAAGTAGTAAGGAAAGTTCACGATAAGCAACAGCTTGCTTACTTAAGTCATCAAAGACAATCAAAACATCCTTACCATTGTACATAAATTCTTCACCCATTGCAGTACCTGCATATGGGGCAATATAAAGCATTGGCGCTGGTTCACTAGGACCAGCTTCCACAACAATTGTGTAGTCCATAGCACCAAAACGTTTTAAGGTTTCAACGGAATTCTTAACTGTTGATTCCTTTTGTCCAATAGCAACGTAAATACAAATTACGTCCTTACCCTTTTGGTTAATAATAGTATCCAAAGCTAAGGCAGTTTTACCAGTTTTACGGTCACCAATAATTAATTCACGCTGTCCTCGGCCAATTGGAACCAAAGCATCGATTGCTTTAATACCAGTTTGTAAAGGTTGGTTAACGGATTGTCTATCCATAACACCAGGAGCTTTACTTTCAATAGGTCTAGTTTTATCTGTCTTTATTTCACCTAAACCGTCAACAGCTTGCCCCAATGGATTTACTACACGCCCAATCAAAGCGTCTCCAACAGGAACTTCCATGATTCGACCAGTACGCTTTACTTGGTCACCTTCACGAATATTGTCAAATCTACCTAAAATAATGATACCAACATCATTAGCTTCAAGGTTTTGGGCAATACCATATGAACCGTTAGAAAATTGTAACAATTCACTTGAAAGTACATTATTTAAGCCATGAGCTCTTGCGATACCATCACCAACATAAGTCACAGTACCAACTTCATCAACATTAAGCTTATCATCGTATTTTTCAAGTTGTTGTTTGATCAAAGCACTTATTTCTTCTGCTTTAATGCTCAATGGTTTCACCTCTTTTATACTTAATTATTTATTAATTGCTCACGAATTTGTTGCAATTTGGTTCTAATAGAACCATCAATTATTCGGTCCCCAACTTTGAGGATTACGCCTCCTAGAATGCTAGGTTCCACTTCATCAGTAAGAATTAATTCATTTAATCCATACTTTTTAGCATATGCTTGACTAATTTTTTGGAGTTCTTCATTACTCAATTTAACAGCACTAATTACAGTACCATCAGCGATATTTTTGTACTTATTGTAAAGTCGATCAAAAGCTTCAACTATATCAACAAATTCTGCAAATCTGTCATATTGAAGTAAAAATTCTAAAAAATTTCTACTTTCATCAGACAAATCCTGAGAAAAAGTACTTAAAAAACTCTCTTTTTCATTTTTAGGTAAAATTGGATCTGCTAACAAACGAATCATGTCAGGATTCTCATTTACCACTTGAAGTAAAATATTCATCTCTGAATGAACTTCTTCAAGTTTATTAGTATCTTGTGCATATTCAAATAAAGCTTTGCTATATCTAGAAGCAATTTCTTCTCTACTTAAAGACATTAGTCATTCAGCCCCTTGATAAATTGATCTACCAAGTCCTTTTGATCTTCAGCAGATAAACTCTTAGCAATTACTTTTTCAGCAATTGCAACTGATAAATCTGCAACTTGATCACGTGCCTCATTCAAAGCATCAGTTTTTGCTTGAGCAGCATCGGCATTGGCCTTTTTTCTAATAGCAGCAGCTTCAGAGTCCGCTTCACTAATAATAGATTGCTTCGTCTTCTCCGCATTACTCTTTGCAGTAGAAAGAATTTGTGTTGCCTCTTGTTTAGAGTTTTTCAGCTCTGCTTCTCGCTTATTAGCTAAAATTTCTGCCTTCTTACGGTCACTTTCTGCTTGTTCAATGTCATCAGTTATCTTTTGACGACGTTTTTCCATCATGTCAGTAACTGGTCCCCAAGCAAAATGTTTAACTAACAAAAGAAGGACAGCAAAGATAATAAGGTAATAGAAAGTATCACCTAACTCTAATTTTAAGGCTGCAAACATAAATTGCATGTCTTACCCTTCTTTCTAGTAATTACGAATAAAATAAAAACGCAAATTACAAGAAAAGAATCAAGAAACCGAACACAATTGCCAAAATAGGAACAGCTTCAATCAAACCAACACCGATAAACATAGTAGTTCTTAAATTACCAGCAGCTTCTGGTTGTCTTGCCATACCTTCAATAGTTTTTGATATAACTTGGCCGTTACCATATGAAGCTGCCAACGCAGCTAAACCAGCAGCGATTGCTGCACCGATGTATTTCATATAAAAAACCTCCGTAAATTATTCTTCTGTAACCTTGTTTCCGATATATACCATTGATAAAGTTACAAATACATATGCTTGGATAGATCCAATAAAGACAGAGAAGCCTTGCCAAACAAGTGTTAATGGTGCCGAAGCGATGACTGTCCAAAGACCTCCACTTTTTGCCAGGCGATTTCCAATCAATGTTAACAAAACTTCACCAGCATAAATATTACCGTACAGACGTAGTGATAACGTCAAGAAGTTAGTAAACTCTTCAATCAAGTTAATTGGAAGCAAGAAACCAACTGGTCTTGCATAACTAACAAGATAGCCTTTTACACCATATTTCTGCACTCCAAAGTTAAAGGCCAAAAGCAATGTTATCATTGCCATAGTCATTGTAATGGTTGGGTTGGCAGTTGGTGATTTCACAAGGATGTGATCGTTGATAGAAAACTCGAAAAATAGTCCTAACTGATTCATCATAAAGATAAATAAGAACAATGTGAAAGCATATAGTGACAAGTGTTTTTGTGCATCTACATCTTCTACATTTGATTTAACAATATCATTTGTAAAATCAATTAAGTATTCAAGTACGTTTTGCTTCTTAGTTGGTTTAATACTAACTTTACGTGAAAGATAGTAAACAAAAAAGAAAACGGCAAGTGCAACTAATGTTCCACCCAGGCAGTTAGTAAGATTAAAGTTCAAGCCTCCAATACCAACAACAACAGATTTTTCACCCACTTCGTGACCTCCCTTCTTGTGCTGAATACCTCAAACACATTTAAAATCATAACACCCAAGATTCACAAATTCAAAATTTTTTTAAAGAATATATTTTTATTTAGTGCCAAATAAACGATCACCTGCATCGCCTAATCCTGGATAGATATAACCATTTGACATTAATTTTTCATCTTCAGCAGCAGCGTAGATATCTACATCTGGGTTTTCCTCTTGAACGGCTTTTACACCTTCAGGTGCAGCTACTAATACAGCTAAGCGAATATTCTTAGCACCACGCTTTTTAAGTGCTTCAATAGCCATATTAGCTGAACCACCAGTAGCTAGCATTGGGTCAACAATGATACATTCACGATCTTCAATATCAGATGGCATCTTAAAGAAGTATTCGTGTGGCTTTAAAGTTTCTTCATCACGATACATTCCAATATGACCAACTTTTGCAGATGGAATCATCTCTAAAACTCCATCAACCATTCCAAGACCAGCACGTAAAATCGGTACGATAACTAATTTTTTGCCTGCTAATTCTTTTTGAGTTGATTTACCCATAGGGGTTTCAATCTCCACGTTCTTTAATGGTAAATCACGTGTCATTTCATAAACCATTAATCCACCGATTTCACCAACAATTTGTCTAAACTCGTTAGTACCGGTGTCTTTTTTACGAATAATCGTTAATTTATGTTGGATTAACGGATGATTCAAAACTGTAAACTTTCCCATAATGACCTCCTATTTCTTTAATACTACTTCGTTCATTATTTTAACAAAATTTATGCTTGATAGTTCGTTAAAAGTGCTAATTTATATTAAAAAAAGCGAGTTTTTTAATACTCGCTTTTTTTAAAGTTATTCAAATTTAAAATGATGCCCCGCAGCAGACTTATTAAGACGATTCATATAAGCTGCACTAATATTTCCTTTACTAAAACCCTGTACATAAATTTCAGTAATTTTATCCTTATTATCGAAAAATCTTAGTGCACCAAAAAGATTATGAGCAGCTTCATCAATTGACTTACCCAAATCAAACTTATTATCATTCTCAATTTTATCTAAAACTGAGTTTAATGCTGCTACTCCTATATTCTTGCCCTGAGGAATCTTTTGAAAATCCTCTTCTCTATCAACAATATAAACTGGCGCACTTGGAGCATAATGGCGATACTTCATTCCGGGAGCTTTAGGTACACCTTTGGTTTGAGTAGTTCCTTTATTCATTAAAACTTCCTCACCTAACACCTCTGAAATTTCTTCAGGTGTAATTTCTCCTGGTCGTAAAACTGTAGGTGTATCAACAGATAAATCAATAATTGTTGATTCCAGACCAATTTCTGTTGGGCCATTATCAATAATTCCTGCAATTTTACCATTTAAATCATGAAAAACATGCTGAGCAGTTGTAGGACTAGGTTTAGTGGAAGTATTAGCAGATGGTCCTACAATTGGATTATCGAGCTTAGAAATTAATTCTCGCGTTAATTCATCATTTGGACATCTAAAAGCAGCTGTTGGCAACCCACCAGTAACTGCGGTTGGTAAAGAATCTTTTTTAACAAATAAAATAATTGTTAAAGGTCCTGGCCAAAAATGCTTAATTAATTTTTGGGCACGTTGTGGTACTTCATCAACAAAACGTTTCATCATTTCTTCATCTGAAACAGTCACAATCAAAGGATTATCACTTGGACGTCCTTTAGCTGTATAAACACTTTTCACAGCGCTTTCATTAGTAGCTAGTGCTCCTAGACCATATACAGTTTCAGTTGGAAAAGCTACTAGTTCACCTTTTTTTAAAAGTTCAACAGCTTCTGGAATCTCTTCTTTTTTTAAAATTTTAGTTTCCATTACTTATTCCACCTTCCATGTACCATACGTGGTTTACCAGCCATGTCATCCCTAAATTCAATTTCAAAATCAGGTAACTCTTCTGCAAATAGCTTTTCTAAATCCTCTTTTTCACTAAAACCAAATTCCATAAAAAATTGACCATGAGAATTAAGGTGATCTCTAACTTGCTTAGTAAACTTACGATAAAAATCTAGTCCATCTTCGCCACCATAAAGTGCTTCTTCTGGTTCATTTTTAATTACATTTTTATCCATTAACGGTTTCTCACTAAGCTTAATATAAGGTGGATTAGAAACGATTAAATCGAATTTTTCTAATCCAACTAACACATTTGCCTTCCGAGTAGTAACATCTAATTCATAATTTAAGAAGTTTTCCTCACTTTCAAGTAAAGCAGTATCTGTAATGTCACTAGCATAAAGTGTTAAATCTTTAATACCCTTTTTCTTTGCTTCACTAGCCAAAGCGACCATAATTGCCCCTGAACCAGTACCTAAATCTAAAATAGTATCTTTATCTTTAACATTCTCAAGGGCCCAGTGAACTAATTCTTCTGTTTCAAAACGTGGGATTAATACTCCCTTTTTTACCAAAATTTTATAGCCTAAAAACCAAGCATAACCCAAAATATATTGAGGTGAAACCCCACGCAATAGCTTCTTCATATCTTTTTGAGCCTGCTTTTGTTGAGCAGGAGTTAGTTCATCTTCTAGATGTAATTGAAATTGACTAGGAGTGTAATTTAGTCTTTCAGCCAAAACATAATCTACATCTTCACTCCGTAAAGAAGGATCATCTTTTAAAACTTTTTCTTTAATATCTTTTAATATCTTAGGCATTATCTTCAGCCATCTTCTCTAATTGTTGAGTTTGATAGTAAAGAACAAGAGCATTGATAATTTCATCAAGCTCACCATTCATAATTCTATCTAGTTTATTCAAAGTTAAACCAATACGGTGATCAGTAACTCTGTTTTGAGGATAATTATAAGTTCTAATTCTTTCAGAACGATCACCGGTACCAACAGCATTTTTACGGTTAGCATCATATTGTGCTTGATTTTGACTTTCATAAAAATCATAAACACGTGATTTTAAAATCTGCATTGCTTTTTCACGGTTTTGTTGTTGGGATCTTTGATCTTGCATCGCTACTACAATTCCAGTAGGCAAGTGAGTCATTCGTACGGCACTAGAAGTTTTGTTAATATGCTGACCACCAGCCCCAGATGAACGATAAACATCTACACGAATATCTTTAGGATCAAGCTCAATATCTACTTGTTCATATTCAGGCATTACAGCTACAGTTGCAGTAGAAGTATGTACCCGGCCTTGTGATTCAGTTACAGGTACACGTTGAACACGGTGAGCTCCATTTTCGTACTTTAATTTGGAATAAACTTTATCACCAGTAATCATAATAGCAACATGTTTGTATCCACCCACTTCAGTAGGTTCTGAATCAATGACTGAAACATTCCAACCCTGAGTTTCAGCATATTTTTCATACATTCTAAGTAAATCACCAGCGAATAATGAAGCTTCATCCCCACCTGCAGCACCACGGATTTCCATAATAATATCTTTATCATCATTAGGATCTTTAGGAAGCATCAAAATCTTGATTTCATCTTCAAGTTCTGCCACTTCCTTTTCTAATTCAGAGTTTTCCTCCTTAGCCATGTCGACTAAGTCACTATCTGATTCATTAGAAATAATTTCTTTATTATCACTAATTTCCTTTTGATCAGCTTTATATTTGCGATATTTTTGCACAACTTCTCGCATATCAGCTTCTTCTTTGGAAATCTCCATATAACGCTTAGTATCATTAATGACCTCAGGGTCAGCCATCATTTCTTGAAGTTCTTCATAATGAGCTACTAACCCTTCCAATTGAGCCATAACTTTATCCATCGATTAATTATTCCTTTCTTTATTTAGCATCTAATTTCTCTTTTCGCCTGGATGAAAATAGTGAAAACGACAAACCGGATAATACGACTCGTCTCCACCAATCTGTACTTGCTCACCTTCATACACAGGAGTTCCATTACTAATTCTTAAATTCATTGTAGCTTTGTGACCACAATAATGACAGATAGTTTTCATCTCTTCTATTTTATCAGCAAACGTCAGCAAATTCTCGCTACCTTCAAATAAATGATTTTGAAAATCATTTTTCAATCCAAATGCCATTACTGGAATCTTTAACTCATCTACAATTCTAGCGCATTCTAGCACATGATGTCTTTTTAAAAATTGAGACTCATCAATTAGAACACAGGCTATCTTACCATTTCCAGCCGCAACATCTTTTTGATTAATATCTTTTACATAATCAAAAAGATCCATCTCACTTTCAATTGGAACTGCTTGCCGTTGTAATCCTATTCTAGAAGCGATAGTACCGACACCACTTCGATTATCCAAACTACTAGTCATCAAAACAATTTTCCTGCCTTGAGCCTCATAATTATGAGCTACCTTAAGGATTTCTATTGTTTTTCCACTGCTCATTGCACCATATCGAAAAAATAATTGAGCCATAATTACTCCTTCTCTTCAAGTTTCCTGCTTAATAAGTATAGTAGAAAATATAATTTTCTGCATCGAAAAAAGTCGTTTTATCTTAATCTCTATGCTATAGTTAAAACTAGTTTTAAAGTGAGGGATGAAAATGAGTTTTAAATCAAGTATTGCCACAATCACCGGTAAGTCTTCATACTGGTTTTTACACAATGTATTAAAGGGTGGAACTAGTTTCCCCGGAAAAATTGCAATGAAAATTGATCCGCAAGTTTTAAATTCTTTAGCAAAAGGCTATGAAACAATTATTGTCACCGGTACAAACGGTAAAACAATGACTACTGCCTTGATTGTTGAAGCTTTAAAAAAGAAGTACGGTGATGTTTTAACTAACCCATCCGGTAGTAATATGCAACAAGGTATTGTTACAGCATTTTTAGCACATAAAAGAAAGAATGCTAAGAAGAAAATTGCAGTCCTTGAAGTAGATGAAGCCAACGTAAAAATGGTTACTAAATTACTCCATCCAAAATATTTTGTCCTAACAAATATTTTTAGAGATCAAATGGACCGCTATGGTGAAATTTATACCACTTACGAAAAAATTGTTAACGGTATTAAGTTAGCTCCTGATGCAACCATTATCGCCAACGGAGATGCAAGTATTTTCTCATCAGTTGAATTACCTAATAAGAAGATTTTTTATGGCTTTAGTTTACCTGATGACAAACCTGAAAATGATTTTAAAGCACCAGTTAATACTGACGGCGTTTTGTGTCCCAAATGTGATCACATTTTACATTATCATGAGCGAATTTACGCTAATTTAGGTGACTTTTTCTGTCCAAATTGTGGCTACCACAGACCACACTTAGATTACACAGTAAATAAAATTATCGATCAAACTCCTAATAGTCTAAAATTTCAGATGGGAGAAAGAGATTACTCCATTGGTATTGGCGGGACATATAATATTTATAACGCTTTAGCCGCTTATACAGTCGCTTGTGAATTTGGGTTAACTGAAAACGAAGTTGCCCAAAGTTTTGCAGAAAATAAACGTATATTTGGTCGCCAAGAATTAATCAATTATGGTGGTAAAGAAATCGACTTGATTTTAGTTAAAAATCCTGTTGGTCTAGATGAAGTGCTTCATATGCTCAATACCGAAAAAGATGATTATTCATTAGTTACACTCTTAAATGCTAATCATGCAGATGGTATTGACACTTCTTGGATTTGGGATGCTGACTATGAAGGGCTTAATAAAGATAAAATTAAAAAGATTCTAGTCGGTGGACAGCGTTGGCATGACATGGGATTCAGACTTGAAGTTGCCGGTTTTGATCCAAGTACGATGACAACTGTTACTGATAATGAAGCTTTGCTTAATGATATCAGCCAACTACCTACTAAAAAAGTCTATATTTTATCAACTTACACCGCAATGTTGGCCCTCCGTAAAACGATGGCTGAAAAGAAAATTATTAAAGCAGGTATGTAAAAAAACGAGCTTAAGCTCGTTTTTTATTTTCTTTAAATTTATAAATATTTTCTTGTAAAAATGTATTAACTATTTTTTCTCTCATAGAAAGAAAAATATGATTATGTCCACTAGGATGAATACGATTAGTTAGAACAATTAATCCAGACTGATTAAGCCGATCTAGCACCATAAAAGTTCCAGTAAAACCTGTATGATATAAAATCGGGTGGTTGTCTTGAGGATCAAAACGTAAATCCCATCCCCATGAGCGTGGATGAACATTGTGGGGGGTATGAATAGAAAACAAATTAGCTATCGTATCTTGACTAATCGGTAAAACATTTTCTTTTAGACCCAAATACCCTTGTGCCATTGTAATTAAATCACTCATATTTGAAAACATACCAGCTGAACCACAGTCTTTTCCTAATACACGTGCTTTAGGATCATGCACAATACCTTGAAGGATTTCACCATTAGAAAGTATTGCTGTTGGGACACAATCAAGCGGAACAGGATTAAAAGTTGTATGTTCTAGTTTAGCAGGATAAATAATTTGCTGTTTAATGATTTGATGGACACTTTTATGATAAATTTTTTCTAAAACAAGTCCTAATAAAATAAAATTGGTGTCCGCATACCTCATTTTAGTCTCAAATTCTTCAGTCACAGGTAAATTAATAATGGCTTTTAATAAATCTTTGGCTGGTAATTCATCACGATTAGGAATCCACCCCATAATCCCACTAGTATGCGTAAGTAAATGAGATAAACGTATTTTATCATTCCTAAATTCTGGAATAAATTCATTCAGCGGTTCAGTAAAGTTTAATTTGCCCTCTTGGTATAATTTTAAAAATACATTGGTTGTACCTAAAACCTTAGTCAAGCTTGCTAAATCATATAAAGAAAACGGATTAAGTTGTGTCTTTTTAGGCAGTACGCTAGCAAACCCAACTGTAGAACTAGTTACCTGATCCTTTTTAATAAAGGCATAATTAACACCTGGCACAATTCGATCACTGACCATTCTTTCAATTAAATGTTGCGTTTTAAAATAATCAATCATAATTTTCTCCCTATGTAGTCCATCTTACCTGACTTACTTCTTAGAAAAAAGTATTTTAACACTTGACATTAATACAAATATAATTTATATTAACTTATGTTGATTTTGCCCGTTGGTCAAATGGTTAAGACGCCACCCTCTCAAGGTGGAGTTACGAGTTCAATTCTCGTACGGGTGATTTACTGAGATATAGCCAAATTGGTAAGGCACAGGTTTCTGGTTCCTGGATGTTTCGGTTCGAGCCCGAATATCTCAATTTTCTAGTAAGTCTTTAATTTCAAGTGGTTATAAAGCTTGATATTAAAGGCTTTTATTTTTCACTTTTTCTGATTATCTGAAAACAAGAAAAAAAGATGTAACCTCTTCTAAGTTATTGATTAAACAAAATTGAAAACCATAAAAATAAACTAATTAAAAATGGTCTACCTTTATTCTCAAAAAGTAGACCATTTTTTTACCCTAAATTACTTGCTTCAACTTCAATATTCTTAATATCACTAACGTTTAGGTCAGATAAACTCTGCTTAATCTCAACCCAATTTTTACTTAACTTTTTTCCTTGCTTCTTATCAATTGCTTCAACATATTTAATAATTTTTCCTAAATTATCAAAATTTTGAACTAATTGATGAGCTTGATTCTTTACTAAATTAAAATCGGCTTTCTTCATTTCATCGGGGTATTGACTAACTTGTAAAATAATATTTACTTGTGGTTCACAAAAATCCTTAACTGTTGCTCGAACTTCTTGGAGCTTTTCTACTTCAGACATTTTTAAATGAAGTATTTCCTTTTGTTCCTGAATCACTAATAAATCATTTACAGCCTTATTTTTTAAGAAAATTTCTTGTGCAAAAGCATAAATTTTCTTCTCCATCTTTTCAAATTCTTGTTGATTCTCACCCATATTTTTCCCTCCTTATTTGTTCTTCTCTAAGCTTAACATTCTCCTATCACAAACTAAAATTAAAATACCTAAAATAAAAGTAAAATAAAATGCCCACTGACTACCCTGAGCAGTCAAGAAGGAATAGGACGCACCACCCTTATTTTGAGAAATAGCTATAATGGCAGCTAGAATAGTTGTTCCTAAAGAACCCGCCAATTGTTGACTAGTTTGGCAAACTGCTGTTGCATCGGCATGTAATTGACCTGGTTGAATCTTTAATGCTTCGGCCATAGTATTACTAAATGACATCCGATGTCCCAAAGTAAGTAAAGTGTAAATAACAATAATCATCCAAATCTTTAGATTCATCCCCCAGATAGCAAATAACAAGCAACTAAGAGTAATGAGGCTCGCACCAATATAAAGAGGTATTTTCGCTCCAACACGATCGTATAAATTACCAAAATATGGATTAAGTAAACCAGAAACAATACTTCCAGGCAACAAAATTAAGCCACCAATTAAAGATGTTTGATGTCCCACAATTTGTGCATAGTTTGGTAAGACAAAACTGGCACCAATATTAACAAATTGTAATAAAAAATATGCCAATGCTCCATAAATAAATGCTTTTTGCTTAAAAACAGCCAAATCAAGTAACTTCTTGTCGGACTTTTTAGAAAGATAGCCATATAGCACAAAAAGAATAATTGCAGAAATTAATAAAATCCACAATACTGGATTCCTAAATCCTTTACTAATTTGATTTAAACCTATTACTAAACTAATTAACGCTAAACTTAAAACAATATAGCTCATCCAATCAAGACTTGATTTTTTGACTTCATGATATTTTTGAATATTTAAAATTCCAAAAATAAAAACAATCAATGCAAAAATACTTACACTAATAAAAATCCATTTCCAACTTAAATAATATGTTATAGCTCCACCAAATGCAGGTCCCAAAGTAGGTGCCATTGCAATTACCAAACCGGCAATTCCCATGTAAAACCCCCACTTCTGTCTAGGCATTATCTCAACAATTAAATTAAACATTAAAGGTGTGCTTAATCCCGCACCAAATGCTGAAATCAAACGACCAATTAGCATAATTGAAAAACTAGTTGAAAAAGCAGAAATCAAACTTCCTACAATAAAACTAATACACGCAGCTGAAAATAACTGTTTTGCACTAAAACGTGTATTCTGATAGGACGAACTGAGCATAATAATAGCTATCATTAAAAGATAACCGGTTGTTATCCATTGAATAACATCTAAACTTACACCAAATTGTTTCATTAAAGTAGGAAAAGTTACATTTAAACTTGTCTCAGTTAAAATACCTACAAATGACATAAAAGCAGCAGCTAACACTGCACAAACTTTTTTTGCACTAACTTTTTCTTGCATAAAAACCTCCTTAAAAGTACAAAAAGAGCAGAGATTAAGACCTCTACTCTTTTTTTAAAATATTCGACTACTTGATTTAAAGACGCTTAGTTAAATCGTCATGTAAATCTTCATAACCAGGTTTATTCAAAAGACCAAACATATTTCTCTTGTAACTTTCAACACCTGGTTGGTTAAATGGATTAATACCATTCAAGTAACCAGAAATACCAACGGCCAATTCGAACCAGTAAATTAAGTAACCTAAAGTATGTGCACTTTGATCCTTAATATCAACAGTCATAACTGGTACACCACCATCAGTATGGGCAAGAACAACACCTTCGTAAGCACGGTCGTTTACGTAATTCATAGTCTTACCTGATAAGAAGTTCAATTGATCTAAGTTTTCTTCATCATCTGGGATAGTTACATCGTGACGTGGGTTAGAAACTTTAATAACAGTTTCCATTAAGTTACGGCGACCTTCTTGGATGTATTGACCAAGTGAGTGTAAATCAGTAGTGAAGTTGGCACTTGATGGGTAAATGCCCTTTTGATCTTTACCTTCAGATTCACCCATTAATTGCTTCCACCATTCACCAAACATTCTCAAAGTTGGTTCATAATTTTCAAGAATTTCGGTAGTATAACCCTTACGGTAAAGAATATTTCTAATAGCAGCATACTTGTAAGGATTATCACCTTCATCATTAGGGTCAGTATAAGCAGCACGTGCATCTGCAGCACCCTTCATTAATTCATCAATGTCACCGCCTGCTACAGCAATTGGAAGCAAACCTACAGCAGATAATACTGAGAAACGACCACCAATATCATCTGGAACAACAAATTCTTCGTAACCTTCTGCATCTGCTTCAGTCTTTAAAGCACCCTTTTGACGATCAGTAGTTGCGTAAATTCTCTTAGCAGCTTCTTCTTTACCATATTTTTCAACTAACTTTTCTTTTAAGACACGGAAAGCAATTGATGGTTCGGTGGTAGTACCGGACTTAGAAATAATGTTAATACTAAAGTCCTTGTCACCCAACCATTCAATTAAATCGTAAAGATATGAACCAGAGATTGAATTACCACAGAATACTACAGTTGGGTAATCACTCTTTTCTCGGCCATAAAATGCACCATTTAAGAATTCAATGGCAGCTTGAGCACCTAAGTAAGAACCACCAATACCAATACCTACTAAAACTTCAGAATCACTTTGAATCTTCTTGGCAGCCTTCTTAATACGCGCAAATTCTTCTTTATCATAGTTAACTGGTAAATCAATCCAACCACGGAAGTCACTACCTGCACCAGTACCTTCACGTAAAACTTTATCTGCGGCAGTAACCATTGGTTGCATTTCTTTTAATTCATTTTCATGAACAAAAGGGGTTAACTTACTTGCGTCAAAATGTACAACTTCTGTCATTTTAAAACTTCCTTTTTATTCTATATTAGTAATTTTCACATACATCTTTATTTTAGCAGAAAAATTATAGAAAACTAGATGAATTGTTTATGATAATGTAAAACAATTCTATATAATGCATATCCTAGCACTGTTCCGCAAACATTAAAAAATACATCATCAATATCGCTTACACCTGTCATTAAAACAAATTGTAAAGCTTCAATACCCACAGACGTTAACATTCCTAATAATGTTACCTTCCAAAAGCAATATCTTTTCCTTAATAAAATTGGCATTAAAAATCCATACGGTACAAACCAGGCAATATTACCAAGTGAATTATAAAAAAAGTCCAACAAACTAGCTCCATGAACTAGCTTAACTGTTTCCTTCATAAAGACTAAATTTATATCACTTAAACTACGATGAAAGTTAAATGTTAATTGCCATGGGAAATAAGTATCCCTAAATGTTGTTAACATCAGTAATAAAATAAAATAGAAAGCAAAGATCCAAACAGCTGCTTCTGAACGAATACTACGCCTTCTTTTTACAATAAGTAACCATAAAAGTCGTAATACTACAAATATTAAAAAGTAAAATAAAGTTTTATCTAAACTATAAAAAATTAATTTAATTAATGCAAAATGATTGATTCTTCCTGCCAAAGCATGAGTCATCATATCATATAAAGGTTGTAAAAATAACATAGTCATTCCTTCTCAATTTTGGCTTAATTATACCCTAAATTTTTCGAAATAGTTCAATACTTATTCTAAATTATAAATATTAGGAAAATTACAAACTTTCCGAAAAAATTTGTTGTTTTTCAAAAAGACCAGTAAAATTGTGAGTATATAAAAAGGAGTTTTTCAACGTGAAAAAATTTAAAGCTAGTTTCTGGCAAACACGAATAGGATTTTTCACCTTATTAACCTTATGCTTCTGGTTAAAATATATGTTTGCTGTATACTTTGATTTTAAGCTAAGTTTAACGGATCCATATCAACAATTTATTGTTTGGCTTACTCCCCTAGGTACAGGAATTATTCTATTAAGCCTAGGACTATATATATCTAAGCCAATCATATCTTATATTAGCATGTTATTATTGGACACCTTAAATACAATTTGGTTGTTTGCTAATATAATTTATTATCGACAATTTTCTGACTTTTTGACTACCAAAACTATTCAAAATGCCGGTAAAGTTTCTCAAGGCTTAGGAAAAAGTACAGTAGCTCTGTTGCATCCATCAGATATCATTATTTGGCTTGATTTAATTCTTATCGTCATTTTATTATTCATTAAAGTAATCAGAATTGATCCTCGTCGCTATGGATTAACCCGCCCTTTTGCAGTCACTTCCTTTGGGGTATTCATGCTTAGCTTGAATATGATGCTAGCTGAGACCTCTCGTCCACGATTGTTACTCAATACATTTGACCGCTCATATGTTGTAAAATATCTTGGCTTGGACACTTATAGTGTTTACGATATCATCAAAAGTGCTCAATCTAATCAGGTAAAAAAAGATGCTACTGCTGACGATATCAGCAATATTTTAAAATTTACTCAAAAAAATTATACTGCACCATCTGCTGAATACTTTGGCAAAGCTAAAAATAAAAATGTCATTATTATTCACTTAGAAAGTTTTCAACAATTTTTGATTGGTTTAAAAGTCAACGGTCAAGAGGTCACTCCCTTCTTAAACTCTTTATATAAGGACAAAAATACGATGAGTTTTAGTAACTTTTATCATCAAGTTGGATTAGGTCGGACTTCTGATGCAGAAAACTTACTTGAAACAAGTACATTTGGAATCTCAGATGGTTCTCTATTTTCTTCTTTGGGTTCAGAAAATACTTTCCAAGCTACTCCACAAATTCTTCGCCAAAAAGGTTATACTTCTGCAGTTTTTCATGGTAACATTGGTACTTTTTGGAACAGAAATGAAGTTTACAAAAACTTAGGCTATAACTACTTCTTTGACTCAACCTATTTCTCTCAAAATAAAGAAGATAAAAGTGGTTATGGTCTAAAAGATAAATTGCTATTTGCAGAAAGTGTAAAATACTTAGAAAGAATGCAACAACCTTTCTATGCAAAATTTATTACCGTTACTAATCATATTCCATTTGATTTAGATGCTGAAGATAAAGATAGCTTTAAAACTGCTCAAACAAGTGATCAAACTTTAAATAATTATTTAGAAACTGCTCACTATCTTGACCAATCTGTCCGTGAATTTTTCAATTATCTTAAAAAAAGTGGTCTATATAAAAATTCAATGATTATCCTCTACGGCGATCATTATGGTTTATCTGATAGCGAATATACTGCTCTAGCACCTTTACTTGGTCGAAGCTCTAGTTCATGGGGAGAGTACGATAATATCCAAGAACAAAAAGTTCCTTTTATGATTCATATGTCTGGCCTTAAAGGGGGCATCAATAATGAAGTAGGTGGTGAAATTGACGTTCTTCCAACTTTACTTCACTTATTAGGCGTAAATACTAAAGATTACATTCAATTTGGAAGTGATTTATTATCGCCTAGCCATCGTCAAAGTGTTATTTTTAGAAACGGTACTATTGTTACTCCAGATTATGTCATTGTTGGTGGCAAAGGGATAAAGGGAACAGTCTATAATAATCATACTGGCAAAAAAATTACTACCTTTACTACTAAACAAAAGCAGGAAATTAGTAAACTAGCTAAATATGGAGCCCAAGCACTTCACAATTCCGATTTATTAAATAATAAAAACTTACTTCGCTTCTATACCCCCGCGGGCTTCATCCCAACTTCACCAAATGAATTTGACTATAAGACAAATTATTATCAAATGTTAAAAATTCAGCAAGAACTTGGCAGTTTATCTACTTCCCTATATTCCCAAAAGAATGGGACAACGACCAATTTATATTCAACTAATGCGCCAGAAAGTAACCGTGATAAAATAAATAAAGTACCTGAAAGTGTACTTAATGAAAAACAGGATAATAAACAACCCAACAAGTCAAGTTCATCTTCAAAAAGTAAATAATGCAATTAAATAGGCTAGGATATATCCTAGCCTATTTTTATTGATGATAATTTTCATACCCTTCATCATAAAGAGTAACTGTAAATGTCGCACCCATTCCTGGTTGAGAATCTACTTCAATTTTTCCACCATGTTGTCTAATTAAAGATAATACGATAGCCAACCCTAAACCAGATTCTCCACTACCTAATTTTGCTCTAGACGCATCAGCCTTATAGAAACGATCAAATATAAACTTCTTTTGTTCTTCATTCATACCAATACCGGTATCTCTTACACTAAATTGCGTACCATGATCAATTCTTTGCCCACTAATTGTAATTGTGCCATTTTTAGTAAATTGTAAAGCATTCTGAACTAAATTAACCATAATTTGTGTAAAACGATCTCGATCGGCATACACTTCAAGATTTTCAGGACAATGCAAAACTAAATTATCATTTTCTTGTTGTGCTTTTTTCTTCATCTGTGTAAGCAAATCATTAAGCACAATGAAAGCATTAAATTTCGTCTTTAATAAAGTTATTTTATTACTACGAATTTTTTCATAATCAAGATTTTCATTAACTAATCTAATTAATCGTCTTGTTTCATTTTGCATTAACGCAATCGACTTAGGTTTATCAGATTCAGGAATTACATCATATTGTAACCCTTCTAAAATTCCATTAATAGTAGTTAGTGGCGTCCTCATTTCATGGGCTGCATCTGCCATAAATTCATCCCTACGTTGCTCTTGTGCTTTAATTTCTTCATTTGATTTTTTTAGTGCACTAACCATCATGTTAAAATCATGCGCCAAATCATCAATTTCATCTGTCTCACCATGATTTAGATGAACATCAAAATTACCCTGAGCAATCTTTTTTGTGGCCTTAGATAGTCGCTGAATACGATTAGAAATAAAATATGAAAGAATAAAACTTAAAAATAAACCAACCATCAGGGTAATTAATAGAGCTGTTACCAAATTACGCTTTTCTCGCTTAATTCCTTGCTCAACATTTTGTACACGTGACCCTATCCAAAGAATACCAATGAATTTACCATTCTGACGCCAAGGATAAAGAATACTGGTATAAGCATCCCTGCTTGAAAAAGAAACCCTACGGTCTTCATGATCATTTTTAATTTTAATTACTTCGCCTTTTTTTAATTTTTTAGTAATATCCTTTGGGAGACTCAACTTAGCAAGCGTTTCAGGATATACCTGCTCACTTTTACTATTAAAAATCCGCAAGCTCATATCTTCGCCTTGCATCACCGTTTGCATCTTGGTTAAAAAATTACGATCTAACTTTTGTGAAGCAGGACCATCAGTTGATACCAAATTTCCTAATGAACGTGCGTAACCTTCTAAACGATGATAACTTTGTTCATAAGCCTGATTGGTGGCAAAGTTCAATGCCGAATAACCAATTATAGCGATACTTGTAACAATAATAAGTAGAAAGGCAAGCATCTGTTGATAAAACAGTTTCATCTTTTACTTAAACCTCAGAATCATCAAACTTATACCCTACTCCCCAAACGGTCTGAATTACTTGAGGTCCTACTTGTTCCAATTTTTGGCGAAGTTTTTTGATATGCGCATCTACAGTACGTTCTTCTCCATAGAACTCATATCCCCAAACCAGCTCGAGCAATTTATCACGAGAAAATACTTGCTTAGGTTTTTGGGCCATGGTAAATAACAAGTCAAACTCTTTCGGAGTAATTCCTTCAACCCTTTGATCATCTAATAATACTTCACGACGATCTTTAGATATTTTCAAATGTTTAGTTTCTACATCAAAATGTATATGACTCTCACTTTTTTCTAATTGTGTACGTCGATATAAGGCTTTAATTCTTGCAATCAAAGCTAACGGACTAAAAGGCTTTGTTACGTATTCATCAGCTCCAATTCCCAATCCCAATATTTGGTCAGATTCAGAATCTCTCGCTGTCAGAATAATGATGGGAACTTTTTGAGAAACTTCTCTAATCTCTCTAGCTACTTCCATCCCATCTTTTTTAGGTAAATTTAAATCTAACGTTACGATGTCGTACTCATTTTGTTTTTCTTTAAACATTTTAACGGCTTCTACACCATCTGCGGCAATATCTACTTGCCAATTTTCCTTAGAAAAAAACATTTTCATCATTTCTGCGACTGAATTGTCGTCTTCAACCATTAAAATATCCATTATCTTTTATTCCTAAATCCCTTTACTTTTGTATGTTTTATCTTATCTGGTTCAACGTAATCATGTGGTAATTCATGCCGTTTTTTTAAAAAAGTTTGTAATTTCTTTTCAGTTAAGATTATTGGTGCCAAGATAAAGAAATAAAAGGTGAGTAACCACAAAATAAAAAATTTATCCCAGTTCAAATAATGTATTAAGGCTCCAATTACCATTTGTAAAATCCCAAAAATTACAAGGTACTTTCTTGCTACTCGTTGAGCATAAGCAAAACTAGCCTTATTAACTGCAGCTAAATAAGACAAATAGCCATACATTCTATTAGGAACGGTGGCGGGACGCAAAAACCAAATGACCCCCACAGCAAACATTATTGCACCACAAGCTAGATAGATCATTTGGCTTCACTCTCTTTCTTAAAATTTATTCCTTACCTGGAGCTGAAATAACTAAACGTAAATTTTTACCACTAAAACTAAAATGTTTCATTTTATTAGGGATAATGAAATTAGTGCCTAACTCAATATCATAATTTTTTCCGTCAGCACTAAACTTACCATTTCCTTTAATAACAGAAACTAACATATATGAATGATTACTTAACTCCCAGTTAAATGTACCATTTACATCAATTTGCCACAAGTAGAAATGTGGAGAAATTGGAGGCTGCGCTAAAGTAGTGATTATAGCTCCCTCCACTTTTTCTTTAGTAATATTTAACTTTGGATCTACATGAGGAACCTTAATAGTATCAAGCGACTGTTTAATATGTAAGTCACGTGGCTTACCTGTTTTTTGATCTATACGATCCCAATCATATAAACGATATGTTACATCACTTGATTGTTGAGTTTCAATTACCATAATGCCTTTAGTCAAAGCATGAACAGTCCCAGCAGGGACATACAAAAAATCGCCCGCTTTAACTGGAACATAGCGGAATAAGTTATCCCACTCACCCTTCTTAATCATCTCTTCTAATTCTTTTTTATTTTTAGCATTATGACCATAAATTAACTTAGCACCAGGTTCAGCATGTAAAACATACCAGCTTTCAGTTTTACCAGAATCATTTTCATGAATTTTAGCATAAGTATCATCTGGATGAACTTGAACTGAAAGATTATCATTAGCATCTAAAAACTTCACTAAAAGAGGAAACTCCTTAGCTTTCGGATTACCAAAAATCTCAGGATGAGTTTGATAAAGTTCGCGTAGGGTTTCTCCTTTATACATCCCCTTATTAACAGTTGAAGCATCATCTTTATAACCTGAAATTACCCATGCTTCCCCAACATTTCCCTCAGGAATATCATAATGTAATTCAGTATTTAATTTCCTACCACCCCAAATTTTTGGTCGAAAATATGGGGTCAAAAAAATCGGTTCCATCTTAATCACCTCATATACAGTATATACTTTTGCTGGAACAACATGAAGCCACTTTCAGGTATTAAAAACCAGTCTATTTAAAATCTTTAATTGCCTTTTCTAAACGCTTCACTGCATCTTCAACCATTGACTTTGGGCAAGCTAAATTCATCCGCAAAAAGTTATGTCCATTACCTCGATAAACTGCACCAGATGAAAGAATTAGCCCGGTATCTTTACGAATAAATTGATATAGTTTATTGCTATCATCAGTAATCTTACTTACATCAAGCCACATCAAATACGTTGCACGTCCTGTAATAATTTTTAATTCAGGAATATTCTTTTTAATAAAGTCAGTCGCATAGTCAAAATTATCATTTAGAATTGCCTTTAAACTTTTCAGCCACGCATGACCTTCAGTATAAGCCGCAATGCTAGCAGGAATTGCTAACAAATTAGGTTCAGCCAATTCCTCACTGTTAAGTCCTCGATTAACAATTGCCCGTAAGTTTTTATTTGGAATAATTACTGTTGCTGCATGAAGGGCTGCAACATTGAAAGTTTTGCTTGGTGATACTAAGCTAATGACATTTGATAATAAATCTTTATTAATTGCAAAAACTGGTGTATAAGATTCGCCATATCTAACTAAATCACCATGAATCTCATCTGATAACAAAATAACATGATATTTCTTACATAAACTCGCAATTCTTTCAATCTCATCCTTAGTCCACACCTTACCAATTGGATTATGCGGATTACAAAAAATCATCAATGTAGTCAAAGAATCAGCTAATTTTTCTTCCAAATCATGCCAATCAATCGTGTATTCCTTCCCATCAAAAACTAAATCGCTAGATAATACATGACGACCATTATTTTCAATTGAATTATAAAAAATATTGTACACTGGCTCTTGCACTAAGACGTTATCGCCTAAATGTGTAATCCTTCTTACAATCGACGAAATTGACGGCACCACTCCAGTAGAAAAAATCATCCAGCTAGGGTCGGGGCGAAAATTATGTTCCTTTCCATACCAGTCAGCTACAGCATTGAAATAATCTTCATGAGGCTCTTCGTAGCCAAAAGCCCCTAGTTCAATCTTAGACTGCATTGCTTCAATAATTTCAGGAGCTGTCTGAAAGTCCATATCTGCAATCCACATTGGTAATTCATTATCCTTAATACTCCACTTAACTGAATCAGTATGACGCCGTGGTGGAATAGTTATAAAATCATATTTCATTATTTAGCCTCTTGATTTTTATCTGAACTATTAATCTTTTCAATAACCTGCAAATCAGAAATTATTTCAGTAGCATTAGGATCAACTTTTTCTGGATCAATAATCAAAGTTTTAATTTGATTTGCATGGATTTTACCAGAAATCGGATTCTTTACTGAATCAATTTCATTAATGATCTCTGCATCAATATTAGAACATTTTTCAAAAGCAAGTCCAGTATGGAATAAACGACAATTTTCAAGCTTCACATCGTCCATATAGCATAACCCTTGATCACTGGCGATAGTACAGTTAATGAACTCAATATGTTTTGTATTCCAAGCTAAGTATTCACCGTCAAAACTACAATCAATAAGTTTTACATTTTCGCAATTCCAGAATGCATCTTTAGAAACAAAATGGCAATTATGACACTCAATATTTTTAGCACCATCAAACGCATAATTTCCAATAATATCCACATTTTCTAAATAAATATCTGAACTATCTTTGCCAAAATAATCACCATTAATTTGAGAATTGGTGATTTTAATGTGTTTACAAGTCCACATAGTTTCTTTTGCATCTGCAAAAAATACGTGGTCTAATTCAACATTGTTACATCTACGAAAAAGTTTAGGTGCTTGAAGATTACTATTCTTTATCACAATATTATCAGTGTACCAAATTCCACTGCGTGACATAGTTTCAAAAGTGCTATTTTCAACATTAATATTTTTACTGTACCAAAGCGGATATTTGTAAGTAAAAATCGTATGTTTGATATCTAATTCACTTGTTTCTTTTAATGGAGATTCACCGTAACCCAACGTTATACCGTCTAAAACTGCATCCTTTAAACCATAAAGCGGACGTTCACCTTCAAAATATTTATCTTTTATAATTTCAGTCATACAAATTTTCCTTTTTTATTTAAAAATTTATTCTTTCAACCTAAATATTTTTAAATAAATTTACTCATAAGTCTAATACCTAACTTTTATGTTCTGTTATAAGAAAAATGTATGATTATTTATTTTAATGTAGTTTGTCAATACTTTTAGTATCTTTTGAGACGACTTTTTAAAATATTAACAAAATTATCAAAAACAAAAAGCCTTTAATATCAACGTTTTTAACCACTTGATACTAAAGACTTTTCTTAGCTATGGAGATGAGGGGAATTGAACCCCTGTCCAAACGCATTCCGTCATTAACCTCTACGATTATAGTTATATTACTTGATCTCGTCTTGGTATTGCGCCATATAACAGGGCTAACATACCAAAACATACCTAGTCGATCTTATTTTTAACTATTCAGGTGAGGTAGTTAAACGTAGCTCATTAAAGGTAAAACCCAGGCAACAGCCATGAGCAAGCCGTTACTGGATCACGCAAGCTGACTAAGCAGCTACTGCGTAAGAATTTTCGTTATTTGCAGTTATATTTAACTGTGACGTTTTTACGTAGACGTAACCTACGAATCGCAGTCAATGCGAATCTACGCCTGTCGAATCCCAAAACATCCCCAAATACATTAATTATCATAACATATTTGTAGTGGAATTGCGACTATAACTGCTTAATCTTCCAAATTAGCTAAACGAACAACATCTCTTTCAATCATTAATTCTTCATCAGTAGGAATAATCATAGCAGTAATCTTTGATTCTGGTGTAGTAATTACTTTTTCACCATTAGTGTTATTTGCTTCTTCATCAATAATTAAGCCTGTTGCTGACATTTGATCCATGATGCGCTTACGAATACCTGCTTCATGTTCTCCAACACCGGCAGTAAACACAATTGCATCTAACCCACCCATTTCCATAAAGTAAGAACCAATGTATCGTACAATACGATTAATAAATATATCAATCGCTAATTTAGCACGCTTGTCACCATTATTGGCTGCTTCTTGAAGTTCACGCATATCTGGAGAAATGCCAGAAATACCTAGTAAACCAGAATTATTGTTCAACATATAAATTGCGTCATCAAACTTCGTCATCTTATTTTTTTTCATGATAAATTGAACAACAGATGGATCAATATCACCACTACGGGTACTCATAGTTAAGCCGGCAACCGGACTAAATCCCATAGAAGTATCGTAAGATTTTCCATCTTTAACGGCTGTAATAGAAGCACCACTTCCAAGATGACAAACTATCATTTTTAAGTCTTTAAGTGGCTTGTTAAGCAAATCAGCAGCCCGATTTGCTACATAACGTACTGAAGTACCGTGAGCACCATATTTTCTAGCACGATATTTTAAGTAATAATCATATGATACTGAATAAAGATAGTGCACGGGATCTAAAGTTTGGTGAAAAGAAGTATCAAATACTGCCACTTCCGGTACACCAGGCAACACTTTCATAAAAGCATAAATACCATCTGCTTCAGCCGCATTATGCAAAGGAGCATAATCAGACATATTATAAATCTTCCAAATATTATCTTCAGTAATAATAGTGCTGTCTTTAAATTCTTCACCACCTGCAACTACACGGTGACCAACTCCCGCAATTTCAGAAAGATCAGATATAACATTATTTTCCTGAAGCCAAGTTAAAAGCTTTTCAACAGCCTTTTCTTGACTAGCAATATCCTTTACTTCTTCAAATACAGTCCCATCTGCCAACTTCATAGTAAAGACAGAATTTGACATTCCTACACGGTCTGCCATTCCTGATGCAATTACTTTTTCATCAGGATATGAAAATAACTTGTACTTAAATGAAGAACTACCAGAATTTACTGCTAAAATCTTTTTCATTTTATACCCCTTGTTATATTTAGATTATTATTTTGTGTCTCTATTGTACCAGTCATTGAGCTTTAAATTAAACTCAACTAAAGATTTTGGATCTTTTAATGAATTTAATTTTGCAACTAATACTTCTCTAGGTTTTGTAGCTTCACCATGATTTTGTAATACCAGAATAGATTTCTGTTGAATCTCATTTGCAAACATATCATTTGGTAATTCAACAATAGCTTGAATATTCACCTTTTTTGCAAGCCATGGCATAAAATCCCTAGAATTTTTGTCAGAAAACAGCATCTTAGGTACAACCAAAAATGCATATCCATTGGACCGAAGGTTATTAATGATTTGCTCAATCATCAAAGTATGGGTAAACGAGTGACCCTCTTTAGCATGATTTTCAAAATTCTTTGCATTTGCATCTAATGGATAATATCCTACTGGTAAATCACTTAAAATTACATCAGCAGAAGGTATCATCCAAGAATCTAAAGAATCTTGCCTAAATAATTCAATATTTAAACCATCTAAATGTGCACCTACATCTGCTAAATCAAGTAAACTTTCATTATTATCTATACCGTACAATTTATAATCATTCTTTGAATGATTATCAGCAATAAGTTGTTTAATTACTGAAAACAGCAACGTACCTGTTCCTATAGCAGGATCTACCACAACTTTATAATCTTTTGGTACAATTTTTTGCCAAATTAAGGCGATTACTGTTGCAATAATCGTTGGCGTTGGCATTTGAGTATAATCTCTTCCATCTTCACTAATAGCCTTTAGCGTTAATAAGGTAAAGATTTGCATCCTTAGTTCTCTTGGCACATCTTCATAATTTAATTTACGGTATTCTTCAGTTAATTGTGCAACAGTTTCCTTGTCAGGTGCTCCTGCTTCTACTTTAATTTTACCATTTTCTAAATTATCAAAAGTCTCAGTTAAAGCCGATGAAAATGAAACATTCAAATCCTTTTGTAGTATTTCAACTACTTTTTGAAATTTTGGATAAAGTTCTTCTAATTTTTGTTTTTGCATTATTTTAACCCCTTTACCCTCATATTCTATCGGTTCACAAATTAAGTGGCAAGAACTGTTACTTTTACTCAAGGAAATATTTCAAAAGTATTAAGTTATTTTCCATATTTTGGAAAAAATATCTCATGTAGAACTCTATAAATAATAAGCAGGTAGTTAAAACTAACACTGCACTCAATAACGCACTACCTGGCATTATTTTTATCTTCCTGTTTCTTAGAATCTTTTTTACCATTTCTTTCAGCTTTTATATTTTTATCAATTTCCAATGGTTTATCTACTTTAAAAACCATCTCACTCTTACCGTTTTTCTCTTCATTTACTTGTATTGTAAACTCGTCATCCTCATAAGAAAATTTATATGACTTAACATTCATAAGTAAGGGTACATGCCCACCATCTATTCCTCGCAAACGAATCATATTTTTATACCCTTCAACTACATAATTCTCATAACTAGGATTTTTGCTTTCTTTTTTTGAAACCAATTTTCTTAAAACAATTTTTTGAGTATTAGAACTAGCTGGATAAATTTCAATATGTTCTTCTCTTTTTAAAAATTTATCCAATTGTATGTAACTGTAGGCTATTTCATTAATTGGATCTTTGAGACTTTCACTATTTTTTACTACACTTAATGTATTTTGCAAAATCCCAAAACATACATATACCATTAATAAAGCGAGCATTGTTTCCGCAATTGTAAAACCTTTAACCTTATTTAACTTCATAAATTTTTCCTAAAGTTTTGTCCATTACTTTTGTGCCCGGGGCCCGTTCATAAACATGATCATGCACAATAATCTTCTGGTGCTTTGTTTCATTAAAAATTCTCCAAGCATAAGCTCGATCAACGCGTCGTTCTATATTGTAATCAATCCGTTTAGTTTGACCCAATGTATAAAATAATAGTGTTACACCAAGACATGCTAGAACTAAACTTATACTTGCTTCCACTAATAAAAAAGCCTGTTGCTTAATCATCAATTATCTTCCCCCACATCATTTGTATGCGAATATTAGTTTTATCACGGTCATTTGAAATAACAACGGTTTTAGGAGAAAGATTACCATCTTTAGATATATTGAGTGGTAGACCCGAAATATTAATATTTTCGGGTAAGTTATATCTTTTAGTTTTATATTTACCATCTCTAACACTAATTTGACGCTTGTTTGCATCATAATCTATTATTTTTACCCGATTTGTTATTGCTGCTTGACGAGCTGTGGCATTAACTACAGTATGAAAAATTCTTTTAGCATTTAGTAAATCCAAGGATTCTTGATATCCTTTTAAATATAATGGTGGAATAAGTGCTAAAAAAGCTACGATAAAAGTAATAACAATTGTTTCTGCTAAAGTAAAAGCTTTAGTTCTTCTCTTTAACAACACCATCTTTAACTTCATATTTTACAGCACGCTTAGCTTGTTTTTCAGTCAATAATCCATCCTTTTGAAGTTCATCCCAAGTAGGATTTTCTTTACCAGATAATTCAACTTGGGTTTGTAAAGTTGTCTTAAAGGCTTCATCCGTACGATTATTAGCTTTTTCTTTTTGCTTACTTAAGTTAGGCACTACTAATAAAATTAAAATAGCAATAATAGCAATAACTACTACCATTTCAATTAAAGTAAATCCTTTGAATTTTTTTGCCTTTTTCTTTAAATTATTTAACTTACTTTCCATTCTCTATTTGCTCTCCTACATATTTTGCATTGTGGCATACATTGGCAATAGTATTTTTAAATACATTCCTAAAATACACATCCCAATAAATACAAAACAAATCGGTTGAATATTAACAACCATTTTATTAATTTTAAGATTTAACTCGTAAAATAAAGTCTTTCCAAGAACTACACACCTTTTACCAATTTCTTCCCTGGTTGCTCCTGTTGTTATCAATAATAAAAGACTTTTAGGTAAGAATATTTCGTTCTCAATAACTTCCGATAGACTCTTACCAAGTTTTAGACAGTCATATATTTTCTCACCTAATGCCTGCTGAACTGAACCCAAAGGTTGACTTTGTAACAACGCACATATTTGTTGAAATGAAAAGCCATTCTGAAGTAATAAAGCCAAGTCATAAACAATTAAATAATGAACATATAATTTAATACTTTGACCAATTATTGGAAGCATACTTAATTTTTTTAAAGCATGATAGTCTTGCTTATTTAACAAATAAAAAATTCGACTTATCCCTATAATCCCACTAATTACTGCAATTGCTAAAACTCCAAATAATACATCACTTCCACCATCAGAAATCATCATTTCATTCTTCAAAAAAGTATGCATAAAAAAGAGCAATGTCAGCATCATCACCACTAAAACCGCTGGGTATGCAAGCTCTCCTTTAATCTTTTTTAGTTGCTTAATCTTTAAACGATTTAATTGAGCTAGTTGATCTAAACAATCAATTAAACTTCCTTGCATTAATGCCATATCAATTTGCGTAGCTGTTGTTTTTGAAAAACCTATTTCTAGTAATATTTGACTAAATTTCTTCCCAGATTCCACTTTTTGATTTATATTACTTAAAATCTCTTGTTTTGCCGGCCAAATTTGTGGCAGTAATTTTAATGCGGCATTTAAAGAAAATCCATTAGCTAGCGTTTGTCTTAAATAATCCAAGAAAATTAATTGTTGATTGAGGGATAGTTTATCCGTCTTGGTAGTCGTTAAAAGTATTTTCATCTATTTGATCCTTCTCTTTTAAAGACAATAAATTACTTTTCCAGGCTACAAAATCACTACGTTTAGAATTCAAAATTTGTTCTTTTAGTTTTTGACCATATGCAAGATCAAGTAAGCAACTTAACTTATCTTCTTTTGTAGGTAGTAATCGTTGATAAGAAATAGCTGTTATTGCATTATAAAGTTCTTCTTTTTTAATTTCTAAACCTTCTAAACGTGATAAAGTTTGAAAAGTACTTTTTGCATGAACAGTCGCTAAAACCAAATGTCCACTTAAGGCAGCATTAATGGCTACCTTAGCAGTTTGAGCATCTCTTATTTCCCCAATAATTAAAATATCTGGTCGATGACGCAAGGCTGCTTTAAGCAAGTCTAAGTAAGTAATGCCGGCAATATTGTTTACTTGCGTTTGTAAAAATGATTCTTCCCAAACTTCAATCGGATCCTCAATAGTCATTACCATCTTATTCTTGCTAACACAACGCGCTATTTCGTACATTGTTGATGTCTTTCCTGACCCCGTTGGTCCACTAGTAATAATCATTCCACGCCGAGTCGATAAATCTTCTAGTTGCTGCAATTGACTAGGTAAAAAATAATTATTCTCCTGCATTCCGTAAATAATTCTAATTACTAAAGACTCTTGATCTTTAAAATTCCCTACACAAGAAAGCCGCAAAAAAAATCTTTGATGTGCATATACTTTAATTAGAGAACCAACCTGTGGACGTCGATGCTCCGAAATATCCATTTGAGCAGTAAATTTAAAATAATTTAGTAATTCTTTTCCAAGAGGATAACCAATTTTTCTGAAATTTTGTATATCCTTTTTTAGGCGAAACTTTATTTGATAACAGTCTATACCTGGCATAACAAAAATATCACTTGCTTGTTTTTGAACGGCAACAGAAATAATTTCATCAGCCAGAGCTTGAATCTCCATAGCTTTTTCCTTTCTATAAAATTGTGGCCACACTTTTATATACGTAAAAATAATAATTTTTTCTTAAAAAAGGACAAAAAAATAGACCTAGAAAATATTCTAGATCTATTAATAATTATTTATTCATCATCGTCTGCAGCAGCAGTATATACATTTGAAACATCATCACTGTCTTCTAAAGCATCGACCAAATGTTCAAATTGTTCCTTCTTATCTGCTGGAATTGGAGTAGTATTTTGAGGAATCATAGTTAATTCAGCGTTAGCTAACTTGTAACCAGCTTTTTCTAATGCATCTCTAACTGCAGTAAATTGCTTAGCTTCAGTATAAATTTCAAATGCATCATCACTAGTTTGCAAGTCATCACCGCCTGCATCCATTACGTCCATTAGAACTTGATCTTCATCTGCATCAGTAGTTGAACGATCAATTACAATGTAACCTTTACGGTCGAACATGTAAGCAACTGAACCAGTAGCACCAAGTGAACCACCATTACGAGTAAAGGCAACACGAACATCTGAAGCAGTTCTATTCTTGTTATCAGTTAAAGCTTCAACTAAAACTGCAACACCACCTGGAGCGTAACCTTCATAGGTAATTTCGTCGTAATGCTCGTCTGAGCCACCTTCAGCCTTCTTAATAGCACGTTCAATATTACTTTTAGGCATATTAGCTGCACGTGCTTTATCCATAACTAAACGTAAGCTAGGATTTCCTGAAGGGTCAGGACCACCACTCTTTGCAGCCATGTAAATTTCACGAGATAACTTTTGGAAAATTTTACCTCTCTTAGCGTCTTGCGCATTCTTGCGGCCTTGAATATTGTGCCATTTTGAATGTCCTGACATCAGAATCCTTCTTTCTTTAAATAAATATAGTTAACCTTGTTAATCATAACTCACTGAGCCTTAATATTCAATTCACTTAAGAAATTAAATATAAAAATTGATAAACTTTTGAGTAACTTAATCCCCAGTCTTATTTTTAGCCTTTTTTGTTCGAATTGTATATATAATAATACAAATTAAAATAGCTAATAATGCTCCACTTGCATCTAAACATACATCCCATAAACTAGCCGTTCTATCTCCAGTAATCATCTGATGAAATTCATCAAGTCCAGCTAAAAGAATAATTCCTAACCAAATAAACAAAGGACCCGACCATTTTTTGAAGATTCGATCTAAACCAAAGCAAGAGAATAAGCCTAAGAGAAAATAAGAACCAAAATGGGCCATTTTTCTCATTACAAATTGTGTCATTCCTGCAATTCCATTATCATTTTGAGCATTGTGCCAACGATTTTGATAATAAATATTCCAATTCCCCACAATATTTTCTAAAAATCTGAAGTGTTTATGAATAAAACCTGGTGACATTTCCTGTTCATGATATGTCATTGAACTTGATATAAACAATCCCAGTAAAACTACAATCATCAAACATACAAAGATAATTTCTCTCGTAGTGAATTTAATTCTTTTCATTTTTATTCCTTAATTTATTTTTTCTATTACTAAATCAATCAATCTGGTAGCTATTTGTTTTTTATTTATTCGTGACCAATGTACAGGTTCGCTATTCTTTTGTAAAATTGTAACTTCATCTTCATCACTACCAAATACATCTTGGGTTACATCATTAGCTACAATTATATCCGCATTCTTTTTAATTAACTTCTTATTAGCGTTAGCTAATAAATCATCAGTTTCTGCCGCAAAACCTATTAATAATTGATCAGCTTGCTTTAACTTTCCCATAGTCTTTAAAATATCAGGTGTCTCTTCAAGTTCTAATTGATAACCTTTTATACCAGGCTTTTTTTTAATTTTATGATTAACATAATTCTTCACACGATAATCAGCCACGGCAGCTGCCATCACCAAAGCATCTGCATCATTAAAACTATCTTTCACAGCATCTAACATTTGTTCAGTTGTCTCAACTTTAACAAGATTTAAATTTGAATGGTTAGGTATAGTAACACTTACATTCCCCACAATTAACGTAACTTGTAGTCCTTTTTCTAAGGCTGCTTCTGCAATAGCTACTCCCATCTTACCACTTGATCTATTACCAATATATCTTACCGGATCAATAGGTTCCAAAGTACCTCCAGCCGTGATTACAATTTTCTTATTAGTAGGTTTTAGATAAATAAAACTATCCACCCATTTAATAATTTGATCAACTTCCGGCATTCTCCCTTTGCCATTATAGCCTTCTGCCAAAAAACCAACTGTAGGATCCATTATTTTTACCCCATCAGCCTTCAAAAGCCTAATATTACGTTGTACACTTTCTTTTTCCCACATATGTGTATTCATAGCTGGCACTACTAAAATAGGACTATGCGTAGCTAATAAAGCTGTAGAAACAGCATCATCTGCAATTCCATTAGCAAGTTTACCAATAATATTAGCCGTAGCTGGTACTAATAAGGCTAAATCACTCCAATCAGCCAATTCAATATGACTAATTTTATCTTCTTGATTTATCGTCCACAAATCATCTAGAACTGGATACTTGGTTAAAGCAGCCAATGTTTGTCTGCCAATAAATTTCTCTGCATTTTTAGTCATCCCTATTCTAACTTGATGACCCTTTTTTTGTAAGCCTCGTACTACTTCAACTGCTTTATAATCTGCGATTCCTCCGCTTAAATAAACGGCAATTTTACTCATCTTGCATCCCTCCGAACTCAATAATTTAACTATATCTTTTTTTGTTCGCTAAATTTATATTTTTTACTTTTCTTTGCTTAATCTTAGAAAACTATCCCCAGACGACTTAATTTGCAAAAATATTCTTTACAATAACTACCAGTTACTAAAGTAGCTAGCTTATAGACTTCAAATGTCGTTTCATTAACTTCTACTATTATATATATGGGGGGGTAGAAGGCTTATCTAAAAAGTTCTTAACATTCAAATCATTACTAATTCAGAAGCAGTTTCAGAAATTTTTTACCTCTCATTGTTAAGAAGTATATTAATGACGAGATATACAATATCAACACAGAAAAAAGCTCTATCTAATGATTAAAATCTCGGAATTTTCGGTCAAATTTCATTAAATACCTTATAATAATTAAGGAATAATATAAGGAGTTAGATTATGCTTGATGACAAAATAAAACAAATTTTTAATGATTATCCCCATACTTCCAACTTGGATCAAATAGAAGATATTTTATTAAATCAAATCTCTCTTTTTGTTAACCATGAATTATGCGAAGGCAAATCTTTACAAGAAGCTGAATTAAAAGCTGAAAAAAATTTAAAAGGTCTAGATAAGTTTATTCAACAAATTAATAGCCAAGAAGATAATGAGTTAATCAAAGTAGAATTAAATAAATATTTAATCAAGTCTTTTGGTCTTAAAATAGTTAATGAATTAAAAATTCCGCTTACTGGGATTGATGAACTTCACTTTAATTATCGTTTAGGTGATTTATTAATTCTACCTTCACCTCATCAAAACCATTTAATAGTTCGCGATTTTATGTCAAGGGATATTGCTAAACTTTATTCTACAGTTGAAAAAGTTGGGAATGTTATCAAAGTTACTCAAGGTCCAAAAAAATTAGTGGGATTATTTAAAAATAAAATAATTATCTTGTTACCTACTAACTATACTGGTTTTTTAACTATTCGCAGTCAATCTGGAAATATAACATTTACCGATCTTAATCAAAAGTGTCTATTAGATGTTACTGATATTTCAGGAAATGTTCATCTTCGTAATTCTACTATTGACCGGCTACAAGCAGATTCAAAATCTGGAAATATTAAGTTAATAAATTCTCATATCAATAATTGTCACATTAATGTTCATTCTGGTGAAATTATTGTCAATAATACTTTAATCAATAATACTTATGGTGCCTTATCTTTAAGTTCCACTAGTGGAAAAATTAAACTTTCTGATATTTCAACTAAACGTTTAATAGTTACGAGTAAAAGTGGGAATATTATCGTTCAAAAAATAAGCGCTTATCTAAGTGAAATAAGTACAGATTCAGGAAACATTAAACTTATTAATTTAATTAGTACCCTCGACTTAACAACTAAATCAGGTAAAATTAAACTTATTTTACCTTCTAAACTTGAAAAACAATTAAAACTAACTAGTCATAGTGGAAATATAAAAATATTAGTCCCACCTAAACTATCATTTAAATTTTTAATTTCTGCTAACAAACCAAGTTCAATCAACAAACTACCAATGGATGCTATCCTTTATGCAGAAGATACTTACGACCACTTTAAAGGATATGTGGGTACAGAAGAAGCTCAATGTCAATTAAATATCACAAGTAAAAATGGCAACATTAATATCTCTACTATAAAGCCTGAAAAAAATTAGTCGCTAAATTAGAAAAATAGTACAGGAATTATCCTGTACTATTTTTCTTTATATAACCTTACCAATTGCAAATCCTAGGAAAATCAAGGCTAACCCTCCAAAATATGATGCCGATAAATAAATACAAAATTTAGTGAATTTCCCATTTTTCCATAAATTAAGTAATTCAACATTTAAAGTAGAAAAAGTAGTATAGCCCCCTAAAACTCCCGTTCCTAAAAAAGCATAAATAAATGGAGATAGATTTAAAGCAAATACTATTCCTAATAAGAATGCTCCCGTTAAATTAATAACTAACGTAGCATAAGGAAAACCTGTGCTCCAATGTTTTTTACCATAATCAGTCAAAAAGTATCGACCAATAGCTCCAAAAATAGCACCCACTCCAGCAGTTATTACAGTAGCTAGCACTATATTTCACCCACCAATCTTTTTCCCATTTTTTTACCAACGACCATCCCTATGTAAGCAAATAAGAATCCTAACATAATTGAAGAAAAAAAGTAGATCATAGCTTGCGTAGAACTATTTTCTTGTAATTGCTTTAAAGTATCTAAATGAAAAGATGAAAATGTGGTAAAAGCTCCTACAAATCCCGTAGATAGACCAGTTGCTAGCCATTCCTTAACTTTTTTATATTCAATAAAAAAATAAGTTAGTACTGCTAATAAAAAACAACCTAAAACATTAGCTACCAAAGTTCCAGTCGTGGACCAAATAAGATTTAAGTAGCACCTTAATGCTCCACCAAAAAAAGCAAAAATTCCTACACTTATATAATTTTTTAACTTTACCATTAAAATACTAGTTCCTCCAAAGCATATGCAATACCATCTTCATCATTTGTTTTAGTAACAAAATCTGCTCGATTTTTTATTTCCTCAATTGCATTTCCCATTGCTATTTTTCTAAAACTAGGAATACTGAACATTGAAATATCATTTTTTTGATCACCAAAAATCATTATTTCTTCAGGTTTTATGTTTAATTCTTTTCCTAATTCAATTAATGCCTTTCCCTTAGAAGCTGTAGATGTGTTAATTTCTACCAAAGTCTTATCAGAGGTCGATACATTATAATTTTCAAATATTTCGGTAGGTATTTCACTCAAAAATTCTTTAATTCGCTTAGGATGTCCTGTAAACATTCCCTTAGTAAAGCAAATATCTTGAGGAATATCTTCAAACGCTTTTACCTCAATTGGCATTCTAGTGAGCCAACTTTCACGTGACATAAAATAATTAATATGAGGATCTAACGTTATAAATTTATCTTCTAGTTCAAAATGAAATGGCATTTTATATTTTTCAGAAATATTCCTAAAATAAACAAAGTCTTGATAATTGTGTAAATCTTTAACCAAAACATCACCTTTTAGATTAAAAACTAATGCTCCATTAAAGGTAACTGCATACTGATTATCACCGGAAAGCCCTAGTTCATTTAAGTACTCTTTAACGCCAGGAAATGGTCGTCCCGAACAAGGAACTACGTTAATTCCTAACTTAGCCGCCTTTTGTAAAGCTGCTTTAGTTTTAGGAGTAATTTTTTGGTGGGAGTTTAATAACGTACCATCCAAATCTACAGCTAATAGTTTTATTGCCATATTTTTCTCTTTCTGTTCTATTTTTTACTTATAACAATTATACAAAAAACCGTTCTATTAATTAAGAACGGTTTTTTATATTCAAACTACTTATTCAACAGTAACAGACTTAGCTAAGTTTCTTGGCTTATCAACATCTAATCCCTTATTCTTAGATGCGTAGTAAGCAAGTAATTGAGCCGGAATAGCAGTCAATAATGGAGACATGTAGTAATCTACCTTAGGTAAAACTACATCATCACCTTCTTTAGCAAAGTCCTTACCTGCAAAGACCATTACATTTGCGCCACGAGATTCAACTTCTTGAATATTACCACGAGTTAAATCAGCAGTAGCTGGATCATTAATCAAAGTAATAACTGGAGTTCCTTTTTCAATTAAAGCAATAGTACCATGCTTAAGTTCAGCTGCAGCAAAGCCTTCAGTTTCAATGTAAGATACTTCTTTAAGTTTTAAAGCACCTTCTAAAGCTACTGCATAATCAACACCACGGCCAATATAGAAGGCATTACGAGTTGTGGCAAGATACTTCTTAGTTAATTCATCAATATGTTCTTTTCCATCAACTAATTCTTGCATCCCCTCAGCAACCAAGGCTAACTGATTCTTTAAATCAAAGTTTTTAGCATCTTCAATGTTCTTCTTTTCACCAACGGCTTTAGCCAGAATAGCTTGAACTGCAATTTGTGCAGTATATGCCTTGGTAGATGCAACCGCAATTTCGGGACCAGCTTCAAGAAGCATAGTATAAGTTGCTTCACGGGATAAAGTTGATCCTTCAACATTAGTAATAGTTAAACTTGGTAAGTTACGTTCATTAACTTGCTTTAAAACAACACGTGAATCGGCAGTTTCACCAGATTGTGATAAGAAAATAAAGAAAGGTTTCTTGGAAAGCTTAGGGAAATGATAACCAAATTCTGATGCAAGACCAACTTCAACTGGAATATCAGCATACTTTTCAAGAATATTTTTACCAACTAAACCAGCATGATAACTGGTCCCGGCAGCTAAAATATAAATACGGTCACTTTCTGCAACAGCATCAACAATCTTTTGCTCAACTCTTACATCACCATCTGCACCAAAGTAAGTTTGAGAAAGACGACGCATTACTGCAGGTTGTTCATTAATTTCCTTGAGCATGTAAAATTCGTAAGTACCCTTAGAAGCAGCATTTGGATCAATATCTAAAACATGAGGTTCACGTTTTTGAACTTCACCATTTACATTTTCAATCACATAAGAATCTTTGGTAATATCAGCAACATCACCATCTTGTAAATCAACAAAAGTCTTAGTTTGATCCAAAACTGAAATTGCATCAGAAGCGATAATGTTAAAACCATCGCCTAATCCTAACATCATTGGTGCTTTATTCTTAGCAATAAATACATGCTTAGGATTAGTATTATCAACTAACAAGAATGCATAAGAACCACGAACTAACTTCAAAGCTTCCTTAAAGGCAGAAAAACCATCTAAATTCTTTTCACGCGCAATCTTAGCGACTAATTGAACTATTACTTCAGTATCCGTAGTGGACTTAAAGTTAACATCTTGTAAGTATTTTTCTTTTAATTCAGCGTAATTTTCAATCACACCATTGTGAACCAGATAAAAACGACCATCTTCTGAAAAATGAGGGTGAGCATTATCTTCAGTTGGCTTACCGTGAGTTGCCCAACGAGTATGACCAATTCCAACCATGCCTTCTTCTTCAGGGGTCAACTTGGCTTCAAGATTACCAATTCGGCCAACAGCCTTAATTAAATATTCATCCCCTTGCCAATCATTAAGATAGATACCTGCGGAGTCATATCCACGATATTCAAGATTCTTTAAACCATTTAAAATAATTTCACGTGCTGGTTTTCCAACCACACCAACAATACCACACATATGTATATCTCCTTTTGGTCTAGGCATTATTCAAAATTGGTCTAGACGATATTTAGTATTTAAAAATTCATATTGCAAAGGCTATATTAGTAGATTTATTTGATTTCGTCAAGCAAAAAATATTTATGTGGTATAAAAATTGGTCTGGTTCTTAAATTAAAAACAGTGCTATCAAACGATAGCACTGTTTTACAAATATAAAATTTATTATTCTTCAATTCCCATTTCATCTTGAATAACATCTGCTACTTGTTGACAATATTTATCAGCAAGTTCTTGAGTAGGTGCTTCAGTCATCACACGAAGCAATTCTTGAGTTCCTGAAGGTCTTACAAAAATACGTCCATTACCTTCTACTTCTTTTTCTACTGCTTCAATCGCATCTGTAATTGCTTGATGTTCTTGCCAACTAGCTTTATTACGAACTGGAACATTAATTAAGCGTTGTGGATATTCTTTAAAATCAGCAAGTAACTCACTTAAAGACTTACCTGTATCCTTCATTACATAGAGTAAGTGTAAACCAGTAAGCATACCGTCACCTGTATTATGATAATCACTAATGATAATGTGACCTGATTGTTCACCACCTAAATTGTAACCATTAGCACGCATTTCCTCTGAAACATAGCGGTCACCAACCTGCTCAGTTCTGACATTTTTAAGACCACGACGTTCTAAAGCTTTAGTAAATCCAAGATTACTCATCACAGTAGTTACAATTGTATCTTTCTTTAAACGACCATGATCGGCTAAATAAGAACCAATTACATACATAATGTGATCACCATCGACCTCGTTACCATTTTCATCGACAGCAATACAACGATCAGCATCCCCATCAAAAGCTAAACCTAATTGAGCACCTTGCTTAACAACTTCTTCTTGAAGCTTCTTAGTATGGGTTGCACCAACATGATCATTAATATTCAAACCATCTGGGTGAGTTGCAATGGTAGTAAAATCTACTCCCATATCAGCAAATAAACGTGAAATTAAAGCACTAGCGGCACCATTAGCTCCATCTACTACTACTTTAATACCATCCAATTGTTCTGGCAAAGTATTTTCAATAAACTGTAGATATTTAGAAGCCCCTTCATGATAACTGGTTACAGTACCCAAACCTTCTGCAGATGGTCGTGGCAAAGTATCTTCGGGTGCATCAATTAGTTGTTCTATTTCTTCTTCTTTAGCATCAGAAAGTTTCAAACCGTCACTACCAAAGAATTTAATACCGTTATCTTGGACTGGATTATGTGACGCAGAAATTTGTACACCAGCATCTGCACCTTGAGCTCTAACTAAGTATGAAAGACCTGGGGTAGTAATTACCCCTACTTCCAAAACTTCAATACCAACAGACAATAAACCAGAAATTAAAGCGTATTCTAACATTTGTCCAGAAATACGAGTATCGCGTGAAACTAAAACCTTAGCTCTTTCACCTGGCTTCTTATCTTTGGTCAAAACATATCCTCCATCACGACCTAATTTAAAGGCCATTTCTGGAGTTAAACTTGAGTTTGCGACACCTCTAACACCATCTGTACCAAAATATTTAAGCATCTAAATAACTACCTTTCTTAATTTTACATTATTCTTTTTTAGATGAACCATCAGAAACTTTGATTTTTACCGCTATTTCTTCAGGATCGATTCTAACAACACCTGTTGGTTTCTTTAAAGATATACTTCTAACTGTATCAGTTTCAACATCTGAAAGATCAACATCAAGTGGTATACTCTTTAACTTCTTCAGATATTTTTCTTTACCGTAAACTACAACCTCATTTTTATCAGCAGTAAGCGAGTAAACTTTCTTTTCTGATTCATTATGAGGAGTAACCTTAACCTTCACTTTCTTATGTGGCAAGGAAATTGGAATATGGACGCTTGTTGTAACTGGATTAATTACTACATTTAATTGACGCCCTTTAGAATCTTCTGCAACCAAAATTACCTCTCTAGTATAAGACATTGACTGTCCTTTTGGCAGTGTAACTTTGGCAACAATATGATCAATTTGATTTACTTCACTTTGTGCACCTGTAACACGCACAACAGAAGGATCACTAGTTGGGGTTCCAATTTTATAATCTGTTGGCACGGCATCTTTATTATACTCTATTTGAACTGGAAGAGTTCGCGATTTTCGTTTTTGAATATTAACAGAAATAGTATTTGGTGCAATAGAAGCAGCAAGCTGATTACTTAAGCCATTAACTTTTACTTTCACAGTATGATGTCCTGGCTTTAATTTATTTAAATCAATAAAAACTCGAAAATTTTGTGTATTGATGGTCGATGTTACCAAAGCATTATTTCCTTGTAAAGTTAAATTTACTTTTTCAGGATAACCCGTGACATAATATTTATCTGTATCTACAGAAACCTGTAATGGAACACTAATTGTCTGTTTTCTAGTGGCCGTAAGACTTGTCACATTTTGTTTACTCTGAGAAACATAGCCCTGCTGATTAGAGTTAATATATAGTGCAAATAAAATAGCCAGCAGTAATGCTATTATTTTATAAAACCAGGATTGATCAAAAAACTTTTTCATTTATTATTTGACCCCCAATTCCATATACGATTTAGGACACGCTGATACCACTTAGGTTTACTTTTTTCCTCTGGTACTAACTGAGCCGTTAAGTACTTTAAATATTCTTCACGTGTCAAATCAAGCATAAATTGACTATTACGTGTAATCGTTACTCCACCAGTTTCTTCAGAAACAACAATCGTAATTGCATCTGTTACTTCAGAAATTCCTACAGCAGCCCTGTGACGAGTTCCAAGTTTTTTAGGAATCATTGTATTATCAGAAAGAGGTAAATAAGCTGAGGCTACAGCAATTCTATTGTCACTAATAATTACCGCTCCATCATGCAAAGGAGTATTAGGAATAAAAATATTAATCAGCAATTCACCAGAAATATCTGCATCCAATGGAATACCCGTTTCAATATATTCTTCTAATCCAGTATTTTGCTGAATAGTAATTAAAGCACCTATCCGTCTTTTAGACATATACTGAATAGCTTTATCTAGCTCATGAATCATATGTTCCGAGCTCTTTTTAGCACCACCAGTTGATCCTCCAAAAATTGGTGATCTTCCCAAATGTTCTAATCCACGTCGAATTTCTGGTTGAAAAATTACAATAATTCCAATTACCGACCAAGAAAGGACTTGATCAACAAAATAAGTCAAAGTGTGTAATTTTAATAAGCCCGCAACAATTCTAATTAAAATAATGAGCGAGATACCTTTTACCAACTGGACGGCCTTTGTACCTTTAACTAGCATAATTAGACGATAAATAATATACCAAACAATTAAAATATCAAGTACATTCATCAAATTTTGCCAAGTAAAAATTTGTCCTAAATCTATTTTCATTACTTGCCTCACTTTCCATAAAAATTTTAACGTGCATACATTTTAAATTCTAAAAATAAATCATTATATTCTTGGATTTTTTTAGAGCCTAAATCTTCATATACCTGCAAATTTTTCATTGCTTGCTTGGTAGGATAAAATTGACGATCATTTCGAACTTCTTCAGGCAATAATTTTTGAGCTTTTATATTAGGAGTTGCATAACCTATATATTCAGCATTTTGTGCAGCATTTTTAGGTTCCAACATAAAGTTAATAAACTCATAAGCTGCTTTTTTATTTTTAACAGTTTTAGGAATAACAAAATTATCAAACCATAAATTTGAACCTTCAGATGGAACCACATAATGTAAATGCTTGTTATCATTTAACATTGTCCTAGCTTCACCTGACCAAGTTACACCAACGGCAGCTTCATTTTGAATCATATACATCTTTAATTCATCAGAGATAATAGCCTTTACATTAGGTCCTAAACCATCTAGCTTTGTTTTTGCCATCTTTAGCTTTAATGAATCTGTAGTATTCATTGAAGTTCCCATGGAAGCTAGAGATAATCCCATAATGTCACGTGCTGAATCAACTAATAAGATATTATGACGATAATTATTTTTCCAAAGATCATCCCAATGTTTAATTGAGCCCTTTTTAACATATTTATCGTTATAAACTATTCCTAAAGTCCCCCAAAAATAAGGAATTGAATATTCATTTTTTGGATCAAATGATTTTCCTAAAAATTGGGAACCAATATTCTTAAAATTAGGAATTTTCTTAGTATTGATTTTTTCTAGCAAATTAGCCTTTCTCATCTTAGAAATCATATAATCAGATGGAACAGCAATATCATATCCTGTTCCACCCTGTTTAATTTTAGTATACATAGCTTCATTAGAATCGAAAGTTTCATAAATGACATGGTAACCAGTTTGCTTTTCAAATTTTTTAATTAGAGTTGGATCAATATAATCACCCCAATTGTAAATTATTAGATTTTTACTACTATTAGAGGCGTTATTACCTTCAAGTTTTTGGATAGCAAAGGTTAAACCTAGACACGTTAATAAGATAAAGCAGACAGCAATTACTATTTTTTTCATAATAATCTGCCACCTTTCTTACCCGTCCGTTTACTCAAAAAATAATATCCCATAACAATTACCATAACCAACACAAACATAATTGTACTTAAAGCATTAATTTCTAAGTTAATACCTTGGCGTGCCCGGGAATATATTTCCACTGAAAGCGTTGAAAACCCATTTCCGGTCACAAAAAAAGTTACTGCAAAATCATCTAAGGAATAAGTTAGTGCCATAAAAAAACCTGATAAAATCCCCGGTATAATTCCAGGTATCAAAATCTTACTAAATACTTGCCAATTATTTGTGCCCAAGTCTCTTGCAGCATCAATTAAAGAATAATCAAACTCATTCAATTGAGGTAAAATCATCAAAACTACAATTGGAATTGAAAAAGCAATATGGCTTAATAAAACTGATCCAAAACCTAAGCTAATTCCCAAAGCAGTAAAGAAAATCAAAAAACTCGCCCCAATGATAACGTCAGGTGAAACCATTAAGACATTATTTAAAGTTAGCAAAACTTGCTTAGCCTTTTTATTTTTAGTTTGTGTTACTGCAATAGCACCCAGAGTTCCAATCAAGGTAGCAATTAGACTAGATAAAAGTGCCAATAAAATCGTTTGTAAAAATATCGCCAATAAGCGATTATCGGTAAATAAATCTTGATAATGCGCCCAAGTAAAATGTTCAAAATGGTCCATATTATGACCACTAGAAAAAGAATAAAATATAAGATAAAAAATTGGTATATATAAAATAATTAAGACAAAAGCTATATATAAACGAGACCATTTAAATTTTTTCATAACTTGATCTCCTTTTTCTTCTTATGAGCAGCAGATGATGAGGTAGTAATCATTACAATAATCATTAAGAAAATTAAAATCACACCGATTGTCGATCCCATTGGCCAATTCATTGTTGTCATAAAATATTGCTCAATTGCTGTTCCTAGGGTAATTACTCGATTTCCCCCAATTAAGCGCGTCAACATAAATAAGGATAATGAAGGTATAAAAACTGCTTCAATACCTGCTAACACTCCTGACTTAGATAAAGGCCATAAAATTCGTTTAAAACTCTGCCATTTATTCGCCCCTAAATCACTTGCTGCCTGTAAAACTGCTGGATCAACATCACAAATAGCATTATAAATTGGTAAGATCATAAATGGTAATTCAATATAAGCAGCTACAAATATAAAAGCTATATTTGTAAATAAAATATTAGCTGGTCCAATCCCGAATAAACTTAAAAAATTATTCACTAACCCATGTTTGCCAAAAATCCCAATAAATGCATACGCCTTTAAAAGCAAATTGATCCATGTAGGTAAAATAATTAATAGTAACCAAAACTGTTGATTTTTCATTCGGCTCAAAATGTAAGCAGTAGGATAAGAAATTAGCAGCGTCAACCCAGTGATTAAAAACGCATACCAAAATGAATTTAGAGTCATTCGTAAAAAAGTACCGTTAGTAAAAAATTGGATAAAATTACTTAATGTAAAACCATGTTCACCCTTAAATGCATAAATAGTAATCAAGATTATAGGCGCAATTACAAATAAAGACAGCCAAATCAAGTAAGGAATGAAAAAAATCAACTTTCTTTTTTTCAAATTAATCGTCTCCTTCATAGGCTTCTAATCTTTTATCAAATTCCGCTTCACTTTCACCAAAACGCATCACATGAATATCCTCTGGATCAAAATAAAGTCCAATTTCTTTACCAATTTTAGTTGAATTAGTTGAATGAACTAACCATTCATTTTCGTCACTATCTTTAGCTTTAATTTCGAAATGATCGCCTAAAAATAATTGGCTTTCAACCACAACACGTAGTTTTCCTTTATCAACAGTAGTAATATCTAAATCTTCTGGTCGTAAAACCACTTCAACCTTTTCTCCTGGTTTGATTCCCGCATCAGCACATTCAAAAGTATGATTACCAAATTCAACTTCAAAATCTTTAACCATACGGCCACTCAGTATATTAGATTCTCCAATAAACCGTGCTACAAAATCGTTCACTGGTTCATCATAAATATCTACGGGACTACCACTTTGTTGAATTCTTCCTTCATTTAAAACAAAAATTTCATCACTCATCGCTAGAGCTTCTTCTTGATCATGTGTAACAAATATAAAAGTGATCCCTAACTTTTTTTGAATTTCCCGTAATTCAAATTGCATATCTTTTCTCAAGCGCTTATCCAAAGCAGATAATGACTCATCTAAAAGTAAAACTTTTGGTTCATTAACTAAAGCACGGGCAATTGCTACACGTTGTTGTTGCCCACCGCTAAGTTCAGCAATTTCTCGATTAGCAAAACCATCTAATTGCACCATATGTAATGCATCTTTAACAGCTTCTTTAATTTTATTTTTATCTTTTTTCTTTAATTGCAATCCAAAAGCTACATTGTCAAAAACATTCATATGAGGAAATAAAGCATAATTTTGAAAAACAGTATTCAACTGTCTCTTCGAAGCATCTAAATGAGTAATATCTTGACCGTCAAAATAAATTTTCCCCTTAGTTGGTTCACTAAAACCAGCAATAATTCTTAAAATTGTTGTTTTTCCTGAACCAGATGGCCCCAATAAAGAATAAAATTTACCAGATTCAATAGTTAAATTAATATCTTTTAAGGCTACAAATCCATCATCATATTCTTTTCTAACATGTTCTAATCTAATGATGTTACCCATAAAAATTCACCCCAACATACAAAAGGCTACAAGTATCATACTTGTAGCCTTGAGTTCTTAGTCTTTTTCTTTGCCAATAATTCTTACTTCAGTATGTAATTCAACATCAAACTTTTCTTTAATTGTTTTTTGAATCAAATGAATTAAATCTAAGTAGTCAGTAGCTGTTGCTCCACCAACATTTACAATAAAACCAGCATGCTTCATAGAAACTTCTGCACCACCAATACGTTTACCTTGAAGTCCAGCTTTAATAATCATTGGTCCTACATAATGGCCAGTAGGACGTTTGAATACACTACCACATGATGGATATTCTAATGGTTGTTTAGCTCTTCTAAGACCATTAAAATACTCCATCCGATCTTTAATAGCTAGGCGATCATCTTTAACCAAACCAAAGGTCGCACTCAAAACAATATCACCGGTCTCTTGCACTAAAGAATGACGATAATCAAATTCCATTTCATCATGAGTATAAGTCTTAAATTCATCATCGCGTGTCAAAACATTTATGGAACGAATAACATTCTCAGTCTCTCCACCATAAGCACCAGCATTCATATAAACAGCACCACCAACACTTCCTGGAATACCTGCTGCAAATTCCAAACCAGATAGTCCGGCTTGACAAGCAACCTCAGAAGTATCAATTATTTTAGCACCTGCCATTGCTGTGACCGTATTAGTATCTCTGTCAGCAATAATTTCATCCATTTTGGTTAAAATTATTACTAAGCCATCAATTCCACCATCACGAATAATTAAATTAGAAGCATTACCAATGACAGTAAGTGGTATATTATTTTTCTTAGTAATTTTAACTAATTTTTTTAATTCATCAATATTTTTAGGAAAGGCAAGAAATTCAGCTGGTCCTCCAGTCTTAGTAAAAGTAAAACGAGATAGAGGAACATTCTGTTGTATATTAATGCCTTTTTCCTTTAAATCCATTAATTCCATGTTGCTACACCCTTAAATTTTTAATTAATATGTCTTACCTATCATACCGCAAAAATCGTTATATTTTCTACCTGTGATATACTGATTTTAACTTAAAAATTAGAAAAGATGATTAAATTTGAACTTTATCGCAATGGACTTTGAAACAGCTAATCATTTACCCGAAAGTGCTTGTTCACTTGCGCTAGTTATGGTTAGAAATAATAAAATAATCGACCGTTTTTATACCGTAATTAATCCCCAGATGCCCTTTGACAAACAAAATATTAAAATTCACGGGATCACGGCTGAAGATGTGAAGAATGCCCCTACTATGGCAGAAGTATGGCCTAAAATAAAGAACCTATACCAACCAGGAATGTTAGTAGCTGCTCATAATTCAAGGTTTGACTGTAACGTTTTAAGAAAATCTCTGGGACGTTATAATATTCCTGAACCTCACTATTTATCTATTGACACATTAGCTACCAGTAGAAGCTTAGAAAAAAAACTACCAAATTATAAGTTAAATACTGTCTCCTATGCCCTTAATATTAATCTCTGGCACCACCATAATGCCCTTAGCGATAGCGAAGCTTGTGCAGAAATTCTAATTAGCCAAAATAGGCGATTCGGTGATGATCCCATAAAAAAGCTAGTTAAGCTGATTTAATCCAGCCTAACTAGCTTTTTATTATTCACTAAATTGTTCCGTTACTTCTTGCCACCAAGCTCGATTACGGTCCCCTTTAATAATCGGTTCAACAATACGTTTTGTTGAATCCCAAGAATCATCTATCCGTTTTAGTTGTAGTTCAAGATAGTCTTCAGGTAAAGAATCAATAATAAACTGAGGCCATTCAATTACTACAATTCCTGGTTGTGCTAAATAACTCGGTAAGTCAATACTTGATAAATCACCATCTTCTAATCGATACATATCCATATGATATAAAGGTAACTTACCTTCTTTATATTCCCGTACAATTGTAAAAGTAGGACTTTTCACAGGTCTTCTAATATCCAGAGCTCGAGCTAATCCTTTAGTCAAAGTAGTTTTTCCAGCACCTAAATCACCAGTTAAAAGTAATAAATCATGTGGATAAGCACTTTTAGCTAAAGTATACCCTAGTTTTTGCATTTCCTCATCAGAATTTATTTCTAGCTTTTTCGTCATAATTAATCCTTATCTGAATTTGCTTGTGCAGCTGTCAAAACAATTGTTAAATAAGCGTCCTCAACAGTACATCCCCTTGATAAATCATTAATGGGAGCAGCTAAGCCTTGAAGAACTGGACCAACTACTGTAAAATCACCTAATCTTTGTGCAATCTTATAGCCAATATTACCTGATTGTAATTCAGGAAAAATAAAGACATTAGCATGTCCAGCTACTTTAGAATTTGGAGCTTTTGCTTCTGCTACACTGGGAACAAAAGCCGCGTCAAATTGTAATTCACCATCGCAAGCAATTTCAGGATGATTTTTATTCATTAATTCAGTAGCCATCACAACTTTTTCAACCATAGGACCTTGAGCTGAACCTTTAGTAGAAAAGCTCAACATCGCTACCTTAGGATTAATTTTAACCATCTTGGCAGTTTGAGTTGACTGATAAGCAATTTCAGCCAACGTTTCACTATCAGGATCAATATTAATAGCACAATCAGCAAAAATATACTTTTCTTCACCACGCTCCATAATCATGGAACTCGAAACTCGGTGCATTCCCGGCTTAGTTTTAATAATTTGCAAAGCTGGACGCACAGTATCTGCAGTTGAATGAGCCGCTCCAGAAACCATCCCATCTGCTTTTCCATTATAAACAAGCATTGTACCGAAATAGGAAACATCTTTCAGCATCTCGCGTGCTTCTTCAATTGTGTTTTTGCCTTTACGTAATTCCACAAAATCTCTACACATTTCTTCAAAATCATCATAATCAAGAGGATCGATAATTTCAGCAGATCCTAAATCAATTTCTAATTTTTGTGCTTTATTAAGAATCTCGTCAACATTTCCAAGCAAAATAATATTTACAATACCTTGATCTAGTAACCGATTGGCAGCAATTAAAATTCTTTCATCGGTTCCTTCTGGCAAAACTATTGTTTTAGTTTCTTCTAGTGCCTTTTCTTTTAATAAGTCAAATACTTTCATAGATTAAACACCTTTCTTTTTATTTAATGCTTATATTTTACAGTCTTCAAAAAAATATTTGAAGTAATTACTTTCCACTATGCCATATCTTGTTCACTAACGTTACTTGGGAGTTGCCAATCTATTGGCGTTTCACCAAATTTTATCAAAGCATCATTACAACGAGAAAAAGGACGAGAACCAAAAAATCCACGATTGGCTGAAAATGGACTAGGATGGGCTGATTTAATAATGTAGTTTTTACTTTGATCAATTAATGGTATCTTATTTTGAGCAAATCTACCCCACAAAATAAAAACCACCTTACCCCGATCACTAAGTGCCTTAATTGCTGCATCTGTCACTTCTTCCCAACCTTTTCCCTGATGAGCATTAGCATGTCCATATGGTACGGTCAAGACACTATTAAGAAGTAAGACACCTTGGTCAGCCCAATATTTTAAATAACCGTGATCTACCGGAACTGCACCAACATCATCATATAGCTCTTTATAAATATTAACTAATGATGGAGGTAAACGTACTCCAGGATTTACACTGAAACTCATTCCGGTAGCTTGACCAGGATTATGGTATGGATCTTGACCCAAAATAACAACTTTAGTCTTAGAAAAAGGTGTTAATTTAAATGCTGTAAAAATATGATACATATCCGGATAAATTTGTTTACTACTGTATTCCTCTTTTAAAAAATTATGTAATCGGCGATAAGATTCACTTTCAAAAACTGGATCTAATATTTTATCCCAGTCGTTACCTATTAATTTTTTCATTTTTTGACCTTCTAATTCTCAGTTTTTAACAAACTCATGATACCATAATACTTAAAAGAATAATTTGGAGGATATTATGATCAAGTTAATCGCAAGTGATATGGATGGTACATTACTGAATGCACAAATGGAAATCCCACTAGAAAATATAGCAGCTATCAAATATGCCCAAATGAACGGCGTTGAATTTTTAGTAGCAACTGGACGAGCTCGCAAAGAATCTCAACAAATTTTAGAAAATGCTGGTTTACATACAGGTTATATTAATTTAAATGGTGCAATGGTCTTTGATACAAACGGTAAGTTAATGGTTAACGAGCCTATCGACAGAAAACGTGCTTTTCAAATAATGGATATTTTAAAAAAATCTAATTGTTATTTTGAAATAGTTTCTGCCAACGATATATATTCTGATTCTCGTATGCGTCGTATTGCAAATGTATCCGATTTATTAGTTGATCTAAATAAACACCTAACTTTAAAAAAGGCTGTTTCATTTGCAGGTGGTTCAGACGAAGTTGTAAGAATTTCTTTTGTAAAAAATTTTAAAAGTTTATTTGATGATCCAAATTTTGAAGTAATGAAATTTGTTGCTTTTAATCCGGCTGGACCAGCTGGTTTTCGTGAAATTCGTCATAAAATTGATAATCTAGGAAATTTAGTTACAACAGCAAGTTCTTCAAATAATTTAGAAATAAATAATATTAATGCGCAAAAAGGAATTGCTCTTCTTAATTATGCGAAAATGCGAGGAATTGATAAGAGTGAGGTTATGGCAATCGGCGATAACCTTAATGATGAATCAATGATTAAACTTGCTGGTGTTGGAGTGGCTATGGATAATGCTGTAAGTCAGATTAAAAATTTAGCTTCCTTTATCACAAAAAATAATAACGATGCCGGTGTAGCTTATGCAATTAGACATTTTATAAAGTAATAATAAGGAAACTCAATATGCGTTACTCGCTCTCTCTTTCACAAAATCAAGATAGAGGACAATCAGTTATTAAAGATGAAAATAATTATCCTTGTTATATTCTTAGAGGAAATTTAGGCGGTATTTCTAATACCATTATTCTTGATGACATTCATAATCAAGAAGTTGGCCGTCTTTATCTTGATTCTGCTCATTTAATTGCTACTTATTGTATTGACGTCATAAATCATTCAATAGTTAAAGTTAAAAAAATAAATAGTTCTATCGCTAATATTTTCTTTGTTACACGTCTGAATTATTGGATTAGTGGTTCAATTAAAAATGGACATTATAGCTTCTTTTCAGGTATAAAAAAAGTAGCTAGCGTAGAAACACTAGTTACTGATGGAGACTTTAAATTGCTTTACAACATTAAACACCCTAAAGATGTACCTTTTATCTTACTAGTTAGTATTCTTTTTACCCAACTTCATGTACCACCACTAAAATTGCCACATCTTGATTTATCAATGAATTATATCCCAATTATTAACTAAATTTTGGATATTTCTTTGCATAATTACTTAACAAGCTATCTAAATTGTACAATGACTTACTATTCTCTAAAAGAAAGAAGAATACATTAAGTTCCCCAATTAGTTCGTCAATATTCTCTTTACATCGATGCTGGACCCAAGTAAACAAAACACGATAAATATTGTTAGAAGCATGTTTAACTAATTCATAAGGGTAATCTCCGTATTTTTTGATTAAGTACTGCTTAAGAAAGTTTCTTAGCTCTTTAATGAAATAATTACAAATACATTGCTTGGATCTACTCAAACGATAAATATTACAAAAATAATATCTATCTCTTTTCATTTGAATAAGTAAGTATTTAAACTTTTTTTGTAAATTTTGTTCCTGATAACTATTCAAATGAATCCTTATTTCATGACTCATACAACATGCAAAAAATGTTGGTAATGAATTAAATTGACGATAAAATGTAGACTTAGTATAACCTGTTATTTGACAAACTTCTTTAACGGAATACTTCTCTACCATTGACAAGGATAAATTTTCATGAAGTGCTCTTCGCGCTAGATCAAATTTATTCTGCACAATTGTAATCCCTTTCGTTAAATTATATTTTAACAGATTATCAGAATCTTTATTATTTATCAAGAGGGGACAAAATAAAAAAGAGGATTTAAAAATCCTCTTTTTTTAACGTGTCCGATACTTTCTACGCAATTCTCTTTCTTGATCACGTTTTTTTATTGTTTCACGCTTATCATATTGCTTTTTACCTTGACCAACCCCAATTAATACTTTAGCAAAACCATGCTTTAAGTAAACTTTCAACGGAATTATTGTCATTCCTTGTTGTGATTGAATACCAGCCAAGCGATTAATTTCACGTTTATGAAGTAATAATTGACGTGGTCTTAGTGGATCATGATTATAACGATTACCTTCTTTATACTCGCTAATATGAACATTTTCCAAGACAGCATTACCATTTATTATCTGGACATAGCCATCCCGTAAATTAATTCTACGAGCACGAACAGATTTAATCTCAGTTCCAGTTAAAGCAATTCCTGCCTCAATTGTTTCCTTAATAAAATAATCATGACTTGCTTTTTTATTCTGAGCTATCAGATTATCTTGTTTTTCTTTCATGATATTTATTTTTTCTTAGACTTATTTGCATTTCTTCTAATGCTAAAGTTATTACTTCTTACATTAGCATCTTTACTATTTCTATTGCGAGAATGACTGCGGTGGAAATTACGTCTTCTTTGACCATTTTTCCCACGTTTATTGTCTCTCTTAGGTGCATTAGGATCGTAGATTTCAAAATCAATTTGATGTTGTTCTACGTCAGCTCTAATTAATTTAACCTTGATTGGCATACCAATCTTATATCTCTTATGAGAATTACGTCCTGTAAGAGTTAAAGATTTTTCGTCAAAATTATAGTAGTCATCATTTAATTTAGAGATATGAATTAAGCCTTCAACTGTATTAGGAAGTTGAATAAACATCCCAAAGCTAGTTACTGAAGATACAATTGCATCAAATACTTGTCCAACTTTGTCAGCCATAAATTCTGTCATCTTCAAATCATTTACACTACGTTCAGTATCAATTGACTTACGTTCTTGAGTTGAAGTTTGATCTGCAACTGACTGTAATTGTGAGCTGAAATGTTTCTGAATTTCATCGCCCATACCGTGATCTCCATATTCATGAATCATCCGGTGCACCATCAAATCAGAATAACGACGAATTGGTGAAGTAAAGTGTGTATAAAATTCAGCAGCCAAGCCAAAGTGTCCTAAAGGTTCTGGTGAATAATGTGCTTGCTTTAAGCTTCTTAACATCATCATTTGAACAACTGCTTCTTCTGGCGTATTTTCAGTTTTAGAAACAATCTTTTGCAAATCAATTGGTTTTACATGTGCAGGATCAGCTTTAACATTTAAACCAAATGCACTAACAAATTCAAAAAAGCTTTGCATTTTTTCTTCATCGGGTGTTTCATGAACACGATATAAGAAAGGAACATGTTTCTTAAAGTAATCTTCTGCTACTGTTTCATTAGCCATTAACATGAATGATTCAATCATTTTTTCTGCAGTTCCACGCTCATGGAGAACAATATCAGTTGGTTTACCTTGTTTATCAACAATAATTTTAGCTTCCGGTTCTTCAAAATCAATTGCACCACGTTGATGACGTTGTTTATATAAAGCACTATGAAGATGGGCCATTTCTTGAAGCATTGGTTTTAATTTACGATATTTTTCTTCTTGTGGATCTTTTTGATTATCATCCAAAGTTTGGTTCACTTTGTTATAAGTAAGACGACCATGGGACTTCATTACAGAAGGATAAATCTTATAACCTACTCTTCTACCATCTGGCGTAATTTCCATATCACAGGAGAGAACCAAACGTTCTACACCCTCATTTAAAGAACAAATACCGTTAGAAAGTCTGAACGGTAACATTGGAATTACACGATCAACTAAATAAGTACTATTACCACGCTGAAAGGCTTCTTTATCTAATGGAGATTTTTCTTTCACATAATGAGATACATCAGCGATGTGAACACCTAAGTGATAGTTTCCATTTGGTAACTTCCACAAAACAACAGCATCATCAAAGTCTTTAGAATCATCACCATCAATTGTAACTGCTGGTTGATCAGTAATATCTATTCTTTTAGCCTTATCTTCTTCAGTCACATGGTCTGGAATAGCATTAGCTTGTTCCATAGCATCTTCTGGCCAATCAGTTCGAATATCATTGTCAACCACAATTGACATGATATCAACACCAGGATCATTTTTATTACCAATAGTAAGAAGGGCAATACCTTCCATGTCATCTGGATTCTCTTCATTAGGATATCTCGTAATAGAGATCTTTATCATATCACCCATTTGAGGCTTGATACCCTTGTCAGAAATATTAATCTTATATTTCTTTAGCTTACGATTTTCACTAACTACATAACCACAGTATCCACTTTTAGCGACAGCTTCATCTGAATAAGGATGAAACTCTCCAACTAAGTCTTCTACTCCACGTTCAAGTATATCTTCTATGGCACCTTCAGGCCCCTTACCATTCCATGGATTTGCTCCAGCAATGATTCTAACCTTTACTCGATCACCATCAATTGCAAACTTCGTATTATGCTTATCAATAAAAACATCATCAACAGCTTCATCATCCAAACGAACAAAACCGAAGCCTTTATCATTAGCTTTAAATACACCTTCTACTTCGCTATTTACCTGATTTAATTGATACTTCCCATGACCATCAGTAACTATTTTTTTTGCATTTTCTAAAAATGTCAAAGCCTTTACCAAATCTGAGAAGGGGTAGCGCTGACTACGACTCATAGCTTTTTCAAGTTCATCTACATCATATTGAGTTTGGGGATTATGACGAAAAATTTCATATACTCCAGCCAATACTGGTTCATTTTGTGCCATTATAAAACCTCGTTTCTTTATTACTTTTTAGGCGATAAAAAAGCCTCTCATTTGAGAGGCTTCTTTCTCTTACTTAGATGAAAGTACTGCCAAAATAATGGCTAATAGGAAAAAGATCACTAATAATACGGCGGTAATCTTCTCCATTAGTGCCTCAAAGCCCCGTTTCTTTGTCTGGCCGCTGAATACAGCACCACCAGATAAGGCATTTAAAGCATCTTGTTGTTTTTGCGGCTGCATCAATGTAGCTATAATAATTAGAAAGCTTACAATAATGAGCAGCGTCATGACTAAGTTATACAAAGTGCTGCCTCCATTTGCCTAAAAATTAATCACTGTACAAATTCTAACATAAATCTTATACAATTGCTAAACAAAAAAGGTCTCTCTTACGAGAGACCTTTAAACTTCAAGTAATTAATTAAAATTGCTTGTGTAAGTTGTAGAAGCTGTGGATACCCTTGTATTGAGCAGTTGAACCTAAAGCTTCTTCAATACGCATTAATTGGTTGTACTTAGCAATTCTATCAGTTCTTGACATAGAACCAGTCTTAATTTGACCAGCGTTAGTTGCAACAACCAAATCAGCAATAGTAGTATCTTCAGTTTCACCTGAACGGTGAGAAACAACAGCAGTATAGCTAGCTTCTTTAGCCATTTCAATAGCTTCAAAAGTTTCAGTCAAAGTACCAATTTGGTTTACCTTGATTAAGATAGAGTTAGCTACACCCTTTTGGATACCCTTCTTCAAGTAATCAGTGTTAGTTACGAATAAATCGTCACCAACAATTTGAATCTTCTTACCTAAACGTTCAGTGAAAGTCTTCCAACCTTCCCAGTCATTTTCATCCAATGGATCTTCAACTGAGATTACTGGGTACTTATCAACTAAATCTTCAATTAATGAAGTCCATTCTTCAGCAGTATATTCACGACCATCAGCAACAGTCACATACTTCTTAGTTTCCTTATTGTAGAATTCAGAAGCAGCACAGTCAAAGGCAATAGCGATATCTTCACCTGGCTTGTAACCTGCACGTTGAATAGCTTCAACTAAAATTTCAAATGGTTCTTCATTGTTCTTCAAGTTAGGTGCAAAACCACCTTCATCACCAACACCAGTGAATTCACCACGTTCTCTTAAAATGCTCTTCAAAGCGTGAAAAGTTTCTGCACCCATACGAACAGCTTCATGGAGAGACTTAGCACCAACTGGCATAATCATAAATTCTTGAATATCAACGTTGTTATCTGCGTGTTTACCACCATTGATAACATTCATCATTGGAGTAGGTAAAACGTGAGCATTAGGTCCACCTAAGTATTCATATAAAGGCAATCCTAATTCATCAGCTGCTGCACGTGCACTAGCTAATGAAACAGATAAAATTGCGTTAGCACCTAGACGACCTTTATTTGGAGTACCATCTAAATCAATCATAGTTTGGTCAATTAAACGTTGATCAGTTACATCTAAGCCAATAACAGCTTTAGCAATTTCACCGTTAACATTTTCAACAGCGGTTAAAACACCAGTACCATTGAAACGTGAATTATCGCCGTCACGTAATTCAACAGCTTCATGTTCACCAGTAGATGCACCAGATGGTACAATAGCACGACCAAAGCCACCTAATTCAGTGTAAACTTCAGCTTCAATAGTTGGGTTACCACGAGAGTCAAGGACTTCACGTGCGTGAATATCAGTAATAACAGACATGGAAATTCTCCTTTTTTTATACTTCCGTTTAAATAAATTGTTAACTAAATTAATCTTGGTAGTTTACCAAAGCTAAGTAAGATTCAGGATCAAGTGAAGCACCACCGACTAAACCACCGTCGATATCAGGCTTGGACATTAATTCCTTAACGTTAGCTGGCTTTACAGAACCACCGTATTGAATACGAACATTTTCTGCAGTTTCTTCGTTGTAAATGTCTTTTACAGTTTCACGAATAGTCTTGCACATTTCTTCAGCTTGGTCTGATGAAGCAGTCTTACCAGTACCAATTGCCCAAATTGGTTCATAAGCAATAACAAGTTTTGAAACTTGTTCTGCAGTTAAACCATCCAAAGCAGCCTTGATTTGAGCAACAACCCATTCATCTTGTTTGTCAGCTTCACGAGTTTCAAGTGATTCACCACAGCAAATGATTGGAGTTACACCGTTTTCAAAAAGAGCCTTAGCCTTTTTGTTGATATCTTCATCAGTTTCGTGGAAGTATTCTCTTCTTTCTGAGTGACCAATGATACAGTAGTTAACACCCATTTCACTTAAAACTTTAGGAGAAGTTTCACCAGTAAAAGCACCTTCTACTTCAAAATAAGCATTTTCAGCACTAGTGTGTAAGTTGCTACCTTTAGCAGCTTCAACTAAAGAGTAAAGGTCAACTGCAGGAGCAGCAATAACTGATTCAACTTTACTTGGATCTGGTAATTGATCCTTAACTGCATTAACAAACTCAGTGGTTTGTTCTGGATTCATATGTAACTTCCAGTTACCAGCAATAATTGGTGTACGCATTAAAATAGTCCTTCCTATTAATTAGTTGTCAGAAACGCAAGCGATACCTGGTAATTCCTTACCTTCAAGGTAGTTAAGTGAAGCACCACCACCAGTAGAAATGTGGCTAATCTTTGGTGCAATACCTAATTGCTTAGCTGCAGCAGTTGAGTCACCACCACCAATGATAGTAACAGCATCCTTCAAGTCAGCTAATGCACGACCAACTTCTAAAGTACCTTCTGCGTAGTTAGGCATTTCGAAAGCACCCATTGGTCCATTCCATACAACAGTCTTAGCATCCTTTAAGATTTCTCTGAACTTTTCAACAGTCTTAGGACCAATATCCAAGCCCATTTCGTTATCAGGAATGTCATCACCAACAACTTCGTGAGGAGCATCATTTGAGAATTCAGTTGCAGCAACGTTATCTACAGGCAATACAATCTTATCGCCAGCTTTTTCAAGTAAGCTCTTAGCAAGATCAAGTTTATCTTCTTCAAACAATGACTTACCAATACTATGACCTTGTGCAGCTAAGAAGGTGTAGGCCATACCACCACCGATTAAGATGTGATCTGACTTAGGAATCAAGTTTTCAATAACACCGATCTTATCAGAAACCTTAGCACCACCCAAGATAGTTACGAAGGGGTGTACAGGGTTTTCAACAGCGTCACCTAAGAACTTAATTTCTTTTTGTAATAAGTAACCAGCAGCTGCAGGTTTGCCATCATTCTTCATAGCAGTAGCAATACCAACGTTTGATGCGTGGCTTCTATGAGCAGTACCAAATGCATCGTTTACGAAGATATCGCCCAAGCTTGCCCAGTATTCACCAAGCTTAGGATCATTACCTGATTCACGCTTGCCAAAGTCATTGTCAATATCTTGGAAACGAGTGTTTTCAAGAACAACAACTTGACCATCTTGCATGTTATCAATAGCTTCTTCAACTTCTTTACCTTCATTAGAAGGAACAAAAGTTACAGGCTTATCAAGCAATTCACTTAAACGTTCAGCAACTGGACGTAAGCTTAATTCTTTCTTATCAGCGTCGCTCTTAATACGGCCTAAGTGGCTGAGTAAGATAGCTTTACCACCATGTTCAATGATGTATTTAATGGTTGGTAATGCAGCAACGATACGGTTGTCATCACCAATAACACCGTTCTTAATTGGAACGTTAAAATCAACACGAACTAAAACTTTTTTACCTTTAAGATCCTTAAGATCTTCAATACCTAATTTAGACATATGATTATGTACCTCTACAATCAAATCTTTAAAAAAAGGCGGAAGGAGAATCTCCCTCCGCCTTCATTACTACAAAATTAAATCAAACTAATGATTAAAGAGTAGCAAATTTCAACAAAGTACGAACCATTTGGCAAGTGAATGAGTATTCATTGTCGTACCAAGCAACAGTCTTAACTAATTGCTTGTCACCTGCAGTAGTTACCATAGTTTGAGTTGGGTCAAAGATTGAACCAGCAGTCATACCTAAGATATCGCTTGAAACAAGGTCGTTATCGTTGTAAGCGAATGAAGGACTTTCGTACTTCTTCATAGCTGCGTTAACTTCATCAGCAGTTACGCTCTTACCTAAGATAGATACTAATTCAGTTACAGAACCATCTGGAACAGGAACACGTTGTGCGTGACCATTCAACTTACCGTTCAATTCTGGGATTACAAGACCAATAGCCTTAGCAGCACCAGTTGAGTGAGGAATAATGTTGATAGCAGCAGCACGTGCTGAACGGAAGTTACCACCACGTACAGGACCATCCAAAAGCATTTGAGTTGAAGTGTATGCGTGGATAGTAGTCATAGTACCAACTTCGATACCAAATTCCTTTTGTAAAGCATTAACCATTGGAGCTAATGAGTTAGTAGTACATGAACCAGCTGAAACAATCTTGTCATCAGCAGTTAAAGTATCATCGTTTACACCGTAAACGATAGTCTTAAGATCGCTACCTGCAGGAGCAGAAATTAAAACTCTCTTTGCACCAGCTTGAAGGTGAGCTTCTGACTTAGCCTTGCTAGTGTAGAAACCAGTACATTCAAGAACGAAGTCAACACCGTCGTTCTTAACCCATGGAATGTTTTGTGCTTGTGGTTCAGCGTAAACACGGTATTCCTTACCATCAACAACGATTGCGTCGTCAGTAGCAGAAACTTCGTGGTCAAAAGTACCATGAGTTGAGTCGTACTTAAGTAAGTGAGCTAAAAGTGCTGGAGTAGTCAAGTCGTTAATTGCAACAACTTCGATATCTGAAGACTTTTCGCCTAAGTCCATAATACGACGGAATGCTAAACGTCCGATACGGCCGAAACCGTTAATACCAATTTTAACTGTCATATTGGTTTTTCCTCCTTAGGAAATATGTAGTAACAATTTATTTTAAACGGGAATTACTTCCCCTTTAAAACCTTATTTGAGACTCCTTCATCCGTGATTAACCACGTTTGTTTTGGAGCATGATGCATGTAAGCTTGAATCGCGCTGGCTTTACTTGACCCAGCTGCAATTGCAAATACATGAGGTATTTTATCTAAATCCTCTAGTTGTAACCCAATTCGAGGAATTCTATCAATTACTCTACCTTGTTGGTCGAAGAAATACCCGAAACATTCGGCCACAGCACCCTTTTCACGAATCTTTGAACGCATAATCAAATCAAGATTACGTCTTTTTACCATTTCATCGGCACGTCCAATTCCATGAATGACTGCATTACTATTATAAATGTTTGAAATCGCATTCGCAATATTTGTATCCTGAATTAATATTTTTAATGCTTCTGAAGAAACATTCTCAGGTAAATACAAGCCTTTATGCTGACCATCTGTTCGAGATGCCATCATTTGTGCTACTGTATTACTTTGCCATTCCACACTTTCTCCTACCGCACCTCTTCCAGGAACAAATAGAAGTTCCCGGTAACGATGCAACTTGGATGATAAATGTCTAGCAACGCCTGCTACGGTAGAGCCGCCTAGGACAGTAATGATATTATTACCCAGCGGCAATAGTAAATCCAGAGCTGAATTTAACTCTTCACTTACTAAATCAATTACTCGTTCTTGACGATCTAAATCTCCCGGAACAACTATAGCCCGTTCAATTCCTAACTTTTGCGCTAGTTTTATTTCTTGCTGACTGGCATTAAATAACCTATCAATCAAAGGAGCCGCTTCTTTTAAGGTCCGCTTCCCCTTCTCAGTTAAAATCATACCATAACTTTTAACTTCAATTAGACCAAGTTGCTTTAAATAATCAGTTTCAGTTCGAATATTGCGTTCACTTAATCCTAATTTTTTAGCAACAACTCTTCGCCCAACTGGAGCTAACAGCGAAATCTGTTCAAGAACAAGAAAACGTTGTCGAATTATTTTTAAAATATCAGGAACTAAGCTTTGTAGCAAGGTTAAATCCGAGTCCATGAGCTTGCTCCCTCCACGGGTCACTATTTGTCCCTAGGTGTGACGCATAACGACCCAAAAAAGCTAAAAATATTAGAGAAACGTAGAATTAGATTAAATTCACATTTCTCCTTCGACAACTCATAGTATAGCAATATCATTTTTATAATTCAAGACTTTCACTCAGCTTTCTAAAATTATAATATCTTTGTACTTTTGTAATAATTTGATATAATCAATATAGTACGGCTCCTTAGTGTAATGGATAGCACGTAAGATTCCGGTTCTTAAAATCTGAGTTCGACTCTCAGGGGAGTCATAAGTTAATAGAAAAAGCGCCTATACCTCGCAATTGAAGTATATGCGCTTTTTTATTATTTAGCTTGAATTGTTAACGCTTGAGTAGAATATTCCTTACCATCACCAACAATAATCTTAATACTTTGTTTTTTAGTAGTTGTCTTTATATTAAGAGAAAATTTTCCATCTTTACCGACAACTGCTTTACTTAAAACTGAGTTCTTAGAATTTACCGCCTTTACTACTGTAGAACCCTCTGCACCTTTATCAGGCACAGTTCCTGAAATAATTGCACTAGTTTTCTTTTTGTTATAAGAAACTTTATTCAATTTAAACTTTTTAGCTTTTACTGTACTAGCATATTTAGCATCAAGAAGAATATCTGTACTAATATAGTTCTTAGCACATAAATTTACATTTTGAGATTTATTTTTCAAAGTAATATTAACTTTAAATTTTCCGTCTTTAGCCGCTCTAAACGTTTTAATAACTTTTCCAGTACCACTATCTTGCACGCTTAGCTGAGTATTTTTACCAGCCTTACCCGAAATAGTTGCAGTAGTTTTTACTTTATTATATGAAACACTATTTAATGAAAAAGTCTTTTTAGCTGCCTTTTTTATTACAAGATCAGCTGATGATAATAGATTAAGTTTATTTTTTAACTGTAAAATCCTTTTGACTGATGCATTAATTTGTTTTTGTGAAATTTGACCTTTTTTTACAGCTTTTACAATTGCAGGTATTCCTTTAACATAATCAGCACTCATAATCATATCATTTCCCGCTTTTACTGCTAAAACATCCGCACTAGTGTTACCTTGTTGTTTTGCGAAATTTTCAATTGCACCCATTTCTAACGCATCAGTCACAATAACACCATTAAATTTGTAATTATTACGCAGTAATTTATTGATTTTCTTAGAAAGCGAAGCTGGATATTTTGAATCCAAATTATCATAAATAACATGGGTAACCATAACACTATCTACACCAGCTTCTATACCTGCTTTAAATGGTAAGATATCCTCATTTAAAAGTTTACTTTTAGCTTTTGTATTATGTGCAAATCCTGTATGCGTATCAGCAGCATCCCCATAGCCTGGAAAATGCTTAAGCGTTGCTGCAACCAAATTATCATGCTGCCAAGCAGGCACCACAGTACTAATATAATCAGCCGTTGCCTCATAACTCTTTTTACCTAACACACCACCGAAACCACGTTGATAAATAAAACTTGTTGAGTTATCACTATAATCGGCATCCGGAGCATAATTCCAATTAATACCTAATCCACGTAATAAACTTGCTGTTTCTGCCGCATACGTAGCAACTGCATCTAAGCCAGTACCTTCTTCTTTCTTTTCAGCATTTTGATATTGCTGACGCGGAAAACTAAACTGATCACCATTTTGAGCAACAAATCCTGTATGGGTCAAACGAGATACCAACCCACCTTCTTGATCAATTCCTACTAATAATGGAACTCGAGCAGCTTTTTGATAAGTATCCATCTTCGCTTTAAATTGATCCTGAGTATAACCTTTTAAGTCTTCATCGTATATAATATAGCCACCTAAATTATATTTGTATGCATCATGTTCAGCTTCTCCCAACTTCTGTGGGGTGCGTGCGATATACATCTGACCAATTTTTTGCTCTAAGCTTGCCTTTTTTATATAATCATCAATTTGACTATCTGTAACTTGACTAGTAGCAGCTTGAATCTTTTTAGAAAGTAAGCCCCCAAAACATCCAACAATCGTTATTCCAGCAACTGCTGATATTATAAACTTTTTTAATTTATTCATATTTCCCTCAATAAATATATAAATTACTTTTTGATATAATAACAATATTGAAGAATAAAGCTTTTGTAAACAGCTGAAATAAAACCTTAATATTATAAATAAAACTCCAAGATCAAAATCTTGGAGTTTTATTTATTTTAGTTAATTTGCTTTACCTACAGTTAATTCTGAGCGTTGAGCAAACTCTACATATAGGTTTGAACCATTTACTGACATACCTTCAATTTCACGACGAGTATTAAATTGATAATGACTCTTAGCCTTACCATTTTCAGCTACTTTGAAAATATTATCATTAAAGCCAATATAAAAATTACCATTACCATATGCAAAACCTTGAACTGGTGAACCATTTGAAACAAAATTTCCATCAGTAGCACCGACTTCTTCTGCATTCCATTCATCACCATTTCTCGTTAATTTCCAGTATTCATAGTAGCCATTTCCACCATTATGAAATAAAGCATACATAGTATTATCACCTACAAATGTAGCATTATGAATATAACGATTATCTGCAATCCTAAATGTCCAAATTTTATTAATCTTCATATCGCTCTTTCTGATTTGTAAAATTTCTTCAGATTGAGGACCATTTGAATACTTATTATTAGCCATTACATAAATGTAATTCTTACTTGAACCTAAAGATTGACCATGTCCCAATTTAATATATGGGCTCACTTTAATATTTTGAGCATAAGATTTAAAGGTGCTCCAATTCATACTGGTTAGATTTTGTGCTGCAATCGCACTTTTAACATGATTCAAATTATAAGAAACTAAATGACCATGATCATCATTACTATTTGAATACATTGAAGAGACAAAAATATTATTATTTACAGTAATACCTTCAGGAATTACTCCCACTTGTCCCATTACATCAGCTGCTTGATTATATCCTAAACTAACAAAACGAGGTTGGAATAAACGTGTCTTTAAAGTTAAGCCATTAGTTCCTTTAATAGTGTTAGTACGCGTTTCTGATGCATAGTGGTGGGCAGCGTTCCAATTACTTGAGGATCCTTTAGAACTTCCCTTCCAAGCGCTTACAGCTTTAAAACCTTTTTGTGGAGTCAAAGTAGCTGAATTATCCCCTTCTTCTTTGTTATCTCTAACGGTAACATTCACCCAAGCCTTGGCTTTTTTATAAGTATAACTAACTTTAGTAACACCAGCCTTGGTTGAACTAATAGATTTATAATTTACGCTGACCTTACTTGGATCAACAGCTGTTCCTTGACTATCAGTGACATAGTTAATAGCATCTTTAGGATTAAAATTGTAGTCTGCATTATTTACTAATGATACATCATTAGCTACAGAAATCTTATTTCTTGCAAAGAAATTTTGATTTACCCAACCAATATGACGTCCGTCAACATAAATATCCCAGTAAGTTCCTTTTTTTGTTGAAACATAATTTTTAGACTGAATTTGTCCATACTTAAAATATTTAGTTGAAGTAAATTTACCAGACGGGCCTTTACTTGATACAGTACGATAAATTGAATAGTCCTTGCTCCCAGCAATCTTAGTAACTGCCTTTGAGTAAGTTTTAGCATCTACATGATTAGCATTTGCTTCAGTAAAAATAGCTCCACTCGCAAATAATGCGCTTGCAGCTAAAGTAACTTTGAGTGATTTTTTCATTTTTCCTCCCAAAAAACCTATCTTTTTTCTTTTATTAGGTAAATTGGACGTTTTTTAACCTGTAAAAAAATCTTCCCAACATATCGTCCGATAATACCCAAACATAATAATTGTACTCCTCCAATTAATAAAATAATAGATACTATTGAAGCCCAACCAAAAACAGACGAATATGGATAAATAAAATGACGTACAATCACTGTGACTAATCCAATAATAGCGATGATAAATGAAATTAGCCCCAACCATACAGCTAAATTCAAAGGTGCTTCCGAAAAGTCAGAAATTCCATCAAAGGCATACTTAAATAATTGCCATGTATTCCAGTCACTTTCACCAGCAACTCGCTCACGATTATGATACTCAAGATATTTTGTTTTAAATCCGACCCAACTAAAAATTCCTTTAGAGAATCGATTATATTCTTGTAAAGATAAAACTGCATCGACCATTTGACGAGTCATCATTCGATAATCTCGTGCACCTGGAACAATCTGTGTTTTAGATATTTTATTGATAAATTTATAAAAATTATCACTCAAAAACGACTTAAACTTTGCTTCACCAGTACGATCCACACGTCTCGTACCTACACAATCATATTCTCCTGTTTGTAATATTTTATACATCTCTGGTAAAAACTCTGGTGGATCTTGTAAGTCAACATCCATTACAACCACATAATCACCATCAACAGCTTCTAAGCCTGCGTATAATGCAGCTTCTTTCCCAAAATTTCTAGAAAATGATAAATAGTGAACATGTTCTGGATTCTTTTTATATAGAGTGCGTAATTCTTCTAATGTTTTATCTGTCGAACCATCATTAATAAAGCAGTACTCAACAAACACTTCCTTCATTTGTTGAAGTACTACTTTTTGGACAGCATCATAAAACAATGGTATTGACTCTTCCTCATTATAACAAGGGACAACAATTGATAATTTTTTCATAATATTACTTCTTATTCTTAACTTTAAAAACTAATTTTCGAACCCAGTAAATAATTAGTATTAGCCAACTTATTATAGTCAACCCAAATAATACTTTAAAATTTACTGGCCACTTAAAACTTAAAATTGCGACATTATTACCGACTTTTTGATTAACAGTTGGAGCGCAAATTATACTATACTTAACTGGTTTTGTTATTTTTCCATTTAAAACAAGCTGAGACTCTTTGTACATAACAATCGGCAGCCGTAAATTTTTACTATCTTTTGCCTTCCAACTAATTTGTAAACTACCATTTGATAAAACTTTTTTATTAAATTGTTCATTCTTATCAATAATTTGTTTCTCAAAAGCATAATTAACCTTACTATAATCTACGTGAGCTTTAGAAACTGGTAAATAATCAGGATTTACTTTAATAATTAAATTAAACAAATTTCCTTTATACGCTCTTTTTCTTATTGCCTTTTTTAAGGAATAAAAATCATTTGAATTACGGTAAAAGGTATTATCAGTTGTAAACGTACGCATGTAATGATAACCCACATTAGAAGGTTTCATTCCTTGGATATGATATGTTTTTCCAATCCCTTTAATATATTGATAATAGTTTTTACGTTCTTCATCACTAATTGCTGTATAGTATTTTTTATTAGTAATTTTATAAATAGGCATATAATTATTACTTGAAATTTCAAACAACCTAGTATAAGCAGATGTTAAGTTTTGAGCTAATACCAATCCTAAAACAATTACACCTGCATAAAAAGCAACTTTGTTAGTTTGAAGCGTAACTTTTCTTAAAGATATTCCTACTCCCAACAATAAAAGACAATATGCAACTACGGTAAAACGATAAGGAAACTGTAAATAGTTACGTAAGAATGGTAATTGGCCCTGTATCATAGACCATGGTAAAAAATCACTGCTAATTAATAAAAAACATGCCCCTACCAATGTAACAATATCATTAAGTATAGATTTTTTTAAAGTAAATAACACATAAATAATCTGAGCTATAAATACTATCACTACTAACATTAACACAGAATCACGAATAGTTTCTATATTACTTACACTAATAGCATTAGAAGCTAAATTGTGCTGCCTAATGGGCGCAATTTTATTAGTTGATGAAATAGTTAAAAGTGCTCCCCAAACATTAGCAGTAAGACATAGACAACCAGCAATAGCTTTGAGCAAATCAAAAATCATTTGCTTCTTAAATTTAGTTCTAATGAATCCTACAATTGCAAAAGGAACTAAAGCAAGAACAATAATTACAGTTGTTAGCACATGCGTTTGAGCAATTATAGCCATAATTAACATTAACTTGATCCAACGGATCGGCTTTTTAGGATCTTGAACCATATTAACTGCTTCAATAAAAGCAAATGGTGCCAACGCTGCACCCCATCCAGCAAAGTTACTATGATCTAGCCATCCCTGAATAGGACTGATATTAATATAAATGGCAGCTAAAAAGACACTCCAAATTTGTGAAATATTAACCTTTTTAGCTAACCTATACATCCCAATTCCACCCAATAGGGAAATGATAAAGTAGGTAGTGATTTGAAAACTATACCAAGTTCCTGTTATTAAAACCAATAATCCCATAAAATAAGCAAATAAAGGACCATAGAATGCATTAATAATCCGTCCACTTTGGCTAAAACTATAGTTCATTTGAAAATAATTAAATGAATGATTTCTTATCTGCTGACTAATATCATAGAAGCGGTCATAATGAAACCAGGTATCTATACTCATTACAAATCCATGATGTCCCAATTGACCTTGAATCATCACATATGTCATTAATAAAAGAACTAAATAAGGCCAAAATTTAATAAAAAATTTTTCAAACTGTGACTTAAATTTATTTTTTATAATCTTCATTAGTACTATTTTTTAAAAGTAATAACTTTATTCACCACAAATTGAATTAATGTAGCTATCAGCGTAGCTACAACTTTAACAATAATCTGATTTTGATGTAATTGATTAACAAAAATAAATAAGCAGACAGTTGTAAACAATGTAGTAATCTGTCCAATTAGGTAGTACTCTATAAATCTTTTTAATAAATGATCATGAACTTTAAAATTCGCATAACTATTCCAAAAAAAGTTATTAATTAACCCACAGGTGGAAGAAATAAAATTAGCTAATTCTGCATTCCAATGTAAAAAAACACTTAAAAATGTGAATATGCCAAAATCAACTACCAACCCCAAAATACCAATCAATCCATACTTGATTAATTGAATAAAAGCTTCTTGTTTTACAAGCTGTCCCAAATTTCTTCTATTCATTATTACCTCATGCATCATAACTTGCTAACTTTTAATATATTAACAAATTTTCTAGTATTATTTTTTAATCACAAAAGGGAAAAGATATAGAAATCTTTTCCCTTTTAATTATATCTTATATATTTCTAAATTAATCAGTTAATGGACTGCTTTCTAATAATTCAGGTCTTTGTGCTAAGTTGACATATAAGCGGTTATTAGAAACAGAAATTCCCTCAATTTCACGTCCTGTATTAAAAGTATATGATGTCTTGTAGGTACCATCACGTCCTACTTTAACAATTAAATCATTAAACGCAATATAGAAGTTTTGATGTTTAGAATCATATGCAAAACCTTGTACTGGAGCATCTCCGCTTACAAAATTACCATCAGTAGCACCTATTTCGGTTGGATACCAATTAGATCCTGTACGCTTAAACATCCAATATTCGTATGTCTTGTTTTTAGTATTATGATACAAAGCATACATAGTATTATCATCTACAATAACTGCATTATGGAAATAGCGTGGATTACTACTATCTCCAACCCAAGCTTTAAAAGTCCAAATTTTATTAATCGTTAAATCACTTTTATTAATTTGAACCAAAGTTTCAGAATCAGCTGGATCATACCGACCGTGTTCATTTGCTACAACATAAATATACTTATCACTTGCTCCCATACCTTGACCGTGTCCAGTATAAATGTATGGGCTAACTTTCATATTTTTAACATAACTAGTAAAGCTCTTCGTAGTTAAATCAGCTAAACTTTGACTAGCATATGGATCTGTTAATTCATTTAAATTATATGCAACAATATGACCAGATGTTGAATTACTATGAGCAAGTAAACTTGTGTAAAGCCACCCATCACTCATCACCATACCTTCTGGAATATGACCGACTGCATTAATTTGTGGAGTATCAGTTTCCGGCTCTTGATTTAAGTAAAGGGGTTGATAGAATTTAGTATTAAAAGTTAAGCCGTTGGTGTTATAGATATGTACATCAGTTTCTGGCGCATAGGTAGTGTAATCTACATAGTTTTCTGAATGACCATAGTGCTTACTCCAACTAGTCAAGCTATTCGTACCAGGCATTATAGGCGCATTAGCTTCAGTAATTCCTTCTTTATTACTCTTTCTAATTTTGAAAGTCACAGTCGCCTTGGCTGTCTTGCCTACAGTATAAGTAACTTTCTTAGTACCTGAATTAGTTGTATCTACATTCTGAGTGGAGACATTTACATCCCAATTACCTACAACATCACCATATTCATCAGTCGCATAAGAAATTGCATTTCTAGTATAAAAACTAGTATCAGCATTTTTCACTAAACTAACAACTTTAGGAACTTCAATCTTATTGCGTGCAAAAAAGTTTTCATTTACCCAGCCAGTACGCACACCATCTACATAAAGCAACCAGTAACGATATTTAGTACCTTGGTATATTTCAGTTGACTCTAAGTGATTGTTAGCATAGTTAATTGCATTACCAATTTTTTTGCCTAACTTACCATTTTTATCAATGGATGCATAAATTTTATAATCTTTACTTCCAGCTCTCTTCACTACAGCTTTAAAAGTTATATGACGTTCAAAGTTTTTGTTAACTGTTGTAGAAGTACTTGTCTTAGACTTTGTAGTACTAGATTTTGAAGTAGTAGTCTTCGTGTTATTATTAGTAGTTTTTTTTGGGGCAGCCTGAACAGCCTTATTTTGTTGATCTAGCTTAGCTACCGCGGTTTGAACGGATTTTAAATTATTACTATAAATATCCTCTTCATCAACACTGGCTAAGTCACTATCTTCATCCTTATTGGCTGGATCAGTGTCAGTAACTACATTGCTACTAGATGATGAAGAAGATGAAGTGGTAGCTTCAGTCTTAGCAGTACTTGCAGAAGTAGCACTGTCAGTACTTTTCGCGCTAGTAGAAGTAGTAGTTTGATTATCTTTAGTTTGTTGATTAGCAGTATCATTTTCTTGTGATGAAGAAACTGCAGTACTAGAACTTTGAGTAGTATTAACAGTTTGATTTTGAGATGAAACTTCATCAGCCTTTACAGGATTGGAAATTAAAACAAATCCCAAAGCGGCAGCTGATACAAATGATACTAATACTTTAGCGTGTTGGTTTCTATTATTTTTCAAAATAACCCTTCTTCTAAATAATAAATAATATTTTCACTGTGTGTTTGATAACATCTATGTATTATTCTAACTGATTAAAAAATTTTTTAAAGTCTTTTGAGCTTCTTTGTTTGACAGTTTTATTAATACGTGTTTTAATTAGCACTGTGCATTATAGAGTGCTAATTTTTATAAGGAGGTAAGATTAATGCTCGTACCTACAGTTATTGAACAAACTGCACGTGGTGAACGTGCATACGACATTTATTCTCGACTATTAAAAGACCGTATTATTATGCTTAGTGGTGAAATTAATGACCAAATGGCTAATAGTATTATTGCTCAACTTTTATTTTTAGATGCTCAAGATAATACTAAAGACATTTCCTTGTACATCAATTCACCTGGTGGTGTTATTACCTCTGGTTTAGCAATTATGGATACTATGAACTTCATTAAATCTGATGTTTCTACTATTGCGATTGGTATGGCAGCATCTATGGCTTCTATTCTTTTAACTAGTGGTACCAAGGGTAAGCGTTTTGCTCTTCCTAACTCCACTGTGTTGATTCACCAACCTTTGGGTGGTGCACAAGGTCAACAAACTGAAATTGAAATTGCTGCTAAAGAAATTTTAAAGAGTCGTAAGAAATTAAATAATATCTTACACGAAACTACTGGTCAATCTCTTGAAAAGATTCAAAAAGATACTGAGCGTGATAACTACCTAACTGCTCAAGAAGCCAAAGATTATGGTCTAATTGATGAAATCTTAGTTAACAAGCAAAAATAATTTTATAAAAAAAGAGGTGTTGTGATATCAACACCTCTTTTTTTATGCATTATTTCTAATCTTTTCAGCAAACTCATGTATCTTATGAAATCGATGATTTACTCCTGATTTAGACAATGGACCATCAGGAACTTTGGCCGCTACTTCTTTTAAAGATAGTTCTGGATTTTCTAATCGAAAACGTGCCAAAACCGAAAGCTTTTCTGGTAAGTCATCTAATCCTACATTTGACTTAATCAACTGAATATCTTCAACCTGCTTTGCAGCTGCATTCGCAGTCTTTCTAAGATTTGCTGTATCACAATTTACTAAGCGGTTAACTGAATTACGCATATCACGCATAATTCGCAAGTCTTCAAAAGAAAGCATAGCATTAACAGCTCCTACAATATGTAAAAAGTCACCAATTTTTTCAGCTTCTTTTAAATAAACAATATATCCATTACGCCGCTTGGTTTTTTTAGCATTTAAATAAAAATATTTATTCATTAACTCAGCTAATTCATCATTATGATTTTGATAAAGTGAATAAATTTCTAGGTGATAACGGCTAGTTTCAGGATTATTCACACTACCAGCTGCTAGAAAAGCTCCACGTAAATATGACATAGCTCTTTGACGAGAATTCATAATTTTTTCTGGAATGCCTGTTATAAATCCTTTTTCCTTATTAAATACATTTAAGTCTTCTAAAATTTCATAAATATCTTTTTGAAGTCGCACTAAATACTGATAGTTCTTCTTCAATTTCATCTTTTTAGAAACAATTAGTAATGGTTCAATATTATAAGCTGTTTTAATTAGAGAAAAAATTCGCCGCGCAATTGCTGGATTTTCAGTTGTAATATCCAAACTAAACTGTTTATTATGTAAACTTAAAACACCATTCATACGTAAAAAAGCAGCCAACTCTGCCTTAGCATGCTCTGGATGCACTGGCAAACTAGTTAGCTCCTTTTTTACCTCACTTGCATAAGACCCCATTTAATCCTCCTGCTGACGACGAGCATAAGCTTCAAAGGCAATGTTTAAAATTTCCTTAGCTACTTTTTTACCATCATGGAAAACTAAACCGCTGCGTTGGTCAATGAAATCATCAGTAATTACGCGACAATCTTGCTCTTTTAAGCCTTTAAAATCACTTCTTACCGGAACAAGATATTCATCATAATCTTCAGGATGAAACTTATCCATGTCAATTTTAGCTCCATTAACCAAAGCTGTATCTACATAATGTCCGCCTAAATGATCATTAATAACTTTAACGTGATCTGCCGCAGAAAAATTATCTGTTTCACCACGTTGAGTCATAATATTACAAATATAGATAACTTCAGCCTTAGTTTTGCGAACAGCTTCTCCTAAGTTAGAAATCATCAAATTAGGTAAAATAGAAGTAAATAAACTACCTGGTCCCAAAACAACTGCATCAGCCTGCATAATTGCAGCTAAAACAGGCATAACTGCTTGAGGTTCTTCATTTGAATCACTATCAGTTACCCAAACTCGTTTGATCCGCTTGTTTTTTGAAGTAATCTCCGTTTCACCAGATTCTACCGTTCCATCTATAAATTCCGCATTTAAAGTTAAAGGTTCATTGGATGCAGGAAAAATATGCCCATCAACTTTCATCATTTTTGATAATGATTGGACTGCATCAAATATATTTCCCTTCATTTCATCTAAAGCCGCAATTATTAAATTACCGATTGCGTGTCCAGCAAAAAACGAATCCTTTGAATCAAAGCGATACTGGAAGATATCTTTTTCTTGTTTAGGGATATCTGAAAGAGAAACCAAAACATTTCGGATATCTCCTGGTGGAACGACATTTATATAATCTCTAATTACACCAGATGATCCACCATCATCTGCAACAGTTACAATAGCAGTAATGTCCGCATTTTGCTCTTTTAATGCACTTAAAATAACTGGCAGCCCTGTTCCTCCACCAATCACTGCGATTTTAGGGCGGCGGCCTTTAATTACGCGCACAATACGGTTTTCTCCGTAGGCCATAACCTCTTCCTCTCTACTTACGAATATAGCGACTAATTTCACGGTGAGAAATATCTATCGGATACTTCTTTGCTAAATCAACCGCTAATTGTCGTGCAATGGATACACTACGATGCTGTCCACCAGTACAACCAATTGCAATTGTTAATTTTTCTTTACCTTCTTTAATATAACCAGGAATAGCTACTTCAAGCATATCTAAAAATTTAGAATAAAATACTTTAGTCTCTTCTTTACTCATTACATACTCAAAAACCTTACGGTCTAATCCCGTAAATGGTTTTAATTGAGGTATATAAAATGGATTAGGTAAAAACCGAACATCCATGACGATATCCGCATCAATCGGAATACCATATTTAAAACCAAAACTCATAACTTCAATTGAAAATTGAGTAGTATGATTATCACTAAATTTATCTACTAATTTTGCTTTTAACTCTTTTGTAGAAAGATTCGAAGTATCAATAATTATATTAGATACATTCTTAACACTACCAAGAATTGCCCTTTCCTGCTGAATACCATCTAATAATCTTCCCTTATTTGCTAAAGGAGGAAGACGTCTAGTCTCTTTATAGCGAGATACTAGAGCATCATCAGATGCATCAAGAAAGACAACAGTTGACTGAACATTTTGACTATCTTCAAGTGAATTTATTTCATCCACTAAATCTTTATAAAAACTCTTAACTCTTAAATCTATTACTACAGCAGCTTTAGTAAAGTCATCAGAATTATTAATCAATTCCCAAAAGCTTCCAAGTAATTCCGGAGGTAAGTTATCTACTACGAGATACCCCATATCTTCTAGCGATTTAATGGCAACTGTTTTGCCAGCACCACTCATACCAGTTACTATTAAAAGTTGTTTTTTTTGATCAGCCATTTGTACTGCCTCCTTAATCTACATCATTATAACATACCGGGTGTTCCATTTTGAGAGCAAAAAAATAGCAACCTTTTGTAAGGTTGCTATTTTTAAATATTAACGGTGCATAAATGCTACAAAGATTTCATTGAAACCAAATACCATTAACCAAAATGCTACAAGGTAAACTAAAGTAATTGCAGCCAATACAGGGTTAAACATCAACGCAATGGCAATTAATAAACTGATAATATTCAAAATTAAACTTAAAATAAAGTAACCAGTTGAATAATCACGTAAGTGCCATGAGAAGATAATTCCTACTACAGAATCAACAAAGAACCAAACAGCAAATAAAATTGCAATGGTAATACCACCAATTTCATGTGAAAGTAAGAAAAGTATACCAACAATAATATCTAAAATACCAGAAACTAAAGTTACCCAACTACGTGCAAAGAATTCACGGAACTTAGAGTACATATAAATCCAAATGATACCTTGCATAATAGATAAGATACCAAAAATAAATACAAATGCTGTTAATCCTTTTCCTGGATATCTTAATAAAATAAATGAAGCGATTACTAATAAGACGCCACCTAAAAGTGCGCCCCAATCAAATCCATGTGGACGATCGGAATTTGAAAAATTATTCATATTGTATCCTCCCTTAGTCCTATTTTACATGTAACTAAAAGAGATTCAAAGATATTTCTTTACAAAAACTTAAAGAACTATTGTTTTTCTTTAGAAAGTTGTTGATGCGTTATTTTAGTATCACGTTCTAAAACAGGCTTTAGATATTTTCCAGTATAACTTTTTTCAACTTTGGTAACCTCCTCAGGGGTACCAGTAGCAACTACTTGTCCTCCACCTTCACCACCTTCAGGGCCTAGGTCAATTAACCAATCAGCGCTCTTAATTACATCTAGATTATGCTCAATAATCAATACAGTATTGCCTTCATCGACTAAACGCTGTAAAACTTCCAAAAGACGTTTAATATCGTCAGTATGAAGACCAGTAGTTGGCTCATCAAGAATATAGAAATTATTACCCGTAGAAATTTTCTGTAATTCAGCAGCTAATTTCATTCTCTGAGCTTCTCCACCAGAAAGTGTAGTTGCTGATTGACCTAATTTTACATAGCCTAGACCTACATCAACAATTGTTTGTAACTTGCGGTGAATTTTAGGAATATTTTCAAAAAATTGGCAAGCATCATTAATTGTCATATCTAGAACTTGCGCAATATTTTTACCACGATAAGTAACTTCTAGAGTTTCTGAATTATACCGCTTACCATGGCATACTTCACATGGCACATAAACATCTGGTAAAAAATTCATCTCAATTTTAATAATTCCATCGCCATGACAAGCTTCACACCGACCACCTTTAACATTAAAGGAAAAACGTGCTTTAGTATAACCCCGCATTTTTGCTTCATTTGTTTGAGCAAATAAAGTTCTTATATCATCAAACACACTAGTATAAGTAGCTGGATTACTCCGAGGGGTTCTGCCGATTGGACTTTGATCAATATCAATTACTTTATCAATATTTTTATAACCAACAATTGATTTATATTTACCAGGTTTAGCTGAATTATGGTTTAATTTCTGTGCTAAAGCACGCTTTAAAATCATATTAACTAAAGTAGACTTACCAGAACCAGAAACACCTGATACAACTACAAATTTTCCTAATGGAAAATCAACATTGATATCCTTTAAATTATTTTCACTCGCTCCTTTAATAGTAATCTTTTTACCATTACCTTTACGTCTAGTTAAAGGAACAGGAATTAATTTTTTACCAGCTAGATATTGACCAGTTAATGACTTAGGATTTTTCATTACTTCGTCTGGTGTCCCTGCAGCCATTACTTCTCCACCATAACTTCCGGCACCTGGTCCCATATCAATTAAATAATCTGCCTGACGCATCGTTTCATCATCATGTTCAACAACAATCAAAGAATTACCTAAGTCTCGCATTCTCTTTAAAGAAGAAATTAATCGATCATTATCTCTTTGATGAAGACCAATTGAAGGTTCATCCAAAATATACATGACACCAGAAAGATTTGAACCAATTTGAGTAGCTAAACGAATGCGCTGCGCTTCACCACCAGATAAAGTTCCAGCAGAACGAGAAAGACTTAGATAATCAAGCCCGACATTGATTAAAAAGGTTAATCTATCACGTACTTCTTTCAAGATTGGCTTAGCAATTATAGATTTTTGTTCATTCAACTTAATTGAATTAAAGAAATCAAGTGATTTACCAATTGCTAAATCTGAAGCTTCTGCAATATCTTTTCCATTAACTTTAACAGACAAAGCTTTTTCATTAAGACGTTTGCCGTGGCAAGTGGTACACATTAATTCAGTCATGTACTTGCCCATTGCATCCCTCATAAATTTAGACATTGGATGATGATAACGGCGATCAATATTATTAATAACCCCCTCAAATTCTTGAACAGTGTCATTAACTCCAAAATCTCCTTCTAAATGGAACTTTATTTTCTTTCCCTTCGATCCATATAGAATTATCTCCTGTTGACGTTTAGTAAGTTTTTTAAATGGTTTATCCATTGGAATCTTTAATGCCTCACACGCTTGCTGAAGCATTGCTGAATAATACTTTGAATTATTCCAAGGCACAAGTGCCCCCTCTGCAAGACTTTTATCTCGATCCGGAATAACTAAGTCTACATCTACTGCTAATTTCATCCCTAAACCATCACAATCAGGGCAAGCACCAAACGGCGCATTAAATGAAAATAAACGCGGTTCCATTTCTCCTACTGTAAAGCCACAAATTGGACACGCATAGTACTCAGAAAAATTTAGTTCTTCCCCACCAATGACATCTACATTCATATAACCTTCAGATAACCGTAGAGCAGCTTCAATAGAATCAAATAAACGACTCTTGATGCTATCTTTAACCACTAATCGGTCAACTACAATATCAATGGAATGACGTTTATTTTTATCAAGATTAAAGTCATCTGTAACATCGTGCATCTCACCATCTACAATTACACGAACATAACCTGCTCTTTGGATTCGTTTAAATACTTCCTTATGTTCACCACGTTTTTGACGAATAATTGGTGAAAGAATTTGAATCTTAGTTCTCTCTGGAAGAGACATAATTCGCTCCCCCATTTGATCAACACTTTGTCTCTCAATTACAGTCCCGTCATTAGGACAAATAGGTTGCCCAACACGCGCCCAAAGTAAACGTAAATAATCATTAATTTCTGTTACAGTTCCCACTGTCGAACGTGGATTATGAGAAGTAGTCTTTTGGTCAATAGAAATTGCTGGGTTAAGACCATCAATAGAATCAACATCAGCTTTATCCATCTGACCTAAAAATTGTCTTGCATAACTGGATAAAGATTCTACATATCTTCTACGTCCTTCAGCATATAAAGTATCAAAAGCTAACGAACTCTTTCCGGACCCCGATAATCCTGTAACAACAACCAACTGATCTTTAGGAATTGTTAAATCAATATCTTTTAAATTATGTTCACGTGCACCGTGAATAATAATTTTATTGCTTGCCATATTTTCCTCCCTAAGCATGGATTTGCTTTTGTAAATCCATGATTGCATCCCTCAAACTAGCGGCTTCTTCAAAATCTAACTTTTTGGCTGCCTCTTGCATTTGAGATGTTAAATTCTTAATCATATTCTTCTTTTGCTTAATGGTTAGTTCATCAAAATTAAGATCTGCAAAACTCTCATTCTCTTCGGTCTCATTACTTTCCTTAGTAACAGAAATTACATCTCTAATCGGCTTTATAATTGTCTTTGGAGTGACACCGTGTTCTTTATTGAAGTCCATTTGTAAATGACGTCGACGCTCAGTAGCATCAATTGCTTCACGCATTGAATCTGTAATTCGATCAGCATACATAATTACTTCACCATGAGAATTTCTAGCAGCTCGTCCAATTGTTTGAACTAAAGGTCTAGTTGAACGTAAAAAACCTTCTTTATCCGCATCTAAAATTGCTACTAACGAAACTTCAGGAACATCGATACCTTCACGCAAAAGATTAATACCAATTAAAACATCAAATTTACCTAAACGTAAATCACGGATAATCTGCATTCTTTCTAATGTTTTAATATCAGAATGTAAATAACGAACTTTGATTCCTAAATCTTTTAGGTAATCAGTTAAATCTTCTGCCATCTTTTTAGTCAAGGTGGTGACAAATACACGTTCATCTCGCTCAATACGAGCATTAATCTCTCCTACTAAATCATCAATTTGACCATCAATTGGTCTAACATCAATTTTAGGATCAAGCAAACCAGTAGGACGAATAATTTGCTCTACCTTATTATCAGTACGATTTAATTCATAATCTCCAGGCGTTGCGGAAACATACATAATTTGATTAACATGTTTTTCAAATTCATCAATTTTTAGAGGACGATTATCCAAAGCTGATGGTAACCTAAATCCATAATCAATGAGAGTTTCTTTACGTTTACGATCACCATTATACATTGCTTTAAGTTCTGGCATTGTAGCATGGGATTCATCAATTAAAATCAAAAAATCATCCGGAAAGAAATCTAATAAAGTATATGGTGGCTGGCCTGGCTTTCTACCATCCATATGACGCGAATAATTTTCAATCCCATTTGTATAACCAACTTCGCTCATCATTTCAATATCGTAATTAGTTCTTTGTTTGATACGTTGAGCTTCAAGTAATTTTCCTTTCCCTTCAAATTCTTTAACTTGAATATTAAGCTCATCTTTAATTGAACCTAGTGCTTTTTGAAGTTGTTCTTCATTAGTCATAAAGTGGGTTGCCGGAAAAAGAGATACTTGTTCTCGTTCACCAATTACTTCTCCAGTAAGAGAATCTACTTCTACAATCCTATCTATTTCATCCCCAAAGAATTCTACTCGATATGCATGATCCGAATTTCCTGCCGGAAAGATTTCAACAATATCTCCTCTTACCCTAAAACGTCCACGTTGAAAGTCGATATCATTACGATCATATTGAATATTTACTAAATCCCGTAATAAAACATCGCGCCCATATTCTTGTCCTTCTCTCAAAGAAATTACACTTTTAGCATATTCCTTCGGATCACCTAATCCAAAAATACAAGAAACTGATGCCACCACAATTACATCGTTTCTTTCCATTAAAGCAGAGGTTGCTGCATGACGAAGTTGATCAATTTCGTCATTAATAGAGGCATCCTTTTCAATATAGGTATCAGAGCTAGGGACATATGCTTCAGGTTGATAATAATCATAATATGAAACAAAATACTCCACAGCATTTTTAGGAAAAAATTGTTTAAATTCCCCATACAGCTGTCCTACTAAAGTTTTATTATGAGAAATAACTAAAGTTGGCTTATTTAACTTAGCAATAACATTAGCCATTGTAAAAGTTTTACCTGTACCAGTAGCACCCTCTAAAATTTGTTCTTTATCACCATTTTTAAAGCCGGCAGTTAACTTATCAATCGCTTGTTGTTGATCCCCTGCTGGCTTAAAGTCAGAAACTAATTCAAATTTTCGATCTTTTTGTCTTCTAATCATATTCTCACTCTTATCTTTAGCATTTTTCTCCGGCAAAAAAAGTTGGACAAAATGCCCAACTTTTATTTAACATATAAATTCTACTACAGCCTTAAAAATTTCTCACGAATATTGCTCTACTTCAACAATTTGGCTAATGCATCTTGATACTCTTCAGCAGATTTTTCAGCAGTTTCAATATCCGGTTTATTAACTCCTACATATGCCTTAATAACAGGTTCAGTACCTGAAGGACGTAAAGCTACCCAAGTTTCATCTGCTAATAAATACTTCAAAACATTCGATTTTGGAAAACCAGTTAATGGTTTCTTTTCGCCATCTTTAATAAATTCTTGAGTTTCAAAATCTTGAATTTCAATGACTTTTTCATCGTTGATTTCAGTTAGGTGGTCATTACGTAACTTAGTCATTAATTCCGCCATTTTCTTTTGACCACCAATACCTGGCATTTCAATTGCTCGTGTAATTTCATAAGAAACACCATATTTTTGCCAAATTTCCTTTAATCCATCAAAGACTGTCATATTCTTTGAAGCATAATAAGCTGCAACTTCAGCAAACATAATAGCTCCTTGCATGGCATCCTTATCACGGGCAAATGGCTTGAAAAGATAACCGTAACTTTCTTCAAAGCCCATCAAGAATTTACCATCATTCTCCTTATTCATACGGTCAACTTCTTCACCGATATACTTAAAACCAGTCAATACATGTTTAGTTTTAATACCAAAATCCTTAGCAATCTTAAATGGTAAAGCACTAGAAACAACTGAAGTTACAATTTCGTAATCTGGCGTTAACTTACCAGAATCCTTTAGGTTTTGAAGTAAATAATAAGCCATTAAAGTGGCAATTTGATTACCAGTTAAAACTTGAAAATCACCATTTTCAGTTCTAACTGCAGCTCCCATTCGGTCTGCATCAGGATCCGTAGCAACAATTAAATCAGCGTTTTCTTTATTAGCTAATTCAATACCGGGAATAAACACATCACGATACTCAGGATTGGGTTTGATAGTAGTAGGAAATTCTGGATCAATAATCGATTGACTAGGAACCGGAATAACATTAGTAAACCCACCTTGACGAAAGGCACGATCGTATAGCATTTTACCAGTACCATGCAAAGGAGTATAGATAATCTTTAACTTATCAGCATTCTGTTTGACCATCTCTCGGTTAACAGTTACCTTAGAAAGTTCTGATAAATAAGCTTCATCAACATCTTCACCAATTAATTGTAAAGTATTAGTGGCACGTAACTTTTCTACAGGAGCAACTGGAACACTAAAAATATTATTTACTTTCTGAGCAAAAGCAAATAAACGATCGGCATTCTCTGGTGCCATTTGAGCACCATCTTCTCCATAAATCTTATAACCATTATATTGTTTAGCATTGTGAGAAGCAGTAATGTTAATACCAGCATAAGTATGTAAATGTCTTACAGCATAAGAAAGTTCTGGAGTAGGTCTTAAATCATCAAATAAGTAAACATGAATTCCATGAGCACCTAAAATTCGAGCCGCATGTTTAGCAAAATCACGTGAATGATATCTAGAATCATATGAAATAACTACACCACGGTCTTTAGCTTCCTGGCCCTCTTCTTCAATCAAACGAGCTAAACCCTCGGTTACTCGTCCAATAGTAAATAAATTAATTCTATTAGTACCTGGTTCAAGCTTACCTCTCATCCCAGCAGTACCAAAATTAATATCTTGACCAAAAGCATCTTCAATCCATTTAGGATTTTCTCCTAAAGTATCTAATTGTTCTTGTAAATAATCAGGTAAATTTTTAGCATTTTTCCATTGTTCAAAAATTTCTTCTGCGTTCATAAAAACCTCTGTAAATTCTTTCTTTAGCTTCCTAAATTACACTTAAAATATATCTTACTGTTCTTAACAAAAATCTTTACTGTATTTCCGTTAAATACTTTACTTTTTGATTATACCAAATATCTTCCCACTGTTATCTAAGTTGTCTTGTGCTTATTATAACTCATATTCAGTAATTATTTATATCTTCAAAGAAAAAACGTTTACCGAAAATTATTCGATAAACGTCTAAGATATCTCATTAATCATTTAAACTTTGGATGTAGTTAAATGCTTCTTGACCTGCAATACTACCTTCGCCTACAGCTGTAGCAATTTGACGTAAGTCTTTTTGACGAACATCCCCTAAAGCTAAAATTCCAGGAATTTTAGTCTTCATATGATCATCAGTAATGATCCAGCCATATTCATCAGTAATTCCTAAATCTTTAAATACTTCGGTCTGTGGTTGAACCCCCACGTAAATAAACACACCAGCCACAGATAAAATTTTTTCTTCACCCGTTACTTTATTTTTATACTTAACACCAGTTATTTTATTTCCATTACCAATTATTTCTTCAGTTTGCGCATCCCAGATAAAATCAATTTTATTATTTGCAAAGGCACGCTTTTGAAGAAGAGGTTGAGCACGTAATTCATCGCGACGATGAATGATAGTTACCTTTTTAGCAGTTTGTGCTAAGTAAATCCCCTCTTCCACCGCAGAGTCTCCTCCACCAATGACGGCAATGTTTTCATCTTTAAAAAATGCTGCATCACATACAGCACAATATGAAACACCTCTACCTTGATACTCTTCTTCGCCTGGTACTCCTAAATGTTTATGCTCTGCACCAGTAGCAATTAAAACAACGGATGCAACATATTCATCATTATCAGTAACCACAATTCTGTCTTTACCATCAAGTCTAATTTCTTTAACTTCACCATATGCAAATTTTGGTCCAAATTTCATGGTTCCTTGATACATTTTTTCACTTAATTCAGGCCCAGTAACATCTGGTAAACCAGGATAATTATCAATTGCACCTGTATTATTCATTTGACCACCATAAATGCCACGATCTAGCATCAAAACAGACAAGTTAGCTCTTGCAGCATATAAAGCAGCCGTCATCCCACCAGGACCAGCACCAATTATAATCACATCGTATCTTTCCGCCATAGTCAATTCCTCATCTTATTTTTATCAGTTATATTAATTCTACAATGTATTTATTTTTGCTACAAACTGTTTGTTTAGCAAAAAAAGATGTAAGTTTAAACTCACATCTTTTAATAATTTATAAACTAATTTCAGGTTTAGGTTCACGACCCATCATTTGTTTGATTTCTTCATCAACATCTACATTTTCGTACATTACACGATAAACAGCTTCACTAATTGGCATATCAATGTTCTTTTCTTGCGCTAATTCATGAACAGCTTTAACAGTAGTTGCTCCTTCGACAGTTTGTCCCATATTGTCGATAATATAATCTAAACTCTTTCCTTCACCTAATTGCTTACCTGCACGCCAATTCCGTGAGTTGACTGATGTACAAGTAACAATTAAATCACCAATTCCAGCTAAACCACTAAAGGTCATTGGTTCTGCACCAAAGTAATTGACACCTAAACGAGTAATTTCTGCTAAACCTCTTGTCATTAAAGCAGCCTTAGCATCGTCACCATATTTTTTACCTGCTAAAATACCAGCCGCAATGGCAATAACATTCTTAACTGCACCTCCGACTTCAACACCAGCCACATCAGAGTTAGTGTACAAACGTAGATAACTATTTGAAAAAAGCTTTTGTACCTTTTTGGCATTTTCTTCATCAGTTGATGCACAAGCAATTGCAGTTAAATCTTTTTGAGCAACATTTTCTGCATGACTTGGTCCAGAAATTGCTACAATCTTATCTTGATCTTCAGGATAAATTTCTTCAGCCAAAATTTCAGTAGTTAATTTCTTAGTACCGGGTTCAATACCTTTAGTAGCAGTGATTAATAAAGGCTTAATACCGGTTTTATCTAAAACCTTACGAACATTTTTAGAAACAATTCTAAAGGCCTTAGTTGGTAAAACAAATAAGACTACATCTACTCCTTCAAGAGCCTCTTCTAAATTCCCTGTTGCTGGAACGTTAGGATTGACTTTCCAATCCTTGATATAGTGAGAATTAGTATGGTACTTGTTAATTTCTTCATTAACACTTTCGATGTTTCCATAGAGAACTACATCATTACCATTATCGGCTAATAATGATCCTAATACTGACCCCCATGAGCCATTACCTAAAACTGCAATTTTTGTCATTTTTCTACTCAAACTTTCTATTAGAATAAAATTCTATCAATTTCTATTATACGGGTATTTTAGTCCACTACCAGCTAAATACCACTTTGGTTTTACAACTTTTCGTCGGTAAATCCATAAAACAATTGCACCAATAAACAAAATCAAGCTTAAAGCTTGTGATACGCGAATTGTATTAGCAATATATAGACTATCTGTTCTCATTCCTTCAACAAAAAACCTAACTGCAGAATACCAAATTACGTAAGACAAAAAAACTTCACCTTGTTTAAATAAATGTTTTTTATGTCGTAAAGATAAAATCAATATCAAACCAATTAAATTTCCCAATGATTCATAAAGATAAGTTGGTTGATAATACGCACCATTAATATACATCTGTTGAATTATAAAATTCGGTAAATGTAAACTTTGTAAAAAAGCTAGTGTTGTCTTTGCGCCGTGAGCTTCTTGATTCATAAAATTACCCCAACGTGCAATAACTTGAGCAGCCATCACTCCTGGGGCAATGATATCAAGCATTAGAAAAGGCGGTAACATACGTCTATGACAAAATACTAACAATACAGCTAAACCTGCTAATAATCCACCATAAATAGCTATTCCACCATTCCAAATTGCTATTATTTGATCGGGATGCTGAGAAAAATACCCCCATTCAAATATAACATAATAAATTCTAGCACCAATAAACCCAATTGGAACAGCCCAAAGTAAGAAATCAATAAAATCGTCTGGCATAATCTGACGTTTTTTTCCTTCTTCAATAGCCATTAAAGTCGCAACTAACACGCCCGTTGCCATTAAAATACCATACCATCTAACAGACAAGCCTCCAATTTTAAAAGCAATTGGACTCAATGATAGATACATTAGTTCTTCTCCTCCTTATCAGAGGATAATTTTGAATTATCAGAAATTAATTCAGTTAAGTTATGTTCAAACTTTTTACTAGCATCATAACCCATCTTCTTAGCTCTGAAGTTCATCGCTGCTACTTCAATAATAATAGCTAAGTTACGCCCCACTTTCACGGGAACAGTAATTTGAGGAACCTCTACTTCAAAAATTTGACGAGTATCTTCTTCAAATCCTAACCGATCATAATTGGCATCTGGATTCCAATTTTGTAATTTAATAATTAATTGAATCTCTGAGCTATCTTTTACTGCACCAGCCCCAAATAAATTCATTACATCAATAATACCAATACCACGAATTTCCATTAGATGCTTCAAAATTTTAGGTGCTTCACCAATAACTGTTGATTCATCTTGTTGATAGACATCTACACGATCATCTGCAATTAATCGGTGACCACGTTTAATCAAGTCTAACGCTGTTTCCGACTTTCCTACACCAGAACTACCAATAAGCAGTACGCCCATACCATAAATTTCTACCAATACTCCATGAATACTCTTTCTTGGAGCTAATTTCTCATCTAAATATTGCATCAACACACTCGAAAGATGTGTTGTTGCCATGTCACTGGTAAGGACAGGAATATGGGCTTTTTCAGCAGCTGCAATTAACTCTTTAGGAATTGGTAAACCTCTAGAAACAATAAAGCAGGGGGTTTCAGGAGTACACATTCTGGTAAAGACACGCTTTCTTAAATCATGATCAAGCCGTGCACTATAAGAAATTTCTGTTCTCCCAAATAACTGAATTCTTTCTTTAGGATAAAAATCAAAATATCCCGTTAATTCTACTCCTGGTCGTGAAATATCAGAAACAGAGATAGAGCGTTTATCTAGAAATTCTTCACCTTCTACTACTCTTAAGGAAGGAATATCTTTGACTAATTGACTAACTTTAACTGCATCAACCATTGTCTTTTCCTCTTTTATCTTCTTTTTTATCTACATCTTTAACTGTAACATTCTTGGCTCTCTTACGCTTCATCTGACTTTCAGAGTTATTAGGAGGATTATTATTCGATTTTGGATAACTACTTCTCCCACTCGTATTTGGAGTATTAAATTTATAAATAAGCCATATAATCAATGCAACAACAATTGCGGTAGGTAACAGTGCAATAAAAAATTTAAATATTGCAAATAGTATACTCAAAATTACCAAAGCAATGATCACTAAAACTAAAATAGTTCCTAAATCCATTTCTATACCTCATATTAATCAGGATTTTTTTGACTCAATAACCATTGTAAGTAGGCATAGATAAAGTCATCTAACTTACCATCTATTACACCATTTACATCGCTAGTCTCATGGCTCGTACGATGATCCTTTACCATATTATAGGGATGAAAAACATATGATCTGATTTGTGAACCAAATCCTATTTCCTTTTGATTTCCCTTCAAAGCTTCTGTTTGCTTACGCTTCTTTTCCTCCTCTAACTGAAAAAGCTTAGCACGCAACATATTCATGGCAGTTTCTCTATTTTGAATTTGAGATCTCTGGGCTTGTGAAGATGTAACTATTCCAGTCGGTAAATGAGTAATTCGAACTGCACTAGATGTTTTATTAATGTGCTGGCCACCTGCACCACTAGAACGAAAAACATCAATACGCAAATCATCAGGATTAATATCAACATTAATACTTTGATCAATTTCTGGAATAACTTCTACAGATGCAAATGAGGTATGTCGCCGTTTAGCTGAATCAAATGGTGATATTCTAACTAATCGATGAACACCATTTTCTGATTTTAAAAGACCAAAAGCATTTTTTCCTTGAATACGAATACTTACACTCTTTACTCCAGCTTCATCACCGGGTTCATAGTCTTCAATCTCAAATTTAAAACCGCGACTATCACTATAACGTTGATACATTCTTAAAAGCATATCGGCCCAATCCATAGCTTCAGTACCACCGGCGCCCGGATGAATTTCCATTAAGGCATTATGATCATCATATTTCTCAGACAAGAGCAATGATAATTCATAATTATTAAAACTTTCACTCAACTCAGTGATTTGTTGATCAAGCTCTCTTTGTAAATCTAAATCAAAATCCTCTCTTAACAGCTCTAAAGCAGTTTGAGTATCATCAAAATCATTTACAAGTTTTTTAAAGTTTTCACTTTTTTCTTTAAGTATATTTGTTTGACTAATTAAATTTTGAGCATCATTTTGATTATCCCAAAATCCAGGTTCAGCCATTTTTTGCTCGTTGATAGCAATTGCTTCATTCAATGAATCAAAGTCAAAGAGACCTCCTAAAGTGAGCTAATTTCACTTCTAATTCATCAAGTTTATTTTGAATTTCACTAATTTCCATTTTTACCTCATCATGAACAAAAAAAGGAAGGCTTATGCCTCCCTTTTTAATTAACGACTAAGATTTTGTCTAATTTGAGCTTTCATAAACAAACGGGTGGCATCATATTCGATGTTGCTTACCATTTCCTCAAACATACGGTACCCTGCTTCTTGATATTCAACAAGTGGATTCAATTGTCCGTAACCACGAAGACTGATAGATTGACGCAATTGATCCATTGCATCAATATGATCAGTCCAACGATCATCCACTACTCGCAAAATAACTACTTTTTCAAATTCAAGCATTTCGGCAGGATCTGCAAGCTGCTTTTTCTTTTCATCAAAGTTTGCTTGGGCAATTTCATGAAGTTTTTTCTTCAAATCATCAGCCGTTAGATTTTTCAAATCAATTTTTTTAGCAGTCTCTTCATCAGTTAAGCAAGAAGTAATAAAATCACGCAATTGATCATTACGCCAGTCTTTCTTTTCTCCTTGAGTATACATATCAACTTGGTGATCAATAGTACGTTGAATCATTGGCTTAAGTACATAATCTAATGAATGATCCTCGGAGATAACCTGCATTCTTTCACCATAGATAATCTCACGTTGTGTACGCATAACATCATCATATTGTAAAGTTTGCTTACGAGTATCATAGTTGTTACCTTCAACACGCTTTTGAGCAGATTCAACTTGCTTAGTAATCATCTTACTTTCAATAACTTTATCATCATCATTATCAGAAACACGATCCAAAAAGGCCTTTACTCTTTCTGAACCAAAACGTTTCATCAAATCATCTTCAAGCGAGAGATAGAAACGAGTTACACCAGGGTCTCCTTGTCTACCAGAACGACCACGTAGCTGGTTATCAATACGACGGGATTCATGACGTTCCGTACCAATAACTGCCAAACCACCTAATTCTTTTACACCAGGTCCAAGCTTAATATCTGTACCACGACCGGCCATATTAGTAGCAATTGTTACTGCGCCACGTTGACCAGCATTCATAACAATTTCAGCTTCCTTAGCATGGTTTTTAGCATTCAAGACAGCATGTGGAATCCCAGCTTTATCAAGCATATGACTTAATCTTTCAGAACTTTCAATCGCTACAGTACCTACTAAAACGGGTTGTCCTTTTGCATGACGTTGTTTAATATCTTCAACGACAGCTTCAAATTTAGAATCTAAAGATGGATAAAGCAAATCAGCTTTATCTACTCTAGCTTTAGGACGATTAGTAGGTATCGTGATAACTTGCATGTTATAAATTTCACGAAACTCTTCTTCTTCTGTCTTTGCAGTACCTGTCATCCCAGAAAGCTTTTTATACATTCTAAAGAAATTCTGGTAAGTAATCGTAGCCTGTGTCTTAGATTCTTCTTGAATCTTAACACCTTCTTTAGCTTCGATAGCCTGATGTAAACCATCAGAGTAACGTCTACCATCCATTACACGTCCCGTAAAGGAATCAACAATCATAACTTCACCATCTTGAACAACATAGTCAATGTCTTTCAACATAATGTAGTTAGCACGTAAAGATTGATCAATATGGTGGACTAGTACCTGATTATCAATATCATATAAGTTCTTTAAACCAAAATGTTTACATGCCTTTTGAATACCTTGATTAGTTAAGCTAATTGTCTTAGTTGGCCAGTCGATCTTGTAATCACCATGATCTTCATTATCATCCACATCATCATCACTTTTATCTTCAACTAAAGTTTTTACAAAGCGATCCGCACGAATGTACTCACTATTAGCTTGTTGAGCTTGACCAGAAATAATTAAAGGAGTTCTTGCTTCATCAATTAAGATTGAGTCAACCTCATCAATAATTGCATAGTTCAATGGTCTTTGTACCATTTGATCTTTATATACAACCATATTATCTCTCAAATAGTCAAAACCAAGCTCTGAGTTAGTGGAATAAGTAACATCACAGTTATAGGCTTCGCGTTTTTCATCAGCTGATAGTGAATTCAAATTCAATCCCACAGTCAAACCTAACCACTTATATAACTGGCCCATTTCACTTTCATCACGACTAGAAAGATACTCGTTAACAGTAATAACATGAACACCATCACCAGTTAAGGCATTTAAATATACAGGCATTGTAGCTGTCAACGTTTTACCTTCACCAGTCATCATTTCAGCAATGTTACCAAAGTGAAGCGCAATACCACCAATAATTTGTACTCGATAAGGATATAAACCTAAAACACGCTTTGCTCCTTCACGAGCAGTAGCAAACGCTTCAGGTAAAAGATCATCCAAATTTTCATTATTGGCTAGGCGTTTCCGGAATTCCGGTGTTTTTGCCTTAAGCTCTTCATCACTTAACTTACTATACTCATCAGATAAAGCTTCTACTTTATCTGCTAATTTTTCAAATTGTTTTAATTCACGTTTATCGTTATCATAAAGTTTTTTCAGAATATTTGCCATTAAATAATCGGTCCTTAAGTTTAAATTTTGTGCACAAATCTAAAGATACTAAGTAATTTTACCATTATTTTGCAAAAATTAGAAATTACTTGAATACAAAAAATACCCTCCCCATGCATAACATTAGGAGGGAAAAGGTTAAAAATAAATTATTCGTTAGTTTCAATCAAGCCATAGCGACCATCATTTCTCTTGTAAACGATGCTAGTTCCATTAGTGTCAGCATCTTCAAAAATAAAGAAATCATGACCTAAAAGATCCATTTGCAAAACAGCTTCCTCTGCGTTCATTGGTTTTAAGTCTAAGTGCTTATTACGAACGATATCAAACTTCTTTGGTGCTTCCTCAACAGTTTCTTCTTCAAAGAAGTAATCCTTCAAGCCTTTTTCACGGTTTCTACGGTTGATACGTGTCTTGTACTTTCTAATTTGACGTTCCAATTTTTCAGAAACAAAGTCGATACTCTTATACATATCATCAGTAGTATCTTCTGCACGTAACAAGAGGTAAGGAAGTGGAATAGTAACTTCTACTTTTGAGCTTTCATCCTTGTAGACTTTCAAGTTTACGTGTGCAATAACGTCAGAATCCATTTCAAAGTACTTTTCAAGCTTTGATAGTCTCTTTTCAACGTAGCTTCTTAAAGCATCAGTAACTTCAATATTTTCTCCGCGAACATTGTATTTTAACATAAAAGATTCTCCTTTCAACGTTGTTACTCAACGTCTTTATTTACAATATATAGTATAGCAGATATGTAAGCGCTTAGTCCACTAATTTACCTAGCAATTGTAAAACTTTTTATAGATGCATCGGGACATACTGCAGCCAAGGCATCCCGGGCATGATACAAGGTACGTCCAGTAGTATAAATATCATCTAAAATTAAAATATTTCCTTTTAAATTTAGCTTTTCATTTACATAAAAACTTTGTAGGGTTTCTAATCTCTGTTGCCGATTCTTTTCACCTTGAGCTAGACCATCATCATGTTTTTCTAAAACTTGTATTAAGGGTACCAAAGACTTATAAATTTCACTAACGGTATCAAACTGCCGCCTTTTAAAATGTGATTCTGAGGTTGGAACTGGTACATAATAATCGGCTAATGGTAGACTTTCCCGAATTAATTCCACCAAAACTTGATACAAAATGTAATCACCATATCTTTTATAATTGACCATTACATCATGTAATGCTTGATTATACTTAAAAAGAGAGCGATTTTCTAATAATTCGCCCTTATATTCTCTTTTCCACCGCTGACAATCAACACATAAATCCACTTTTTTACCGGGGCGACTACAATTAAAACAACAATTAACTGTAATTTTTTCGAAAGTGTTCAAACAATTTGGACATACTACTTTATCATTTTGCTTTTTCATTAAAAAAAGCTTTTCAAAATTTAATTTGGGTTTGTAATTAGTATTACACAACAAACAATAACTCATTTATTCATCATTCTAATTTGCTTTTTAGCTTCTTTAATTTCTGGAGTATAGTGATGATAACAAAATATTACTTTACCTGTTTGATCATCTTGACTGCGTCCTACACGTCCAGCAATTTGTACAAGACTAGGAGTACTATAAATTTGATCATCTGCCGCTACTACAATTACTTGAACATGCTTAAAAGTTACTCCTCTTTCTAAAATTGTCGTTGTTAATAATATTTCAAATTCATTATTTCTAAAAGCTAAGACTTTTTCTTGACGATAAGAATCCTGGGCATGAACTGAAGCTATTTTTAAATTTGGAAAATATTTTTCAATAGCTTTTTGATAAAGCTCTAGTTCAAGAATTTTAGGAATAAAAATTAAAAGTGGTTTATTACTAACAATAATCTTTCTAATTTCTCTTAACAATTTTGGATGTAATTTTCCCTTTTTTAAAAAAGGACGTGTAAACATCAACTCTTGTGGTACCGGTAATAAACCACCATGAAAACGACGATTGAGAATCGAATAATCAATTATCTTCTTTTTAGCATCATTAACTAAATCTTCATCTGGGGTAGCTGATAAGTAAAAGATTGACCCATCTTCCTTAACAGCATTTTGAACTCCATAATTTAAAACCGGATTATCCCTAAAAGGAAAAGAATCTACCTCGTCAATTACTAATAAATCAAAAGCCCTAAAAAATTTAAGTAATTGATGTGTGGTACAAATTATTAATTGTTCATCTTTTGGTTCAGAATATTCACGGCCATGGTACTTACCAATTTCTACATTACCAAAAGCTATTTGTAATCTTGGAAAAAGTTCATCAACTACATCAATTCGTGGAGTAGCAATACAACATCGCCTTCCTTGTGCAAGACATTTTGCAACGACTTGAAACAACATTTCTGTTTTACCTGCCCCAGTTACAGCATGAACAAGGTGATTTCTTTTTTTCAAAAAGGATTCTATTAAATTATCAGCTACCTTTTGCTGATCTGGAGTGAGGTGTCCATTCCAAGTTAGACCCCCATCTTTAATCTTGGCATATTTTACATTTTCACAACTACGTATCAGTTCATCTCCTTCACAAATTCTGCCTAGCCCAATACAAAAACGACAGTATTTTTTACCATTAGGTAATTTATAAGTTACTAAGCTATTACATCTTACACAACGCCCCTTTTTTATGGCAGTAACTTTTTTCACTTTCAACTTTGTGGTATCGTTATTTTGATTTAGGAGCCATTGACGACCACATAATTTAATATCGTTCAATCCTCTCACCTCAATCATTAATACGCCAAGGAGGTAATTTTTTGTCAGAAAAAAAAGAATATTTAACTCTTAAAGAAAATGGTGACCATGAATTAATCATAAAAAAAAGTCGTTTCATTTGTACCATGAAACGAACCGAAAGCATTGAAGAAGCTCAAAACTTTATTACCGAAATTAGCAAGAAATACCGCGATGCTACTCACAATACATTTGCTTATACTATCGGCTTAAATGATGATCAAGTAAAAGCCAGCGACAATGGTGAACCATCTGGAACAGCTGGTATTCCTGAATTAAAAGCATTACAATTAATGAACCTCAAAAACGTCACAGCAGTTGTAACTCGCTATTTTGGGGGCATCAAACTAGGTGCTGGTGGTTTAATTCGAGCATATTCTAATTCGGTTACTGAAGCTGCTGAAGCAATTGGCGTTGTACGTTGTGTACTTCAACAAGATGTTAGCTTCGATATCCCTTATAACCGCATCGATGAAATTCATCACTATTTAGAAACTAATAATATCTTTGTCGCTAGTCAAGATTATACAACTGCTGTTACAATCACCGTTTCATTAGATTTAGGTGATATTAAAAATTTCGAACAAGATTTAACTAATTTATTAGCAGGACAAATCCAATTTACTCATGGCAAAAAACATTTTAATGAAATTCCAGTTAATACATTTAATTTTCACGAACAATGAAAAAGGAAAGTCACATTAACACGACTTTCCTTTTTATTTATCTTTTTTATTTTTATCTTTACTTTCATCACTTAAATGATGAACCTCAACCTTAGGATCCTCCTGCCCCATCTTATTAATCATCTTTTGGAAAAAGTGCATCAATGGTTTATATCTTTCACCTAATAAACCGATTGTCTCAACAAAAAGTTCTAAACCCAAAAATAACCCTAACATTAAGGGTATAATACCCCATTTAGGAGCTAAAATTGATAATAATGATACAAAAGAAAAAATTAATGATAGACCATATATCGCTAAAACAGTTTGTCGATGACTCAATCCCATCTTCATTAACTGATGGTGTAAGTGATGTTTATCAGCTTCTGAAATTGGTTGTTTATTCAATCTTCGGCGAATCATAGCATATATGGTATCTGTAATTGGTACACCCAATATTATAATTGGTACTAAAAGTGAAATAAAGGTAACGTCCTTTAGTCCTTTTAAAGAAAGTATGGCAATCATAAAGCCAATGTACAATGCACCTGTATCGCCTAAGAATATCTTAGCCGGATGAAAATTATAAGGTAAAAAACCAATTAAACATGCTGCGAGCATAATGCACATTATAGGTACATAATGTTGCCACGTATATAAAAAGAAAAAACCAACAATTCCCATCGTAATTAAGGAAATAATCGACACACCTGTTGCTAACCCATCCAAGCCATCAATTAAATTAATCGCATTGGTTAAAGCCAATATCCAAAAGATAGTAATTGGGAAGCTCCACCAGCCTAACTGAATAGTCCCTAGCCATGGAAGAGTAACTTCACTCATTTTTATTCCCGCTAAGAAATAAATTACTAAAGATGCAATGAAAATACCAAACATCTTTTGCCGAGGCTTTAATTCTAAAATATCATCGATTAAACCTGTTAAAATGATAACGCTCGAAGCTAATAAAACAGAAAATAGTTCGTGCGTAGGAAATTCATCTCTTAATAAAACAAACTGACCAATGCTAAAGGAAACAAAAATTCCCAAGCCACCAATCGTGGGCATTGGCTTTTTATTAACTCTACGTGCATTAGGATTGTCAACTGCACCTAATACAAAAGCTAATCTTCTAATAAATGGCGTAATTGCCGCAGATATTATTACTAATAAAAATATCTTTACTATTATTTGAAACATATAAAGCTACTTTCTTAATCTTCTGCTTTCAATTATACAAATAGCTTTCCGTAAAGACAATTAGACTTTTTAACTTATCATTTTTTTATAAAAAAAAGCTAGATTTCTTAGTCAACGTCTCACTTAAAGACATTAACTTTTAATCTAGCTTTTTGTTATTTAGCAATTGCAACTGCACGCTTTTCACGAATTACAGTTACCTTGATGTTACCTGGATATTCCATATCATCTTCAATTTGATTTTTGATATCACGAGCCAGAATAACAGTTCGATCATCAGAAATCTTATTAGGTTCAACCATAACTCTAATTTCACGCCCCGCTTGAATTGCATATGCTTGTGCCACTCCCTGATGACTCTTAGCGATTGTTTCTAATTGTTCTAATCGTCTAATATAATTCTCCAGTGATTCACTACGAGCACCTGGACGAGCTGAAGAAATAGTATCTGCAGCCACAACCAATTCCGCAATGAATGATAACTTAGGGACATCATCATGGTGAGCAGCGATTGCATTAACAACAATATCAGGTTCATGATACTTGCGTGCGAGTTCAACACCAATCTCAACATGGGAGCCTTCAATTTCATGATCGATAGCTTTCCCAATATCGTGTAATAATCCCGCGCGTACCGCTATTTTTTCATCTAAACCGAGCTCAGCAGCCATAACACCTGTTAATTTTCCAACTTCAATTGAGTGAGCCAAAACATTTTGCCCATACGAAGTACGATATTTTAGACGGCCAAGAATTTTAACCAATTCTGGATGCATCTTATGAATTCCAAGTTCCATCAAGGCACTCTCCCCAGCTTCATAAATATCATCATTTACTTCTTTACGTGCTTTATCAACTAACTCTTCAATTCTAGCAGGGTGAATTCGACCATCCTTAATTAAACGTTCTAAGGCTCTTTTAGCCACTTCACGCCTAATCGGATCAAATCCACTTAAAACTACTACATCAGGAGTATCATCAATAATTACATCTACACCAGTTAAAGCTTCAAACGAACGAATATTACGTCCCTCACGGCCGATAATTCGTCCTTTCATATCATCACTAGGCAAATTAACAACAGAAACTGTCTTTTCAGCAACAGTATCTGCTGCACTGCTTTGAATTGCATCAACAATAACTTGGCGCGCAAAATAATCTGCCTTGGCCTGAACTTGCTCATTACTTTCTCTAATTAAAGTAGCTCTCTCAGAAACCAATTCATCTGATAATTTATCTAGAACAATTTTTTTAGCAGCTTCTGGTTCTAATTGAGAAACTTCATAAAGTTTTTGTTCACGTTGAGCAATTAGTTCATCTGCTTTTTGATTCTTTTGCTCGACTTGAGATTGTAGTTGCTTTACACGGTTTTCCTTTTGCGTGATTTGAGCATCTTTTTTATCCAACAAATCATCTTTATGGTCAATGGCATCTTCTCTTTGTAACAAACGATTTTCTTGCCGAGAAAGCTCCTGGCGACGTTGATTTAATTCATCTTCTATTCTTTCACGATAATGATGAATTTCTTCTTGTGCCTCTAAAATTTTCTCTTTTTTAGTATCTGCAGCTTTTTTCTTCAAGTCCTCAATTGCACTTCTTTCCTTGGCAATTTCTAACTTAACTGCTTCAGCTTTATCATTAGCATCCTTTAAAATGTGCTGTGCATCATTAGCTGCATTCTTTGCCTGCTTTTCCCATTTGTTTTTACGGATTGAATAACCACCATAACCACCGATAAGAAGAGAAACAATAGCGATAGTAGCAGGAATTAAAATTGTATTTATCATTTACTATCGCCTTTTTTATAGAATTATTTACACATTAATAATAATAAAAGTATACCGTAACTATGTCAATCAAACAAAAAAGCCTAAGTTTAAAAACTGAGGCCTAATTGATTATTTTTTTGGTTTATCTTTAGTTTCTTTTTTATCTGTAGAATTTTCTTTAGTTTCTTTTATTTTTTCAGGATTTTCTCGTTCTTCAATGGAGTCTTCATCAATCCCATATGCTTTACGAACACGTACTTTAATTTCTTCATAAATATCAGGATGTTCTTCAAGATATTGTTTAGCATTCTCACGACCTTGACCAATTCGATCTTCACCATAAGAATACCAAGCACCGGCTTTGTCAACAATATCTTTTTCAACTGCCATATCGAGTAATTCACCAGTTTGGGAAATTCCTTTCCCATACATAATATCAACTTCAGCTACTCTAAATGGAGGAGCAACTTTATTCTTAACCACTTTTAATTTCGCACGATTACCAACTACTTCACTACTTTGTTTAATTTGTTCAGCACGACGAACCTCTAAGCGAATAGTTGAATAAAACTTTAAGGCACGACCTCCAGGAGTAGTCTCAGGATTACCAAACATTACTCCTACTTTTTCACGAATTTGATTAATAAAAAGTGCAATTGTCTTAGTTTTAGAAATAGTACCAGATAATTTACGTAAAGCTTGACTCATTAAACGAGCTTGCAACCCAACATGGGAATCACCCATATCTCCTTCAATTTCAGCACGAGGTACTAACGCAGCTACTGAATCCACTACAACAATATCAATAGCTCCACTAGAAATTAAAGTATCTGCAATTTGCAAACCTTCTTCACCTGTATTAGGCTGAGACAAGATTAGCGCATCAATATCTACACCTAATGCTTGAGCATAAGCAGGATCCATTGCATTTTCTGCATCAATATAAGCAGCAGTACCACCACGCTTTTGAACTTCAGCTACCGCATGAAGAGCAACTGTCGTTTTACCTGAACTTTCAGGACCATATATTTCAATAATTCTACCACGAGGATACCCACCCACACCTAAAGCGGCATCTAAAGCTAATGATCCAGTAGGAACAGTTGAAATCTGGGTATCTACTTTATCACCCATACGCATAACTGCACCCTTACCAAAGTTTTTCTCAATTTTTTTTAGCGCAGCATCCAAAGCTGCCTTTTTTTCGTCTTTAGCCACAGCAATACCTCCTTAAAAATCACCTAACAATTATACTTTGTCTAACTAGCAAAAAGCAAGAAAGGCAAATATAACTTTTGCCTTCATTTTTATATACGCATTTTAATTACCCATTCATTAAAAAAAGAGACGAAAATTTTCGCCTCTTTTAAAGCTTTACATTGAACCTTTAAACACACTCCAGGAGCCACGGAAATAATCAACTCCAGAATATACTGCAAAAATTAATGCAATATAAAGCAAAACAGTTCCAATGTAGAATGGATCACCTAAAAGTAAAAAGATAATCGACAACATTTGTGCTGTGGTTTTAATTTTACCAGGCATCTTTGCCGCAATAACTTCCCCATCATTTTCAACTACGATTAAACGTAATCCAGTAACAGCAAGTTCACGACAAACAATAATTGCAACAACCCAAGCTGGAGCTAACTTAAGACTAACTAGGAAAATAAAGGCAGTCATAGTTAACATCTTATCAGCAAGAGGATCAGCGAATTTACCGAAATTAGTAACTAATCCATTGGCACGAGCAATATGGCCATCAAGCCAATCAGTAGCAGAAGCCACTGCAAAGACAACCACAGCAGTTACTTGTAGCCACGAAATAGTTGTTCCTTGAACTATTCCTACTGGCGCAACATAGCCTCCAGTAGCACTTCTAAAAATAAGAAGTAGCATAAATACAGGAATCATAAAGATTCTGAACATTGTTAATTTATTTGGTAAATTCATTATTGGTTACTTTGACCTCCGTTAGTTTGAGAACTCGTACCAGTCTGAGTTCCAGATTGGGTGGTAGTTACCTGACTACTTTGTTGAACTTGATTGTTACTACTTTGAGTGGCAGATGATTGGCTTGTTGAAGTAGCGCTAGATGATTGCGTAGTGCTACTACTTGAACTAGCTGTAGTACTCTTAGCATTACCAAAAGCTAATTGGAGTGTTACTGGTGATGATGACTTAGCAGTAGGCACTTTTTTACCTGCAATTGTCACTGTAGTAGTTTGAGTATTACCCAATTGAAGACTCACAGTCTTTACATTTTTAGGTAACTTAATCTGATGATTCTTGTTTGCTTGTAAAGTGCCTTGCCATGATGTTTGACCATCAACATTAATTAAAGCCCACACAGTAGTTGTACCAGTACTTAACTTTAAAGTACGATTAGTTGTTAATCCAGTGATTCTAAAGGAATTAGTAGCCAACTTCTTAACTTTAACAGCACTAGTATTAGTGGCTGTCTTAGTTGAGGACTTTTTAGCAGCACTACTCTTTTTAGAACTAGAAGAAGTAACATGTGACGACACTGTTACACTTTCTGATTCACTTGCAGATTGCTGATTTGATCCTGAAAAGAAATGAGCATATACAAGATACACTACTAAAATCACAAGTAAGATACCTACTACCGTTGCAGCCTTAGGAAGATAACTCTTCCATAGTCCTTTCTTGCTATTAGTAGCCTTTTTAATCTCCTCACTCTTATTATCAATTGAATTTTCAACGTACTCCTCAGGCTTGGCCTCAGGTACTTCTGATTGAAAATCTTCTAATAATTCTTTTCCATCAAGACCTACAACATCTGCGTATTGTCTGATGAAAGCACGTACATAAAAATCGCCTGGCAGTTGATCAAATTCATCATTTTCGATAGCTGCAAGATAACGTCTTTGAATCTTGGTTATCTTTTCGACATCCTCGATCGACATACCTTTTGCTTTTCTGGCACTACGTAATTTATCTCCAATATCTGCCATAATAACCTCTCATTTTTTTCATATTCAAATATGAGTATACCAAAACTAACAGTAGTTAAACAAGCCACCCACCATCAACATATATTGTTTGCCCAGTTAAGTAATCAGCTTGGGGTGCTAATAGATTTTTTACCCAAAAAGAAATATCTTCTGGTTCAGCTAACCTACCTGCAGGAATCTCACCTTTTACTTGTTCCAAAGTCTCTTGTGAAAAAATAGCATTCATCTGTGTTGCTACTGCCCCTGGAGCAATAACATTTACTGTTAACTGGCTGGATGCAACTTCTCTACCGTACCCCTGTGCAAAACTTGTTAATCCACCTTTAGTTGCACTATAAATTGTTTCCATTGCACTAGCCTGTTCCCCATATACCGAGCCAAGAAAAATAATTCTTCCATGATCTGCTTTTAATAGCATTGGCTCAAGTAAAGATACTATCTTCAATGGCGTAGTTAAATTAACTTTTATTACTTGGTCAATTGTACTCAAATCTTGACTTCCTAAAAAGTTAAAATTAGTTATTCCATGTGCAAATATAACAGCATTAACAGGTAATAAACTGCTAATTAGTTTTTTTAAATGTTCATCACTACTACAAAAATCAAGCTTTAAAGTTAGAAAATCCTGCTTAGGATATTTATGAATTAACTCCTCACTTAAGTGAAAAACTTTTTGATGATGTTTAAAATAATGTAAATACAGTGACCAACCATCTGCAGCTAATTCATTAGCAATTGCTTGTCCAATTCCGCCAGTAGCTCCAAAAATTATTGCTCTTTTCACTTATCCGTATCCTTATCATCTAAACTATCTTCATCTGCAAAAAAATCTTTCCATAAAGATCCACTAACTGAATCTGAGGTAGGACTTGTTAGAGTCGATGTAAATATATCACTTTTAGAAATTATTTTTTTGTAGTAGTTACAAAATTCATTAAAACTTAAATTTTGAAAACGTCTTACAACTGAATCTAATCTTTCATGTTCTAACATCATTTCTCCAGCTTCAATAGCCAAATCGCTGATACTATCACGTTCACGAATCATATCGGCAAGATACTCTTTCTTTTGTAAAGTAAAAAGTTGTTCATTGCCATGAGCATTCTTAATTTGTCCTTTAATAGATTCAATTAACTTTTGATAATCAGGAGCAAAACCTGCTATAGTGGCAAAATTTCCTTGACGAGTATAGGAAACAGAAATATCCAAAGGACTTGTTACTAAGTTATCCATCTGTGCTTTTTTGAACCAATCACTCATTGTACCCAAGTTTTCTTCAAGCATGGATTCTACAACTGATTGCATTAGATTTTTACTTCTATCAAATTGCTTAAAATCAGGTAACTTAATTCCAACTATTACACGACTTGTTTCCACATCACCAGCAATAACTGCATCATGTTTTTGCTCAGGTAAAGAATTAATTTCACCTTCTGTATTTTTTTGTCCATCAGAAATATATTTATTCTCAAGTTTTCCAACTTCACGTAAAATTTCTTTAGCTTGATTTTGACTAAAACCACCACAAGCAATGAACTTCATATTTTTTGCAAAATAATTAGCATGATAAATTTCTTCTAAGCTTTCTGGTGTCATCGTCAAGATTGAAGTATGAGTACCAGCTAAGTCAACAGCTAAATTACTATTAGGAAACATCATTTCTAACAATTTATGGCGCGCTTCCCATAAAACATCATCTTGATACATACTTAGTTCCTGATTAATAATATGTGCCTCCTTAGCAATATTTTTTTCAGTAAAACCTGTTATACCAACTAATTTAAAAAGCAATGGTATTACTTTACGCCAATGATCAGTCATTTCTGCATAAAACATTGTTTCATTTTCAGATGTAAAAGCATTAGTTACCGCTCCCACTTCTTCAAATTGATGTGCAATATCATTATCTTTTTTATTAAACAACATATGCTCTAAAAAATGTGCACCACCAGGTACTTTTTGCGGATCGGCTCCACCAAAATCCACAATAATTCCCATAAATTGCTTGAAAAACTGTGGACGGATAATGATTTGTGCCTCAAATCCCGAAGGATAAGTTCTTTTTAAAATATCTAATTCTCTCATAGTAAGCAGTATCTTTCATTTAAAAATAATTCTTGACTAAATTTCACCATATCATCTATGGTAAATTTTTTAACATAATTTATTCTTTTTTCGAATGTCATATCGCGACCACGCAAATTATTAGCTAACATTTGAATCAGATCAACACTTTGGTCATCTTGAGAGATTTGATATTGTCGCACCAAGCTGCGCTTAGCTCGCTTAAATAAATCTGTATCCACTTTACCATTTTGTAAATTTTCAATTGAATGAGTAATAATTTTATTTACTTGGTTAATTTTTGATTTATCCACGGCAGTACTAATAACAAACATAGAATTATTAAGATAATCATCTGCAGCAACTGAATAAGCAGCCCCTAAATCTTCTCTTATTTTTCTAAAAAGTTCTGAATATTCATCTCCTGCTAAATAATTGCTTAATATTAATCCACCAAACTGATTCAAGACAATTGATTTATTAATATCAAATCCATATCCGGTTATAATATGAGCTTGTAAATTATCAAAATTTTCTGTATTTTTATGAAAATCTTTTACTGCTGGAATAGCAACTTGCTTAACTTCAAATTCCTGTGAAAAGCCAGTCCAGTCAAGATAAGGCTGAACTAAATCCGTTAAAGTATCTGCATCCCTAGCCTGCCCCAAGCAAATTGCGGGGCTATGAGTTAATTCCTTATAAAATTGACGAATATCATCTAACTGAGCGCCAATAAATTCTTCTTCATCCCCCCACATCATATCCTTAAAGTCAGGCTCATTACGATACCAATTCGAAAGAAAATGTTGCATCGCCATTCGTCCTGGTAAATCATAATATCTTTCCATCATGTTATGAAGTCTACTCTTTGAAATTTCGAGGAGTCGTTCTTCAAAAAGTGGTTTTTTTACAATATCAAAAAATGTATCAATTATCTTTCCATAGGTATAATCGGGATTCAGAATCTCCCTTGGCTCAATAAAATTTGCCACATAAGACATCACAATTTGATTACCAAACACCTCAGGCATAATATCTAAACTCATATCATATAAGTTAGATAATGAACGAGACTGCATTTCAACAGAAGGATAAGTTCTAGTAGCACTACTTTGCATTGTAGCTAAAATATTTGCTAAAGCTAAATTTTTAGGAGTTAGTGGTATACGCAAAAAACAGCCCAAAGAGGCTGTTGTAAATTTTAAATTGTATTCAATTTCAAGATTTGTCATTATTAATTATCCTCATCTTTTTTAGGAGGTGGAACTAACACCTGTCGGGGCTTAGAGCCTTCTGATGGTCCCACTATTCCCTTTGATTCCATTTCGTCTACAATTCTAGCAGCACGATTATAACCAATTCTAAAACGTCTCTGCAGCATTGATACACTAGCTGATTGCTGCCGCCGAACTAAATCAACTGCTTGACTATAAAATTCATCTTCAGGCTCATCATCTGATAGTGCGGTACTTTCGTCATCCTTTTTTGAAGGAATCATATCTTCATTATACTGCGCTTCTTGTTGATTTTTGACCCATTCAACTACCTTTTCCACTTCATCAACTGAAATGTAGGCCCCTTGAACACGCTCCGGCTTAGGAGCTCCAATTGGTAAAAAGAGCATATCTCCTCGACCAAGTAACTTTTCCGCTCCTACTTGATCTAAAATAGTTCTTGAATCTACCCCACTAGAAACTGTAAATGAGATTCTAGAAGGAACATTAGCTTTAATCAAACCAGTAATAACGTCTACACTCGGGCGCTGAGTAGCTAAAATCATATGAATCCCTGCTGCACGAGCCATTTGGGCTAAACGTACAATTGCATCTTCTACTTCACGTCCGGCTACCATCATTAAATCACTTAACTCATCAACGATCACCACAATATACGGTAACTTTTCCATAACTGAATTTTCAGTATTAGCGTTATTCTCGGCAACCTTTTGATTATATTCTGTGATATTTCTAACGCCCCCAGCTGCAAAAAGTTTATATCTTCTTTCCATTTCTTTAACAGTTTTTCTAAGAGCATTAGCAGCTAATTTCGCATCTGTCACTACAGGTATCAGTAAGTGAGGTACACCATTATACACAGAAAGTTCTACCATTTTAGGATCTATTAAAACAAGCTTAACATCTTCTGGACGAGACTTCATCAAAATACTGGTAATAATTGTATTGATAGCAACCGACTTACCAGAGCCAGTAGAACCTGCAATTAAGAGGTGTGGCATTTTACGTAAATCGGCTGAAATAGTTAGTCCCTCCACATCTTTACCTAAAGGCACCGACAAAGATATTTCTTTTGATTTTTTATCCTGATGAAGCATAACATCTTTAAATGCTACTGCCGAAGTTGAACGATTTGGAACTTCTATACCCACTAGAGGTTTGCCTGGAATCGGTGCTTCAATTCTAATATCTTTTGCAGCTAAAGCCAAAGCTAGGTCATCTGCTAAATTAACAATTTTACTTACTTTTACACCTACTGCAGGTTGTACTTCATAACGTGTAACTGTTGGACCTAGCACAGCTTTCTTAACAATTACTTTTACACCAAAACTTTTAAAAGTTGATTCTAAAATTTGTGTATTTTTCTGTATTAATTCCTTATCTTGAGTCTGATCAATTGGTTTTATTGGACTTAATAAACTCAAGGGTGGCATAACGTAGTTTTTGCTAGGAGCATGAGAAGATTTAACACTATCAGAGGTAGCTGTTTCAACGTCTTTCTTCTTGGCTTCAAAATCAATTTTTTTATCTTCTTCTATGTGTCCATGAGAAGGAGGTAAATTATTACTTTCATCATCTAAATGAGTGATGATTGGCGTTGTTTCGATAGCCTCCGTCTCAGGAGTTTGATTTTCTTGAGCTATCTCAATTTTAGGTTCTACTATTTCATCCTTTAAATTTTGTGATTTATCCTCCTGAATCGGATCATTAGGGGAAAAATCACTTAAGTCTGGAAAAGTATCATCATGATTATTAATTGGATCTTTTAATTTTTCACGATTATCCGGTTCTGCTCTCATTTCTCGCTTTTTATCAACGAAATCGACATATTTATTTTTTATCTTATCCCCAGCATCTTTATTCTTTTCAATCAATAATTGTGAAGAATTTTGAAAACTGTGTAATAAGCTTAAAAACTTAACATTAAAAATCATTAAAATGCCAATTAACATTGCTAAGAATGCAATAACTTTGCTTCCAATATCTCCAAATAGCGGAAATAATCCTTGATAAATAAAGGCGCCAACAAGTCCTCCTCCAACACTAGTAGTATTTTGACCTCGAGAAAATTCATTTCCTATATCATGTAAAAAAGTGTTGATAAATCCATGATTAACCATTAAATTTTCAAAATAAATACTGCTTTGGAAAAAAGTTAAACCTAAATAAAATAAAATCAAACCATAAGTCTTACGCTTACCCCACTTAGGTGGTTTATTGTAAATAATCATTACTAAACCAAAAATCCCCATAATCAGACTAGCTAAATAATGACTATCTCCCACAAAAAAACGCAAGCAATTTGTTAATTGTCGACTAAAAAGTCCAAAATGAACACAACTTAAGATTGCAATTAAAAGTAAGACTATTCCAGTAAAAGCCCAGGTATAATCTTGCTTTTTTTGTTTTTTAGGACGTTTAGAAATTTTCTTTTTGGTGCGCTTATTTTTTTGCGCCATTATACATCTTCCTAATCGTTGTCAGTTTTCAAATTATCGTCATCTTTCACATCAATAGTACTGATAGAATCATTTTCTTTATCAAAATTAGATTCAAAACTTAAATTTACTGGCTGCTCCATAGTTACTTGAGTTACCTCGTAAGTTAAAGTTTCAATTTCTTCAACTAAAGGACGAGATATTAATTGATATTCTTGTGGACTCAAATCAGTTCCATCACCAAAGTAGCCTTCAAATTGTACAATTCTAGTGATTAAACCACTAACAGTAAATTGTCCAGGCGCTGGTGCTACTTCAAAGGGAACAGCAATTTCAAAATATCTACCATCTTTTCCTTCATCTTGTGTACCATCATCTCGAGTTTGTACTACTTGCCGTAAAGATACATTAACTTCATTTTTCACCACTGGTTCTTCATTAATATCGTAGTGAAAATTACGCACTAAAACTGGGGTCATATTCTTAAATTCCATTATTTATCTTCTCCTAAATTTCTTTCATATCTTTCGGGACGACTGTAACTGTCCTTTAATTTATCATTTTCATAATGGTGACTTTTTTCCATATTTGGAAAGCCTTGCTGACGCAATGCCTCAAGTAAAACCATCGCTACTGAGTTAGATAAATTATAACACCGAATATTATCAGACATCGGTATTCTTAAATTACGATCGTAATATTCTCTCATAAAAGTTTCTGGTAAACCCGTAGTTTCTTTACCAAAAACAAAATAATAATCTTTATCAGGATCAGTATAATCAACTTGGGCATAATTTTTAGATGAAAACTTTGAAATTAAATACATTTCATCTTTTGGACCTAAACTTTCTAAAAAAGTATTCAAGTCATCATGCCGGCGAATATCAACTTTATCCCAATAATCTAAACCTGCACGTTTCATCTTTTTATCATCAAGTTGAAAACCTAAAGGTTCAATCAAATCTAAAACAGTATTTGTACCCGCACATGTACGAGCAATATTTCCTGTATTAGCTGGCATTACTGGTTCATATAATACAACATGATTAGTCATTATTACGTCTCCTTAAAAAAAACGTAGCACCCATTGAAATCTAAGTACCACGTTAAAACTACAATTTTTATTTTACTATTTACTTGTTAGCTTATCATCATTCTTTACTACTTTTTTTGGTGCAGGTTCTACTTCATCGTACAAACTAGACACTTGCTTATAGTAGTTAAAAAGACGGGTAACGATAATTTTTACAACTGCATAAATAGGAATAGCGAAAATAACCCCTCCTAGTCCAGCCACTGCACTAGCACCAATTAATAAAAGAATAGTTGTAACAGGATTCATATCCATTTTACTTCCCATTACTAATGGCGAAATGACACGGCCTTCAATAGTCTGTTCAATTGCAAAAACAATGATAACCTTGACCAACATCATTGGTGAATTCATAATTCCCAAAATTAAAGCTGGAATAATAGCAATAAAAGTTCCAAAATATGGAATCATATTCAAAATACCCGCTGCAATTGCCAATACTACTCCATATTGGAGACCAATAACTGAATAACCAATTGCAAACATTACCCCTACCCAGAAAGCTACCGTAATTTGTCCTCGAATATACGAAGAAATAGCTTGGTTAATATCATGCAATAATTCACTAAAGCTTGCTTGCATTTTCTTTGGAGCAACCCGAGCAATGTATGGCTTCAAATTATGACCGTCTTTTAGCATAAAGAATAATACAAACGGAGCTGTTAACACCGTCATGAAAATCATTGTTAAGACGTTCACAGCCGAAGAAATATTATTAATAGCAATTGTTATACTTTGCTGCCCCGCCTTAATTATCTTATCTTGAGCATTAGAAATAGATTTATTAATATTTCCTCTTACTTCACTTAAACGGGGATCATGTAATGCAGATTCAACTGTTTTTTGTGCATCATTCCAGTATTTTGGCCAATTTTTTATTAATGAATTAGTTTGTTGTTGAAGCACCGGAACAATTGAAACAATTATCCAAATGAATAGAATAACTACAATAACATATAAGATTGCGATGCTTAAAATACGAGGAAAATGAGCTTTTTTTTCTAAAAAATCAACCACTGGATTCATTAAATAATACTGAACCATGGCTAACAAGACAGGTGGCAAGATAGCATTAAAAAATGTCCAAAACGGATTTAAAACAAATGAAATCTTGTTGAATACAAAAATTATCAAGAAAAAAAGCAATAAATTTAATAAAACAACACTAAATTTATTATCTAAAAACCAACGTATAAAAACATCGTTTTTACGTTTTTCATGGTTTTCCATAAAAATTACATCCTTAACTTTCTATTCTTACAGTAAAATATTTTATCTATGTTCATAACTAATCCAGTCTCCAACTGCTACCATTGGTAGTGGATCTTCTTCATCTTTTTCAAGATAAATAGCGTTTTTAAGTGGTTTTTTTGGAACTTCATCAGTAAAAACTAATGTTGCATGACCAATAGCCTTTATATTCATTTCAACCATTAGCCCTACATATAAAATCAAAAACGTTTTACCATCAATTGTAATAGTATCATCTTTTTTCAAAATAAAGTTGTTCGGTGCACTAGCTTTATCAAATTTCTGAATAACAGATACTCTCTTTAAATTATCAGTTGCTGTCTCATTAAATAAAATAATTATATTTTCATTAGGACTAATGGCTTCAGGCCCAACTGCTTCAATCGTTGAATTCCACTTCATCATTCTCCTCCTTACATTAAGATTTTATCATAACTTCTTCTTCAAAAAAGCCTTATCTACTGCACCAAAGTAAGTCTTTTCATGATATACTCAAAATCGGTCATAATAAAAGGAGGAATTAAATTATGAAGATTTGGTTCGGTGGCTATACAAGTCACGATTCAAAAGGTATTTATCAAGGCCAAGTCAAATCTACTGACTCAGATGTTAAAATTGAAAACATTAAAAATGTCATTCAAACTAGAAAACCATCTTATTTTCAAATTAATGACAAATTAATTTTCACTATTGCTCAAGAAATTGACAATCAAGCTGGAATAGCCAGTTATTCAAGAGATTTTTCTCAACTAGATAGCTATATACATCCTGGTGCTGCTCCATGTTACATAGGCATTAATAACAAAAAGAAATTGCTTTATACGGCTAACTATCATCTAGCTACACTTAATGTTTTTTCTTTCAATTCAAACGGAAAAATTACTTTAGTAGCTTCAACTAAACATGATGGTTCTGGTCCACGTCCGGAACAGGATTCTGCTCATCCTCATTTTTTTGATGAAACTCCAGCAGGCAATTTAGTTTCCTGTGATTTAGGAACAGATAGCGTAGACTTTTATAAGTTGGAAAATAACAAGCTAATTCATCTAGCTCAATATCAAATGGAAAAAGGCTTCGGTACTCGTCATATTACCTTTTCTCCAGATGGTAAAATGATGTATATTGTTGGAGAGTTATCTAGCCAAGTGAACGTTGCATCCCTTAATGAAAATACTTGGGAATTTAAAAACTTAGGTACTTATAAAACTATTCCTGAAGATTTTGAAAATTATAATGGTGCGGCTGCAATTCGTCTCTCTAAAGATGGAAAGTTTTTATATATTTCTAATCGTGGTGACGATTCACTTGTTGTTTTTAAAGTCTTAGATAATGGCCACTTAGAAAAGATTCAGCGAATTTCTACCTTTGGCTCATTTCCACGCGACTTTAACTGGGATGAAAATCAAGAGTACTTAGTAGCTGCTAACCAAAATACTAATAATGCAACTCTATATCGTCGTAATCCTCGTAGTGGTACCCTTACTCCTATTCAAAAAGATATTTCTGCTCCAGAAGCTACTCGAGTTTTATTTACTAATAATTAACTTAGAAAGGAAAAACAATGCTCGAATTTTTAAAAGCAATTATTTTAGGAATTATTGAAGGGGTTACAGAATTCCTTCCTATTTCCTCAACCGGTCACCTTTACCTAGCTAACTACTTTATTCATTTAGACCAGCCAAAAGCTTTCATTGATATGTTTATGGTAGTTATCCAACTAGGTGCCATTCTTAGTGTTATTGTCCTATACTTTAAAAAACTGAATCCTTTTTCACCCTCTAAAACGCCTGTCGAACGTAAAAACACGTGGACTCTATGGTTTAAAGTTATTGTAGCCGTGATTCCATCAATTATTGTTGGCTTGCCATTAGATGATTGGTTAGACGCTCATATGACTACTTGGCAAGTAATTTCTGCTACTTTGATTATTTATGGTATTTTATTCATTGTCTTAGAAAACTATTACGAAAAAAAGAAACCTACTACTACAACATTAGGTGAATTAAGTTATCAAATGGCTTTAATTATCGGTTGTTTCCAGGTTCTTTCTTTAATTCCTGGTACATCTCGCTCTGGTGCAACAATTCTAGGTGCAATGCTCATTGGAGCTTCTCGTTATGTAGCAACTGAATTTTCATTCTTCTTGGGAATTCCAACAATGTTTGGTGCTTCAATTTTGAAAATCTTTAAATATTTCCATGAAGGAAATGTATTTGTTGGTAATCAGTTAGCCGTCTTACTTATCGGAATGATTGTCTCATTTATTGTTGCTTACCTTTCAATCAAGTTCTTACTTAACTATGTCAAGACTCATAACTTTAAACCATTTGGTTGGTACAGAATTGCTTTAGGTATTATAATCATTATTGTCGGTACTCTCTTTGCAAGATAACAAAAAAGATTACGATTAAATTCGTAATCTTTTTTTATGCATTTTTATCCAAAGATTTTTTTCTGGCTAAATAAGTTTTTCTAATATATTTTCCAGCCTGAGAGAGATCCTTAGTAGTCCAGTTTGAGGTTTGCGTAGTAGATGAATTAAGCAAAGCTGACGTTTCATTCTTATTACTCAAACTCCAGCAGAAGTAACTAATATCGTACTTATTCAATAACTTCATCCACTTGTTAGCTTGAGTAGTATTAATTGTGCCATTCCCGCTAGCTGGAGAAAGGCCAAATTCAGAAACGATTACCGGCAATTTTTTCTTTCTAGCATAAACTAACTTAGCAGGTAAATATTGATTATGACTTGCTTCACCAGCATAAAAATGTAAAGCATACATCAAATTCTTATAGCCTTTAATTGGACTATTGGCAACCTCATTAGAAGTTCCAGTGGTCCCTAATTGTGACCAAGTCGGTGTACCGACAATAATAATTGAGTTTTTATTATACTTACGAATGGTTTTTATAATTGTTTTTGAGTATGATTTAATGCTGCTCCAACTACAATTATTTGGCTCATTACAAATTTCATAAATTACATGATTATTATTTTTGTATTTTTTAGCCATCGTAGTAAAAAACTTCTTGGCCTGACTCCCACAATTATTAGGATTTTGATTAAGAACGTGCCAATCAATGACGACATACATCCCTAAATTAGTAGCTGCACTAACACCTTTGTAAACTAAAGAACGTAATTGAGCTTGATTACCACCAGTACAATAACCATTATATTGATCTGGATATAAGGCCAATCTAACCGCATTTACACCCCAGTTATCACGTATAGTCTTAAAAGCAGCTTGATTGAGATAAGAATAACCAACATCCCAATTAATTCCGTGAGTACTTATACCACGTAATTGGAACTTTTTGCCGCGTTTGTCAACTAAATCTGCTCCCCTCACCTGCAAGCGACCATGCTCTGAATATGGCGTTGTTGCTTGAACTAAATTAGGAGTTTTGAAATAAACTATACTAATACAGGTGATTAAAGCTATTAAAAGAAGTTTTATCTTTTTATTCTTCATTCTCCCCATCTTTTCTTACAACTATGGTTACAGATTTTTCCATAAATTATTCATATCAGTTGGATCTGAGATAGTTATCTTTTTATTTTTTTTAGTAAAAGGATCTTCATACTCTAATAACCAGCAATTTAATGCTTGTCTACCAAATTCATCGTCTAAACCGTATAGAGGATCACCATATAAGGGATGACCAATTGATTGCATGTGTACCCTTATTTGATGCGTCCGACCTGTAAGTAGTCTTAATTCAACTAAAGCTGCATCATCTTTTTGATCGATTACACGATAATCAGTAATTGATTTTTGCCCTCCAGAAATAATATAACGTTTCACAGTATCATCTTTTTTACCAATCGGTTTATCAATTCTGCCCTGCAATTTATCTTTAGAAAAATTACCATGAACTATTGCATGATACTTTTTTACCATATTGTCTTTTCCCAGACTACTAAATCTTGCTTGTGCAACTGGGTTTTTGCCAATCAAGACCAAGCCAGAAGTATCTCGATCTAGACGAGTGATAATATGTGGCTTTAAATCATTAAAATTTTGCTTTCTAAAATAATATAAGACCCTATTAACTAACGCATCATTATCTTCATAACGTGATGGAATTGATAACACACCCGCTGACTTATTTACTATTAAATAGTCATGCTCCTCTAAAATTATATCAATCGGTCTACTAGAAGGCTTTAACCATTGATTTTCTTTTTCTTTTCCGAGTAAAAATATCACTTCGTCATTTTTATGTAAAGTATAACTAGTATAACGGCGCTTATGATTAACTAAAATCATCCCACCATGATGATTGCTATTGGTAATTACTCTTTTTGAAAAACCGTTCTTCAATAAAAAACGCCCCAATTTTTGGGGAGTTGTATTAGTAAACTTAAGCTTAAAATATTGCATCATACTTCTTTATCGTGGCCAATGAAGGCATCTTCTACTCTATTCCAAAAGTGAGTGTGTTGATATTTATCAAACCTAATTACATGTTGAGAAATACGATACTCAATTTTTTGAATATGCTTATGATTAAATTTATAACCATCATAAGTTACAACATAATGACCGCCAGCTTCAGGTTTGAGAGTAATCCATTCATCTGGTGCAATTACAATCGGTGAAGAAAGTGTTCTAAATACACGATTATTAATCGACGCAATTTCAGTCATTTGAAGTGCTTTTAATCTAGGATGAATAACAGCTCCACCTAAAGATTTACTATAGGCTGTTGAACCTGTCGGAGTTGAAACACATAATCCATCTCCTTTAAAACTTTCAAAAAATTGATCTCTAATATATACATCAGCTGTTAAAGTTTTAGAGACTCGCTTAATTGTAGCCTCATTTAGAGCCAAAAATTTTGTCTTTTCTCCATCACCAGTGGTAATCATTAATTCCAACAACGGATAAGAAGCCGTAGAGGGTTGCTTTTTAGTTAAATTATCTACTAATTTACCAATTTCAAAATTACGCCAATCTGTATAAAAACCTAAGTGTCCAGTGTGAACTCCTAAAAATCTTACTTTATCTACAATATTTACATATTTATGAAAAGCTGATAATAATGTACCATCACCACCAACAGTAATTACAACATCTGGATTTTCTGGATCAATTTCAATTTTTTTAGCAGCAAGCATCTTTTCTAAATTTTTAACTACTGCTTGAGTCTCTACTCGATCATTAGCAACAATTGCTACTTTCATTGTTCTTTTCCTTTTGTCTTAGTAAAAATTTTTTGTGCTTCTTGAACTTCATCTTTAATTGACGACATTTCTTCATCTAACTTATAAGCTGCTTCAGCTGTAGATTTTAAACGTTTAGAAATATCATCGGGATACTTACCTTGATATTTATAATTCAAGGTATGTTCAACCGTGGCCCAAAAATTCATTGCCAATGTCCTAATTTGAATTTCTGCAATAATTTTTTTAGGACCTTCAGGTAGAAAAATAGAATATTCAATTACCATGTGGTAAGAACGATAACCTGACGGCTTAGCATTTTTTATATAATCACGTTCTTCAACTACTTGCATATCCTGTCTTTCATGAATCAAGTCAACAACTCTATAAATATCATCAACAAATTGACACATGATTCGAATACCAGCTATGTCTTGCATATCTACTTCGATTACTTCTGGTGCAATGACACGTCTTTGCATTTTTTCTTGAATTGAATCAACAGTTTTTACTCGTCCAACTACAAATTCAATTGGAGAGTGCTCACCCTTATTCAAAAAACTTTGTCTTAAAGAGCGAAATTTAACTTTTAGCTCTGAAACCGCTTGTTGATAAGGCCATAAAAATAAATCCCAATCTTGCATCAATTTTTCCTTTCCGTTTTAAACAAAATTATTCTAACATATAATATGGATAAGACGATTATAAGGAGGACAAAATTATGTCAAAAAATGTCGAAATTGAATCCAAAACTCTACTAGACAGAGAAACTTATGAAAAAATGAGTGCAGCTTTTACAGCAATCTCTGACTACAATCAACAAAACTTTTACTTTGATACCCCTGATCTTGATTTAGCAAATAATGAATCTAGTGTCAGAATTAGAGTATTCGTTGAAAGAGCTGAACAAACTCTTAAAACCAAGGATCAAAATCCTAAACAAGATACTTATCATGAAGTTGTTGAAATTAATGACTTGCTTTCATTAGCACAAGCTGAACAAATGGTACATGCTGCACAAGCTGGCGAACATTTCAGTTTTGGTGGTGACGTTGGTGAATATCTAGAAAAACACTTCGATAAGAGAATTGCGGATACCTTAGAGCTAAAGACTTGGAGCAAAACCCATCGTTTAATCATCCGTGGACCAAAAGAATGTGAATTAACTTTAGATGTTACTTTATATGAAGATGGCTTAGCAGATTATGAATTAGAAATTGAAAATGACAATCCTGCTTTGATTAAAGAAGTGTTGGCAGAATTAGAAAAGCAATTTAACTTTAAATCTACTAAAGAAAATACTAATCAAAATAAAGTTCAACGCGCTTTTGAACATAGAAAATAATAAACTATGAAGCATATCCTTTCTCATTCTTTAGCAATTTTGATACAGTAGGGTTGAAATTACAGAGGAGGACGAAGAATATGTATGAGGTTTTTTTCTTTGTAAATCCTATCGGAATTAATTGTTATGAAAGTGAACAAGAAATTATTGCAGCTATTAATGAATCTAAAAATAAAGTTGTTTATCATTTTGTTCCAATGGCAAATTTACATACAATTCGCAATGATATACGTGCAAGAAACCTAGGAACTAAAAATTTAGATTTATTCAATAGATTCAGCTCACATACTTTTAATGCAATTAAAGATTATCATGCTTTAAAATTAATTAAGGGTAATAAAATAGCGCGCCAATTTTTATTGCAACTTCAAAAAGCAATTAATGATGATAAACAGAATTATTCTTTGGAAATAGTAAAAAATATTTTAAGTAATTTAAATATTTCAGTTGATAAATTTTTGGAAACACGTAAAAGTGCTTATACCCAACTTTCTATTGACAAAGACTTAAAACTCGCTAAAGAATTACAGGTTGAAACTACACCCACTACCTTTGTCTTTAATTATGACTGCGATAACTGCGGCTTAATGATTGAGGGCAATATTACTCGTGATAAAATGGCTACGGCTTTAGCAAATACATCAGACACTTCAGACAAAAAGTGTAATCACGGTGGGTTACATCTAATTTAAAAATATAAAGGGGATACATTAACTTGTATCCCTTTTATTTTGTAAAAATTTTATAACCGTTAACTTTTCATTAGGTAATCTTACCTGATCAAAAACTTGCGATGGAAAATCATCAATTGTTACATGCGACTCATACATTAATGTAGCAATTTTTCTTCCTAAGTTAGTTTTTTGTCGTAATTGACGAATCAAGTAATTTCTCTGCTTTTGACCATCAACATAAGTAATAACTGTACCATTTCCACGAAAACTAAATAATTCTTTGAGGCCATTTTCACTTAGTGAAAAAGTTTTTTTACGATACATCACATTATCCCTTAACGGCTCCAGACGAATTTGATATTTTAAATAAATTTCCTCTTTAAATGGATCAATTTCTAAGTAGTACCAATCCCATATTTTGCTATATCTTAAAAAAATTCGCTGTGATTTTCTAAGTTTCTTTTTAAGGTAGTGTCGCTGACCTACAATCCAAACATCTTTGACTTTAATTTTTTTATAAATTGAATGGCGATGCTGAAATTCTTCTTTACTTAATGGTGCACATTGAACTTCAAAGGCTAAATTAGGAAAAGCCATTATATCAGCTCGTAACTGTTGGTTAGCTAAAGGTACTTCCATTTCAGCTTTTATCCCATTAGCAACTAAACTTGCACACAATAATTGTTTAGCTTGTTGATGCTCATCTTTTTCTCCCTCTCCTTTTATTAATCTGATATGTTTAAAAAAAGGCATCTTTTCTTGAGAAATAACCAGCATCACTCTTTTTTTACAATTAGGACAATAATATTTTTCACAATTTAATATCTTAGTCCCTTCATAAATTAAATTAGCTTCACTGATTGCCAATACTAATCTCTTCTTTAATAATGCTGCATACATTTTTTCACCCAGTATACAGTACGAAAAAAAGAGTAAGTTTTTACTTACTCTTTTAATTAATTAGTCAAAATAATGTCTTAAATTACCTAATGCATCTTGCATAATTAAACATTTAGCTTGATTTTTGATTCTACGAAATTTTTTTTCAGTCATCCCAGTACCAAATTCATTAGCAATTACCCAAGCATCACTTGGCGTCATTTCTACTAAACCATGGTCTAAAAATGCTAAATCCAAATAGTAATTATGCCGATATACATATAAACTAGATGCTAAACCATCTACCTTCAAACTATCAGCCAATCCAATAACCAAATCAATATTTTTAATCTTAAAAATTCTACGGCTATCTATGACCTCTTCAGTTGAATTCTTAGGTTGTTGGTTATTTATTTCATCATTCGATGCATCTTGACCTAAGCCTTCTAACAATTGCCGTAATTGATCTTGTTGAGAATTATCTCCCTCATCTTGATCATCTGGAACTTTAGAAATCAGTAATTCTAAACCCGAGCTACTTGGCATCACCTGAAACGTTACTGGATCATTTTTAGCAAAAGTATGGTCGGTATCGACTTCGCCTAAAATATCATAGAAGAAATGCTGAATTTGACTTTTATTACCAAGTAAATCCAACATAGTAATTCCACGTTCTTTTAATTCATCAGCATCCATAGTTACCCGGATAGTATTCTTACTAATACGATGTACTTGCATTTCATTCACCTCGAAGTCTTTAATATTATCTCTATTGTACCTTATTTATAAAAATAAACAAAAACGTCAGTCACTAAGACTAACGTTTTTGACAAAATAATTACTAGCTTACATGCTTATCATTGCTTGTGCTTGTTCTAATTCTAAACGACGAACTTTTCTAGGTAAGAATCTTCTAATTTCATCTTCATTGTAACCTACTTGAAGACGACGATCATCCATCATAATAGGACGACGAAGTAAACTAGGATTCTTTTCAACAAGGTCTAAAAGTTGATCAATTGATAAGTCATCTAAATTAATTTTTAAACTTTGGAAAGTACGTGATCTCGTAGAAATAATTTCTTCAGTACCATTTTCAGTCATTCGAAGAATTTGTAGAATTTCATCTTTTGATAGTGGATTTGCAAAAATATTTCTTTCCTTGAAAGGAATATCGTGCTCATTCAACCAAGCTTTTGCCTTACGACATGAAGTACAACTAGGTGATGTATATAAATTTACCAATGAAATCCAGCTCCTTTTATTTATAGCTATTAACTACATAATATAAATCTATTATATACTTACTTAAAATAAGTTCAATATATTTTTTCTTTTATTTCTTAACTATCTATACTTTAACAGCCAATCATGAATAAACTGTGAATTTTTGGAAATAATTTATAAATAATTACAAAAAAAGAGAACACCCACGTGCTCTCTTTTTAGAACTAAGCTTCAATACCAAGCTTCTTCAAAGTTTCTTTAACAAGCTTTTCATTATCTTCAAAAGTTTCAGAAACATAACATGCTTCATTAGCTAATTCTTTGATAGCTTTGGTATTGATCTTCTTCATCAAACTTCTGATACGTAAAATTGAAGTTGCACTCATTGAATATTCATCAAGTCCCATTGAAAGTAAAATTGGGAACATGATATCATCACCAGCAGCTTCACCACACATACCAACCCAAATTCCATTTTCATGGGCACCGTCAATAGTATGCTTAATTAAGCGTAATACGGATGGGTTATATGGTTGATAAAGGTAAGAAAGACCATCATTACCACGGTCAGCAGCCATAGTATATTGAATTAAGTCGTTAGTACCAATTGAGAAGAAGTCAACTTCTTTAGCAAATTGATCAGCAAGTACTGCAGCTGCAGGTACTTCAATCATCATACCAACTTGTAAATCTTCACCAATCTTAACGCCTTTTTCGGTTAATTCTGCCTTTTCTTCTGCTAAAATTTTCTTTGCCTTACGTAATTCACCCAGAGTACCAATCATTGGGAACATAATTCCAAGTGGACCATAAGCAGAGGCACGTAGAAGTGCTCTTAACTGTGTACGGAAAATTTCTTTATTTTGAAGTGAAAGACGGATAGCACGAACACCTAAAAATGGATTCATTTCATCAGGTAATTCCCAATAATCAAGGTGTTTATCCCCACCGATATCCATAGTTCTGATGATAGTTTGCTTACCATCCATGCCTTCGATAACTTCCTTATAAGCCTTAAATTGTTCATCTTCGGTTGGGAAGTCAGAAGAATCCATGTATAAGAACTCAGTTCTGTAAAGACCTATAGCTTCAGCACCGTTTTCCTTTACACCTGTCATATCACTTGGAGTACCAATATTAGCTGCAATAGTAAAGTGCTTACCGTCAGCAGTCACTGAAGGTTCATTCTTTAACTTTTGCCATTCAGCCTTTTGCTTAGCAAAGGCTTCTCCCTTTTCATTGTACTCCTTAATTTGAGCTTCAGTCGGTTCAATAATTACATTACCGTCTAATCCATCAGCAATAACCATTTGTCCTGCTGCAATATCTTCAGTAATTGTATTAGTACCAACAACTGCAGGAATTTCTAAGGAGCGAGCCATAATTGCTGAGTGAGCAGTTCTACCACCAATATCAGTAATAAAACCCTTAACATACTTTTTATTAAGTTGAGCAGTATCACTAGGAGTTAAATCATGAGCAATTACAACAACTTCATGATCAATAGTAGCTGGGTCTGGAAGAGATACACCAAGTAAGTGTGCCATAATACGTTTAGAAACATCACGCACATCGGCAGCACGTTCTTGCATGTATGCATTATCAGTCATACCTTCAAAAATAGCAATATACTTTTGAGCAGTTTCATCTAATGCAGCTTCAGCATTAATTTTTTGATCTTTGATTTCTTGTTCAATAGCCCCAGTAAATTCTGGGTCGCTTAAGAATAAAAGGTGAGCATCGAAGACTTGTGCTTCATCCTCACCTAAATTTTCCTTAGCTTTATCACGAACTTGTTCAAGTTCTTTAGTTGATTCTTCAACTGCCTTCTTAAAACGAGCAACTTCTGAATCAACATCGCTAACTGAATCTTTTGAAAACGAAAGGTCAGGTTCTACCAAAAGGTAGGCTGGTGCAACAGCAATACCGTCGCTGGCTGCAATACCTTTTAAAGTTTTCGTCATTATTCAGCTAAGCCTTCCTTTTTCATTGTATCAGCAATTGCTTCAATTGCTTCCTTTTCGTCATCACCTTCAGCAGTGATAGTTACATCAGCACCTTGGCCAACACCTAAAGACATAACACCCATGATTGACTTCAAGTTTACAGACTTGCCATTGTATTCCAAGTTAACGTCTGAACCGAACTTTGAAGCAGCTTGTACTAATAAAGTTGCTGGACGTGCATGGATACCAGTTTCTGCAATAATATGAAATTCACGTTTTTCCATTTTTGGATCTCCTTTAAAATCAAAATTAACTGGGAGCTAAATCCCATTCGTTTATTAGATTATCATTTTTTTGATGTTAAAACAACAGTAATGTAATGGTTTTCAAAAATTATAAAATTATTTGTCACCGCCCACTACTTTATATATTATACTACCACCTCTTTGAGCTACACCGGTAATATCTTGTCTTTTACCAAATTGACGTAATGCTTTTTGAAACTCAAAAGCATTTGTTGTATCAACTTTGTATTCTTTAATTTTTCCTTCTACCAAATCATTCAGTATTTGTTCGTAATCCATTATTTTACCTTTCAAAATTTATTTCACTACTCATTCTAAAAATTTAATGATTTATTTGCAAAAAAATTAAGTTTTTCTTACGAAAAGTAAGTTTTAATCTTTAGCACTTGACTATATTGAGTGCTAACTATTACAATAGTCTCAGTATTTATTAATCTCATTATAGGGGAAACGGAGGTCTTCCAAATGCTATGTGATAACTGTCATGAGCGGCCTGCTTCCATTCATTTACATACTAATATTAATGGACAAACCCGCGAAATTTCTTTATGTCAAAATTGCTATCAAGAATTACAAAATTTACAAGGACAAAATAATATGAATAATAATGAATTTTTTGGTAACTTTGATGATTTGTTTAATGCCTTTAATTCCAGCAATCAAAATTCAGATAACCAAAATCAAAATCCTAGAATGAATATGGGTGGTGGTCGTCGTGGTGGTGGTCGCCATAAGAGACCATCTTTATTAGATCAATATGGGACTGATTTAACTGATCTAGCTAAAAAAGGAAAGATTGACCCAGTAATTGGTCGTGATAAAGAAATTGCTCGTGTAATCGAAATTTTAAACCGAAGAACAAAAAATAATCCAGTCTTAATCGGTGAAGCTGGGGTCGGTAAAACTGCTGTTGCTGAAGGTTTAGCTCAACAAATCGTAGATGGCTCAGTTCCAGCTAAATTACAAGATAAACGGATCATTTCTTTAAATATGGTATCTCTAGTTCAAGGAACTGGCGTTCGGGGTCAATTTGAACAAAGAATGGAACAATTAATTAAAGAACTAGAAAGTAATGATAATATCATCCTTTTCATTGATGAAATTCATGAAATTGTTGGTGCAGGGAATGCCGAAGGTGGTATGGATGCTGGTAATATCATTAAGCCTGCTTTAGCACGTGGAGAATTCCAATTAATCGGTGCTACTACTATTAAAGAGTATCGTAATATTGAAAAGGATTCTGCTTTAGCTCGACGTTTCCAACCAGTTCAAGTTAAAGAACCTTCTATTGAAGAAACAATTAAAATTTTACAAGGTATTAAACGTCGTTATGAAGATTACCACCATGTAAATTATAACGATGAAGCCATTGATGCGGCAGTAAAACTATCTTCTCGTTACATTCAGGATCGTTTTTTACCAGATAAAGCTATTGATTTATTAGATGAAGCTGGTTCACGAATGAATTTAACTATCCCTTACGTGGATAGCGAAAAACTTAAAGAAAGAATGGACGCTGCCGAACAACTTAAGCAAGATGCCTTAAAAAATGAAGATTACGAAAAAGCAGCTTACTATCGTGATCAAATTGAGAAGTATGATAAATTAAAAGATCAAAAAGTTGATCCAGATAAAACGCCTGTAATCACTGATAAAATTATGAATAAAATTGTTGAAGAAAAAACAGGTATTCCTGTTGGTGATTTACAGAAACAAGAACAAACTCAATTAAAGAACTTAGCTCATGACCTACAAGAAAACGTTATCGGTCAAGATGAAGCTGTTAAAACTGTTGCCCGTGCCATTCGTCGCAATCGTGTTGGTTTCAACAAATCTGGTCGACCAATTGGTTCATTTCTATTTGTCGGCCCAACCGGTGTGGGTAAAACTGAACTAGCTAAGCAACTTGCTAAGCAAATCTTCGGCACTGAGGATGCTATGATTCGCTTTGATATGAGTGAATATATGGAACAATATTCCGTATCTAAATTAATTGGTTCAGCTCCTGGCTATGTTGGTTACGAAGAAGCTGGTCAATTAACAGAAAGAGTTCGTCATAATCCATACAGTTTGATTTTATTCGATGAAATTGAAAAAGCCCACCCAGACGTTCTCCATCTTTTCTTACAAATTTTAGATGACGGTCGTCTAACTGATTCTCAAGGTCACACAGTTTCATTTAAAGATACAATTATCATTATGACTTCTAATGCTGGTCAAGGTATCAAAGAAGCAAGTGTTGGATTTGCAGCACAAAGCAGTAAACAAGAACAATTCAAGCGTGTAATGGGCCAGTACTTCAAACCTGAATTTTTAAACCGGTTGGATGATATTGTTGAGTTTAAATCCCTTGAAAAAGAAAACTTAGTTAAAATTGTTGACTTAATGCTTCAAGACACTAATGAAATGGTCAAGGATGAAGGCTTACATATCACAGTAAACCCAGATGTTAAAGAAATTTTAGTTGATAAAGGGTACGATCCAGCAATGGGAGCACGACCACTTCGTCGTGTAATTCAAGAGCAAATTGAAGATAAAGTTGCCGATTATAAACTTGATCATCCAGAAGCTAAAGAATTATTTGCCTCAACTCAAGACAACGAAGTTAAAATCAGTGAAAACATCTAATCATCAGTAGTTCACAACTAAAATTTTCTTCTATTCTCCACAAAAAGCGTATACTATAAAGAGAATACATGATAATAAAGGATGTGAAATTATGCATTTAATTGATGTAACCAATACATACAGAGATTTAGTAGAGAAGCAACTTGCTGCTACCAATAGTCAATACGTAAAAGTTTATTCATTAGGTAATACTACTGTAGTATACAGTGAAACAACTGATAAAATTGAAATCGTAATGGAAAATCATAAGCGTGCAATCCGTCAAGATGAAATTGAATTCGTGATTGACCGACTAATCCATGAAGATAAGATTTACGATATCACAATTGATAAAAGTAGAAAGATTATTTCTATTACTTGTGAGAAATAAAAAAACTAGAGCGTCAAAGCGCTCTAGTTTTTTTATTTTATAATCTTGAAGTTAATTCAACATCAGGATACTTGTCTTTAAACCATCTCTCAGCAAAAGCATTTTCAAATAAGAATAATGGTTCATCTTCACGGTCCTTAACAAGCAAGTTACGTGATGAAGACATTTTAGTATCAAGTTGATCTGGATTAATCCAACGTGCTACACGGTTACCCAAACTATGAAGTTCTACCTCCGAATTATATTCATTCTTCATTCGATAAGCAAACACTTCAAATTGCAACTGACCTACAGCCCCCAAAATATAATCATCAGTAGTATAACCACGATAAAGTTGAATTGCACCTTCTTGGACTAATTGCGTCATTCCCTTGTGGAATGATTTTTGCTTCATCACATTTTTAGCTGTTACACGCATAAAGATTTCTGGTGTAAACTGTGGTAATTCAGGATAAACTATTTTCTTTTTACCCGCATAGATGCTATCACCAATTTGGAAGTTACCTGTATCATATAAACCAACGATGTCACCCGCAACAGCTTCAGAAACTTGGACACGTGCACTAGACATAAATTCAGTTGCACCATTTAAACGAACGGGCTTGTTAGTCCTAGCTAAGGTAACATCCATTCCCTTTTTAAATTCTCCAGAACCAATACGCACGAAAGCAATACGATCACGGTGGTTAGGATTCATGTTAGCTTGAATTTTAAATACAAAGCCAGAGAATTCAGAATTATCCGGTTCTAATTTTTCATTTTCATTAACCTCATGATCTTGAGGTGCAGGAGCTAATTGTACAAAACTATCTAAGAAAGTCTCTACTCCAAAATTAGTTAAAGCTGATCCAAAGAATACAGGAGTTTGGTCACCCTTTAGGATTTTTTCTTTATCAAACTGATTACCTGCTTCTTTAAGAAGATCAATGTCACCTAAAGTACTTTCAAATAAACTATCTTGAGCAAGAGGTTGACTAGGATCTAATTTACCATCTTTATCTAAAGGAATAAAACGCTCTTCATCATCTTTACGATATAGTTCTACCCGATTATTGGCAATATCATACAGACCCTTTAGTTGCTTGCCCATACCAATTGGCCAGTTCATAGCTACGCCTTCAACACCAAGTAAATCTTCTAATTCAGCAATCAAATCAAGTGGTTCACGTCCATCACGATCAAGCTTGTTCATAAAAGTAAAAATTGGGATACCACGTTGTTTTACAACTTTGAACAATTTTTTAGTTTGAGGTTCAATACCCTTAGCTGAATCGATAACCATTACAGCAGCATCAACAGCCATCAAAGTACGATATGTATCTTCCGAAAAATCTTGGTGTCCCGGTGTATCCAAAATATTAATCCGTTTACCTTGATATTCAAATTGCATTACAGAACTAGTAACTGAGATACCACGCTTTTTTTCAATATCCATCCAGTCACTGGTAGCGTAGTGACCTGTTTTTCTTGCCTTAACGGTACCAGCACTGCGAATTACACCACCAAATAAAAGCATCTGCTCAGTAATTGTCGTCTTACCAGCATCTGGGTGGGAAATAATAGCGAATGTACGACGCTTATTTACTTCATCTGTTAACTTTGTCATTTATTCTCCTACCTTATCATCTTTAGTCATTATCTTTTCATCTGGAATAGAAAGAAGAAGCGTCAATAATCTTGATCCTTTCATTCTCCGCGTAGTTAGTGTCATACCATTAGCTAACTTTACGCTTAGTTTTTCACCCTTAGCTGGAATTAAGCCCAACCTAGTGATAACATACCCCGCAATTGTATCAACATCTTCCATCTCTAAATCAGTACCAAATTCTTCATTAAAATCAGTTAATAACATCTTGCCATAGATAATATAATGTTGGTCGTCAACTTTTCTAAATAAAACTTGTGCATGATCAGCTTCATCATCAATATCACCAACAATTTCTTCAATTAAGTCTTCGATGGTAGTTAGTCCGACAACACCACCAAACTCATCAGTTAAAATCACTAATTGTCGTTGGGTCTGCTGTATTTCAACCAATAATTCTCCTAAATCAATTGTTTCAGGGGCAAATAAAGGTTCAAACATTACATCTTCATAATTTATTTTATCAAAACCGTTTTCCCAAGCTTTACGTAAAACAGTTCTAATATGAATTACACCCACAATTTTATCTCTTTCACCGTCATAAACGGGAATTCGAGAATATGGCTTTTTAAGAATTTCGGCAAGGTTCTTTTTAAACTCTTTATTGATATCAACCATGAAGGCATCTGTTCGTGGAACCATTACTTCACGAGCCATCTTGGTTTGAAAATTGATAATTCCCTCCATCATGCCATATTCATGATCATTAAGCAGATGGTTTTTATGCAAAGTAGCAATTTCTTTAGCTAGTCGGTCAGGAGCATCTAACTTTTCTTCATTACGAAAACGTGCTTTTAATCGACTAAATAAGTCACCCGCATTAGGGTCAGTACTCATAGTTGCTTCTCACTTTCTATTTGGTATTATTCAATTCTGTCGCTATGCTTTCTATGATAGAATAAAAAGCAAGAAATGAGGTCAAATTATGAAAAGAGAACGAATCTATTTAGTTTTTATCTTTTTACTTTTAATTCCCTATCTTTGTAGTTTAACAATCGTTGGTATTTGCTATAATGCGCTAGTACGCCATTCAAGCAATGTATGGCGTACCCTAGTAGGAGCCTTCGTAGGAGCTTTAATTATGTTTGCTATTAAAGCAACTATTCAAAGACCGCTAGATTTACTCTCGGAACAAATCCCTTACAGTTTTTTTAAACAATTACTTCGTTTTTTTAGTATCAGACGACGTAAACTATTTCTAGTAGGAAATTTTATATTAGATTTTATTCTATGCACAGTTGCAACAATTTTAGTAAGACAATTTTTATCACTAAAAATTATTGTCGGCACAGCCGTTGGTTGGACATTACTAGTAATGCTCATTTCCACATGCATTGGTGCCTACCTAGAATACGACAATCTTTCAATTGACCCACAACAACACTAATTAATTTTTACTGGCTCTAATGTAATAAATTTGAGTCAGTTTTTTTGTAGATAAATTCAAATCAGATAAAATATATGGTGTTTCACTATCACCCATATTTTCATAAATAGTTACATTTTCTTTGGTCAATTTATCTAAAAATGTTGGTACAGTGATATTGACCGGTTGACTAAAGTAAATCAGTCCCATATTATCAGTTTCAACCTCTGCAACCTCAGCTTCTGGTAGTTGATATCGATTTAAACCAGTAGGAGCAGCTACATTAGCATCAGTTAGAACACCATAAACAAACATGAAAGTACCTTCACCAAAAACAATTAAGCCTGCACGATCATTAGTATAACCATTTTTTTCAATAAACTTTTTAAACTTTGGGTCATTTTCCGTTGCTTGTACCGAAGCAGCAAATGTTCTTCTTTCATCAATTTGACTAGGCATAAAAATCTTACCGATCACGTTCTTTGCTGAAATAATTTCTTTCTTCATTTTCTCTTCCTTTAAAATAACCATATTTTTCATCTGGACGAAGTTGATTGTACCGTTCATACCATATTTTGGCAAAATTATCGGCAAAAGGTCCAGTTTTATTATCAATCCACTTTAATAATTCTAAACTAGAATAGCGTAAAATCGTATCTATTTTTTCACCATACTGCCAATACTTTTTATGCATCGCATATTCATCCACATCTAGCAGCCTTTTTTCACCATCAGGAAAAACTTTAATATCTAAATCATAATCAATATACTTCAAAGCTTCTCTATCTAAAACAAAAGGACTCGCTAAATTACTATAATATGCAATTCCATCTGGTCGCATCATTACAATGACATTAAACCAATATTTAGTATGAAAATAAACAATCGCTGGTTCACGACTATACCACTTACGTCCATCACTTTCAGTGATTAAAGTACGATCATTAACACCAATCAAAATATTTTGCTCAGTTTTAACAACCATTGTGTCGCGCCATGTGCGGTGTAGCGTGCCATTATGTTTATAACTTTTAATAGCAATATAGTCGCCTTCCTTTGGTGCTATCAAATAATCACCTTCTCACAAAAACATCACTATTATTATAACAGCTTATTAATAATCATTAAGTTCTTCTAAATCACACACGTCACCATTTAAGAAAGAATTAACTTCATCACTAGAGAAGCCATGTTGTAAAAGATAGCGTCGCACTTTTTGTCTTCTCGAAAAATCATCCTGATTCCGATACCGACGATAAGCTTTAATACCTTGCGTTCTTAAAGCTTCAAGTTGTTCATCTTCATCTTCAGACAAGTTCAGATTTTCAATTATCATATCTGCAATTTCACCCATAAAACCATGGCTCATTAATTTTGTCTTTGCCTTACGTTTAATTTCCTTTAAAGAAAGTTTACCAGACTGATATACAAGCGAATGGACCACTCGTAAGCCAGGATCTTGCCACTCCTCTATTTCAACCTCAGCTAAGCTTTGCATAATAATTTGAGAGTCAACACCTTTTTGAGCAAGTTTTCTCTCTAAAGTTCTAGGACCATCCTTGCCAACTCGAATATTATTTTTAATAAAAAGTTCAACAAATTTTTTATCATCCAAGTACCCTAAATCAGTAAGTTGAGTAATTGCATTTTGAGCAGCTATCTCACTAACTTCATGCTTTTTTAAGTACCGTAAAACTTCATAAATACTACGAGGTTGATAACTCAAATAATTTATTGCTATCTCAACAGCCTTAGCATCTGATTCAAAGTTCTTTATTTCTCTAATCTGTTCTGTAGTTAATTCATTACCGGGCAATAAACGAAAATTTGCTAAAGTTCTTTCACTAACCCCAAACGCAAACTCTCCATCTAAGTAAATATTATAGTACCCTTTTCTTTTTTGGGTTGTAACCTTAGTAATTACTGACAATTGTATCCCTCTTTTCTTTATAATAATAAATACGTAATTAATTTGCTTGTGCTAAAAATAAATAGCGCTTATGATAATTGTGACACTTTTTTTAGGTTTAATCGAAATGAGGACTTAATTTTGACAAAATTTACAAAAAATAAAACTGAAAAAGACATCATTGTTACTATTAAACGTTTAGGCATCAATGGTGAAGGCATTGGCTATTACAAAAAGAAAATTATTTTTATTCCTGGTGCTTTACCTGATGAAGTTGTAGTAGCTAAAATTACTAAACGCTTCCCACACTATCTTGAAGGAGAATTAGTAAGAATTAAAGAAAAATCTCCCGACCGAGTTACTTTTCCAAAAGGTGTTGACCCTCGCGTAGGTGGATTAGAACTCGCTCACTTATCTTATCCTAAACAACTTGAATTTAAAAAACATTTGATACTAGAATCCTTGCGTAAATTTCATCCACGTAACTACCAAAAAATTAAAGTTAAAAATACTCTCCCAGCCCCAGAAGAATGGCACTACCGCAATAAGGCACAATACCAAATTGAATTTTTGAAGGGCAAAAGTAAGCTTGGTTTATACGCACCAAATTCACGTGATTTGATAGATTTACCAGAAATGCCTACCCAATCTAAAGCTACGCAAAAAACTGAGCGGGATATTAAAAAGTTAATTTCTAAATTTAGAGTTCCTGTTGCAAACTATCGTAGAAAATCTGATGGTATTAAAACAATTGTAGTAAGAGAATCCTTTTCTACTAAGGAAATTCAAGTAACTTTAATTACAATTGGTAAAAAAATAAAAAATCTAATTCCTTTAGCTAAAGAAATTATGAAACTTCCTAATGTAGTTAGCGTTTTTCAAAATGAAACTCAATGGAATAATCCACAAGTTTGGGGTAATAAAACAACTAAGCTATTTGGTAAAAACGAAATTACTGAAGAAATCTTAGGCAAAAAATTTAAGCTTTCTCCTCGCGCTTTCTTCCAATTAAATCCTAAACAAACCACAAACCTTTATAGCGAAGCATTAAAATATCTTGATTTAACTCCAGATCAGGTCCTAATTGATGCTTATAGTGGTGTTGGAACTTTAGGTATTTTAGCAAGTGACCGTGCTCATCAAGTTATCGGAATCGAGAGCATCCCTGAAGCAGTAACTGATGCACAACATAATACGGAATTAAATCATATTAAGAATGCAGAATATATTCAGGGTAATGTCGAAAAAGTACTACCTGACCTTAAAAAACAAGGTGTACCAATTGATGCTGTTATTGTTGATCCTCCAAGAACCGGTTTAAACAAGAAACTAATTAAGACACTTCTTGAAGTTAAACCAGAAACTTTTGTTTATATCTCATGTAATCCTTCAACCCTAGCAAAAGATCTGATTTTACTTAGTGAAGCATATGACGTTCGGGTAATTAAACCAGTAGATATGATGCCTCAAACTCCACGTTGGGAAGGTATCGCAAAGCTTGTTTTAAGAAAAGATAAATAGTTTTAAAAGCAACTCAATTGAGTTGCTTTTTTTATAAATAAAAACAGACTGACTAGAACAGTCAGTCTGCGCGGGTGGTTAAGGTAATTTAACTATCTAGCGCTGTAAGCAAAGAGAAGCTCAAAAACAGCTTACAGCATAATCAACATCACTTATCATTGTGAATTGAATAACGACTATTGATTTACTAAAAGAATCTGTCTTTAAAATACTACGATCTGGAGATAAAAATTAATTATATATTACCTCATCCACACTTCTTATTATATCAGTATTTGAAAACGATTTCAAAATTATTGCACTTCTCTATATTGTCGAATATCATTTTTAACACCTGCAAAGTACCAAGTGCCAGTTTTTTCATCACTAGAAAATTCTACACCATCTTCTGGATCTTCCAATGCTTCAGTAAAAATTTTTTCATATTCATTAATTGAGAGTTTTTGTCGGTTATTAATTAAAGCTTCATCATTGATTTTATCTAATTGCTTCTCATAACCATCAACAACATTGCCTGAGTAAAATTCAGCCATTGCGCCCGAACCATAAGAAAATAATCCTACAAGATCACCAGCTTGAAGATTACCATTTTCAAGTAAACTTAATAAACTTAAGTATAAAGATCCAGTATAAATATTTCCTACCAAACTACTCCATTTTTTTGCAGCTTCAAACTTATTCATTAAGCGCTGACTAGTTTCTTCATTTTGATTTTCAACAGCAATACGATTAGCCTTAAGTGCCATCTTAGTGAAAGGCATATGATAAGTAATTGCTGTAAAGTCTTGATTATCAAGGCCCTTTTGCTTTTTATAATCTTCAAAAGTCTTGGTAAAGAAATCTAAATATACTTGCGTAGAATATTTACCATCCACTTTAGCTAACTTAGAATTATTAGGTCGCCAAAAATCATTAATATCTTCACTGTAGTCACTATGACCATCATTTAATTCTAAAATACTTGGGTTACTCTTAACAAGCAAACTAATACTCCCCGCACCCTGAGTAACTTCTCCAGCAGTATTAATACCGTACCGTGCAATATCACTACCAATTACAATTGCGGTTTTATCTGGATGAGCGCGAACAAAATCACGTGCCATCATTAAACCAGCAGTCAAACCAAAGCAAGCTTCTTTTACTTCAAATGCACGCATACTAGGAGGTAGTTTTAATGCATTTTTTACAAAAAGTGATGCTGACTTAGATTGATCAACACTACTTTCAGTACCAAAAATTAATAAACCAACTTTATCTTTATCAATTTCATCCAAATAACGCAAAGTTGCATTAATTCCCATGGATACTGCATCTTGAGTCTTATCAGCTACACTCATTGTAGTTTGACCGATACCGATTAAGAACTTATTAGGATCCTGATTTCTTGCATGAGCTAAGTCAACCATATCTACATACTTATTTGGCGTAAAAAATCCTATCTTATCAATTCCGATACTCATTATATTCCTCTTCTTTTCTTAATTTTAATAATAGCTCTTGGGCACTGCTTTGAGAAAATTCCTTGCTAGTAATCATTTCAGTCAAAACTTTTTCTCGCTCGATATCCGTAGCGTTTAAAGTTGCAACAATATTTCTAGCCTGTAACTTCATGTGGCCAGCTTGAATACCCTTAGTAGAAATTGCCAGTAAAGCTGCGAAATTATTAGCTAGTCCAATTGCAGTTATAATATTAGCTAATTCGGTACTATTAACATTTTTTAAAATTGAAAAGCTTTGTTGGATATCTTCCCTTACAGAAATTGATCCACCAACAGTACCAATAGCTAAAGGTAAAGTTAATTTACCAAGTAAATAACTTCCCTCCACTTTCCAAGAACTTAAACTACGATACTGTCCTGATTGGCTAGCTAAAACAGCTGTAGCTGCTTCAACACCACGGTAATCATTTCCTGTAGCAATCAGTACACTGTCTACCCCATTCATAATACCTTTATTATTCGTAGCAGCTCTATAAGGATCATCATAACCAATCTTTGCCAGTAAAGCGATTTTTTTAGCCACTTCAAGGCCACCAATCGTATCAACAGATAATTTAACTTTAGCTGTTGTTAATTGGCTAGGATAGTTAGACAGAATTGCAAATAATTTTTCTTCTACACCTGCTAACTTAGTCATTTTTTGACTTAAAAACTCTAAGATACTATTAGTCTTATTAGCTCCCATTGCTTCCGCCGGATCAACTAGAACTTTTAAATATACTAAATTTTCTTTTTGACTAGCTTCAATACTTCTCACACCACCACCATGATGGACTAAACTAGCAAATTCATTATTAGCTAAAGCAATATATTCAGAAAAATTGTCATTTAATTCATTAAGTGAAAAACTATTATTTACCCTTAAAACAATCTGACCATAGATGCCATCTCGCTGACTATCAGCCACTACACCACTATTTTGAGCAAAAATACTAGCTCCATGATTAGCAGCCGCCACTACTGATGGTTCTTCAACAGACATTGGGACCCAATAACTTTTTCCATTAACAATTAAATTTTCAACTACTCCTAGAGGTAAACTAACCTGACCAACTACATTTTCACTAAGATTATTTAATTTAGCCAATTCTTTTTCATTAATATCTGCTAAATTAATATTTTCTTCAGCTAAGACTTCTCGACGTTGTTGCGGAGTTAATTTATAAAACTTCATTAGAAATTCCGCTCAATTTCATAAGCAATTGCCTGTCCACCACCAATACATAATGATACAATTGCCCGTTTACCATTAATTTTTTCTAAACTATTGATTGCACCCATTACTAAACGTGAACCAGTTGCTCCTAGCGGATGTCCTAGACTAATTGCACCACCAGCGATATTCAATTTAGACTGAGGGATATTTAAATCACGTGCTACTGCATAAGCCTGAGCTGCAAAAGCTTCATTAATTTCCACTAAGTCATAATCATCAATAGTTGTATTACGCTTTTCCAAAAGCTTCTTAATTGCAAAGTAAGGTGCATAACCCATGTAAGCTGGATCAAACCCTACTTCACTAAAATCTCCTAAACGAGCAAGTGGTTGTAAATTTAACTCTTCTACTTTTTCTTCCGTAGCAATCAAAAGCATACTTGCTCCATCATTTAATGGGGAAGAATTACCTGCAGTAACAAGTCCGTCTTCTTTAAAAACAGGTTTTAAGTTACTTAGAGCTTCAACACTAGTATCAGGACGAATGGACTCATCTGTAGATAAAGTTTGGCCAGCAATTGTAACTGGAATAATTTCTTTTTCAAACCAGTTATTTTTTACTGCCGCATAAGCTTTTTCATGAGACTTGTAGGCAAATTCATCCATTTCTTTGCGTGTTACTTTATACTTAGTAGCAACATTTTCAGCAGTTAATCCCATTGGCTTTTGTGAATATGCATCCCCAATTCCATCAATTTGTAAACTATCACGGAAATGTTGATTATCACTATGCTTTTCACTTTTATCTAAAAGTAATGGTGCATTGGTCATACTTTCTGTACCACCAACTACAGCAAGCCCTAAGTCATTCATTTCCATTTGTCCCTGCGCAAACCGTAATGCCTTTAAACTAGAACCACATACATCATCAACTACACTAGCAACAATCTTTTCAGGTAAGCCAGCTCCTAAGGCAATTTGGCGTGCAATATTTTGACCCAAGCCTGCACTCAAAACATTTCCAATTAAGACTCCATCGATTTGGTCTGGGGACACCTTACTTTCAGCCAGCAATCCCTTTAATGCTATAACACCCAAGTCGACTGCAGACTTGTCCTTGAAAAATCCACGATATTTACCAAATGGAGTTCTTTTAGCTCCAACAACATAAATATTTTTCATTTTTTACTTCCTTAAACTTAGTCTTTAATAAAATAATACCTGAAACACAAACAGAAAACACTTTTTCAACTCTATATTAAAAAAAAAAGCAAAAAATGCCAGCTCACGCTGACATTTTCTAAACATATTTATTCAAAAATTGGCCAATTTTCTTTTGATATTCTTTAGGATTAGTTTGAAATGACTTAGCATGTTTAGCCCCCTTAACAATCCAAAGCTCTTTCGGCCCTTTAGTAGCCTTATAGTTTTCATAAACCATTGAAGTTGGCACAAATGTGTCTTCCGAGCCATGAATAAACATCATTGGTCGCTTATTTTTAGCTAATTGCTTAACTGAACTTGCATCTCCTAAGAAATATCCTGCACGCACACGTGTAATACCACTTAAAATTTCTACTAATGGAAATCTTGGAAATGCTGGCATATTGTATAAATCTTGTGCTTCGTGTTCAATCTCTGCTTTAGCATTTGTATAACCACAATCTTCAACAAATGCCTTTACTTGACTTGGTAGTTTAAGCCCACTAGTCATCATTGTGGTTGCTCCACCCATGCTAACGCCAAAAATCACAATTTTACTATCTTTCCCATTATGTTGAATAACCTTTTGGACCCATTTTCTAACGTCAACTTTTTCACGCCACCCATAACCAACATAATTTCCTTGACTATCACCATGACCGCGCGCATCTGGCAGTAAAGTATTATAACCTAATTGATGAAACATGGCTGCATATGGTCCCATAGTATCTTTATTATTCATATAACCATGTAAGATGATGACAGTCTTTTTCGAATGACCAGCTGGTATATAATTTGCATCAAGTTTCAAATTATCATCAGCAGATGTCATAGTCCATTTTTGTTTTTTAACGTTTTGATACCATTTAGTTTGTGCATAGAGTGGATCAGTTTTTGTTAAATTCTTTTTCTGGCTAAGAAAACTCTTTTGTCCTGGAACAATTGCTACATTGTAAAAGTACATGCCTGCCCCAACAAAAATTGCCCCTACAACTGCTATAATAGATATAATTATTATCCAAGCTTTTTTATGTTTTTTGAACATTATTATCCTTCTTTTTATAAAGTATAATAACTATATTAATTCTATTTTTTATAGTATTCAACATTATTTTTATAGATATGCAATTAAATTTATTCTTACAATTAACTAAAGATTTAAATCCCAATTATTCTCTTTATTATCGCCCATCCAAAAAAGGAAAATCTTATCCAATTACCAAAGCTACCATTTCTGGTCAAGAATGTATCTTTGAAACTAAAAATAGCTATGCAAAAACATTAGCTGATATTCAAAAAATTCTTCACCATATTCATCAAACTAACATTAATTTGTTAATTGATTACAAAAAAGAAAAAAGTACTATCTATGGTATTCAAATCGATTTAAGCAAAAATATAATTTACTTGCTATGAAGCAGAAAAAAAGAGAGACAAATGTCTCTCTTTTTTGAGCTAAAACTCAATTATTTATTTTGTTTTTTGTTTTTAATATCTTCTTGAGATAATTGTTGCCCTAAATTAATGATATATTGACGCAATTCATCCTTTGTTTCTGGGTGGGTAAGACCATATTCAATTGATGTTTCAAGATAACCTTCCTTGTTACCTACATCATGACGTGCACCCTTAAATTCATGAGCAAAAACTCGTTGAGTTTTGTTCATAGTATCAATTGCATCAGTTAATTGAATTTCGCCACCACGACCAGGTTTTTGACTTGCTAAAATATCAAAAATTTCTGGAGTAAGTAAGTAACGACCAATAATAGCTAAGTCACTAGGAGCATCTTCAACTGCTGGTTTTTCAACAAATGATTCAACATTAATTAAACCTGGTTCAATTTCACCAGCTGGCTTAATTACACCATACTTAGAAACTTCTTCATGTGGCACTTGCATAACCGCAATAGTTGATGCATGAGTCTTATCATAGCGATTAATTAATTGTTTTGTCAATGGAGTTTTGTCAACCATTAAGTCATCACCAAGCATAACAACAAATGGTTCATTACCAACAAAACTACGGGCACGAGAAATTGCATCTCCCAAACCTGCTGGATGGGGTTGACGAGTATAGTATAAGTTAACACCCAAGTCTGTAATTGATTGAGTTAACTTTAATAACTTATTCTTATGCTTTTCTTCCAAGTCTTGTTCCAATTCAGGATTAGCATCAAAATGATCTTCAATCGAACGTTTATTTTTACCAGTAACAATTAAAATATCTTCGATACCAGACTTTTTAGCCTCTTCAACTATAAATTGAATAGTTGGCTTATCAACAATAGGTAACATTTCTTTAGGCATGGCCTTAGTAGCAGGTAAAAATCTTGTACCTAAACCTGCAGCAGGAATAACTGCTTTTCTTACTTTCATTATCTTTATCTCTTTCCTCAAAAAATAAAATCTTCCCTTAACTTTTATATTATCAAAAAGAACACCTTAAGTCATTCTTAATATATTATTTATTTCTTTGCCTTTGACGTAATGCCGATAATACCGATGCCTTAGTATAATGGGCTGTTCCATATTTAATTGTGTTTAGGCTAGAATTAATACAAATACCAATTAAAAAAATAAGTGAACTAATATTCATCCAGAGCATAAATACAATAAAAGTTCCAACGATACCATAGTTTTGCCACTTTGTACCAAAGGATTTTAAATATAAACCAAAGAAATAAGATAATGCACTCCAACCTATTGTAGTCCAAATTGCCCCTGGAAAAACAACTCGCTTAACACCACTAATATTTGGCAAAAAATAATTTAAATATATATTAACAATTAGCATCATTGTAATAATTAATGGCCATTTATAACTCTCAATTTTATAGATCCAATCTAAATGTAATTGAAAAATTGGCGCTAAAAATTCTACTATTTGACGTCCAAAAGTTAAAACTAAAGTTAACAGGGTCCACAAAAAAATCATTAAAGCCGTGATCGCTAATGTAAGTATCCGACTTACAATTGCATTCCACCAAGGTTCATGCTTTTCTTGTAAATGAACACCATAAATTTTATTCATTGCAATTCTAACAGAGTTGATCAAGCCAGAAAAAGACCAAATCGCTACAATAATACCAAACGACAAAATGCCACCTGAATGTTTACTCAACAAACTACTGATCATTGGCATTAAAAATTGTGATACCTGACTAGGTAAAATTAAACTTAAATAATCAGCAATTGGTCCAGTATCAATTTGGAATAAAGGCAAAATATTTCCAACAATAATAATGATTGGAAATATACTAAATAGCACATAATAAGCAATAATAATTGAGTGCTGGGTAATTTCTCCACTTGAGACTGCTTTTGAAAAACCTTTTATAAAAGGATTTATCTGAGCTCTCATCTCAGAGAATACATGCTTCATAATAATTAATTATTCTTCATCAAAGTGAGGGATGTATTTTTCTAAGCCATCATAAGGTTCTTGTAAAGTAAAAATCTTAGGACCATCCTTAGTAATTGCAAATGTATGTTCAAATTGAGCCGCCTTAGAACCATCTGGAGTTGCGTAGTAAATCCAATCATCATTAGGATCAGAAACAGTATGCTGGGTAATTCTCCAATCCCCTCCAGCTTCAACCATTGGTTCAACAGTAATAGTCATCCCTTCGCGTAAACGTAAACCATGACCAGCCTTACCATAGTGAGGAACTTCTGGATCTTCATGGATAGTAGGCTGAATACCATGTCCTACTAATTCACGAACGTCACCAAAACCATTTTCATCTTCAACATAATTTTGAATAACACTACCGATATCTCCAATACGATTACCTACTACAGCTTGGTCAATCCCCATGTACATTGCTTTTTCAGTAACGTCTAATAGTTTTTGATCTTCTTCAGAAATTTTACCTACTGCATAAGTAGTACATGAATCAGTTTCATAACCATCTAAGTTGCAAGTTACGTCAACACTAACTAAATCGCCTTCTTGCAAAATTTTATTCTTTCTAGGAATGGCGTGAGCAATTTCATCGTTCACAGAAATACAAGTACCATACTTGTAACCTTCAAAACCTTGTTCAGATAAGCGCCCACCACGACTCTTAACAAACTTTTGAGCAAATTTTTCAATTTCCCAAGTAGAAATACCTGGCTTAATAACGTCACGTAAGCCTTCAAACATAGAAGCTAGTAAACGTCCTGACTTTTGCATACCTTCTAATTCACGCTTGGATTTGATTGTAATCAATTTAATAATTCTCCTTTATTTTTAGAATTAAAATTATCTTCTCTATTATAAAGCTTTTTTAAAAGATTTTCTTCTTCTGTTTACACAATCTTAGAATGCTTTAGTATAATAATAGAAAAAATAATGAATGAAAGAAGCAATTCAAATGAAAGCACAAATTGTTTTTGCTAGCATGACTGGCAATAACGAAGATATGGCTGACATCTTGGAAGAAAATCTTCAAGATGCCGGTTTTGATGTGGAATCAACTGATGTAAGTTTTGCAGATGCTAGTAACTACTTAGACAGTGACCTCTGCATTATGGTTACTTACACCTACGGTGAAGGGGTAATGACTGACGAATTAAAAGATTTTTATGACCAATTAATCGGACTAAATCTTACTGGTAAAAAGTTTGCAGTAATGGGATCAGGAGATAAAACTTATAAAGAACATTATTGTGAAAATGTTGATGATTTTGAAAAAGCATTCAAAAATTGCGGTGCAATCGAAGTTGCTGACCCAGTAAAAATTGAAAATGCAGTAGATGATGATGATATTGTATTAATTGATCAAGCAGCGACGCAAATGATTGAGGCATTCAATGACTAAAAAACATCAAAGAGACAATCAAAAAGTCACAAAAGCACAATTACGAAAGTTAGGTTCACGATTAGTAGCCAGACACAGAAGTTTTTATGCTTATACAATTTTTGGCTTTTTGGCTGCTTTGATTAATATCGTAACTTTTATGATTTTTCATAATTGGTGGAAGATACCTTTAATTTATGCAAATACGGTAGCCTTTATTATTTCTAATTTAGCCTCGTTCTTTTTTAACAAACATGGAGTTTTTATTGAAAATGTTGATAAAAAACATGGCACCCTCTATCAATTAGGACTATTCTTTGTTTATCGTATTATAAGTCTAATTCCAGATAACTTAATTATGTTAATTGGCCTTTCTTGGCTTCATTGGAATACATTATTTGTAAAAATACTAGATCAAATTCTTGTTGGTATTTTCAACTATCTTACTACTAAGTCGATTTTTTCAGATACGAGTAGTAAATTCGCAGAAAAATTAAAAAGTCATTTTGATAATAAAAAAAAATCCTAAGCTTCTTAGCCTAGGATTTTAATTTACCCAAATTTCTTTTGAACCGGATTTGGCAACTAAAACATTTTTACTTTTTGCATTCTTTGTATATGACGTTGCACTAGCTTCATCTTTAACTTGAATTTGTCCATCATTAGTCGTCAATTTATAACCAGTGAATTTAGTATTACGAACTTTAATGCTTCCTGTAGTTGACTTTAAATTCATTCCATTAACTGATTTACTATTGGAAATAATAATATCCCCACTATCTGTCGAAATAACCCCTCGCTTTAAATTCAAGTTATTAATTCTTACATCAGCACTTCCATTATTTATTGTTACCTTATTTAATTTAGCTTTTTTAGGAACAGTTATGATAATCATCGGCAAACGCATAAGACCGAGGGAATGCTGAGCTTTAACTTGGTTAACAGTTAACTTACTCTTACCTTGCTTAACTATAGGTATAGTAGTGTTCTTGCCCTGATAAGTTACCTTATAACTTTTACCCGTTTCAAGTACTATATCTATATTTTGACTAATAATTTTTAAGTTAGAAAACTTTTTGCTTGTTAAAACCTTAGTTACATGTTTTGATTCTTGCTTGGGAGTACTTTGAGTAGTTACTTTTGAACTTTTTTGAGTAGCATTTTTACTACATCCAGTAATTAAAGTAAAAATCACTAATATCCCTAAAAAAGAAAATATTTTGGGGACTATTTTTTTCATTCTTCTTCCGCCATTCTAGAAATCTTGAGGTTTATCCAAGTTTTCTTTATCAAAGTAATAAGCAATTGCATCCATAATTCTGTCACTAGCGTGACCATCACCATAAGGGTTCTTAGCATTAGCCATAGCATTATAAGCAGCTTGATCTTCAAGCAGACGTGTCATTTCTTCTCTAACTGTATCAACTTGAGTACCAACTAATTTTAAAGTACCAGCTTCTACACCTTCTGGTCTTTCAGTAGTATCTCGTAAAACAAGAACTGGTTTTCCAAGACTTGGTGCTTCTTCTTGGACACCACCTGAATCAGTCATAATGAAATAGCTCCGCTTGGCCAAATTATGAAAATCAACCACATCAAGTGGATCAATCAAGTGAATACGTGAATCGCCACCTAAGACACGCTTAGCAACTTCTTGCACTCTTGGTGACAAATGCACTGGGTAGATGATTTCAACATCATCATGATTATCCACTACTTGCTTCATTACCTTGAAGACGCGTTCCATTGGTTCGCCCTGGTTTTCACGACGGTGCATGGTTACCAAGATAACACGGTTACTTGGAGTAATTTTATCAAGTACATCATGGTGATAATCCTTTTGTACTGTTTGTTGCAAAGCATCAATTGCAGTATTACCAGTTACAAAAATATTGTCCGCAGGATGGTTTTCTTTAATTAAATTAGCCTTACTTAATTCAGTTGGAGCAAAATATAAATCTGCTAAATCATCCGTCATTTGGCGGTTCATTTCTTCAGGAAAAGGTGAATACTTCTCCCACGTCCGCAAACCCGCTTCTACATGTCCCAATGTTGTTTGTTGATAAAAAGTAGCTAATCCTGCTGCAAAGCTAGTTGTAGTATCACCGTGAACTAACACAATATCAGGCTTTTCTTTCTTAATAACTTTGGACAAATCAATCATAACTTTAGAGGTGATTTCTTCTAAAGTTTGATTTTTATGCATAATATCAAAGTCATAGTCGGGTTTAATTTTAAAAATTTTTAATACTTGGTCAAGCATTTCACGATGCTGTGCAGTAACCACAGTAATTTCTTCAAAACGATCATCATTTTTTAATTTTAAAACAAGTGGTGCCATCTTAATCGCTTCTGGTCGTGTACCAAAAACAGTCATTACCTTGATTTTGTCCATAGAAACCTCCATTTGTTAAATTAACTATAACCTAAAATAGTCAAATTATGAACTATAATCGGGAAGAAATTACCAAATTTTCACCAACTTGTAAGATTATAAAAAGACTGCTAGCGCTAAAGCACTAGCAGTCTTTAACTTAACTATGACCCCGGTGAGATTCGAACTCACCTCTACGGTTTAGGAGACCATTGTTCTATCCAGATGAACTACGGGGTCATGACCAGTTTTAACTTTACCATAAAACTAATCATTTACCTAATATTTTTTCTAATATTGTTTCATATAAAAACTACGTTGATTATTATCTTGCGCAATTTTATCCGCAGCGAAAACAAATGGCATCCAAATAAACAAAGCAATCACTATATTTACTAGAGTTAAGACAATTGCCCGCCAATCATAATTACATGCTAAAAATGAATTTAAAAACGGAGGCATTACCCCAGGAACAAAAATTTGCACAGGATTTACTAACCCCATTTTAGTTACCCAATATGCTAATGAAACATTAACCATAGGTGCTAAAACAAAGGGAATCAAATATACCGGATTAAAGACAACCGGTAATCCAAATAAAATTGGTTCATTAATATTAAATACAGCAGGCGCTAATGCCATTTTAGCAATAGTTCTTAAATCTGTCCTTTTTGAAAAAATTAAAATTGCAATAACTAAAGCTAAAGTACCACCTGCTCCACCAAACCAAGCAAATACACTAAATGAATCACGTACCCAAATATAAGGGACTGTACCCCCATTTCTGACAGCTGTTACATTTATATTTTCTGGAGTAAGCCAAAGAGAATCAATCACCGGAGTTAATACACCAATTCCATTTATACCAAAAAACCAAAAAATTTGAACTAAAAATGTAATCAGCAATACAACTCCAAACCCTTGTCCCATTCTTACTAATGGTGATTGAATACTAGTCAAAAGCCAATTACCAAAGTAAGTACCGGCCACTTCTTGAAAAAGACAATTAAGAGCAGCTACCGCAAAAACTGCAATCAATGATGGAATTAATGTACTAAAAGCTACCCACTCAGAATGTGGCATACTATTCGTCGAAAATTTTAAGGTTAATCTTGCCCGATATGCCAAAATAAAAATTACAGTTCCTAACAAGCCAAAGATAATTGCCGTAAATAATCCTGAAGTAGAAAATTGACTCGTATCTACTGCATTTTTAATATCAATGACATCCCCATCTATTTTTAGCTTAACCATGTCACTAATACTCATCGTAAAAGAAACAAGTGCAATGATTGAACCAGCAAAACGGTTTACTTCATAGGTTTTAGCTAAATGATAGCCCCAAGACATAGCAAAATAAATGGCAAATAAAGCAAAAGTACCATTCCAGACAATATTGTCCATCAATAGTAAAGGCTTCATTACATGATAAAAATTATTCCAGCCTAATTGGATTTTAGCAGCTTTAATTAAACTACTAAATAACATTGCCAAAGAACCAGCCATTGTTATTGGCAAAAGCGAGACAAATGTATCTCTTAGGGCTACTAGCCAACGAATTTGGCCTAATTTAGTAGCGACGGGTAGGACATACGTTTCTAACCATTTTACAAGTCGCGACATTACTTACCTTCTTTTCTTCTTTTATGAGGATGATAGCCTTTATTTTTCTTATTACGCCATCTCTTCTTTTTATGCTTAGTAATTGGCTTAGAGGTAGCTACTTCTTGTTTTTCTTCAGTTTTAGGCTTTGATTTATCAGGCTTTTCACTAGTTAAATGGTAACCAGCAAAGTACACACGACTTACTTTATAAGTACCGTCTAATAACTTTCGCAAATTTCTAAAGTCATGATCATCGCCCAAAGTTACAACTTGCCCTTCTTTATTCATTCGTCCTGTACGACCACTCCGATGCATGTATGTATTTACTTCACTAGGAATTTCAAAATTAATAACATAAGTCACATCAGGAATATCCAAGCCACGAGCTGCTAAATCTGTTGCAAATAAAAGCTTACTTCTACCTGCTTTAAATTGACTAAGAATCTTCTCTCTTTCTTGCTTATTAGTTTGACTACTCAACACAGAAAATGGAGTCTTGCTATGCGCAAAAATTCGTGCAAACTTCATTTCAGTTTCTGTAGAATCAAAAAATAAAATTCCTTTAAACTTATCTAATTTAGCAAGTCTTTGTAAAAATTGTATCTTATATTGATTAGAGACTTGTAGAAATTCATGTTTTACTACTGATTTTTGATCAGGACGAACATCGATCAATAAAAAATTACGATCAAATAATTTTTCTGAATCTTGCGTAATTGAAGATTCAGAAGCACCAAATAAAAGAATTTGAGCCTGTGGCTCAAGATTTTGGCCTAATGAAGAAAGCAAATCTATCTTAGCAAATTCTAAAATGTCATCAGCCTCGTCAATTACTAAAGAAGTAATTTTATCGAACTTAATTCTATTTTCTGATAAAAAGTCAAAAAAACGTCCAGGTGTACAAATTAAAACTTGGGGCTTTTCTTTTCTTAATCGTTCTAATTGACGTTTACGATTACCTGCACCTACTAATGCCATAGCCTGTAAACCCATTGCTTTTACATAAGGTAAAAGCGCATTACGGGTTTGAACAGCTAATTCAGTAGTCGGTTCTAAAATTACCGCTAAGCCATTAATTTCTGCTGTTCTAACAATTGTAGGCAATCCATACGCCAAAGTTTTACCTGTTCCCGTCTTTGCTAAACCAATAATACTAGCCCCAGAGACAACAGCATCATAGGTTTTTTCTTGAATTAAGGTTGGATGATTTTTCTGTTCTTTATCTAATACTTGTTGAACTTGTTTTGGATACATTTTTTCTCTCTTTCTTATTGGGTTAAACTAGAACCATATAATTGTTGATAACTTGACATACTTCCGATAAAGGCAAACATTGTCGTGCCTTTTTTTAGATAATCAATATTCTTAACTCGACCATTTTGGGTATAACACCAAAATGAATAATCCTTACGATTTTTCAAACTAGCACCTGTATACAAAAATTGTGTCTGAGGTAAAAATAACTTTTGCCAATGGTGGTTATCGGCAACTAAAACTTTTTTACCCGCTGCTTGTAAATATTGAGCAAAATTTGCCATAGATTGCCAATATTTTTTACTTTGACTTTCAACAGCTGGCACAATCATTACAGGAAGATTACCACTATTTTGTCCAACTTTTTTCATAAAATATCGATATTGTTGTAATGCTGTACTTTCATTACTATAAGTTACAATCGAGCCCCATGATAAACGAGTTCCTTGCAATTGATCGCGATAAAGCAAGAAATTATCATCAAAGTATGTTTTACCCTGTGTTGAACGTAAATAAACAAAAGAAATGCCATTTTTTTGTATCTTTTGTAAATCGATATCATTTTTAGTCTGATCTAACTCAATTCCTAAAACACTCATGTTAGATCCACGCGGCACAGTAGTACTCGTAGTTTTTTGTAAATTATAAAAGCTTAATAATAGAGCGGCAACTGCAATAACAAGTAAAATAATAATCGATGGTAATGTATATTTATGATGATACCTATGACGATAGCGATGCAAAATAAAATCCTCCTAATGGATATTTTAGCCTAAGAATATAATATCTTACCAGCTATACTTAATGTATTAATTGTATAATTAATCTTGTGACTAGTTAAGAAAGAAGAAGGTGAACTCATGAAAAGACAGATTAGTTTTACTCAAGCACTAGCAACAGTTATTGGAACAGTAATTGGTGGCGGAGTATTTTTTAAAATTGGTACAATTACTCAAAAAACTCAAAGTACTTCACTTACCATTTTTGTCTGGATTATAGCAGGAATAGTTTCGATTGCATCAGGACTAACCGTCTCAGAAATTGCAGCTGCTCTTCCAGTAACTGGAGGCAGTATCAAGTATATCGAATATACCTATGGAAAAACATGGGGATTCTTATTTGGCTGGGCCCAAATGTTAGTCTACTTTCCCGCTAACATTGGTGCTTTAAGTGTAATTTTTGGTCAACAATTTGTAGTACTATTTAATTGGCCAACTAAATATGCTACAGCAGTAGCATTATTTCTAGCTATATTTTTAATGGGATTAAATTTTATTTCCACTAAATTTTCAAGTAAGATGCAATCCTTTACTACAATCTTAAAGATAGTTCCGCTCGCTTTAATTGTTGTCTTTGGTCTATTCAATCAAGAAAAAATACATGTACAACTTTTACCACTTCAGTCAGGCGCAAATCAACCATTTTGGAGTGCTTTTAGTGGAGGTCTACTTGCAGCCTTATTTGCTTATGATGGTTGGATTAACGTAACTAATCTTGCAGGAGAAGTAAAACATCCAGACAAAGACTTATCTCGTGCTATTATTTTAGGATTATCACTAATTACTTTAATTTATGTATTAATTAACTATACCTTTATGTCAGTACTGCCTTTTAAAGAAATTGTTGGCAACCAAAATACTGCCTATCTTACTTCTTTGAAATTATTCGGTAATTTAGGAGGTAAATTAGTTACAATTGGTATCTTAATTTCAGTTTACGGAGCAATTAATGGTTTTATGCTCACAGGGATGCGAATTCCTTATACACTGGCTAAAGAAAAAATGCTACCTTTCTCTAATAAAATTGGTAAAGTTAACGTTAATACAGGAGTTCCTACTGTTAGTGCATTAATTATTTTAGTGGTGTCCCTAGTAATGATTCTATTAGGAACATTTGATTTATTAACTAATATGCTAGTATTTGTTATGTGGACTTTTACAACACTTATTTCAATTGCTGTTATTATTCTTCGATTGCGCGAACCTAAACTTCAGCGTCCATATATTGTTCCCTGGTATCCAATTGTACCTATAATTTCAATCGGTGGCGGTCTCTTTATTATTATTTCAACTATTATTAATGAATTTTGGTTATCAATGACGGGAATTGGGTTAACACTTATTGGATTACCAGTTTACTACTACATGAAATATAAACTAAAAACAGAGAATTAATTAAAAAGCCGGTTTCAGCTTGTCAATCAGTTGCCAAGTTTTCACCAGCTTGTAATATTATAAAAGAAAAGATAGGATTTCAAATTTGATTTCCTATCTTTTTAATTCAATTATTTATTAGAATTAGAATCAATAACTTCTTGCTTCAACACACCAATATAAGGAATATTACGATACTTATTTAAATAATCCAAGCCATAACCCACTACAAATTCATTTTCAACATTAGCACCATAATAATCAACTGTTACATCATCAACTCGACGAGCAGTCTTATTAAGTAAAGCACAGCATTTAACGCTCTTAGCACCACGTTTAGTCAATAAATCTTCCATAAATTTCAAAGTATGACCAGTATCAACAATATCCTCTACCAATAGGACATCACGTCCCTTGACATCAGCTTGAACATCAATGTCTAATCTTACTTTACCAGTAGATTCAAAGCCATCTCCATAACTAGAAACGTCCATGAAGTCATTTTGCATCACAACGTCCATTTCTCTCACAAGATCAGTCATAAAAAAGACAGCACCTTTTAAAACACCAATAACAATGGGGTTTTTACCAGCATAGTCTTCAGTTAATTGTTTACCCAAACGTTTACACATTGCTTGAATATCTTCTTGACTGTATAAAACATGGTCAATAATGTCTGTAATATTGTCACTTTTAGTCATATTTATTCCCCTGTATTCCTATAAAAAGCTTTAACCGATAGTAGAATTATAACATTTTGTTACACAAAAAAGCACCGCTTACGGGTGCTTTTTGCTACTTTTTATTATCTTCTGTAGTTTTTTCTTCTTTTTCATTCGGAATTTCAGAAACCAAGAACCAACGCATAAATCCCTGCTCAAGGTTTACTAGCTTGAATTTAAAACCTTCAAACTCTACTGATTGATCCTTTTCTAAATTTGGATAATGTTCCATCATATAGCCACCAATAGTGATAATATCACTATCTTCAAAACTCTTAATCTTTTTGTGGAAATACCGTTCAAAATCATAAAGAGTAGTTTTACCTGAAACATGAATTTGACCATGATCATCTTTAACGATATATTCATCTGAAACATCATCAATTTCATCTTTAATTGAACCAAAAAGTTCTTCATAAATATCTTTATCAGTTACTATCCCGCTAGTACCACCGTACTCATCTACAACCAATACAATCGGAGTATGTTTTTTAATCATTAATTTCAAAATATCTTGAATAAGCATTGACTCCGGAACAGTAATAATTGCCCTGATAATTCTTGTAATTGGTACATTGGGATTTTCTTGAGCTTGAGAAACAATATCATAAGCATAGACATAACCAACCACATCGTCTTTATTGTTATCTCGAACAACAGGAAATCTACTAAAACCATCTTGAATGTACTTTTTAAGTGCCGTCTTTACATCATCCTTATAATTAAGAACCTCTAATTGCGTTCTATCAGTCATGATGTCTTTAGCAACTTTATCGTTTAACTCAAAAGCACGTTCCATATAAAGCAGATCATCTTTATCCAATGATCCACCAGTTACGGCATTTCTTGATAACCGTAAAATTTCTGATTGAGAGTATACTTCATTTTCTTCATCAGCTGATTGCATCCCCATTAAATGAAGCAAGCCATTAGCACTATGGTTAAGCAACCAAACAAATGGGTATACAATCGTATGGAACGCTGTTAATGGATTTACAACAGCCATTAAACATTTTACTGGCATATCAATAGCCACATTTTTAGGAACAATTTCTGTAACAACAACCTCTAGATAAGTTAAAAGAATAACACCAACTGTTGCCCCTAAAAATCCGCTAGTTTTTTCACCTAAAAGATGTGTCATACCAAATAAATTAGTTAGCAATTGTTCAATAGTACCTTGACCAACCCAACCTAAAATAACACCAACTAAAGTTGTTCCTACTTGTGTGGTGGACAAGGATTCATTTAGGTTATGAATCATATGCAAGGCACGTTTTAACTTTTTAGGATTTCCTTGACCATTGGCCTCCATATCTTCAAGCTGGCTAGCCCTTGTTTGAACCAATGCAAACTCTGCAACTACAAAGAATATCGCAATTGCAAAAGTAATAACAATAATTATTAAATTAGTAGTTATATCTTTCGAAGACAATTGATTTCACCTTTTTATATATATAAAATAATCCACCTATATTTTAGCATTTCTTACGCAAAAAACAGGTTCTAACTCTAGATAAATCAAGAATTCACTTAATTTTTATAAAATTTGACTAATTTAATTATACTTTTCTTTTTTATTCATGACTAAAAAAGAGACTAACAAAACATTAATCTCTAATTATTTTCTTGCACTAATAATTTACCTATAACTTTAGCAATCCTTACCTTCATTAAAAAAAGGAGAGCAATATCTCTCCTTAAAAATTATTTAGTAATTGTTAAGATAGAATCTACTGGTAAACGTTTAGCACGATAACCATTAATAGAGGCCTTTTTATCGCGATAGCCTAAACCTATTCCCATCCCAATGGATTCTTCATCAGGAATTGGGACATACTTTCTAATAACATCTGGGAATTTAACAATTGCATGGGCTGGCATAGTATTAATTCCACGTGATTGTGCCGAAAGCATTAAAGTTTGAGAAAAAGAACCTAAGTCAAAGATTGACCATGCTGGAGACTTTTTAGGAATAGTCATAAATACCAGAGTTGGTGCATTAAAAAGATTTACTTGTGCTTCAGAAAACTGTTCTAATTCTCCACGTAAAAAATAATTCAATGTATCACTCATTGTAGCCATATTTTTACTTGGGAATGTATCCCACTCGACATTCATTATCTTTGAAAAATCTTCACGAGGTTGTTCGCCAGCTTCAATCATTTTTTTGAACTCTGCTCTAATCTTTTTAACAGCTTCACCCTGGACTACATATACGCGCCATGGTTGTGAATTTAAAAGTGATGGTGAGCGTTGGGCATCAGTAATTATTGCTCTAATTTCCTCTTCAGTGATTTCTTCATCAGTAAATCTTCTAGTAGCTCTTTCTTGATCAAGAGTATCCTTAAAATCCATATTATCGTCTCCACTCAATCCCTAATAATTAATTACATTTATCCAATTTTTAATAATATAACATCATTTTACCAGTTAATCTAACCTACATCAAAAAAAGACAAAGAATAATTTATTTTCCTTGTCTCTTTCTGAATTTGTTATTTTAAAAACTTACTTTAAACCTTCCCATTTCCATTCGGTAACTTCAGGAATATCCTTACCATTATCACGAATATATTGGTGATGCTTTGCAAGCAAGTCATCCATTTCACTAATGAAGTCCATATTCTTTTCTGCTAATGATGGTACAGATTGAACCACATCCTTAGCTAGGTTAAATCTATCCATGTGGTTAAGTACACGCATATCAAATGGAGTAGTGATATCACCATTTTCTTCATAGCCATGAATATGGACATCATCTTTACCACGACCTCTATCAAACCAAATGGATTCCATCATTGGTTTAAAGCCATGCCATGCAAAGATAACTGGAGTATCCTTAGGAAAGAGTCTGTTGAACTCTTTATCACTGATAGCATTTGGATTCTTTTCTGGGCTCATTAACTTCATTACATCAATGACATTAATGTAGCGAATCTTTAACTCCGGAAACTTCTTATGAAGTAAATCAATTGCAGCTAATGATTCAATAGTTGGTTCAGTACCAGTGGAGGCAAAGATAACATCTGGCTTATCACCTTGGTCAGTTGAAGCCCAGTCAATATAACCTAAACCTTTATCAACTAATTTCTTAGCTTCTTCAATTGAGAACCATTGTGGACGAGGTTGCTTAGAAGTTACCAACACATTAATACATTCACGATCTCTAAATGCCTTATCAGAGACTGCCAATAACGAATTAGTATCAGCTGGTAAGTATTCATGAATCAAATCTGGACGATTCTTTTCATATAGGTGGGTAAGCATACCTGGATCTTGGTGCGTATAACCATTATGATCTTGTTGGAAAACAGTAGAAGTATCTACTAAATTCAATGATGGATAATCATGACGCCAAGTTTGTTCCTTAGCCTTACGCAACCATTTCATATGTTGAGTAAGCATTGAATCAACTACACGACCAAATGCTTCATAAGTAGCAAAGAAGCCATGACGACCAGTTAAGACATATCCTTCAAGCCATCCTTCATCTTGATGTTCAGATAATTGTGAATCAATCAATCGTCCTTCATGATTCAAGTTTTCATCATTTGGAGTATGGATACTTTCCATCCATTGACGTTTTTGACCATCAAGTAATTTAAACAAACGATTTGACTTAGATTCATCTGGACCAAAACCACGGAAGTTATTTGGATTTAGTTCAGCCATCTTATCTAAGTATTTAGCCCATTCAGCCATATCTTGCTTTTCAACTGAACCTGGCTTATCGAACTTAATTGCAAAGTCTCTGTATTCTGGCATATCTAAACTCTTTGGATCAATACCGCCATTAGTTACAGGATTCATTGCCATTCTTTGATCACCATCAAGAGTATTTTCTAATACAATTTCTGTTGGTGAACCATCTTCATTAAATAATTCTTCAGGTTTATAACTTTCCATCCAATCAGTAAGCATTTCTTTATGAGTCATATCATCTTGAGCAACTGGAATTGGAATTTGGTGAGCACGGAAGCTATTTTCAATTGGATTACCATCTAAATCAAATTTAGGACCAGTCCAACCCTTAGGTACTCTGAAGACAATCATTGGCCATTGTACTTGAGAACTATCATTATTTTCACGAGCATTTTTTTGGATAGCCTTGATATCTTCAACAACCTTATCCATAGTCTTTGCCATTTCTTCGTGTACTTCCATATGGTCCTTATAACCATCAAATTCTCCACCAGCATAGGCAGACACAAAGTAAGGCTTCCAACCCATACCTTCAAAATACTTAGTTAATTCGTCATCACTCATTCTTGAAACGATAGTTGGGTTAGAAATTTTGTAACCGTTAATTTGTAAAATAGGAATAACGGCACCATCTTTAATTGGATTGATAAATTTACTTGAGAACCAACTGGCAGCCAATGGACCTGTTTCTGATTCACCATCACCAATTTCAACAGCAGCAATTACATCAGGATTATCTAAAATTGCACCGACACCATGAGAAAGTGAGTAACCCAATTCTCCACCTTCATGAATTGAACCTGGAGTTTCAGGGGCAGCGTGACTTGCTACACCACCTGGGAAACTAAATTGCTTAAATAGCTTAGCCATTCCTTTTTCATCTTGAGTAATTTCTGGATATCTTTCAGTATAAGAGCCATCAAGATAGGAGTTAGAAACCATCACTTGACCACCATGACCCGAACCTTCAATATAGAACATATTCAAATCATACTTTTTAATTGCACGATTTAAGTGAGCATAAATGAAATTCTGCGGTACAATTGTGCCCCAGTGACCAATTGGCTTAGGCTTAACATCTTCAGATTTTAATTCACGCTTTAAAAGTGGATTGTTCATCAAGAATAACTGACCAACAGATAAGTAATTTGCAGCGCGCCAGTAAGCGTCAACACTCTTTAAGTAATCTTTAGTATCGTAATTTACTGCCATAATTTTTTCTCCTCGAATTAATCTTGTTATCTATAATTTTAAAGCAGACGGAGTACAAATTCAACCATTTAAATTATTGGACCGTTCCAATTTTTGGCAATAAGATAAAAAAACAAGCATACCCTTTACTGTATGCTTGTTTTCCTTACTCTTGACTCAAATTTACAAAAGTATTGTATTTCATATATTTATAATGAATTCTCATATTTGAAACTTCAAATGGCGTTCCATCATCCAAGAAAAAGATTCCTGACATAATCCCTACAGGTTCATTAGGTGCTAAAACTAATTTTGATTGATCATCCAAAGTAGAAGGCTCAACTGTAATTGTTAAAAATGATCTTGTAACAGTCTTACCTTGAGCATCTTCTAAATAATTAAAAAGAGAACTCTTCAAAATATTTGGATTAAGTTCTGGAGCAATCTTAATTGGAATATATCCTGTTTCAATCAAAAATGGTTGATCGTCTAGTAAACGCAACCGTTTAATTTTATAAACAAAATCAGAATCTTTCAAAAATAAATCTTGTTTTAATTCTTCATCAGCCTTAACTACCTGATAATCAAGTAATTCAATGCTCTGTTTTTTGCCTGGCATCTTAAACGAATCTGTAATTCCCAAATTAGAACCCTCATACTTAAACAAAGACTGATTTTTTAAGTACAAAGGATTAATAAAGGTACCACTTCCACGTTTTTTAAAAATAATTCCCTGTTGAGCAAGCAAACCCAACGCACGTTTCATTGAGGAACGACTTACTTGATATTGTTCACTTAAACTACGTTCATCAGGTAAACGCATCTCGGGATATTCATTATTTAAAATCTTCTTCTTAATATCGTGCATTACTACCCGATAAACTAAATCTGCCATTACTTTCTTCCTTTATCAGCTGCCTTAATTGCTTCAATGAACCAATCTGCAAACTTAGTAGTGTCGACTTCCGTTGCAATCTCTGCATTTGGCTGATCACTTAAAAAGTCCATTGCACTAGCACCCGCAGTAAATTTACCAGCTAATTCAATTTCTACATATGCGGGCTTAAAGGTATATAACTCTGGACGTACCAAAATACCCACAGCAGTTGGATCATAAATTTTAATTTGATCACTACCATCAGTTTCATGGATATTAGAAAACATACTGTAGAGCATGTTACCCACTTCCCCACATGCTTTGATTCTTTTCATTTGATCAGCAGTCATGTGAGCTTGATTACCAATTTCAAGAGGGGCTACTTGAATTGGAAGTCCGGATTGAAAAACTACTTGAGCAGCTTCTGGATCTCCAGCAATATTGTATTCTGCAAAAGGACTGTGATTACCATGACCGATATTTCCACCCATGATAATAACCTTCTCAATTTTTTCTAAATCTTCTGGATACTGCTTAAATAATAAAGCAAAATCTGTTAATGGACCTACTCCCATTAAAATCATTTTTTCTTTACTATTTTGAATTTCTTCATGCATTAAAGTTGCTGCCAAACCAGGTTTAAGCAAGCTTTCATCAATTTCTGAAAATTCAAAGCCTGCAATACCTGTTTTGCCGTGCACACTTGCAGCACTAATAGCAGGACGCACTAATGGTTGATTAGCTCCCTTTACTACAGGAACTTTAGTATGTAAAAAAGTTTCAAGACCTAAAGTATTTTTTAAAGTATACTCTAATCCAACATTACCCCAGGTTGCAACAATCATTCTTAAATCGATTTCCTTATCGAATAAGCTAATAGTCATTGCAGCTACATCATCAATGCCTGGATCGGTACTAAAAATTACGGGCTTCTTTGACATAAAATTATATTTCCTTTCTTCACATAAACGTTTAATTTTATTATGAACTATCTTTTACAACAAAAAAAGACTTGAAAGAATTTCCCAAGTCTTTTTATTATTTATTTACGTTTTTTATCTTCAATCGTACCATTACTATGAGCAATAATCACTTCATCACACATATTTAAAAACAAACCATGTTCAACCACACCAACAGTATGATCAAGATAGTCAGCTAAGCCCTCCGGAATTGGCACAGGATCAACATATAAATCAATAATATAATTACCATAATGAGTTACATAACGTTTACCATTACTATCAAGTCTAAACTTTGGTTTTAGACCTTGTTCTTGGAATTTTTTGAAATTTTGTTCACAAGAAATTGGTAAAACTTCAACGGGTAATGGAAAGTTACCAAGGCGATTAACTAACTTACTTTCATCAACTATCCAAATAATCTTTTTAGAATTAATAGCAACGTTTTTTTCTAAAGTTAATGCACCTCCGCCACCTTTGATACCATCTAAATGATCATCAACACGGTCAGCACCATCAACCGTTAAATCTACTTCATCAACGTCAGCTAATTCATCAACTTTAAATCCCAAACTTTCAAGCTGTTGTTTGCTACGGTTTGATGTAGTTACAATATACTTTAAAGAAAAATTTTCTTCACTTTTTCTTTTACCTAATGCATCAATAAAAAATGCTACTGTTGACCCAGTACCAACCCCTAAGATTGAATTTGGTTCAACCATCATTGCTGCTTGGGTTGCAGCTTCTCTTTTTAATTGATCTTGTTGTTTCTTATCCATTATTTTGACCCTTTAATGATTCTTCTACAACACTACGCTTAGGAATTGATGGAAAGGCACCCAGCTTTTGGACAGTGAATGACGAGGACTTAGAAGCATAAACTACGCTATCTCTTAAATTGCTCAAATCACTGTTTAATTCACTAGTTAGAGCACCAAGGAAAGTATCACCTGCTGCAGTGGTATCAATTGCTTCCACTTTAAATGCTGGAACAATTTCATTTAACTCACCCATTGAAACATAAGATCCATGTGAACCAATAGTAATAATTACACCTTTTACACCAAGATTGTGGAAGTAATCAGCGCTCTTCTTCATTGATTCTTCATCAGTTATTTCAATGCCAGTAATTCCCTGACTTTCGGTTTCATTAGGAGTAATTAAATCAGTTAATTCTAATAATTTTTCTGGAATTTCTTTCATTGCTGGGGCAGGATTCAAAACAGTTTTTTTACCAGCGGCACGAGCAATTTTAAAAGCTTCAATAGTTGCTTCTACTGGAGTTTCAAACTGTGCTACCACAAAATCACTGGAGGCAATTTCATCTTTAGCATTTCTAACATCATCTGCCGTTACATCAAAGTTAGCCCCATGTTGAATAATAATTGAATTTTGACCACTTTCTTGAAGCAAAATATAAGCCTGACCAGTTTGTTGATTTGGAGTTACAGTCACATAAGTCGTATCAATATTATTATCTTTAAATTCTTTAAGCATAAAACGCCCATGATCATCATCACCAACGCGGCCAACAAATACTACTTTACTACCCGCACGCGCACCAGCTACCGCTTGGTTTGCTCCCTTACCACCAGCAGCTTTTGAAAACTTAGACATAGCAATTGTTTCACCAGGGTGGGGTAAATTTTTAATATGTAAAATACTGTCAACATTAATAGAGCCAACAATAGTAATTTTATTCATAATTAATACCTCTCTATAGCGTTTTCATTAAACAAGTTCATTATATCAAAAAAGCACCCACTAAATGGATGCTTTGCATAATTATTAACAAAAATTTTATTCACAACTAAGTAAACAGTTAAAAGCTTCTTACATTCAACAACCAAAATTCAAAATTAAGCTTATGTTTTTATTCAAAATCAAAATTACGACGAGTATTATTTAAGTCTACTAACTCACCACTAGTTTTATAAACTACCCATTGGGCTAAATTAACAATATGATCACCGATTCTCTCAAGCAAACGGATAATCATAAAGTAACTTGCAGAAGCAACTGCTGCCTCTGGATCTTTTTGAACACCTTCAATTGCAGCAGTTTTTGCTTTAACAAAATCGGCGTCCACTTCATCATCTTTCTTAGCCACGTCACGAGCTAGTTTTTCATCATCTTGAACATAAGCCTTCAAAATTTGGTCAAGCATAAAGTTAACCTTTTTAGACATACTTGTAATTATTTCTTCAACTTCAGGAATACGACGATTTCCTTTTACTCGAATAGTTTCCCACGCAATCGACATTGAATTTTCACCAATACGTTCAAGATCACTAGTTGCTTCTAAAATGCTAATCACAGTTCTAAAATCAGTAGCTACTGGCTGCTGTAAGGCCATTAATTTTAAAGTACGTTTTTCTACTTTTAAAGCGGTATTAGAGAACTTTTTATCATCTGAAACTAATTCTTGGGCTAATTTTTTATCATGGTCAATGTAAGCCTGCGTTGCTTCATCAATTTGTTCACTCACATCGATACCTAAATTCATAAAACGCGTGTTTAATTTTTTTAATTCATCAAGAAAGACTTCATGCATTTTAAAATTCTCCTTTTATTATCCGAACCGTCCATTAAGATAATCACTAGTTATTTGTTTTTTAGGATTCATAAACATTTCTTCTGTTGATCCATATTCAATCAAGTTACCATTCATCAAAAAAGCTGTTTTATCTGAAATTCTACTTGCTTGCTGCAAATTATGTGTAACCATAATAAAAGTAAATTCATGCTTAAGATGCAAAAGGGTTTCTTCAATTTCTGAACTAGAAATTGGATCAAGAGCACTAGTAGGTTCATCCAGTAACACCACTTTGGGATGAACTGCTAAAGCACGTGCAATACAAATTCTTTGCTGCTGGCCACCCGAAAGTGCTTGAGCATTTTTATTTAAATCGTCTTTTACTTCATTCCAAATTGCAGCTTGCTTTAAGCTTTCCTCAACTCGTTGATCAATCAATTCCTTATCTTTTATACCAGCCAAACGCAAACCATAAGCAATATTATTATAAATAGAAAAAGGAAATGGTGTGGGCTGTTGAAAAACCATCCCAACTTCTTTTCTCAACTTAACTAAATCCATTTTAGGACTGTAGATATCTTCATCTTCAAAAGTAATTATCCCAGTAATTTTGATGTTATCAATATCATCATTCATGCGGTTCAAACAACGTAAAAATGTGGATTTACCACAACCAGATGGTCCTAAAAGAGCTGTCAACTCTTTTTCTTGAAAATCCATACTAATACCGTGTAAAGCTTCAACGGGTCCATAACTTAAATGAACATCGTTAGCGGTCATAATATTTGTCAACAGAGGATCCCCCTATCCAAAACTACCACGAATATAATCTTCTGTAATTTTACCTTGTGGGTTAGTAAAAATATTTTCTGTTTTATCATATTCAAGCACATGGCCTAAATGAAAGAACGCAGTATAATCGCTGATACGCGAAGCCTGCTGCATATTGTGTGTAACCATAATCATTGTATAATCACTGCGCAACTGCTTTAGCGTATCTTCAAGCTTAGATGTTGATACTGGATCCAAAGCACTTGCTGGCTCATCTAACAAAATTACTTCTGGCTTAAGAGCTAAAGCCCTTGCTATACATAATCTTTGTTGCTGACCACCTGACAGTGCCAAGGCACTTTTATCCAAATCATCCTTTACTTCATCCCAGAGAGCTGCAGCACGCAAACTCTCTTCAACAATTTTATCAAGCTCTTTTTTATCCTTTTCACCATTAGCTTTTAAGGCATAAACAATATTTTCTCTAATTGATTTTGGAAATGGATTAGGTTTTTGAAAAACCATTCCAATATTCTTTCTTAACTCATAAACATTAATATTGTTTTTATTAATATCCAAGCCGTGGTACCAAATTTCTCCAGTTACTTTAGCAACTTTGTCATTCATACGATTAATTGAACGTAGAAAAGTAGACTTACCTGAACCAGACCCACCTATTAAGGCAGTAATTGAATTTTTTTTAAATTGGAGACTCGCATTAAATAACTTTTGAATTGTTCCACCATAAAAAACGCTCAAATCTTTTGTAGAAAGAATTTCATCATCAGGATCAAATGTTTTAATATGGGTTTTTGCTTCACTTACATCTTGCATCAAAAATTCTCCTTAAGATTTAGCTGCAGTTAACTTACGGTATAAGTGATTACCTAAAGCACGAGCACCTAAATTGAATAAAATTACTACAATAATCAACAAAGCCGAAGTTGCAGCTGAAACTATATCAGCATCAGGAATAATACCTTCAGTATTAACTTTCCAAATATGAACAGCTAAAGTTTCTGCTGGACGCATCACATTCAAAAAACTAGTCGGACTCAATGGATTCCAATTACTATAATCAATTGTCGAACCACTTTGACCTGCTGTATAAATTAGAGCAGCTGCTTCACCAAAAATTCGTCCAGCGCTTAGAATTATTCCTGTTAAAATTCCTGGAAGTGCTGCAGGAAGTACAATTCCTCGAATAGTCTTCCAATTAGAAAGGCCCAGGGCCAAGCCAGCATCATGTTGAGCTTGTGGTACACCTTTGATTGCTTGTTCAATATTACTTGTTAAAGTTGGTAAATTAAAAAAAGTTAAAGCTAAGGCACCTGAAATAATAGAAAAGCCAAAGCCAAATTGAACAACAAATAGTAAATATCCGAATAAACCCACAACAATGGATGGTAATGAACTTAATATTTCAATTGTAGTTCTAATTAGGTTAGTAAACCAATTATCTTTTGCATATTCTGCCAAATAAATTGCGGCACCTAATGCAATTGGTAAAGATATAATCATAGTTAAAACTAACAAATACAATGAGTTAAAAAGTTGATCTCTTACCCCTCCACCGGCTTGATAAGAAGAAGCTTCCGATGTCAAAAAATGCCATGATAAGTGCGGTACACCTGAAACTAAAATATTGCCAACAATTCCAACAAGAATAACCACAACAATGCTCACTAAAGCATAAATAACCGCAGTAGCTACTTTGTCTTTTGCTTTTGCATTCATATTATTTCTGTCCTTTCTTACCAATCAAGCGGACTAAGAAGTTAAAGAATAATGCCATAATCAGTAACAATAATGCAAGTGACCACAAAGCATTATTAGGTAAAGTACCCATAACTGTATTTCCCATTTGGCTCGTTAATTGACTTGTCAAAGTTGCTGATGGACTGACTAAATTATATGGCATAAGTACTGCATTACCAATGACCATTTGTACAGCTAACGCTTCCCCAAAAGCTCTTGCCATACCAAAGATGACTGCTGTCATAATTCTAGGAGCAGCCACACGTAAAACCACTTTATAAATAGTTTGCCAATGAGTAGCACCTAAAGCTGCAGAAGCTTTACGATAATGGTTAGGTACAGCCTTTAAACTATCAACAGTTAATGAAGTTATAGTTGGTAAAACCATCACAAACAAAACTAAAGTAGCTGCTAAAATACCAAAACCAGTACCACCAAAGATATTTCTAATAAAAGGTACAATAATTGTTAATCCTAAAAAACCATAAACAACTGAAGGAATACCCACTAATAACTCCATAACTGATTGGAGGAAGCGTCCACCTTTTTTACTTGAATATTCAGTCATGAATAAAGCAACTGCAATAGCAAACGGAGTTGCTACTAAAGCTGCTAGAATAGTTACAGCAAAGGAGGTTACAATCATTGCAGCGGCCCCAACATGATTCTTACCATCACCTGGATTCCAATCTGTTGAAGTCAAAAAGTGAAGAACATTAACATGATCTTGGAAAAATGTCGCTAAACCATGTACAGCAATAAAACCAATAATAGAAACTACCAATATAATGATTAGGATAATTGCTGCATAAGTTAAACCTTTACCCCAATATTCTTGATGGGTTTCCTTAGAAGGTTTGGTCAGCTTATCAACATCGACCTTATCAGCTCCTATTTTCTTCAGCTTAACATGTGGTACTTTTTGCTCTGCTAAAGCTTGATTTACCACTTGCTTTAAATCTTTTTTATTATTCATTTAAAAGCTATCCTATTCTTTTACTACCTTATTGTCACTATCTCTGACAATTTTCATATCATCAATACTGATATAGCCTAACTTTGGTACTAAATCTTTTTGAACTTTAGAAGAAAGCATATATTTGATGAAATCTTTAACATACTTTGGTGCATCTTTTTGAACATACATGTGTTCATAAGACCAAAGTTGCCACTTATTAGTAGTAACATTTGCATTAGTTGGTGCAACACCATTTAAACTTAATTTTTGAATATTTTTGTCACTAGCATATGGGAAGGAAATATAAGATATTGTTCCTGGTGTTGAACTTACAATCTTTCTTACAGTACCATTAGAATCTTGCTCTTGAGCCTTAATTGGAGTAGCTCCTTTTAAGACAATACTTTCAAAAGTAGAACGTGTACCACTACCTTTAGAACGATTAATTACTGTAATTGCTAAATCTTTACCGCCAACTTCTTTCCAATTTTTAATTTTACCAGTAAAAATATCTTTTAATTGTTGGGTGGTTAAATTTTTGACTCCAACGTTTTTATTAACAATTGGTACAATTCCGACCACAGCAATTTTATAATCTGTTAATTTATGTGCACTGATTCCCTTTTGAGTTTCTGCAAAAACATCAGAAGTTCCAATTTCAACAGCTCCAGCTTGAACTTGGCTTAATCCTGTACCAGATCCACCACCTTGAACAACGATGTTACTATCCGTGTGAGTTAAGCGGTAATCGTTACCGGCCTGTTCTGCTAAAAGTTGCATCGCACTTGAACCGACAATGGTTATCTTCTTATCATTATTTCTCGCACATCCCGTTATGACAAAAGCCATTAAGATTGAAACAAAGAAAATAATAAATTTGCGTAATCTTTGTTTAGTCATTTGATTCTCCAAGATAAATTTATAAAAATAATCATTTTTATTCTATCATATAAACCGCCTCCAACAATACCCTGAGGCGAACAAACAAAAAAGAGATTTTTAAATCTCTTTTTTGTGATAAATGAAATATAAGATTAGTATAACTTCTATTTAAGAACCTTAGATAAAAAATCTTTAGCCCGATTGGATTGTGGATTATCAAAAATTTCCTCAGGAGTTCCAGTTTCTTGAAGATACCCGTCAGCCATAAACCAGACAACATCAGAAACTTCTTTAGCAAATCCCATTTCATGAGTAACAATGACCATTGTCATCCCAGAATCTGCTAAATCTTGCATAGTTTTTAAAACTTCCCCAACCATTTCCGGATCAAGAGCACTCGTTGGTTCATCAAACAACATTACTTCTGGCTTCATTGCCAATGCTCTTGCAATAGCAACACGTTGTTGTTGTCCTCCTGAAAGACTCGCCGGTGATTGAGTAGCACGATCCTTTAATCCTACTTTCTCAAGTAAATCTAAAGCTATCTTTTCAGCTTCTCCATCACTCATTCCTTTAACCTTCATTGGTGCTAACTTTACATTTTCAACTACGTTCATATTTGGGAAAAGATTAAAATTTTGAAATACCATTCCCATTTTTTCGCGTAATTGATCTAGTTCTTTTTCATCAATATGCGTTAGATCTTTACCATCAAAAATTACTTTACCAGAAGTTGGCTGTTCTAACACATTTAAACAGCGAAGTAAGGTACTTTTCCCAGAACCAGAGGGGCCAATAATTGTAATAACTTGTCCTTTCTTCACACTAGCTGAGATATCTTTAAGAACCTCATTTTTACCAAAATTTTTCTTTAAGTGTTGTATATCGAGTATTTTAGTCATTCTTCATCCGTCTTTCAAAGTAATTCAATAATCTAGTTAATGAAAATGTCATGATGAAATAAATAATCATAGCAATAAATAATGGCAACACACCACGATAAGTTGATGTTTGAACTAATTGCGTTTGATACATTAATTCAGAAACCCCAATAACCGAAACTAACGAGCTATCTTTCAATAACGTAATAAACTCATTACCTAATGCTGGCCAAATATTTCTAATTGCCTGGGGAATAATTACATAACGGTATGCCTTAGCTTGACTAAGTCCAAGTGAACGCGCTGCTTCAATCTGCCCTTTAGGAAGAGAATCAATTCCTGACCGAATATCTTCAGCTACATAAGCTCCAGAATTAAGTCCGATTGCGATAATACCAGCCACAATAGCAGAAAGATTAGAAATCAGATAACCTATTCCAAAATAAACAAACAAAATTTGTACCATTTGTGGCGTACCACGAATAAATTCAATGTAAGCTACAGCAATCCAATGAATAACCTTATTCTTAGATAAACGCATTAAAGCTAAAATAACACCTAAAATGATACCAATTACTACTGAAAAAATAGTAATAACAATAGTGTACCAAATACCCTTAACAAAATAGCTCCAGTACTGGCTCATCTTATTAGTCTTGCTTGCTGTCTTCATATATTTAGCAGCTTCTGGCAAGTATTTTTTATTAACTAAATCTTCTTTTTTAACTTTATCAACAGTTTTATTAACTGCTGCTACTAAATCTGATTGACCTTTAGCAATAGCAATCGCGTTTCCAGAAGCATTATCTTTAATGTCAGCTTTAACTGCCTTTAAACTTTTGTTATTTTCTGCATAAGCTTTAGCAGTTAATTCTTCCATCAATACTGCAGAAACTTTACCAGTTTGGAGGGCTAAAACCAAGTTATTAAGCTTGCCTAAACCCTTAACAGTTGATCCTTTCATTTGTGATTTAACTTCACTGTATTGAATACTACCAGTTTGAGCACCTACAGTTTTTCCTTTAAGGCTCTTCACACTTGTATACTTGGTAGCATCTTTTTTATTAATTAAGAAATATTCACCACTTGGCTTGTAATAAATTTTAGAAAAATCAACACTTTGTTTACGCTCTGGCGTTGGCGTCATTGCAGAAATAACCATATCAATCTTGCCAGTTTCCAAAGCAACCAATAATGAGTCAAAACTCATATTTTTAATTACAAGCTTTACTCCCATGCCCTTAGCAATTTCTTTAGCTAATTCGATATCAATCCCAACATATTTAGTTTTACCATTAATATTTGTTGTAAATTCAAGGGGTGGATAGTCTGCAGAAGTACCTACCACTAATTCTTTTTTTGCCTTGATTTTCTTTAAAACAGATCCTCTAGCCACTTTTTTAGTGGTCTTTGTTTGACTAGAGCTAGCTGCATAACTAGGAGCTGCGGTTGAAAAACACATTGCAAACACTGCTATAATTACTAACAAGCATTTAAATAGCTTTCCTTTTTCCATTAATAAATTCCTCTCATGAATAAAAATGCATAATAATACAAAAAAATCGGTGATGTTACTGAGTTCAGGGTTAGACATCATCGATTTTTTAGAAAAGATATTTAAAGCTTCAGTTGCTGAAGTTTGATTATTTAAATTTTAAGCAATGGAATCAGGAAGAGACCATGCCAAAATCTTTACCAAATAAATCTGATGACATGTAACCCATGATTCGTCGTAGTTGATCAATAGTTAATAAAGATTTGAACATGATTTCCCCTTCCTTTCGTTCAGTTAAATTTAAGCTACGCTTAATGTTACATTACTATTTTTTAAATTGCAACATTATTTAGTAACTTTTGCAACATATCTGATAATTATCCTAGATAGGATAGCTTCCTTCTCAACAAACTAATTTTATAGATTCTTCTAATTTATAAGTATTTATTTTTAAATTTTTAAAGAAAAATTTTTTATTAACGCGATTTTATTGAAATAATAGGGTATCATGGTAATAGTTAAAAAAAGGAGCTTCCCAATGCAAACAAATAAACGTCCCATTATTATTGGTATTGCCGGTGGTTCTGGTAGTGGTAAAACTACTATTGCCCATGAAATTTATGAAACCTTACACCAAGATGATCATATTTTGATTGTTACGCAAGATTCTTATTATAAGAATAATGACCATCTACCAATGTCAGAACGTCAAAAAATTAATTATGATCACCCTGATGCCTTCGACATGCCTTTATTGATTAATCAATTAAGTCAATTAATGAATCGGCAATCTATAGAAATGCCAGTTTATGATTTTACAGCTCATACTCGTAGTGATGAAACAATTCATACTGAGCCTGCCGATATTATCTTATTAGAAGGAATTTTAGTTCTTTCTGATGAAAAATTACGCGACCTGATGAGCATCAAAGTATTCGTTGACACAGATGATGACATTCGTTTTATCAGACGTCTTGAACGTGATACTGAAGAACGTGGTCGTTCAGTAAACTCAGTAATTAAACAATACTTAGCTACTGTTAAACCAATGTATCATCAATTTATCGAACCTACTAAGCGTTATGCTGATATCATTGTGCCAGAAGGTGGAGAAAATGATGTTGCCATTGATATGCTTACTACCAAGATTCGTTCAGTTTTAGCTTAATAAAAGTAAAAAGAGACCTCGTTATGAAAAACATAACTGGGTCTCTTTTTATTTAATAATTAATTAAATTTCTTTTGTAGATGACTTGCTACCATAGAAAGTGAAAAACATACTACAAAATACATTACAGAAATTATTAAGTACATTGGAATCAAGTAGGTTGAATTTTGACTATAAATAATTTGCGCATGGAACAACAATTCCGGTAAAACGATAATTGTAGCCAAAGAAGTATCCTTAATTAATGAGACAAATTGTGATAATAAGGCAGGAATCATCTTGTGAAGTGCTTGTGGTAAGATAACATGAATCATAGCTTGCATGTAAGTCATACCATTTGAACGAGCACCTTCCATTTGGCCTTTTGGCACAGCATTGATCCCACTACGAACAATTTCTGCTAACATGGCACCTTCAAATACTACCAGGGCAATAATTGAAGCAACTGTTGGATTAGTAACTATTCCTAATTCTGGTAAACCAAAATAAGTAAAGAAGATAATCAAAAGCAATGGTAAATTTCTGATAATATCAATACAAAAACCAACAATGGCAGAGACATACTTGATTTTCATATTTCTAATAAAACCAAAGACTAGTCCAACTACAAAACTTAAAGCAATTGAAATCAAAGACACATAGATTGTCACCCAAAGTCCTTGTAAGAGGAAGCGAATATCAACCCATGAATATGCTTGAGCAAAATTTCCCATCTATTCTTCCTCCTTCTAATTCAATTTCTTTTCAAGATAACGCATATAGTAACTAAGTGGCAAAGTCAAAATCAAATAAAATACCCCAACAATTATATACGTATTAATTGTTTGGAAGGAAGATAATGCTACCACATCAGCTTGATACATTAAATCAAATCCAGCAACAAAGGCTAAAACTGATGAATTTTTTATCAAGTTAACAAATTGGTTACCTAATGGTGGAATGACAATTTTCATAGCTTGAGGCAAAACAACGTATCTCATTGCTTGGGTATAAGTCATACCATTGGAGAGAGCCCCTTCCATTTGTCCTTCACCAACGGAGTTAATGCCGGCACGAATATTTTCAGCAATAAAAGCTGATGTATATAAGCTCAAACCAATTGTACCGGCAACAAATCCAGAAATTTTAAAGAAAAATTGCGGAATAACTAGGTAAAATACCATTGTAATAACTAGTAACGGAATATTACGAAACAGTTCAATATAAATCTTAGCAATTACGCGCAAAAATTTAATTGGAGAAACTTCCAATAATGCAAAGCCAATCCCCAAAACTAAACTAAAAAATAAGGCAATTAAACTACATAAAATTGTATTTCCAAACCCAGTAATGAATTCAGACCAGTGACTAGTTAAAATCCCTATCATTCATTTTCAACCTCCTTAAAACCTGGTACTCCACCAAACCATTTTTGTATAAGCTTATGATACGTACCATTTTTCTTAATTTGTGCTAAAGCCTGATTGATTTTCTTAAGCATCTCTGTTTGACCTTTATTTACAGCGATCCCATATGGTTCTTTAGTAAATGTTCCGCCAACAAGCTTATAGCCATGATTCTCATTAGCAATGCCTGCTAAAACACCATTATCTGTAGTCATTGCTTGACCTTGACCTGCTTTTAAAGCAGTAAAAGCTTGACCATAATCATCATATTCAAGAACTTTGGCTTTTGGAGCAAACTTGGCGATATTATCAACCGCTGTAGTTCCTTTAACTGCTAAAACGGTTTTTCCATTTAAATCTTTTACACTTTTTATTTTTGAATTATCTGGCACTAAAAGTGACTGACCTGATGGAAAATAAGATTCAGTAAAATCTACTTGCTTTGCACGCTCTGGTGTAATTGTCATTGTAGCTAAAATAGCATCAATGTTACCATTTTTTAAAAGTGGAATTCTTGTCTTAGGAGTAGTCTGAACAAACTTAGCTTTTGCATTTTTACCTAACATCTGTTTGGTTAAAGCCTTTGCTAAATCAATCTCAAAGCCTTCAATTTGACCGTTATTAACACTCATTAACCCAAATAAACGTGTATCTGCTCGTACGCCCCAAACAATTGTCTTAGATTGCTTGACTTCTTGATACACATTTTTAGAACTCTTCTTTCCACATCCCGCTAAAGTAAGAATTAATGCTAAAACTAGCGGCACTAGCAAAATCCTACGATATTTTTTCATAGTAACCACCTAGTCAGTAATAACTTTACTTAAGAATTGACGTGCTCGTTCACTTTTTGGATGATCAAAAAATTCATCAGGATTTTCGTCTTCAATAACTTCACCTTTATCAAAGAAGATCACCCGATCACCAACTTCACGTGCAAAACCCATTTCATGAGTCACAACAACCATAGTTAATCCTTCCTCAGCAACAAGCTTCATGACGTTCAATACATCTTGAATCATTTCAGGATCAAGTGCACTAGTTGGTTCATCAAATAAAATTGCCTTTGGTTTCATAGCAAGTGACCTTGCAATTGCTACACGTTGCTTTTGACCACCAGAAAGTTGGCGTGGATAATAATCAGCTTTATCAGATAATCCTACCTTTTTTAAAAGATCCATTGCAATTTGATGATTTTCTTTATCATCACGATGTAAGACAATTTTAGGAGCTAAGGTAATATTTTCAAGCACAGTGTGATTTTCATATAAATTAAAGTGCTGGAATACCATACCAACATTCTTGCGAATTTTATTCAAATCAGTCTTCTTATCAGCAATATCATATCCAGTAACAATTAGTTGACCTGAATTAATCTTTTCAAGTCCATTCATTGTTCTAATTAAAGTACTTTTACCTGAACCGGATGGCCCAATAATACTTACAACTTGTCCTTCTTCAATGGACAAGTTAATATTTTTTAAAGCATGAAGTTTTCCATAATATTTATTAACATCTTTAAATTCAATAATCGCAGCCATGCTTATTCCCCTCTCTTTTGTTTTCACGTTTCCTATTTTACCCTATGTTTAACATTTTGGCTTTAAAAATCATGAAATTAATACAATAAGTTTGAGATTTTAATTAAAAAAGGAACAAATTTCTTCAGTTAAGAAATAAATGTTCCCTTTTTATTATTCCTTTTCGGCGTATTTAACATCAAAACCTGGAATATTACCAAACCATTTTTTCACAAGTTTATTATAAGTACCATTTTTTCTCAAACGAGTTAAAGCTTTATTTAATGCAGAAGCAAATTTTGTTTGCCCTTTATTAACGGCAATTCCATACGGATCACTAGTAAAGTTTCCACCAACTAACTTATAACCTTTGCTTTCTTTAGCTAGACCAGCCAAAATACCACTATCCGTAGTTAGAGCTTCACCTTGATGAGCCTTTAATGCCGTAAAAGCTTGACCATAATCATCATACTCAAGCGTCTTAGCTTTTGGTGCAAACTTTTTAATATTGGCTACAGCAGTTGTTCCTTTAACAGCCAAAACAACCATTCCCTTTTTATTTAAGTCTTTGATTGACTTAATTTTAGAATTTTTATGTACTAAGAGCGACTGACCAGCATTAAAGTATGGATTTGTAAACAACACTTCTTTTTTTCGTTCTGGTGTAATAGTCATTGCTGCTAGAACTGCATCAATATTACCATTTTTTAGTAATGGAATTTTTGATTTAGTAGTTGTTTGAACAAAATCAGCCTGACCATTTTTTCCTAAAATTTCTTTCGTTAATGCATTAGCTAAATCAATTTCAAAGCCTTCAATTTTACCTGTTTTAATACTCATTAAACCAAATAAACGAGTATCGGCTTTTACACCCCAAACAATTTTTTTAGATTGTTTAATTTCTTCATACGCATTTCGATTACTTGCTTTACCACAAGCTGTGAGAGTAAAGAAAAACAAACCAATTAAAACTAATAAAAATGCTTTGACTTTTTTTCTCGGCATTACTCCACCTCCGCAGTATTTTTAGTTATAACAATTAAATGAACTTCCTTAATATAGTTATAGCACTTATAACGCTCACTAATTATTCAAATGCCATTTGATTAGTATAAAGTCCATAATAAAAGCCCTTTTTCTTCAAAAGTTGTTGATGATTACCCTCTTCAATCACATTTCCATCTTTCAATACAACAATTTTATCTGAATTTAAAATTGTCTTCAATCTATGGGCAATGATAAAACTTGTTCTTCCTGCAATAACTGCATCCATTGCTCTTTGAATCTTTTCTTCAGTAACAGTATCCACATTAGAAGTAGCCTCATCTAAAATTAAAAATTCTGGATCAATCAAAATTGTTCGTGCAATTGAAATTAACTGTTTTTGACCAGTTGAAAAAATCGAATTTTCTTCTGACACATGCGTATCATATCCATCAGGCAAAGTCATAATAAAATCATGAATATTTGCTTCCTTAGCGGCAGCAATTACTTCCTCGCGACTAGCATTAGGCTTACCATATTTGATATTATCTTCGATCGTTCCAGTAAATAAAACTGATTCTTGCAAAACAATACCAACATTATTTCGAAGTGATTCTAAAGTAATATCTCTGATATCTACATCATCAAAAGTTATTCTTCCTGAATTTACATCATAAAACCGATTAACCAAGTTCATGATTGTTGTTTTCCCAGAACCCGTTGGACCAACTACAGCAACTGATTTTTCTCTATCAACGTCAATACTTACGCCATGCAAGACTTCTTTTCCAGGGACATAACCAAAATGAACATCTTCAAGTTTAACGCCTTTTTCAATCCCTTTTAAAACCTTACCGTTAGGTACAGTGTCTTCTTCATCTTGTTCTTCAACTTTAGCTAATCTCTTACCACCAGTTAAAGCTAATTGGATCATTGAATAAATTGAAGTTAATTGGGTCAACGGTTGGAAATAAGTTTGAGAATATTCTACAAAGGCAACAATCAATCCTAAGCCTACAGCACTAGAAACTTGGCCGCTCATAATTAACCAAGCTCCCCCAGCAATTACAATTGCCAAATTCAAAAGTGATAATCCTTGAAGTAATGGAAAAAGCATCCCCGAATAAAATTGCCCTTTGAACATAGTCCTACGAACACTATTGTTATACTTTCTAAAAACAGCAACTGATTCTTTTTGCAAACCATTAGTAATTATTACTTTTTGCCCATTGATCTGCTCATTGACATAACCATTCAAATCACCGATTTTATCTTGTTGCTTATCTAGGTAAAAGCGCGCTTTTTTCATAATAATCAAACTAATAATTATGATAAATGGCGTCGTAACTACCGTGAAAAAAGCCATCTTCACATTAATCACAAACATCATGATGATTGTTCCAATAAATAAAGTACCCTGAGAAATCACTTCAAAGACGGCGTTATTCATAGCGTTAAAAATATTATCTAAATCTGAGTTAAATAGTGACAACAACTTACCATCTTGATGGGTGTCAAAATATCGAATTAGCATTCTTTGAAACTTAGAAAACAAATTTTCACGCATATCATTAGTTGCATCAGCGTTAAATTTGGACATTACCATCCAAGCAATAAATATTGCAATTATTCCTAACGCGTAGGAACCTAACATGTAAGCTAACGCACTATAGAACTTATTTAACGAATAATTACCACTACCTAAGTGAGTCACAGCATTGGTTAAGTCACGTACTGCATTACCTAAAAATAGTGGTCCAATCACTTGCGAAAGAGTTGAAACAAGTGATAACACAATCACAATTGTGATGCCTTTCCAGTATTTTTTCAGATAGCGAGCAAAATAGGCCAATGCTTTTTTAGTATCAGTCATTCAATTCACCTCTGTTTTCTTTAGCCTTTTGAGTCTTATAAATATCTTGATAAATCGGTGAAGTTTTCAATAACTCTTCATGAGTTCCTTGAGCGACTAATTTTCCATCATCTAGAACTAAAATTTTATCTGCATGCATCACTGAAACGATTTTTTCCGCAATAATCATCGTTGTCGTTTCTTTTAGATCATGCTCTAGTGCTTCTTGAACTAACTTTTCTGACTTAGCATCCAAAGCTGAAGTCGAATCATCTAAAATCAAAATTGGCGGTTGACTAATAACTCCACGCGCAATTGAAAGTCGCTGCTTTTGACCACCAGAAAAGTTTGCTGATCTCTCTTCAACTTCATGATCAAACTCATCAGGATATTGACCAACGAATTCTTGAGCTTGTGCTATCTCAGAAGCACGTTTTAGTTCATAATTAGTCGCATCTTCTTTACCTTGACGGAGATTAGAAGCAATCGTACCTGAAAATAGAATTGCTTTTTGTAAGACCATTGAAACAGTCTTTCTCAGTGACTTTTCACCAATATCTTTTAAATTTTTACCGCCAATCTTGATTGTACCTGTAGTTGGATCATATAAACGAGGGATTAGTTGAGCTAAGGTACTCTTACCAGATCCTGTCGCCCCAACTATACCAACCATTTGTCCAGGTTCAGCCTTAAAAGAAATATCCGTTAAAGTTGGTTGATTATTTCCCGGGTAAGTAAAAGATACGTGGTCAAACTCAATGCTGCCTTTTACTGGCTTGTCGGAATCACTTTTTACAAATTTAACATCAGGTTCTGTATCCAATACTTCCTTGATACGTCCTAAAGAAATCATCCCACGAGAAAAACTCATCATCATCATTCCACCATTTAAAATGGCAAATAATAAAGTCAAAATATAGGAAACATATGGCGACACCACTGCTACATCACTTGGATGAGCCATGATGCTTTTCCCAACTAAAAATATAACCAGGGAAATAATGATATAAGCAATCAACATAAAAGCGGGCATGATTGCTGAGAACCAGTAACCAATCTGAATATTAACATCATTTAACTTATCAGAAGTATGATTAAATTTATTAATTTCACTACTTTCTTGGTTAAATGACTTCACAACCCGCATACCCTGGAGGTCCTCTTTAACGCTAGTTGAGATACGATCCATATATTTCTGCATTTTATCAAAAAGGCTATTCATTCTTTTTAAAACAAAATAGCCTACAACAACCATTCCTACCAGCATAACAATTGGAGCCCACCAATAACGAGGAATAGTTACAATCGCTAAAACTAATGAACCGCCCAGAATAAGAGGCAATCGTAATAACTGCATGAAGAAAATAATAATCATATTCATGATTTGGTTCATGTCGTTAATTAAACGTACCACTAATGAACCGCTAGAAAATTTTTCAATATTGCCAAATGAAAAACTTTGAATTTTAGCATAAGTTTGTTCACGTAAATCTGAAGTCACACCTTGCGCGAGCTTAGCAGCAAAATAAATATTAAAAATCCCCGCTCCAATAGCCAAGATAGCTAGAACTACTAAGCCAATACCATCACGCAAAATACTATTATGCTTATCAGCCAAAATAGCTTTTTGAATATCTTCAAGTAAGCGTGGTTGCCATAAGGTCGCAAATGCAGAAATCAAAACGGAGACTATCGCACCAACAATTTCTTTTTTATAATTTTTTAAATGCGGTACTAAAATCTTCATCCATTACTTCCTTTCTTTCATTAATTTCCAAAAAGTATCGCTCCATTCAGTCATCAAAAGTGTTAATTGTTCCATTTTTTCTTTGCCCATCTTTTCAGCGGTTTTTTCTTCCAATTCCATTAATGGAGTCATCACGCGCTTAGCATAATCTTTCCCTTCTGCGGTTAGTTCACAATATTTAACACGATTATCTTTCTCAGACGGCGTCAAATTAATGAAACCTTGCTCATATAAAAGATGAATTCCCTTATTAATTGATTGTTTAGGTAAATCAGACAATTTAGTCAGTTCTTTTTGAGATAATTTTGGACGAATTAATAACTCATAAAGGATGACTGATAAATAATTCGAAAGGTTAGCTTTTTCAGACCAATAGTCATAAGCCTTATTCCCGCGAATTATTGCTAAATTTAATTCTTCTGTGTCACTTACTTCCATGATTGTTCTAGCCTTTCTAAAAATAGTCTACCTGTGTACTTTTATAATATTAGTATACAAGTGGACTAATTGTCAAATTGAGAATCAAAAATACACTCAAATGAATAGCTTTGACAACTGTTGTGTTCTTGTTAAATTAATCAATAAATTAGAAAAATAAGATAAAACAAAAATAACCCAGGTACTCTTACTTGTACCTAGGTTATTTTTTAATTTCTATTCAACAAGAATTCTCTGGGAATTATTTGATAATTACTATTTGGATCGTAAATTGTATCTAAACCTACTCCAGGATATTCACCATAGTCACCCCAGTAGATTAGTTGGTTTTTCTTACCTGAAACTTGGAAGTATAATTGGGGATCTTCGCCACTTCTATCAATGACTGACTTAGACACTTTTACTTTTTGACCACGCTTGTAAACAGTTTTATTTTGCTTGAAGTTTTCATCATAGCCATATACATCTGTTTCTAAAGTTACATAAGTTGGCTTATTAGTATACATTACATGTCCGTTAATCGTATTAACGTTAGCTGCTTTAATATAACCACCATTACCAATTGCATAGTATTCTTGGCCTTTAATGGTTTTGATAGTTGAAGTTTTAGCAGTCCCGTCGTCACTAGTATTGTAGAAATAATATGATGAACTATTCGTTGCATTAGTTATCTTGCCAGTATAGCTAACAATACTACCAGCTTTTAAAACCACATTCTTTTGACCATTAAAATTATTTAATCGTTTACCATTCTTATCATAAATATAAGAATTATGACTTAATCCCAACAAACCTTTACCATTATATTCAGTCACATAAGCAGCACGAACATATTCGCCTTTCCCAACTTCAAAGTAAGTTTGAGGAATATAGTAAGTTCGCTTTTGCTTAGAAGTAATCTTAGTCCCAGCTTTAATATAGGCCTTTCCACCACGATAAGTCTTCAATCTTTGGCCATTTTTATCATAAACATAGGAATTACGTGAAATAGTAATTACACCAGTTTTTTCATTACTAGTGCCCATATTTCTAGATTTGATGTAACCATTATCGCCTAACCAAACATAGGTGTTTTCTTTGATAATGGCTACAGATGGGAACCATCCACTATAATATTTCTCACCATTAAGAAGGACGGGTTCACCGATAATCTTAATCGTTTTACCAACTTCTAATTTAGTAGTGGGCTTTGAAATTTTCTTTCCATTTTTATCATAAACAGGAATACTTACACCATTAAGGTTATTCGTTAATTTAATTGTATTTACTTGCTTTTCGCTAGATTTAGTTGCTGCTTGAACAGTAATATTATTTTCTACTAAACCTAAAACACTGGGACTTACTGTTAACAAAGCAGCAATTGAAACTGCTGCAATTTTCTTGTTAAACTTCATTTTTCAACCTCAGAAATTAATTTCTAGTTAATAAAAATTCTCTTGGGACTGCACTATAAATTGCATTGAAGTTTGGATCATAAGTAGCACTTGCGCCTGGATATTCACCATAATCGCCCCAGTAGATCAATTTGTTCTTCTTACCAGCAACTTGGAAGTACAATTGTGGATCTTCACCACTAGTATCAATTACTGATTTAGAAATCTTGACCTTTTGACCACGTTTATAGACAACTTTATTTTGCTTAAAGTTTTCGTCGTAGCCATAAGTATCAGACTTAAGAGTTACATAAGTTGATTTAGTAGTAAAAATTGTTCGACCATTGATCATATTTACATTAGCTACCTTGATGTAGCCACCATTACCAATTGCATAGTATTCTTGGCCTTTAATTGTCTTGGTAGTTAAGGTCTTAACCGTCTTTTCATCATTATCACTATAGAAGTAATACAATGAGCTATCTGTAGCATCCTTTATTGTGCCAGAGTAGCTGACAATACCGTTAGCCTTCAAAACAACATTCTTTTGACCGTTATAGTTCTTAAGACGCTTACCATTTTTGTCGTAAACGTAAGAGTTATGATTCAAACCTAACAAACTCTTACCGTTATATTCGGTTACATAACTAGCACGAATGTAGTGACCATCACCAATGTTGAAATAAGTTTGTGGCAAGTAATATACTCTGCTTTCTTTAGAAGTAATCTTAGTACCTGCTTTGATATAAGCTTTGCCTCCGCGATAAGTGCTCAATCTCTTGCCATTCTTATCGTAAACATAAGAATTGCGTGAAATACCAATGACACCAGTTTTTTCGTTACTTGTACCCATATTTTTGGCTTTAATGTAGCCATTATCGCCGAGCCATACATAACGTGTATCCTTAATAATCGTTAAAGTTGGAAATTGTTGGCTATAGTATTTTTGCCCCTTGATAATTACAGGGTCGCCATAAGTCTTGATGGTTGTACCTGGGTCTACCTTAAAAGTAGAACTAGAAATCTTTTTGCCATTTTTGTCATAAACTGGAAAATTTTCACTACTAATTCCGCTAACTAACTTAATTGTTCCTTCTTGAGTTGAAGTTGATTTAGTTGCAGCTTGGACAGTTACAATATTGTTCTCCACCAATCCCAACACGCTAGGGCTGATTGCTAATAACGCAGCTGCAGACGCTGCTAAAAATTTTTTGTTAAATTTCATTTTCCTAACCTCGATAATATCAATTATACTAACTTAATTTTACTCGGTTATTTTTATAAGAGCTATCTTTTAACCTACTACAAATTATTATTTGTTGTCAGTCCTAAATTAGTAAGCTATAATTTCAATTATTAGATACCTAACAATCAAGGAGAAAAATCATGACAACTAAATCTCAAAAATTTGATCAAATGAATCAACAATTACGCCTTTATATGAAAAATTCTCAACGTTTGTTTGCCGAAAGTACAGCTTCTTTACATCTTACTCCACAACAAGCACGCACACTTGGTTTTATTAAGCGAAACCCTGGAATTATTCAACGTGAATTAGCTGATAATTTTCATTTACGTGGAGCTAGTATTGCTAATATGGTCAAAAACTTGGAACGCGATGGCCTTATTATTAGAAAGAGTGATCCGAATTCTGCTCGTATTAAACGTATCTACATTACAGAAAAAGGAGCAGAAAAAGTAAACGAAGTCTATAAAGTTTTCAAAATTACTGCTGAAAAAATTACTCACGATCTTCCTACAGACATAATCGAACAATTGACTAACCTACTCTCTGATTTAAATGACTATTTAGAAAAAATAAATAGTTGACAGTTAGATATCTATCTGTTTTAATGTTATCCATCAACTAATTAGTTAGATATCTAATTGTTATTTGGAGGTTACAAAATGGATAGACCAAGATCATTTTCATCTGTTGAAAATTCAAAAGAGAAATTTAAGTTCTCTAGCTTTTTTAATTTAGTTGGTCAAACTCATCCGCACTATTGGCAACTAATTTTAGGGACAATTTTAGGACTCATTGCTACAGCCGCTAACCTATTTGTTCCCCAGCTAGCTCAAAAATTAATCAATAATTTCAAAAATATTAGTTCTACTTTAATAGTTATTGCAATTATTGTTTTTATTGGTGGATTATTAATTAGCGCTTTATCAGGTTTAATTTTAGGTATTTTTGGAGAAAATGTTGTTGCCAATTTAAGAAAAAAATTATGGCAAAAGTTACTTCATCTACCTGTCTCCTATTTTGATAATACTAAGACTGGTGAAATTTCTTCTAGATTAGTTAACGATACTTCACAAGTTAAAAACTTACTTGCCAATACCTTACCCAACGCCATGACCAGTTTACTTCAATTCTTTGGGGCACTCGTCATTATGCTTACAATGGATTGGCAAATGACTTTAATTATGTTTATTGCTGTTCCGATAGTCTTACTGGCAATGCTCCCTATTATGCGTCAGTCACGAAGCATTGGTAGAAAACGTCAAGATGAATTAGCTAATTTTTCCAGTGACTCAACAAGTACACTGAGTGAAATTCGATTAGTCAAATCTTCAAATGCTGAAAACAAAGAATTAAATACGGGATACTATAGAATCAATTCCTTGTTCAACATTGGAAAAAAAGAAGCCTTAATCAACTCTTTAACTCAACCATTAACTAATATGTTAATGATGATCCTTTTCTTAGGAATTTTAGGCTACGGTGCTATAAGAGTTATGAACGGCAGCTTAACTATGGGGGCACTAATTTCATTTTTAATGTATCTTTTCCAAATTATGTCACCTGTTTTGATTATTAGTCAGTTCTTCACCGAGTTATCAAAAACTAGCGGCTCTACGCAAAGAATTAAGCAAATACTTGACGAGCCTGAGGAATTTTCTCAAGATAACAAAACTGATGATCTTTCTAGTCAAGAATTGACTTTAAATCACATCAACTTTTCTTACGAAGATGGTAAGCAAATCTTACACAATGTTAATGTTACAGCAAAGCCCAATACCATTGTTGCATTTGCTGGTCCATCTGGCGGCGGCAAATCTACTATCTTCTCGTTAATCGAACGTTTCTACAAACCTACTTCCGGTAAAATTAAAATTGGTGATGAAAACATTGAAAATATTGATTTAGCGTACTGGCGTAAACAAATCGGTCTTGTTGGGCAAAATTCAGCTGTAATGCCAGGAAGTATACGTGAAAATTTAATCTATGGTCTCGATAAAGAGTTTACTGATGATGAATTATGGCATGTTCTTAAAATGGCTTATGCTGATAAATTTGTTAAAGAAATGGAGGATGGACTTGATACTCAAATTGGTGAACGCGGTATTAAACTTTCTGGTGGTCAAAGACAGCGTATTGCTATTGCTCGAGCATTTTTACGTAATCCAAAAATACTAATGCTTGATGAAGCAACAGCTAGTCTTGATTCCGAATCTGAAGCAATGGTCCAAAAAGCTTTAACTGATTTAATGAAAAATAGAATGACTTTAGTAATTGCTCACCGTCTTTCAACTATAGTTGACGCAGATAAAATTTATTTTATTGACCATGGAACCGTTTCAGGCTCTGGTACTCATCAAGAATTAATCAAGTCAACTCCTCTTTATGCCGAATATGTAAAAAATCAATTTAAAGAGTAAAAAAACGTTAAGGAATAATTTTAATTCCTTAACGTTTTTTATAATTAATTTTTCCAATATTTTTTTATAAATTCAGCCCGTCCACCTGATTCTTCAATTGCATACCGAAACGGATCTTTTTTATAAAAATGTTGATGATACTCTTCAGCAGGATAAAATGGTTGAGCCGGCTCGATTTTAGTAACAATTGGTTTGTCAAACCTACCACTAGCTTCTAATTCTTGCTTAGATTTCTCAGCAAGTATTTTTTGTTCAGGAGAATTATAGTAAATTATTGGACGATATTGGTCACCTCGATCTTGAAATTGCCCCATTGCATCCGTTGGATCAGTTACTTGCCAGTAATATTGTAATAACTTTTTATACGGCATTTGTTCCGGATCATAAGTAATTTCAACCGCTTCAGTGTGCCCAGTCGTTCCTGTACAAACATCTTGATAAGTGGGATTAACAAGATGTCCACCAGTATAACCACTAACTACTTTTTCTACACCCTTCAAAGTATCAAAAGGCTCCACCATACACCAAAAGCATCCCCCAGCAAAAATTGCGGTATCATATCTCTTTTTACTTTTTACCATAATCGCACCCTCTGCCTAAAATAATTTTTTATATTCACCGTAGCCTTTTTCATCTAATTCATCATAAGGAATAAAATCTAAAGCTGCTGAATTGATGCAATATCTTAATCCTCCCTTATCTTGGGGGCCATCAGTAAACACATGTCCTAAATGGGAATTAGCCTGCGGACTCCTAACCTCTGTTCTTTCCATATTGTGACTAGTATCACGGCGATATTTTAACTTTTCAATCGGTTTGGTAAACGAAGGCCAACCACACCCAGCATCATATTTATCTGCACTAGAAAACAGTGGTTCACCTGACACTACATCAATGTAGATTCCCTTTTGATAAAAATTATCATACTTACCAGTAAACGGTATTTCAGTCGCCCCATGTTGAGTTACTTCATATTGTTCAGGAGTTAATTTATCAAGATTTCTTTCATTCATCTAAAAGCCTCCCTAATCTAGGTATTCTAATTACGTTAACCATAGTCTTACACTAACCAATATTCAATTTTTTTGCTTACAAAAAAGAGGACTATCATCCGTTCAATAGCAAGTATTTTTTGTTATATCTTGCTCTTAAATCTTAGAAATAATAAAACTTTTACATCTTTTTGAATCCATCCATATTATGGTCCAAAATTTTTACATCCTGTCCAGCTTGTTGCTTTCTAATTACTCGATTTTCTCCCCATTCAGACATTGCCAATAAAATATCTCTTAAACTTTTTCCTTCATTTGTTAGATAATACTCAACTTTAGGAGGAATTTGATTATAAACTTTCCGTTCTATAATTCCATCATGCTCCAGTTCTCTTAATTGTTGAGTCAAAACTTTTTGAGAAATATTAGGAATTAATTTCTTCAATTCTCCATTTCGTAGCTTACTACCTCCTAAATGACATAGAATAATAGGCTTCCATTTACCTCCAATTACATCAAGAGTAGCTTCAACTGCTAGATGATAAATTTTTTTAGTCATTAAAACCTTGTTCCTTTCAAATTATTACTTTCAAGTACCTATATTACTCTTAAGTGCCTACTTACTTTTTGTTAGTTTGATAGATAAAATAATTTTTGTTGATTAAACGGAGGTATTTTATGTCTAACAAAAAAATAAAAATTGCTTTATTTGCACTGTCTGTTACATTTTTTGCCGTTGGGGTGACAGAGTTTATTAGTGTGGGGGTACTTCCCTCAGTAGCACATGAGTTCCATATTTCAACTTCAACAGCAGGTTTAATTACTACTATCTATGCGCTAGGAGTTGCTTTAGGTGCTCCTATTCTAACATTAGTGACTGTTAACCTAGTCAAAAAAAGAGTAATTTCAGGTGGCCTAATAATTTTTGTAATAGGACACCTCTTGATTACATTTGCACCTAATTTTAATACAATCTTAATTGGCCGATTTATTGCTGGATCGGCACATGGCCTACTATTTGCGCTTAGTTCAACAATAGCTGCTGAATTAGTTGGAGAATCTAAGCAAGCAAGTGCAATTGCCTTTATCTTTTCGGGATTCACAATTGCCACTGCTATTGGTGCTCCACTTGGTACGTCAGTTAGTGTCTACTTTGGCTGGAGGATTCCCTTCTTTATAATAGCAATTTTAGGATTTATTGCTTTTATTCTCAATACGATGATATTACCAATCACCCAACCTTCTTTTAAAAAAATTAACTTATTGTCCCAATTAAAGTTAGTTATCCATCCCCACATCATACTTACGCTTTTAATAACAATCCTTGGCTACGGTGGAACTTTTGCAGCATTTACCTATCTTTCTCCAATTTTAGAAAAAATAACTCATATTCAAGTTAACTATATTAGCTTTATTTTAGTTATTTATGGAATTGCAATTGCAGTTGGTAACAGCCTGGGCGGAAAACTTGGCAATAATAACCCTATAAAAATTTTACTTATCATATTTATTATTCAAGCTATTGCTCTCTTTACCTTCTTTTTTACTGAGACTAATGCTACTTTAGCAATTATCAATATTATAGTTTTAGGATTAGTTGCATTTATGAGTGTTCCTGTTTTACAATCTTATGTTCTTTCTTTAGCAAAAAGTTATCAACCTGACGCTGTTGAGATAGCATCATCACTTAATATTTCTTCCTTTAGTTTTGGAATAGTTCTTGGTTCATTTATAGGAGGTAAAGTTATTTCAAATATTGATCTGGCCCATACTACAATCGCTGCTGGGATATTAGTAACTCTAGCCATCTTACTTATTTACTTTGAAATAAAAATGGAGAATAGACGCATAAACATTAAACTTTAGACTTTCTAAATAATTTCTTATTATTTTTTATAAAAATTGCTTACTGTTATTTAAAAAAACGAGTGTATTCTTATAGTCAAGAGCAAGATAATCAAACTCTTACTTTATTTGTTACTTTCCCCCATTGATAAATAAAATACACATTAGCACATCTCTCTTCCCCAACCTAGAGATGTGCTTTTATTTTTGCTAAAACTAGTTGTGCTTAAAACTAGTTTGACTTATAGTAATCTCTGTCGTTATAGAAAATGTAGATTATATTCCTACAAAATATTCTATTAAATAATTGTCATAAACGAAGGGAAGAAAAGATGAGTGAACAAGGAAAACCTGAACTTTGGAAAAGAAATTTAAGAGTCCTCTCTGTTGCAGTTTTTATTGCAGGGATTGCCTTTTCAGAAGTTATGCCTTTTTTATCACTTTATATCGATACTTTAGGTAAATTTACACATGCACAACTAAACTTTTGGTCAGGATTTGTTTTTTCAGGAATTTATTTTGTTTCTGCAATTGTCTCACCTTGGTGGGGTAAACTAGCTGATAAAAAAGGACGTAAATTAATGATTTTACGAGCATCCTTGGGAATGTCAATTGTATTAGCTGCTATGGGATTAGTTACAAATGTTTGGCAATTGTTTTTTCTAAGAATGACTCAGGGATTTTTTGCTGGATTTGTTTCCAACTCTAATGCCTTAATTGCTACAGAAACGCCTAAAGAAAAATCCGGTCAGGCTTTAGGAACAATGGCTTCTGCATTTACTGCAGGTAACTTACTAGGACCATTCGTAGGTGGTGCTTTAGCTTCTGCATTTAGTTACAGAATCACCTTCTTTATTACCGGCGCATTATTATTGATTGCTTTCTTCTTATCATTATTTTTTGTTCATGAAGATGATTTCAAACCTATCACTGAAAAGAAACTTGAAAGTACTAAGGGAGTTATTTCATCCCTACGCTCACCCATGTTAATTTTTGGACTTTTATTGACTACTCTTATTATTCAGGCAGCTAATAATTCTATCAACCCTATCGTTTCCTTATACGTGCAGCAATTAATGCATAATCAAGGTAACGTCGTTTTTGTCTCAGGTGTCATCGCAGCCATGCCAGGGATTGCTACTTTCTTAGCTGCTTCCCGTTTTGGTGCTTTAGGCGATAAAATCGGAACTCATAAAATTATTATTGGTGGATTTATCGGAGCAACTATTCTTTTCTTTTTAACTGCATTTGTTCAAAATACTTGGCAACTTGGAATTTTACGTTTTCTTGTTGGCTTTACCGATGCCTGTCTTTTTCCTCAAGTTCAGACTCTTCTTACTAAAAATTCTCCAGCACAAGTAACCGGACGTATCTTTTCTTGGAATCAAAGTGCCATGTATATTGGGAATATTGTCGGTCCGCTTTTAGGTTCAACCGTTGCTGGACTTTCTAGTTATAGCATGGTCTTTATTGTTACTGCTATAATTGTGGTGATAAACTTAATTTTATTTAGAGCTAATGTTGTAAAAAACTTAAACTAACAAAAGTTGCTAATTTTCATGATTTCTTGCTTTAACTTGACTTCATTTTTAAAAAATTGTTAAATATAAGACAAGTAAATAAGTGATGACCTTTAATGTTAGTCCCGTGAGGCTAAGAAGGAAGTCTGCGTTAGCTACACAATTCTTTTTTGTGCAAGCCTAAATACAGGAAGACTATCTTAGACTCTATCGTCAGATAGTCTTTTTCTTTTGGTCATCCATAGAAAGGAATTTTTATGAAAAATCAGGATAATTTTCGCAATCCCGATGCTATTTTAGATGTTTATGAAAAACCGGGTCCTAGCCAAGGAATTCTATTAGCACTCCAGCACTTGTTTGCAATGTTTGGTTCAACCGTTTTAGTACCAATCTTAGTTGGTATTAGTCCAAGTATTGCTCTACTTTCTTCGGGGATCGGTACATTAGTGCACATGGTATTGACTCGATTTAAGATCCCGGCATATTTAGGATCAAGTTTTGCATTCGTTGCAACTATGCAAGCCCTAATGAAGCAAGATGGCTATCCCGCAATTGGTCAAGGTGCGATTGCTGCTGGACTTGTTTACGTAATTGTGGCTTTAGTCGTAGCTAAAATTGGCTCAGCCTGGGTGGATAAAGTTCTGCCACCAATTGTTGTTGGACCTGTGATCATCGTTATTGGTTTATCATTAGCAACAACTGCCGCAAATGACGCCATGATGAATAATTCCAAATACGATTTAAAATTTTTTGGAATTGCCATTTTTACTCTAGCAATTACCCTATTTTTCCAAATGTTCTTCAAAGGCTTTACATCCCTAGTGTCCATTCTTTTAGGAATTGTATGTGGTTACATCCTTTCATGCTTCTTAGGAGTTGTTGATTTCTCATCAGTTGCCAAAGCCGCTTGGTTCTCTTGGCCAGCACTTGATGTGCCCGGTATTTCTTACAAATTAAAATTCTACCCTGCCGCAATTCTAACAATGGCGCCAATTGCCTTTGTGACCATGTCAGAACATATGGGCCACATCATGGTACTTAACTCTCTGACTAAACGTGATTACTTTAAAAATCCTGGTCTTCATAGAACTCTAATGGGTGACGGTCTTTCAACAATTATCGCTGGATTTATCGGTGGACCTCCAACTACCTCCTACGGTGAAAATATTGGTGTTTTAGCTATGACTAAAGTTCATTCCGTTTGGGTTTTAGCTGGTGCAGCAGTATTTGCAATTATTTTCTCCTTTATCGGGAAAGTTGCTGCTATTATCGATTCAATTCCAATGCCAGTTATCGGAGGAATCTCTTTTCTTCTTTTTGGTACAATTGCTTCAAGTGGCTTGAAAATTTTGGTAGATAATAAAATAAACTTTGATGAAAAAAGAAATATGTTGATTGCTTCAGTTATCTTAGTTATCGGAATTGGTGGGGCATATCTTCAACTTGGTAACTTTCAGTTAACTTCTGTTGCCCTTTGTACTATCATGGGAATGCTTTTAAACTGGATTTTACCCCAACATGCAGCTAGCGAAGTAAGTCATCAAAAAGAACTAGAGCAAAATAAGAAAAAATAAATTTTTACTAAAAAAAGCATCCCTGACAGGATGCTTTTTTATTTCAAAATTTTATAATATTACGAGCTGGTGAAAACTCGGTAATTCATTGCCGAGATGAAACCAGCTTTTTCGGTGATTTTCTATTTTATTTAGTATATTTTTGAATTTGCTATAATTTTTGCTACGAGGAGGTGAAAAAATGTTAGCTGGAATTAAATTAAGACTCTATCCCAATCAAATTCAAAAAGATAAATTAGCCCAAATGTTTGGTAATGATAGATTCGTTTGGAACCAAATGTTAGCGATGATGAATGAAAGGTATAAAAATAATCATCACTTGCCATTTCTAGGAAAGTATAAGTTAAACTATCTTTTGCCATCGATGAAATTAGAATTTCCATTTTTGAAGAATAGTGATTCCTCAAGTTTGCAAGTTATAAATGAGACTTTGAATAATTCTTGGAAGAAATTCTTTCAACATAAAGGTGGTAGACCCCA
>NZ_JAAVAU010000022.1 GCF_014803895.1 Lactobacillus sp. | reverse complement strand
TTGTCACCTGCTCCAACGTAATGGATAGTTTGCTTACCTGTCTTAGTTAAGCTATCTGCATCAGTACCATCTGGGTACTTAGGACCATCTGGATCGTTAGGGTTGATTGGTTCACCTGGTTTGCCTGGATTTTCTGGTGTTACAGGTTGAGTACCATGATTGAAAGTTACATAGAAAGTTTGATTAGTTGAGCTATCGTTATCGTATGCAGTTCCTTCTGGGAAACCATCGTTAACGAGAACATAACCTTGATCTTCTAAAGCCTTGATTTGATCAGCTGTACTGTAGTTGATCTTGTCACCTGGTTTACCAGTTAAGTTACCAGAAGTTGCTAATTGAATTGGGTTTGCTGGGTCATTTACATCTTGGTAAATAACTTGTGCAGTTTGATCTTGAGCTTCTGGAGTTGAGTCCTTAACATAAGGAACTTCTGTATCCTTAGTTGGGTCTTCAGGAGTAATTGGTGTTGGATCAACTGGTCTATAGTCTGGTACATTTGGTACTGGCTCATTTGGCACAACCTTAGTTGGATCTTCTGGATCATTAGAATAACTTGGGGTTGGGGAATTTGGAATAGGTTTATCTGTATCTTTATCAACTGGTACAATCTTACCGATCTTACTATAAACAATAGTAATTTCTTTGTTTGGATCGTCAGGAGTAGCAGTTTGACCAGTAACAGTCTTTTCTTTAGTTACGTAACCAGTAATTACTGGTGCAGTTGCATCGTTGTACTTGTGACTAGTTTCATTCCATTGTTTAGTATCAGCGTCTTGAGTAAATACAAAACTATCATTTACTTCATCTGGACGTAAAACATTACCTTGGTCATCAACATAATGAACAGTTTGTGTACCTGTTACTTTAGTGTCATCAGCCTTAGTATAAGTTACTGGTGTATCCTTAGTTGGATCATCTGGAGTAACACTTGGAGTATTTGGTGTGTATCCTGGAATTTCAGGCACTGGTTCATTTGGTGTTACCTTAGTTGGATCATCTGGATCATTAGTATAAGGCTTATCTGGTACATCCTTTGATGGATCACTTGGATCTGGAACTGGATTACCACTTGGATCTTGTGGAACAATATTTCCGATCTTGTCATAAATTACAGTATCTTCAAGATTTTCTTGAACAGCCTTGTCACCAGCAACAATTGAAGAAACAGCTTTGCCGTTCTTAGTTTGTTTTCTAGCAACATAACCATTAATTACTGGAACTTGTGCATCTTTATAGGTATCAATATCTGATGTCCAAGCTTCATCAGGGTTTTGTACTTCACCAGTTACCTTATCAATAGTTAAAGTACGAGTCCAAGTTGAAGTTTGTGTATTATCAGGAGCAGCAGTTGTACCGTCTGCATATTGATAATGAAGAGTTGAAGTGTATTGTTCAGTATATGTATCTTTAGAAGGCCACTTAGGTTGATCATCTGGATCACGTGGATCATCAGGGTTAACTGGAGTATCAGGATCATGTGGATCATTTGGTCCAACTGGAGCAGTACCATGCTTCAAGTGAACTTCAAAGTTATTACCATTTTCTTGGAAAGTTTCATTTCCATCATTGAAGTCATTTGAAACTAATACATAACCTTCATTTTCATAATTTTGAATCTTATCTTGAGTAGTGTAATCAATCTTATCACCAACATTACCATTCAAATCATCAGCTTTAAGGGTCTTGTTAGTTGTATCATCAATATAAGTTACTTTACCCGTAGCTGGTGTTTTATCAGGAGTTGTTGGTGCATCAGGTTCATAAGTTACAGTAACTGTGTAATCATTTGCATCATGGCTAACAGTTGCTGCATCAACGTTTACATTATCAGTAGTATCCTTGTCAACACTCACTACATGGTAGCCATCTACCTTAGGTGAAGTTTGAGCAGTAAAGGTTTGGTCTTCGGACCAAGTAAGTGGAGTAGTCCATTCACCGGTTACCTTATCTAACACACCACTTTGAGTAAACTTAACAGTTTGATCAACTGAAGCTGGAGTCTTATCGCCTGCACCCTTGTAAACAATGGTACGAGTTACATCTTTAGTTAAACTCTTATCATCAGTACCATCTGGGTACTTAGGACCATCTGGATCATTAGGATTAATTGGATCACCTGGTTTACCTGGATTTTCTGGAGTTACAGGTTGAGTACCATGTTTAACATTGATAACAATGTTTTGATCGCCCTTTTCAATGGTTGTTGGGATAGTTGGTACACTTGAATCTGCTAATACATAGCCTTCATCTTCAAGCTTAGTTAAATCTGTTTGTGGATCATAACTAACAGGAGTATCAACATCTTGTTCACCTGAAGTGTATCCTGCTTCATCTTGTGGAATATCTTTGTTATCAGTTACATCATGGAAAGTAACAGTTACGCTACCTTTATCCTTGACAGGTTCTCCTAACACAACTGTAAATGTAGGACCAGTAGTAGGTAAAGTAGCAGTGCCGTTAGCGATAGTTTCCTTAGTAAAGTTATCACCTACATCAAACTTATCTGTACCGTTGTTAACTGCTTCTTGCCATCCATCAGAAATTACTACTGGGTATGACTTTTGTGCATTAGCCAAATCAGTTGCATAATTTGTGTAATCAATGGTATTAGCTGTTACATTACCATCTGAATCAAAAATAACGTTATTATCTGCATCAACTGCTACAGGTGAATCAGTCACAGTACCTACAATAGCATTGCCGTCTGAATCCTTAACTGCTTCATAAGTTGGATTACCTTGAGCATCTGTACCAGTTTGGTGAACGTAATTAATAGTTGCAGTTTGTGGACCTACTTCGATGATTTCATCTTGCTTTTCGTTAAGAACAGTAGTAGTAGTTTCTACACCATTATCACCTTTAGTAGTATCAAGAGTCTTATTACCACTTGAAGGATCAACATTGTAGTAAGTAGTAGTGGTGGTACGCTTTAAACCATCAACACCCTTTTGAACAACTCGAACTTCACCTGGTTTAAGTTCATCATTTTCTTTGACAATTACTTGGTATGGATCCTTAACTTGTTCAGTTTGATCTTCTTGAGTAGGAATAATAGTTGCAACTAAAACTAAACGTTGTGAACTTTCAGGATCGAATCCATCATCTCCACCTTTAAAGTTATTAAGTGCAGTACCATTCTTCATACCAGCAGTGGCATCACCATTCATAGAAACACTATCAACATAGTGACCTGGGAATTCTGAAGAATTACCGTTCTTACTGTAAGAAGTTGCCAAGTGAGTAACATTTTGCCAATATTCACTTGAACTATTAATAAAGTTTTGTAATGATTGCTTAGTTGAATCTACAGTTGAATCATCAAAAGTATCTGTTTTACCGTTAAAGTCTTTATTGTTCCACTTGAAGACGTAGTATGATTGACCATCTTGAGAAGTAGCATCAATCAAACTCTTACCCATTGAGTAGTACAAGTTACCATGGTTAGAGTGAGCATATACAGTAGCAGTCTTTTGCCAGTTAACATATTTTGCACCATCAATTTGGAATACACCATTAGTACTACCACCTAGTGGGAAGGCAAAAATTTCACCATAGTAGTCTGTGTAGTCACTTTGACCATCAAAGACTGCGTTATTACCAACATAAACTAAAGGCTTAGATTTACTGTTGGTTGAGATAATATTCATGTTATCGTCATATGCGTTTGGATCTGGAGTACCTTTACGGTTAACTAAGGTATATTTAAATGTAGCATCGTGTTCTACACGGAATTGACCATTTTCACCAAGTCCAATAAAGTTACCACCACTCCATTGACCTGATCTATCTTTACCGTCAGAAGTTAAAATAAGTTCTGATTGAGGTGATACTTCAACAACACTGAATGCATCACCTAAAAGTCCAGCACCATTACCCTTAGAGTCAATGTGAACTTTACTGTGATCACCAGTTTGGAAAAGACTTCTATTACCAATTAAAATACCATCACGACCAGTAATATTAACTACGTTTGAATCACCAAATACTACTGAGTTATTAGTGTCTTGAGCGTAAGATTTATCACGTGTAGTACTTCTATTTCTGTACCAGCCAGTTTCCAAATTACTACTTTGTTGTACTGAAGTTGTACCACCAAATGGTTCATTAAATACAATAGCACGTCCATGTCCTGCATTAATTGTAATTTGAGCACTATCACCAGTAGTTACGTGACCATTATTAACTGCACGAATACCAGCAGAAGCGTTATCTAAACTAGACTTACTTTCATTTGAACGACTAGCTGTTGTAGCATCCTTTAAGTTAATAGTTAAAGTACTGTTAATACCAACAGTTAAAGTACCCTTATCATTAGATGGAGTAGTTTTACCAAAAGTTGAACCATCATCTGTAAATGTTGCAGCACCACCAGTTAAAGCAATACCGTCACCAGTGATGTCACGATTAATATTTAAAGTTGCTCCTTGTTCAACATCAACTTTAGAAGCAGAAATGTTAGCTGCTTTCCAGTTGCTACTCTTTACACCATCACCTGAGTGTTGACCAATTTGGGTATCCATCTCATCATTTGATAGAGTATCAGCACTAGCATCAGTAACATTAGAATTTACAGTTCCTTCAACGGTAACAGTACCAGTACCTTTAATGGAACCATTAATAGTAAGATTATTTAAAGTTAAATTACCATTGTTGTTAATAGCAGATGAATTAGTAAAAGTTAATGATGCATTATCTGTACCATTGATAGTAAAATCGCTATTAATATTTAAGTCAGTAACTGCAGTAATGTTACCAGAAATAGTAACACTCTTTTCACCACTACTTGCAGCAGACTGTAACTCAGCAAAACTAGTAATAGGCTTTACAGTATCACTGGACTTAGTTTGACTATCAGTAGTTACATCATTTGCATTAGCTGCTAATTGAACTAAAGAAGTTCTTAATAATGAAGCAGTCTTTAAAGCTTGTGCATCTTTAGAAGTATTAGTATCTAATTGAGCTGCATCAGTTGAAAGAGTATCAGTATTTAAATCAAGAGTATTAGTAGTTGCTGTTGAAGCGGAGGCAGCACTACTATCTGCTGAATTAAAAGAACTAGTAGCTGCAGCTGATTGAGTTGTTTCAGTAGCTACTGAATTTTTAACTGTAGCTGTATCTAAGTTAGCTGTAGCAGAACTACTCTTAGCGGCATTATTTTCACTAGTTGCAGTACTATTTTCACTAGTTTGAGCGGATTGTGATTGAGCCTTATTTTGAGCAGAACTTGCAGCTTCCTTGGTAGAAGCTACATCAGAAGCGCTACTTTTAGTTGTAGTTGCTTGTGCACTACCAACAGTAGTAAAGCTCTTAGAATTATCAACTGCACTAAATTCTTTTGCGGAAGAATTTTCACTATTAGCAGATGTAGCAGCAAAACTTGAAGTATTAGTGCTGTCTGATTCAACTGCGCTAGATGAAGCTACACTAGATTCTGCTTCGCTAGATGAAGCTGCACTAGTTTGGTCAGCAGCAGAACTTGCTTCAGTAATATTAATTGTCTTAGTATCTTGGATAGCATCAGTTGCATCAGATTTTTCACTGTCATTATTACCTTCAACAGTATCTGCGTGAACAACATGAGCACTAGTTACACCCATAATGAATGAACCGATTAATACTGAAGCAGTACCTACAGTAAATTTACGAATAGAGAACCGATCTTGCTTAGGTTCCATCTTCTTAATTTTTTCTTGATAATTATTCTTTGATAACATAATAATAATTCTCCTCAAACTCATAAGTGGTTAAACCACTTTTAGCATCAACGGTTACCCTAACTTCATCATTTGCTCCTTCAACAATTGATAAAGTTATGGCTTAGTCTCTGTAAATTAATGAGTAATTAAGTAGCTCTTTAAAGCTATTTCATTATTTCACATCAACTAAAATATTTTATTTATGCTCCATTTGCGGAAGCGGTATTGAATATTAATTTTAGATAACACGTTTTTGTTTTATAACCCTTTCAACTAAAACGTGCTTCATCCGTTACAACCATCTTTTACCACAAACAAATCGGGGGGGTCAAGCCCTCTTCAAAATTTATTTTAGCTTTTATTAAATAACACCAAAAAAAGTGGGAAATTAGTCTTTTTTGGGTGTTCGTTGTTATCTAATCACATTAGTATTAATCCAGTAATTATAAGGTTTAACCGAGTTATAATATTAACTTTTTGATTTATAATTTGAGAATTATTTATTATTTTAATTTTTTAGTTATTTAATATAAAATTTTTCCAATTTTTGTAAATGTATCCGTTTACATAAAATAACTAGTAAAGAAAAAATTCACACTTTCTTCACAAAAACTTCCAAAAAAAGATACACTATCTTTACAAAAATATAAAAAAATCATGCTCTGAAAAAATCAGAACATGATTTATTTTTTTATAAATTATTAATTTTCACGTGAGTATGACTTAACATCTTCATCAATCATCTTGAGGAATTCGTCTAAACTCATTGTATTTTGTTCTTCAGTACCATAAGGACGAACATTTACGTTACCCGCGTTCATTTCTTCATCCCCTAAAACTAAAGTATAAGGTAACTTTTGGGTTTGAGATTCACGGATCTTGTAACCTAATTTTTCATTACGAGTATCTACTTCTGCTCTAAATCCACGCTTAGTAAGTTCTTCTTCTACCTTCTTAGCATAGTCGTTATGAGCATCAAGGTTAACAGGAATAATTCTTGCTTGAACTGGGGCAAGCCAAGTTGGGAATGCACCCTTGTAAATTTCAATAAGGTAAGCAATGAATCTTTCCATCGTACCAACAATACCACGGTGAATCATAACTGGACGGTGTTCTTCACCATCTTTACCTACGTAAGTTAAGCCAAATCTTTCTGGAAGCATGAAGTCTAATTGGATAGTTGACATAGTTTCATCATTACCCAAAGCAGTCTTAGTTTGAATATCAAGCTTAGGACCGTAGAATGCGGCTTCACCTTCTGCTTCAACATAGTCAAGGCCAAGGTCATCCATAGCTGCCTTAAGCATAGTTTGACTTCTTTCCCACATTTCATCATTTGCGTAGTACTTATCAGTATTCTTAGGATCACGGTAAGAAAGTCTGAAGTAGTAATCAGTGATATCAAAGTCCTTGTAAACATCCATAATTAACTTCAAAACTTTAGCAAATTCTTCTTGAACTTGATCTAATTCAACAAAAGTATGACCATCATTTAAAGTCATTTCACGTACACGTTGAAGACCTGATAAAGCACCAGACTTTTCATATCTATGCATCATACCTAATTCCGCAATACGAAGTGGTAAATCACGGTATGAACGAATGTGGTGCTTGTAGATTTGAATGTGACTTGGGCAGTTCATTGGACGTAATTCAAGCATTTCGCCATCACCCATATCCATTGGTGGGAACATATCTTCACGATAGTGTGCCCAGTGACCAGATGTCTTATAAGCATCCAAATTCATCAAAACTGGTGTATAAACGTGTTTATAGCCATCTCCAACTTCTTTATCGATGATATAACGTTCAATTACACGACGAATAGTTGCACCATTTGGCATCCAGTAAGGAAGACCTGCACCAACCTTAGGATCAACAAAGAATAAGTCTAAGTCTCTACCAATAGTTCTGTGGTCTCTTTCTTTAATCTCTTCACGGCGTTTGATATCAGCATCCAAATCGGCCTTCTTAAAGAATGCAGTACCAAAGATTCTTTGAAGCATTGGATTAGAAGACTTACCCATCCAATAAGCACCGGCAACTGACAATAACTTAAATTGCTTAATTTTTCCAGTGTTTGGTAATAATGCTTCAAAACCAAAGTCTACAAAGTCACCTAACTTGTAAACTGCAACTTCGTCAGCTTCTTTTTTGAGTAAGTCTAGCTTGAATGGATCATCTTTAAAGATTTCTTCAAGTTCACTCTTCTTCATAGTAGTGTATTCAATCTTTTCACCATTCTTGATAGCTTTTTGCATTGCCTTTTCAAGCTTTGGTAATTCAGTAACCTTGATTTGGTTTTCTTTATCAGTATCAACAAAGAAACCACCTTCATCAGCAACATGTTCACCTAAACGAACATCGCCGTATTCACGCTTGACAACCGCTTCAAATAAGAATGCAGTAGTAGCACGTAAAATATCTAAGCCTTCTTCGTCTTTATCAGTAATAATTGCAGCTTCTACGTCACCATCAACTACGTATTCTAATGGCTTCATTACACCATTAATTTTGGCACCAACAGCTGCTTTTCCAAGAGAAGTTGCAATTGATGAAGCTAAATCCTTAACTGATACTGGTTTGTCAAATTCTTTCTTTGAGCCATCTGGCAAAGTTACAGCAAAACTCATATATATTTACCTCCAAATAAAAAATCCCAGCACTAATAAAAAGTGCTGGGACGTTAATTACGTGGTTCCACCCAAAATTCGAACTAGTAATCCTACTAGTTCCTCTAAGGTCGTTAATGGTACCTAACCAAAATATAATAAAATTGGGCTGAAGAAAGTTGGGGCTGCCTTCTATCAAGAGCTTCCAGAACTCGGCTCTTGTCTCTGTGGTGAAAACAGTCATGTCTCTCATCTTTTCTCATTATACTAGCTACGCAATTAGATGCAAGGGAAAAAATCAATTTTTTAACGATAACGTCGATTTTTACCAAGAACACGAACTTCTTTACTTACAAAATTAATTCTTTCCATTAAACGCTCAGCCTTTAAACTATTATTACTATTTTTTACTTGAGCAAAATGCTCATTTAGCATAGTTAAATTTAAATTAGAGCTGAAAAATGTAGGTAATTCATTATCCATCCGTTTTTGCAAAATTACACCTAATACATCATCACGAGACCACTCACTAAGTGTTTCTGCTCCAATATCATCAAAAATTACAACAGGTGCATTAGCAATCCGCTCTATTTCATCATTTAGGCTATTATCGCCAAAATGACTACTTAAACTGGCAATAAAAGATGGTACATGTAAAAAGATTACCTTGACACCTTTTCTCGCCACTGAATTAGCTAAAGCAGCCAATAAGTAGGTCTTTCCTACTCCAAAATCTCCTTCTAAATAAAGGCCACGTGCATGCTTATTATTATCAAATTCTATTAAGAACCTAGCTATTTCAGAAATAGCCTTCATCCTATCAGGATTTTGGTCTACTTCTTCTAATTCTACATGACGCAACTTTTCGGGTAAATCAATTAATTCTATTCTTTTTGCTGCCGCAGAATTTTCATCCTCTTTTTGCTTTTGCTCAGTAGGTGCATAAGTTATATCAATCACATTACCATTTAAAAACAATTTTGGACGATAACCCGCCATAACCCGTTGATTACTTGCAGAATTTAATTGCTGAACGTAAAAAACTAGATTATCCATCGAACGTTCAAGAGTTGCTTGGTCTATTTTATTTTCTGAAAGAAATTTTTGAACATCTTGATTTTGTAAAGCAGTTTCCCTAATTTGTGTTTGATCTTGATTCAAATGTTTTCCATCAATGATATTTTTTAATATGTCTCCAATTGATTCCATTACTTCACCACCTTATTCACTATCTTTCCCATATTTACGAAAGATTTTATTAATTTCATCTTGTGATAAATCCGGGGTATCATCTTCAGATTCAGGATGATAATTATTCCAATCGATTCGTTGGGTAGATTTTGAAGCCTTAGAATAATAACGCTTGGAATTATTAGTAGTCTGAGTCTGTTTACGCTCTTGTTTTGCTTGTGCACGTTCTTTCATATAAACAATTGCTTCGGCAGCCGTCGTTATTTCATGAGCTGTCCAATCATTGATGATGGTTTCTGCACTTCGAAGATATAAAGAAAAGTTCGACTGTAGGCATCCATAAATCACCGCATTAGCTAATTCTCTACTAATCCCGTAATTATTTTCCACTTTAAAAGCAACTACTCGTTCAGAAGAAGTAGCAATTTGCCTCTTAGCTGACTTCAAATCCTGCAAAAAGTCTACCGGTTTAATAGTTTTCATATCTCTTTCAAGGGCTTTTTCTTCTTCAGATAAAACAGGTGCTTCGATATTATTTTTTATTTTCTCTTCGTTAGCCTTTTTAATTTGTTCGCTAATAATCTTACTATTCGTTCGACTACCAAACTTATCATTAGCTGAGAGTTGGATTGCCCGCATATCAAGCTTATTATCAGCGGCAGATAATGTAGGCAAAGTTACATTAATAAAATCCATTTCCGTTAATTTATAAAAATTAATGATTTGACTAATCTCACTTTTATGGAGATTAATTTCGTTCCTATCAATATGATAAGTTTCAAAACTATCAATCAAAAATTGCCAATCAACCTTGATTAAATTATTTCCTACCTTGAGCAGACGCTTGGGTTTATCACCAACTTTTTGGGCAGCTACTTTTACTTCTTGCTCAGGGTCGATTGCCTTTTCTTTATTTAAATGAAACACATCAAAAAAGCTACTCGTCACTTCTTGAGCATTCTCTAAACCTTTAAAAGAACGGGGAGTAAAATCATTAACTAATCGTTGATAGGCTGTAGAACCTACTTTTTCTAATAGAAGACTTGAAAGTAAAAATGTTCTAAAAAATTCTTGAGCTGTTGGAATAGACTGGAGCTTAAAAATAATTACTTCTCCTAAAATAGGATTTTCACCAATAAAAGTCTTTACTAAGCCAGTTGCTTCTAAGCGATGAAGACTATTAAAGAGGTCTTTTAAACTACTGTTAGTCTGATCTTGTAATTGATAGAGAGTTTTATAATCACCTGCAATAGGAACACTATCAAATTCACTGATTAACGTTATATACAGACCGACACCTAATATTCCAACTAAAGGCTGATAAAGACGGGTCAAAACTCTTTCTTTTTCATTATCAATTTCTACTTTATTTGCAACATAAAAAGGCTCCTTGGGGTCTGTACTTGCAAACATTTAGCTACTTCTCCTTATCATGTTTGGCCATCATATCTTCCATGGCCTCCATAAATCCAGAAACATCCTTAAATTGACGATAGATACTTGCAAAACGGATATAAGCTACATCGTCAATATCTGCTAGTTCCTTCATTACATATTCACCAATATCCTTAGATGAAATTTCACTAACGCCCTGTTTTCGAATAGCATTATCAACATGATCAACTAGCGTATTTAATTGTTCACTAGAGACCGGACGTTTTTGAGCAGACATTACCACTCCATGTAAAATTTTTTCTCGGTTAAAGGGTTCACGAGTCCCATCATTTTTAACTACTAATAAGGGTGCTTTTTCCACTCTTTCAAAGGTAGTAAAACGAAAACCACAATTTTCACATTCTCTTCTTCTTCTAATCGCACGATTTTCATCACTAGGACGAGAATCAATTACACGTGAAGAATTTTGATGACAATTTGGACATTCCATATCTCTTACCTGCCTATTTCTTCTAATAAACTAGATAATTTATTTTCTAAATCATTAATTGTTCCACTATTCTCAATCACATAATCAGCTAGCTTTTCTTTTTTAGCAAGTGGCATCTGACTGGCAATACGTTTTCTAGCATCAACTTCGTTTAGATTATTTCTTGCCATTAAGCGGCTCAATTCTAGCTGAAAGGGCGCAGTAATCAATAAAGTGGCAGTACAGTAACTAGTTAAATTTCCTTCAAAAAGCAAGGGAATATCTAAAATTACAAAGGGTATATCCTGAGCTTGATATTGGATCATTTTTTCTTTCATATTATTTAAAATAAGTGGATGCGTCAATTCATTTAAGCGATTTAATTGATTTTTATCGTTAAAAACAATTGCACTAAGCTTCTTACGATCAATTTCACCATCTTCAGCTAAAATACCCTTACCAAAATGCCTAATAATGGCTTGATAACTTGCCTGATTCTTGGCCATCAGGGCATGAGCAATCTGATCAGTGTCAATGATAGGAATATTTTTTTTAAGAAAAAAATGATCTGCAGTACTTTTACCGGTTGCAATTCCCCCGGTTAATCCTAAAAAATATGTCATTTATATAGCACCTGACAATGAGGACAAAATGTTGTCCCTCTTCCACTAACTTTGATTTTTTCTAAAATTGTCCCACAACGCTCACATTTTTCACCTACATGACCATAAACTTTTAATTTATTTTGATAACCACCAGTTTCGCCGGCTGCATTTAAAAAACTATGAACCGTAGTTCCCTTTTCTGCAGTTGCTTCAGCAATCGTAGTATTGATATTATCATGTAATTTTCCCACAACTTCAGTAGGAATTTTTTGGGCGCTACTTAAGGGATGAATCTTACTTTGCCACAATACCTCGTCAACATAGATATTTCCTAAACCACATACAATCGTTTGATCCAGCAAAGTATTTTTGATATTTTTCTTCTTTTTAGAAAGTTTTTTAGAGAAGTACTCAATATTAAATTCATCTGTATTCGGCTCAGGACCTAATTTGCTAATCCCTGTTGTTTGTCTTTCAGTTCCAGTCTCCACTAAGTGCATCCGTCCGAATTTTCTTACATCATCATAACGAATTGCACTACCATCAGTAAAAATAAACTGAATGTGTTCATGTTTTTCCTTGGGAGCATCAGGACTAGTAATTCTATACTTACCTTCCATCCTTAAGTGGGAGACCAAAGTTAAATTATCACTCAAGCGAATTAATAAGTACTTCCCATAACGATCAACACCAAGGACTTTTTTACCCACTAATTTTTGAGCAACAGACTCACTATTACCAACAATAATTTTAGGATACCAGACCGTCATCTCTTGAATTGTTTTTCCCTTCATTAAGGGATCTAAAGTTCTTCTAACCGTCTCAACTTCTGGCATTTCCGGCATAAGAAATCACCTTCTTTTATTTAGCATCATACCAATTATGACCCCAATTAGAGTCAGCAATCAAAGGCACATCAAGTTGAACCGCTGATTGCATTACTTGTGGAACGATTTCTTTAATAGTCTCTAATTCATCTTTTGGTACATCAAATATTAATTCATCATGTACCTGTAAGACCATCTTAGTCTTTAAGTGTAATTCATCAAGTTTATTTTGCATGTTAATCATAGCGATTTTGATAATATCGGCAGCTGATCCTTGAATCGGTGAATTAATAGCTGTTCTTTCCGCAAAACTTCGTACATTAAAGTTCTTGGCATGAATATCAGGTAAGTATCTGCGACGATGCATAATTGTTTCAGCATAACCTTTTTCTCGCGCAACTTGAACCGCCTTATCCATGTATTCATGAACTTGAGGATACTGTTCAAAATAATTATCAATGAATTGCTTAGCCTGTTTTCTTGAAATACCAATATTTTTGGACAAGCCATAATCAGAAATACCATAGACAATTCCGAAGTTAACTGCCTTAGCATGTCGCCGCATTAATGGTGTTACTTCATCTGTAGAAGTCAGGCCAAAGATTTTCATAGCTGTATGAGCATGGATATCATAACCAGACTTAAAGGCTTCCTGCATTGCTGCATCCCCCGAAACATGGGCTAACACACGTAATTCCACCTGCGAATAGTCACAAGAAAAAATATATCCATCTTTAGTGCTTGGTACAAACGCCCTTCTAATTTGTTTACCTTCATCTGTCCGAGTAGGAATATTTTGTAAATTAGGATCTACTGAAGAAAGACGTCCAGTTGCAGTTAAGGTCTGTAAGTAACGGGTATGAATCCTACTATCAGGCTGAATGCAGTCTAGTAGCCCCTTAATATAGGTCGATTGTAATTTACTCAATTGGCGGTAATCTAAGATTGCCGAAACAATTGGACTCTTTTGTTTTAATTGCTCTAAAACTTCAACAGAAGTTGAATAACCTGTTTTTGTCTTTTTAATTGGTGGTAAGTTAAGTTTTTCAAAAAGAATATGACCGAGTTGCTTAGGCGAATTTAAATTAAACTCTTCACCAGCTTGGGCATAAATTTTCTTTTCTAATTCAGCAATCTTAATAGCTAATTCATTTCCCATTTGAACTAAAACAGAGGCTTCCACCTTGATACCAACGATTTCCATTTTAGCTAAGACAAAAGCAACGGGAATTTCGATAGTCTCGTATAAATCATCTTGCTCATGTTCTTTTAGCTTGTCTAAGAGTGGTTGCTTTAATTTATCAATAATAGAGACTTTTGCAGCTAAGTGTTTGAAAAATACCTCATCTTCTGGAATAGCTGCTTTTTTACCTTTGCCGTAAACTTCTAAGTCAGTCTTCACACTATATTCATCATAAAGGTGAGCTATTTCACCTAAGTCATTAGAATTATTTTCATTATTGACCAAATATGAGGCCAACAACATATCATAATCTAAACCTTCTGCTTTAATTCCCAAGCGATGTAAGCCAACATAAGTCCTTTTGATATCAAAAACATTCTTCTTTATATTTTTATTTTCTAAAATATCTTTTAGAATATCTTCTTCAAGTAAACTAGTATCTTTAGAAACATAGTTTTTATCGCCAACTTTTAAAGCAAAGCCATTAAAGGGAGCCAAGTGATAATTTTCACCCAACATTGCTAAATAAAAGCTTACAGATTGATCTTTCAGATTAGCTATTTTGCCTAAATTACTTTGAGTCAATACTTCGTATTCATAACTTTCTGCGGGACTAGAAGATTCACCGCTACCTGCTTCGCTTTGATCAAGTTGGGCTAAAAACTTTCTAAAATTCAAACGTTCATAAAGTTGACGTAATTTTTCATAATTAACAGGCTGGCGACTAGTATCTTCTAAATTTAGGTCAACTGGAGAATCACAATTAATGGTAGCTAACTTCTTACCTAAGAGTGCCTTATCCTTATCCTTAATTAAATTCTCCTTCATTTTAGACTTTTTCATTTCATCAATATGGTCATATAAGTTTTCTACACTACCATATTTTTGAATAAGCTTAGCAGCAGTTTTGGGACCAATCTTCTCTACTCCAGGGTAGTTATCTGAACTGTCCCCCATCAGAGCTTTCATATCAATGAATTCAGTTGGTGTAACCCCATTAACTTCCTTCATATGCTCCGGGGTAAAAGCTTCCAGTTCACCCACACCCTTCTTGGTTACCATAACTGTAGTATGATCAGAAGCAAGTTGTGTTAAGTCACGATCTCCTGTCACAACCGTAACTTTGAAGTCCTTTTCTGCACCCATTTTAGCCATAGTACCAATAATATCATCAGCTTCATAATTAGCTAATTCATAACTTTTGATACCCATATCCTCTAACAATTCCTTAATAACTGGTAATTGTTCAGAAAGTTCACTCGGAGTCTTTGCCCGACCGCCCTTATATTCGTCATACATTTTATTTCTAAAAGTGACTTTTCCTGCATCAAAAGCTACTAAGACATTAGATGGATCAGTATCACGCAAAACTACATCCAACATATTTTTAAATGCATAAATAGCATTTGTATGTAAACCATCGGGACTGGTAAAGTTATCGAGCTGGCGATATAAAGCATAAAAAGCACGGAAAGCTACAGAATTTCCGTCGATTAAAAGTAATTTTTTATCAGCCATAAATCCTCCCTAAATAAAAAAACTGTCAAAATTAATACGGTTTTCTCTCGTATTATATTTTAACAGTTTTTTGTTAATAACGTTTATTAGAACAACATCTTATATTTGATCTTCGATATTCTCACTTACTTCATCAGGTTTATCCTGGTGGACATGCCGGTAACCGTAAATAAAGTAAACAATTATTCCTAAAATCAACCAACCTACCATTAATAATTTAGCATCAACACTTAATTGCCAAAAAATAATCGCAGAAACAATGGCAGATAATGCTGGTAAGACAGGATAAAGTGGCATTTTAAAAGTTGGTTGAGGTAAATCTACACCTTCACGTTTTCTTAAACGATAGATACCAAGCGATACCATGATAAAGGCAATTAAAGTTCCAGCTGAAACTAGATTAGATAAGAAAGTAAATGGTAATACACCACCTACAATCGCAGCCGTAAAGGTGACAATCCAAAGTGATCTTTGTGGTGTTTTATTTTTATCCAGATGACCTAATGACTTAGGTAAAAAGCCATCCCGACCAAAAGCATAGATTAAACGTGACGAAGCCATCTGCATCCCAATCATACCAGTTAACATCCCAAAAATTGCCACAATTGAAAGTAAGTTAGCTGTAAAAGCATGCCCAGCTTTTCTTAAAGCAAAAGCTGCAGGTTCAGCATTTCCAGCATAAATTTTGTAATTAAACATCCCTACTAATACTAAGGAAACAGTCACAAACAAAGCAGTTCCAATTACTAGAGTACCAATAATTCCACGTGGCATTGTCTTTTCAGGATTCTTAGCTTCAGCAGTATTGGCTGCAATGGCATCAAATCCAATATAGACCAAGAAAAGCTGTGAAGTACCGGCTAAAATACCTTGCCAGCCACCAAAATTAGTTCCTGATTTATGGGGTGGAATAAATGGGGCATAGTTATTAGGATGAATTGCGGTTAAACCTACTGCAATAAATAAAATAATTACAATAACCTTCAAAATAACTAAAGCGTTCTCTACTCGGCTAACTTTTTTTAGACCACGAGAAAGCAAAAAACCGGTAAGCATAATGATAAAGACAGTTAAAATGTCAACACCACCATGTCCTTGAAAATCAGTTCCTTTAGCTAAAAATTCTGGGAGAACAATATTGAATTGTTTTAAAAATCCTTGCATATAAGCTGACCAACCAGAAGCCACAAAAGAAACAGCAATAAAGTACTCTGCTAATAAGGCCCAACCACAGACCCAACCTAAAAATTCTCCAAATAAGACATTAATCCACGAGAAGGCTGACCCTGCAAATGGTAAAACAGACGAAGTCTCGGCATATGCCAAAGCTGCCATTCCTGCCCCAATCGCACCTAAAATAAATGAAATCGTTACTGCAGGACCGGCATGATTAGCTGCTACAATTCCTGGCAAGGTAAAAATACCAGTTCCAACAACGATACCAATTCCTAAGGCTAATAAGTCAATCGTTGTCAATGAAGGAACCAATTTTTTATCCTTATCTGCATATACTTTTGGATCCTGTTTATGAGTTAATCTTTGCCAAAAACTCATCTAATCCCTCCAATACTTATTTTTGCAAGAAAATTGCTTAAAAACTACATACACACATATTACACGAGTTATCATAAAAATAAAATGAAAAAAAGTAAAAATATCAGATTTTTTTACTTTTTTTATAATAATTAAAATACTACTAATTTGCGTGATAATTTTTCTTGAAAAACAAATCAAAGTAGATAAGAAAGCATGAAACAATTGGATTCAAACAAATTAACAAAGGACCAACAATAATTCTTCAACAGGCACTTACAATATCTTTTACAACAACTTAAAGAACGGCTCTAAGGCTACAATCGTGGTTGCTGACGTGCCAACTCATAAGGCAATGAAGATTATTGCTACTCCACATATTCACGAAAATGACGACTATGCTAAGAGCGTTGTTGAAGGTACTGATACTCCAAATGCTTATGTAGTTTGTACTTGATATTGATAAGATTTTTGAATAAGTTTTTAATCTTAAGCAAAATAAAATCTCGATTCCATTTAGGCGTCGAGATTTTTTGTTTTTTTAAGATAAATGAATCAACGGACTGATTTGTTTTCGATAAAGTTCTCTTACAGCTTCTCGAACCATCTTTTTCCACTTTAGAGGAATAATAGCATGTTCTTTTTTATACTCTAAGAAACTTTCCTTTGCTAACAAATCCCGCATCCCTAACTGATCGAATTCATTTTTCTCCAAATTATAATGTCTCATCACATATTTAAGAGCATCAAGCTGAACTTTATATTCTTCAGCAAATTTCTTTAAAAAATTATTCTTTGCGTCATCAATCATACTTTGCAAGATTTCATTTACTTGCTTGTTTCTAAACTTCTTAGGATCAGCTTTAATCTTATTCCATAATTCCATCATAATATGAGCTACGGTTGGATTAGTGATAGCCAGATTCTTGATATATTCGTCAATTTCTTTAACTTCAGCCTCAGTCTTATGACTATCTTCTTCATCATCACTCGGAATATAAGATTGAATAAGTTTTACGATGTAACTGTAATCAACTGTCTGCTTATCAACTACTTCTAATTCATAATCAAAATCGATATCCGACACATCTTCTCCGTCATCACCAGATTTGAACTTTTCACGAATAATTTCATATTTTCCACGTAAGTCTTCTAAGAAATTATCATCTAAGCCATAATCTTTACTTGGATCAATCTGATCGAACTCACTATAAGTTTGAAGTGCCCCATAGGCCTTGTCAAAATGTTGATATTCTTTTAAGAATTGCTTTTGATCTTCATCAGATGCATCAAGAATTGAGATTCCAGAATTATTCTTATATTTAATAATCTGGTGTTCTGCTTTTTCAAATTTATTCTTAGAAACTTTCCACTCAGGTCTTACAATTTCATTGTTTCCGCCTTCTGAGTATAGAGTCAGAGCATTATTAATATCTTCCTTGTACTTCTTAGGATATTGGAAAGTAATAATCTGGCCATATTTTTTATCTTTATCAAAAATACGATTCGTTCTCGAAAATGCTTGAATCAAATCTTTATAAGGCATTGGGCGACGATCAATATAAAGCGTTGACAAGCTTGGTGAGTCAAATCCTGTAAGCAATCTATCTACAACAATAACGAAGTCCAATTGTTGATCACGAGCTTGATACTGTTTCTTTTTACGAGCCAATCTTTCAGTTACGTTAGTGTTATAAGCTTTAAGCAAATCCATACTATAATGAGTGCCAAATAAGTGATTGTAATCTTCAAGTGACTGCTTCATCTCATTTTGATTAGCCTCATCTTCATCACCATTTTCGCCTACTGAATATGTAATTGCCATCCTAGGAAAATCTGGCAAAAACTTCTTAATTCTTTCAGGAATCTTAAGTTCTTCATCTTCACCATTAATTACTTTTCTAAATAATTTATAGTATCTTTGTGCTTGCTTAATTGAACTAGTAGTAAACAAGGCAGAATAAGTATAGCCACGATTTTGTTTATTATAAATCCCAAGCTTTCTGTATGCTGTCTTAAAGAAATTTTTTACAACTTGACGCATATGACTTTCTGATAAATAGATTTGATTTAATTTTTTTGTATCATCTTCATCATCAGTTTCATTATCATCACTACCACGTTCTTCTACTTGAAAACCTAAGACAGAATTATCTCTAATTGCATCTTTAATAGTGTAACGATGCAAGCAATGACCATACTGTTGCTCGGTGGTTCTAGCGTTAGAGCCTTTCTCTTGTCGAGCATTCTCTTCAAAAATTGGCGTACCTGTAAATCCATACCATAATGGTTTTTTAGCAAAAAATGCATCAATTTCGTTCTTTTGATCAGGACTCACGGCACGGTGACACTCATCAACAATGAAAGTCATCCGCATGTTTCTAATTTTTTGATAGATTTTCTTTTCTTTTTCGTCTTTCTTAATATGCTTAAAAAGAGCCTGCATTTTCTGACGTGTAGCAACAATCACCTGCTTGTTAGGACTAGCCAACTTTCTAGCTAGATCAAAACTATTGTCAGTATCGCTTACTTCAATCGTGTCCGTTTGAGCATAAGTCTTAAACGCAGAACTTGTCTGAGTGTCTAAATCATTACGGTCAATTAAGAAAATCGTCTTTTGAACCGATGGAATAGATAACAAATTATGAGCAACTTTGTAAGAAGTCAAAGTCTTTCCAGAACCAGTTGTATGCCAAATAAAACCAGATTGGGGATTATCGCCTATTGAAGCTTGTTCAATGGCTTGAATGGCATGAATTTGGTAAGGACGAAGCAAAATAATATTCTTTTGGTCATTATCTAAAACAACATAGTCTGCAATCATATGGTGGGCTGCTGGAATAGATAATACATCCTTAGCAAAAGCCAAATAATCATGAACTGGCTTATTATTCTTATCGACCCAATTAGTCATAAACTTCTTACGTAATTGCTGACCAGCGGCAATATATTTGGACTCAGTGCCATTGGTTACAACGAACATTTGAATAGTTGAGAAAATCCCATTAAATATTTGTTCATCGATATATTTTTGAATTTGGTTGAAGGCATCATTAATACCATGATTACGATTCTTCAATTCAATATGAATCATTGGCAAACCATTGATTAAAAGAGTTACATCTGTGCGACGATTACGGTCAATATCCTCTCTTCTTTTGAACTGAATTTGGTGAACTACTTCATAGACAGAACTACCACCAGTAATATTGGTATTATCTAAAATTGTTAAGTCAGCAATTCCTAATTCACTCTTATCTCTTGGAATTGGTAATTTTACCATCCTATTGGCACCTGCTAGCCATTCAACACTACGGTAGAATGTGGGATGCACGACTTTCGACTTAATCATTGCCTTTTCATTTTCAGTCAACGGCACATCTTTTAGAACATTTTTATTATTTTGAGACAAAATTTTGAAGAAATTATCCCATAGATCATCTTCATTTTTTAAATCTTCTCGCAGCGTCCATTGAGATTCTCCATGAATTAATTGCTGAATAAGATTGTCTTCTAATACTTTTTCTTCTTCCATAGCTTACTCCTTACTTGCACAAAACATCTTACTTTTAAATTATCACTTTTTGAATTTTTCTGCTGATTTTCTTTTGGGAGCAACGAACTTTCTTACAGCTTATTAGAAGAGTAACTAAACAGGTCCAAGATAATAATTTACTAAATGTAACTTTTGATGATATTAAAGCTGGTGAAGGTAAATTATTAACTCCTTTCAAAAAACTTTCATCAGGAAAGCAAGGTACTCATTTTTATCCTACAAACATTCTTTTTGGCAAATTACGTCCATACTTGGATAATAGACTATTAGCTAATTTTGAAGGATCTGCTGTAGGGGACTTTTGGGTATTTGAAGTAAAGGAAAATTCCGATTCCAATTTTCTTTTTTCTTTAATCCAAACTTCTCGGTTTAAATATATTAGTAATTTATCTTCTGGATCTAAAATGCCACGTTCAGATTGGAATTTAGTTTCAAACTCCAAATTTAAAGTGCCTGGAATGAATGAACAAAACAAAATTGGACTTTTAATAAATGCATTAGATTATGAAAATACTCTTCAACAACGAAAATTGAAACAGCTAAAGTCTTTTAAAAAAGGTATTACTCAACAACTTATTAATTCTAAATCCGATGATTGGATAGAATATAATTTTTTAGATCTTATAGAAAAAATTATAGATTTTCGTGGAAAAACGCCTAAAAAATTAAAATCCACATGGTCAACTAAGGGACATATAGCATTGTCAGCACTTAATGTTAAACAAGGCTATGTAGATAAAAATGCCTCAGTACATTTTGGTAATGATGATTTATATAAAATATGGATGACGGGTAATGAGTTATATCAAGGTCAAGTATTGCTAACAACCGAAGCTCCGGTAGGAAATGTTGCTCAAGTGCCTGACAATGAAAAGTATATTTTAAGTCAAAGAGTTATAGCTCTTGTTCCAAATGAGAAGCTAATAACAAATGATTTTTTAGCATTTATTTTATCAACACCAAGAGTTCAAAATGATTTACAGAGATTAGCTACGGGAGGCACAGCACAAGGAATTAGTCAACGTTCATTAAAACATTTAAAAATCACTATTCCTAAAAATTTGGAAAACCAAATTCGCATAACCAATATAGTTAATAACATTAATGAAAATTTAATGGATTTAGATTTACAAATTAATAACTGTAAAAAAATCAAGAAATTCTTACTCCAAAATATGTTTATATAGCACAAAGACGCCCATTAAGAGCGTCTTTTTTAATTACATTAATTGAGATAAGTGATGGAGAATTTTATCATTATCTTTATTTTCAAGTTCGCGAATAATATGAATATAAGTTTCTTGAGTAGTAGTTGTATTAGTATGGCCTAATCTCTTAGCTACGCTGGCAATTGATACTCCTTCATAAAGTAAGAGAGATGCATGAGTATGTCGAAGACCATGGATTGAAATTTTTGGTATTTTTAGATTTTCGCAGTATCCAGCCAATTTTTTATTTAAGCTAGAATTATAAACTCGTTGGCCTTTGTCGAAAAATATTGGTAATTTTTTATCTCTATCTTCAATTAAGATTTTAAATTGTTGCATTAAATGCCAATCAATCATCACTTTCCGATTAGATGCCTTATTTTTAGTTGGTTGGAAGCCACCATTTTTATCTTTGTAATTCCAAGACTTATTAATAATCAAAACTTGATTTTCAAAATCGAAATCTTCTGGTGTCAAAGCTAATGCTTCGGCAAAACGTAAGCCACTTTTTGCGACTAGTAAAAAGAACCAATCCCAACTTAATTCTTCTTTCAAATTAAGAGAGCGAATTAGTCTTTGTAAATCAAATAAGTTTAAAAACTTTGGTTTCTTTTCTGAAGGAGTTCGTCCTTTAATGATAGCTCTACGTGTTGGATAATTTTTTAGTAAGCCATCATCAACTGCATCAAAGATACTTGCCTTTAAGTGATGATGAAAATCTAATACAGTTGCTTTTTCATGGGTTTGAGCATAAAGGTTTAAAATTTTTTGGTAGCTTTGACGAGTTAACTCATTCATGTGCAAATCTGGGGCTAACTCTTTTAAGCGACGTTGCACTAAATAATATTTATCTAGTGTAACTGAACGAACGGCATCATCCTTGTAAAGATGAATCCATTCTAAGTAATACTTGTAGAACAACTTGGTACTATAATTTTTTCGTGACATTTAAAAACCTCCTTGAATTAATTAAGTCACGTGCTTAATTGTTCAAAGAGGTTTTGTTTTTATCAAGTTTAAATAAACATGTTTTGAAGAAGAAAGTTTTTAGTCTGTTTTAAATTTTGAATATTTTTATTCAGATTATAAATATATGAATCTATTTTAGTAACTATATTTTTAATTTCTATTTGTTCTGCTAATGAGGGCAAATATATTGGCATTTTTGAAACTTGCGTTTTGTTAATACTTGCTTGATTTACAGCAGGATTAGCAAATCTTTGTGACCAAGCTAAAGTTTCTGGAAGATTAAGAAAAGTAAATAAGTAAGTAGGGTCTACTTTTTGTATGTTAGGCCTAATTCTTAATAAATTCATACCTTGGTATATGTCTTCACATGAAGTCGCTAAAGCAGTTTTACCTATATGTTTTAAGGAATTAATATTACTAAACAAAATATCCCCTTTTTTTAGAAGATATTTGTTATCTATTTTTTCGTTGGTATATCCAAGTTTTTCCTCGTTTAATACTCCTGAAGAAATTGTCTCGATTCTAGTTATTTTGAATGATCCTTTAGAGTGCCTAGAATCTACATTAGCGCCACTTGAAATTTCACTAATATCTTTTAAATTAACTTTTGACCATGTTTTTTTATTTTCAAACAATGTTGCAACTACAGTATTTTTTAAAGAATCAATTTGCTCTAATTTTCGTTGTTGAAGGGTTAAATTTTCTGAAATTAAAGACATTAATTTAGCAATTTTGTCTTGTTCTAATTTAGAAGCATATGGAATTACAAATTTTCTTAAATTTTTAACTGATAAATTAGGTTGAACTGCACCTTCATCAAATTTTAAAATTTGTTTGTTTCCTACATCAGAATTTAAAATTTGAAATAAATAATGATTATTTATTTTAACTGGTCGAATAAGGACTAAAGAAGATGCGATGGTACCGATTGAAACATCGAGATTTATAGCGTTTTTTCCTAAAGTACCTCTTAAGCAATATACTATATCTCCGATTTTTAACTTAGCACCACGAAGTGAATTAAATTTATCAGGAGTTATTTTCTTACAATTATTTGTATCAATTTTTCCGTTAATCAAATCTCCAGCATTAATAAATGGAATCCCTATTTTTACTAATTCACTTTCTTGCGGATAATTCCGGCCTCTATCACCATTATGAAAAGTAGCTACTTCCCCAAGCTTACGTTGCTCCCAATCGTCAGAAAAGCCCTTAAAGCGCAGTACAGGGGCTTTTTTAGAATCTTGATTCATCATTTATCCTCCGTATTGCTTTCAAAAAACTTAATAATATCGTTTAACCCAGTCATGATTTTTTCATCATCTGAAGTTAATTCTTTGAGCATCCCTACCAACTTCTTCTCATTCTCATCAATTTGAGCTTGAGTTTCAGTCAAGTTAGCTGCTACCTTTTCCAAGTCAACCGGAGGCTCTGGAACGTAAGAATCAATATATCTAGTGATGTTAAGGTTGAAGTCGTTCTCTTTAATTTCCTTATAATCAGCCAAATGAGCATATCTTTCGACATCTTCACGCTTTTCATAAGTTGAAATGACTTTATCAATATCTTCTTTTCTTAATTTATTTTGTTTCTTTTGCTTTTCAAATTCTCTTGAAGCATCAATAAAGAACACACTACGATCAGTCTTATTCTTCTTCAATACGACAATTGTAGTAGGAATTGGCGTGTTAACAAAGATATTTGGTGGTAACCCAATAACTGCATCAATTGAACCATCTTCAAGAAGCTTCTGACGAATCTTCCCTTCACCAGAACCACGGAATAAGACACCATGCGGTAAAACAATTGCCATAGTTCCTGTATTCTTCAAATGATAAAAGCCATGCAATAAAAATGCATAATCTGCCTTGGACTTAGGTGGAAGGACGCCATACTTACTGAAGCGTGGATCATCTAAAAATCCCTTATCAGCTGACCATTTTAATGAATATGGTGGGTTCATTACTACCGCATCAAACATCGTCTCACCAATTGGTGGCCAGTCTGCATCTAATGTATCACCTAATCTTAAGTGTTGATTTTCTGGACTAACCCCGTGCAAGATCATATTCATTCTGGCCAAGTTATAAGTTGAAACATTAATTTCTTGACCATAGTAAACAATACGATTAGGATTTTTCACTAAATCTCTAAAGTTCAAAAGTAAAGAGCCTGACCCCATTGCAGGGTCATAAACTGTTAATTCTGAAGGCTTTTCTTCACCAGCTAAAGTTAAACGGGTTAAAATCTTAGAAACTTCTTGAGGAGTATAGAACTCGCCAGCTTTTTTACCACTTTCAGAAGCAAATTCTCCAATTAAGTATTCATATGCATCCCCGAGAGAGTCTGATTTACTATCCTTGTCTCTATTAACTAACTGAATGTCACGTAATGCCTTCATCACATCCATGATAGTATCAGTTTGCTTTTGTGCATTTGAACCTAAGCGACGAGAATACAAGTCTACATCATCAAATAAGCCTTCAAATTCTTTTCCAGTACTTTCAATATCATTAAAAGCATCACCTAAATCAGAATTTTGGAAAGTTTTAACATTACCATCTTTAGTTCGAGCAGTACCATCAATCTCTTGCATCAAATAAGTAAAAGTATGTTCTGGCTCAATTGTGTAGCGCAAAGAACCTTTTAACTCATCCTTTAAATCTTGGTAATTTTCAGTATAAATTGTTTGTGCTTCTTCCAAAGAAACATCACTATCTTCACCCCAAGAATATTCTTCAACCGCTTGATACAATAATTTATCTGACAAATATTTATAGAAAATCAAACCTAACAAATAATTTTTATATTCATTAGCATCCATCTTTCCTCTTAAAGAGTCTGCCGCACTAAAGAGCGAATTAAATAATTTTGATTTAGAATTTTTAGTAGTTTCAACCATTTTAATCAATCCATCTAATCTAATTTAAGTTAATTTTTCGTTGTGTAGAAAACGAAAATTATTACGCTATACAGTTTAACATAATGCCTTTATCACTCTTCAAATATTATTGCAAATTAAAAAGTTAATTTAAGCTGGACAATCTTCTTGATATGCAGAATTTTTTGACAAAAAACCAGCAAATAATAAAATAAGAGTAAAGAAAAAGAAGCCAGCTGCCAACTGACTTCCTTCATAGTAGAATTGCTTATAAGCAATTGACTCTTAATTTTGTTAATAGTAACCGCTAGTCTGCCCGGCTAAAGCGGTTTTTTGTTTACTTATCTTTTTTATTGCTCAAAAAAGCCGCCCAACCAGGCGACTACCCTACTAACCAATAAATCTTTCTAAAATACCAATTAAAATTTCTAAAAATATCTGAAAAATTGTGATAGCCACAATTACAATACCACCCATCAAAATTAATGATATATGGAACTTAAGGTATAAGAATACAATTGCAGCCCCAATAATTATTATCGACAATAAGACAGCGATTATTGTAACTTTTTTATTACCACCACTCATTGCTTCTTCTAACACTTCATCATCATGATTAGGAAACCATTCTTTCTGCCAATTATTAATTAAGTGCTTAGCAATAATCAGTATGATAAACAAACTTACCATACACATCTTAGCCATAAAGTTCTCATCTTGACTTAAGCCTAAGTACATAAAACTAATACCAAACATCAATTGGAATAAAGTTCCTAACATTTCTAATCTTTTTAGCAACTGATCTGCGTCGATTTTCTTCACAAAATCCTCCAAATAACAAAATTTCTTTTACTTTTATCCTATTATAACCAAAATTAAGTGCTAAAATAGTTTTATTCTAAAAAGTTATAGCTACAAATTATTTTATAGGGGATGCGTATGGAATATTCAGCTGGTGCAATTATCTACCGCAAAATAAATAATAAACATGAATTTTTAATTGTTCAAAGTCTCTGGCATAAAACTTGGGGTTTTCCTAAAGGACATCTGAAAGACAATGAAACTAATTTACAAGCTGCTCATCGTGAAGTATTTGAAGAAACCGGTCTTAAGCCAGACTTTCTTTCAAAATTTAAAACTAGTCTAATCTATCCGGTTGCTTCTGGGCAAGACAAAACAGTTACTTTATTCTTAGCTCAATTTAACGAAAATCAGACTCCTAATTGGCAACCTGAAGAAATTGTCGATGGAAAGTGGGTAAATTTAGAAGTAGCAGAAAAGATGCTCTCTCGCCCAGCCTTAGTTGATTGTCTCAAAAAAGCTGATCATTTTTTAAAGAAGTAAATTAGTATAACTATTTCCTTTCAGTTTATCTCATGATAAAATACCTTAACATCTAAAATACTGCGAGGGATTTTATGAAGAAAAGTACATTACTATTTATCGGAACAATTGCTATCCTCAGTCTTGCAAGTTATGGTATCAATTGGTCAACTATTAGTTATCATATTCCTGCAATTCAAAATGCACTTTCCCATATTCCATTATTTAGATAATTTACATCGAGATTTTCTCGATGTTTTTTTAATCAAAAAATAATTTTAAATTTTTTTGCTATTTTTCTAAAATTTAGTTATTTTATTTTTCTTTATTTATCAGTATTAGCGTCTCTCCTTTTTATTACTCATACTTAAAATATCTATATTTTTCAAGGTCAATGTTTTTTTAAACTTAAAAATATGGTGTATACTTATTAATTGAAAGTACTATATTAATAAAAAAAGAGGTAATATTATGAAAAAATTAGACTCAACTACACTTACTGACAAGCAAAAGGAATTCTTCAAGACTCACTTGGCTTACTTATCAACTGTAGATGCCAATGGTAATCCTCAAGTTGGTCCTAAGCAATCTATGCACGTGCTTGATGACAATCATTTACAATACTTAGAAAAAACTAAGGCTCACGCATACGAAAACTTGAAGAATGGTTCAAAAGCTGCTGTAGTAGTTGCAGATGAACCAAGTCATACTAACGTACGTATTATCGGTACTGCTACCATCCATGAAGATGACGATTACCAAAAGAAGATTGCTACAGAAGCTGGTGCTCCTCAAGCTTACGTTGTTGATATTGAAATTGAAGAAATCGACGAATAATTAATTAATCCACAAAAAAACAACTTCCTCGCAAGGAAGTTGTTTTTTTAGTTGTTTTGTTTATTATTTGCCTTATCTTGGTTATTTCTACCCTGATTATTATTCATTTCAGGATGTAAAATATACTTTTGAATCAAATCTAAAACTTCACTATTTTGTGGTAAAGCTGAGTGCTGAGCTAATTTACCTGTAACAGTAATTTGAGTATATCTCTTTACCACATCTTGGTATATATACTTACCTGCTAAGACACTACTTACAGGCACTAACCCATCCTCAACATAATTCTCAGATCCGGCAATAGAATACATAATTAAATTACTTGGCAAATTTTTTCGATATTTAATAAAGTCTTTTAACATTTCTGTTTTACGAGATGTTGGTTCTGCAAAGTTATATGGCGTACCAATTGTCATCAATCGCTTAATCTTAATTTGTCGTTCATTAAAATAGTGTTCAAGATAATAAGTATAAATCAAACCACCATTTGAGTGACCGATTCCCTTAAAATTATTAAAATTATAAGTCTGCTTCAGTAGATTGAAAGCTTTACTAAACATCTTCGCTTGCTTTTTAATATTGCTATAGCCATCTTTATTATTTTCAAAGCCAACAACGATAAATGGTTCTTTATCACCTTTTTTTATATGTCCGTAATAAGAAATTTTGCCATTATTAAAAACTTTAACCTTAAGTAAACTATGTTGATGTTTTTCTTTTTTATTAATATTTTTTACTAAAGTATCAAACCGATTAATTGATGCACTACTACCTGGAATAAGAATAACTGGTGATAATTCAGAGTTTTGTCGATTTTTTAAGGTAGTTACGCTATTTTTAGTCCAACAATATGATGCAACTGCAAAGATACCAATCACAAGAGTCATAACTAAAATTAAAATTTTTTGACTTTTACGCATGTTGGTCACCCTTTTCATCTGCAATCAAACGATCATCAACTACATCCGCTAATTTAACAAATGGTATATATATCAGCACATCTATAATTAATAATAAAATTGAAAAGATAAAGGCATAAATATTACCACCTGAACCAATTAAAGGAATCAATATACTTGGTGTTACAGTAGGAACAGGATAAACCAATGGTGGCATCACTCTAAAGTAGATAACTACACTTGCCAAGACTATATTTATAATTGGTACAAAGACAAAGGGAATTATATAAATAGGATTAAAAGGTAAGCCAATTCCAAAATCTAATGCTCCTGGAATATTAAAAAATGCAGGCGCAGCAGCTATATCAGCCATTCTTCGCATATATTTACGTCTACTTACCCATAAAATTGCAATCAATAGTGCCAAACTACCAAATTGTGCAAAACCACTATATAAAGCGGAGGGCGTAAAAGGATAAGGTATTCCCCAGCTAGTTTTATGAGTTAAAGCATAATTCAAATTAGCCATTGTCTCACTATCGTATATTTTACTAGAAACTGACATTAAATCAGGAAAACCAAACCAAGTAACAATTGTTACTAATAAAGAAATAATAATATTTAACATATAGTTACTGCGTTGGCTGATAAATGAAGTTATACCTTGAGAAACAGTATTATCAATTCCAAAGAACCCAAATATTCTAAAAACAATATGAAAAATTAAAGTGGGAATAATTACTAATAGAATCGGTTTTAAATTATATAAAACTATTTGTAAAATACTTTCACGGTTTTGGTTATCACTTTTCCATAAGTCATGTCCAAATTTTACAAATACCTTACCCACTATATAGCCTAGGATAACGCCAATTAAAAACCAACTAACACCGTAGTATTGTTCATTATTGACACCATTACGATAAAATAATAATACATAACTTCCTACTGCTACTAAAGAACCTAAGATTCCTTCATATCCATGGCGCTTAGTTACTAAATAGGCACTAACTAATGCTGAATAAGGTGCTAGCCATCCAGTAGAAACATTGACTATATCACTAAATATCATGCGATAAAATCTATAGTTAGGAAGGTTGTTAATCTTTATTAAACTTCCTAAATACCCATTAGTAGAGAATAAACTTTCACTCAATAGCTGAGCAAAACTCCCAATTAAAACAATTGGAAATAAAATCAACATTGTCCGTTGCAAGATACGAATAAATTCTATTTTTCTGAACCGGACTGTCCAGTTAACTAATTTATCAGTCACATTCCGTCATCTTCCTTTTTTGTTTTAATTATACTTTTATAGAATTACAAAACCAATACATTCTAATAATTTTCATTTTTTATTAAAAAAGTATTGACATTATCAAAGTAAAAGTTTTATTATAATGACAACAAAATTACAAAAAGCAGAGAAAAGATGAGTAACTTTTTAATCTTTCTACAGAAAACTGGAATGATGAGAGCCAGTGATTGCATTAATAAGTGAATATGGTCTTAGAGCTTAAATGAAATGCGAGCCAATAAGGTTAGCAGGACACGATTGATGCCCGATAAAGCATCCGAGTATTCCTTTTGAGGAGCACTTAGTAAGGGTCTTATTGTGAAATAAGACTAAATTTCAGGGTGGTAACACGCAAAAGCGTCCCTAAAGATGAGTCTACAAACTTGTCTTTAGAGGCGCTTTTTTATTTATTTTTAAGGAGAATTAAAATGAGTAAATTACATTATGACATTGTTGGTAGTTTTTTAAGACCAAAAGACTTAAAAAATGCTCGAGCTGATTTTGAAGATGGCAAGATTTCTAAATATGAACTAGTTGAGGTGGAAAATAAAAATATTAAAAAGTTAGTTGATCAAGAAATTGCAGCTGGCTTAAAAATTGTAACTGATGGAGAATTCCGTAGAAGTTACTGGCATCTTGATACCTTCTGGGGCTTTAATGGTATTGCTCATATTCAAAAGAAACATGGTTATCTTTTCCATGATGAAGAAACTAGGAAAGATTCCGCTATCGTAAATGGCAAAATTAGTTTTAGTGGTGATCATCCAGATTTAGAAGCCTTCAAATTTTTGAGAAACATTACTAAAGATAAGAATGTAATTCCTCGTCAAAGTATCCCTTCCCCCGCTCAATTTTATTCAGAATTAATCCGGGATCAAGATAATATCACGGCAGTTAAAAAATATTATCCAAATGAAGAAGATTTATTTACTGATATTTCTACCGCTTATCGTAATTTAATTCTTGCTCTCTATGAAGCTGGTTGTCGCGATTTAAAGTTAGATGACTGTACTTGGGGTGTACTTGTTGATCAAAATTTACTAGCTATTTACGAATCACTTGGTTTTACTCAAAACCAACTCTGTAAAATATTTTTGAAACTCAATAACGATGCTATCGATAATTTACCAGATGACTTACGGATTTCAACTCATATCTGCCGAGGAAACTATCATTCTACTTGGGCAACAAGTGGTGGCTATGATGCCGTGGCAGATTACGTTTTTGCAAAAGAAAATGTCGATGCTTTCTACTTAGAGTTTGACGACGAAAGAAGTGGTCACTTTGATCCAATTGCAAAAATTCCTGCTGACAAAGAAGTGGTTCTTGGTATTGTCACCAGTAAAAAGCCAGAATTAGAAGATCCTACAAAGTTAAAAGAACGCATTAAGGAGGCGACGGCATTTCATAATTTAGACAAGCTTGCTCTTTCTACCCAATGTGGTTTCTCTTCTACAGAAGAAGGAAACAAATTAACTGACAAAGAACAATGGGACAAGATAAACTTAGTATTAAATACTGCTAATGAAATTTGGAATTAATTGAAAGGAATAATTTATTATGGCAAAAGTTGAAAGTTTTACATTAGATCACACCAAAGTTAAGGCACCTTATGTTCGTTTAATTACTGTTGAAACTGGTCCTAAAGGCGACAAGATTAGTAATTATGACTTACGCTTAGTCCAACCAAATGAAAATGCTATTCCTACCGCTGGACTCCACACTATTGAACATCTTTTAGCCGGATTGCTTCGTGACCGATTAGATGGGGTCATTGACTGTTCTCCATTTGGTTGTCGAACTGGATTTCATTTAATTACTTGGGGTGAACACTCAACTACTGAGGTAGCGCAAGCTCTTAAATCTTCTCTTGAAGAAATTGCTTATAAAACTCAATGGGAAGATGTACAAGGTACCACTATCGAAAGCTGTGGTAATTATCGCGATCACTCTCTCTTTTCTGCTAAAGAATGGTCTAAGAAAATTTTAGAGGAAGGTATTTCTGATAAACCTTTTGAAAGACACGTTGTTGAATAATTTTTAGAAAGAAGAATTCCTATGCCAGAAAAAACCAGCCATCTCTATTTCCTAACTCGTTTCTCTATTCTTAATAACCTTTATCAGTGGTTATTTTCTGGAGTGAATTCTAACAAAAATGTTCCCTCTCCCCTTAATAATCTTTATATAAAAAAACATCTTTAACTAAAAAAATATGTCTCTATTAGACATGTTTTTTTACTGCTAATTATTCATTATTCGAATAATTAATTATAGATATTAAATATTTTTAATTGTTCTGCCTAACCTCTATAATTAATATACCAATGAAAAGAAAGGCAGATTACTATGAAAAAATTAAACTTAACAACTGAGTGGGACAAAACCTTTCCTAAAAGTAATAAAGTGAACCATCAAAAAGTCACCTTTCATAATCGCTACGGGATTACTCTAGCTGCTGATATGTACACACCTACGGATATAATTGACAAGATGCCTGCCCTAGCAGTAAGTGGACCATTTGGTGCTGTTAAAGAGCAGGCGTCGGGACTTTATGCTCAAAAAATGGCTGAACGTGGTTTTATAACTATTGCTTTTGACCCATCTTATACTGGTGAAAGTGGTGGTCAGCCTCGTTACATGGCGTCACCAGATATTAATACCGAAGACTTTCAAGCTGCGGTAGACTTTCTTTCTACTCAAGATAACATCGATCCCGAAAAAATTGGTATTATTGGTATTTGTGGCTGGGGTGGCTTAGCCCTTAATACTGCTGCTTTAGATACTCGAATTAAGGCAACTGTTGTTTCAACAATGTATGATATGTCAAGAATTAATGCCAATGGCTACTTTGACAATGAGGATTCCGAACAGAATCGTTATAACAAGAAAGTTGCTTTAAATGAGCAAAGAACTAGAGATTATAAGACTGGGGATTACACCCTTGCCGGTGGTGTCGTTGACCCACTTCCAGATGATGCACCATTCTTTGTTAAAGATTACTACGACTACTACAAAACTAAACGTGGTTACCATAAGCGTTCATTAAATTCTAACAATGGTTGGAACGTAATTGGTACCATGTCCTTCCTTAATCAACCTATTTTACAATATAGTAACGAAATTAGAAGTGCCGTTTTAATCATGCATGGTGATCAGGCACACTCATACTACATGGGTAAAGATGCTTACAAAAATATGATGAAAAATAATCCTAATCCAGAAAACAAGGAATTTTTATCAATTCCAGATGCCGTTCATACTGATTTATACGATGGTGGTAAAGACAACGTCATTCCATTTGATAAAATAACTGATTTCCTTAATAAAAATATGAATAATTAATCAGCAAGAAAAAAACATTGAGGCTAATCTCAATGTTTTTTTGTATAGTAAATTTTTTTCTAGTTCACGCAAACACTTTTTCTACTCAACTCAATCTGTATAATCCGTCACGCTACATACTTCTAAAATGTAATTACATGTGGAGAAACTTCCTCACCATGACATGCAAGAGATTCGACACAATTCTTATTTAAGCTCTCTTTTCTAATCCATTCTAAAGATTTCTTTTGAGCAGGTTTATCGGTAGAAATTCCCGAAGTAATCATTTCTTTCCATGACTTTTCACCATATCCACCATCGCCATAATATAAGAAAAACTTCCCTGTATCTGGATTAGTAATCTTTGTCGCTACTAAACCATCAGTATGGCCAGGAATGTTAATTAATTCAACAGTTTTATCGCCAAATAAATCATATGATCTTTTAAAAGGTCCTTCATTATCATTCCAGTCGTACAAATCCAAATCTACACCTTCCCACCATTTTTTCTTGAAGCGGAAAGTAGAATGTTTTTGTGCATATTCATACTCTGTTCTTGCAACCATGATCTGTTTAGCTGCTTTAAATTGTCTTAGACCATTAGCATGATCACAATCTAAATGCGAAATTACTACATAATCAATATCAGAAGGCTTAATACCCATGCGCGCTAATTGTTCACTAGCTGTCATGCCTTTTGGTACCATTCCTTTATTTACACGATAGAGAATATAAGAACCTAAAGACTCTATTTGAGCTTTTTTATCATATACACCATCAGGACTCATCGACTTATCCCAGCCTGTATCTAAAAGCAATAATCCTTTAGGAGTCTCAACTAAAAATACCGCTACAGGCAACCAAATTTCTCGTTTAGCACTTTCTAATATACCAGCAGCTTTAAACAAAGAACAATGATCACCACCAAAAGCTAATTCTGGAGCAATTCTTACTTTTCCTGTATGCAAAACATGAATTTTATATTGAGACATTTGTAATACCTGCTTTCTTAATTTGATAGATTTATTCTAAATGAGCAGATATTAAAAAACAGAACATAATTTAAGAATGTGTCTAATTTTCTAAAATTTTTAGTGCTTTGACCACAATTTCTTGAATTTGTTGTTGACTAAATTGTTCAGAATTAAGTAGATAGTAATCAAATGCAGCAATTACTTCTGAAGCCACCATTTCATAAATCAATTCCTTCTGTGGCAAACCACGTCTACGTAAATTATCTTTAATGGCGTTTTTCCATTTTTCAATAAATCTCGCATTAGGATTATATTTTGTTAAAACTAAAATTTCATTCTTATGTTCACTAACAAAATCAACTACGTCAGTAAAATACGCAAAATCTGCTGGTTTATTTCGATGACTATCCGTAATTTTTTTATCCTTTGTACTTAGCTGCTCAACCAAATTATTTTCAATTTCTTCTAAAACTTCATCAATATTATTGTAGTAAGTATAAAATGTACTTCTACCAATCTGAGCTTGTTGGCACAACTTTTTAACAGAAATTTGTGTAAGATTTTCTTTAATTAGTAATTCAATTAGCGCTTTTTTTAACGATCCTTGTGCTTTTGTCATATTTTTATTCTCAAATATTTAAACAGATTTTAAAGTAAACAATAAACTCAATTGTTTACTTTTCATATTGCACACGATAGATTTTTTCCATTTTTTCACAATGAAGCGGATCATTTTTAGAAACAAACTTATCTATATTTTGATAGTACCAAATTTTATAATCAGCCCACCACATTTCTTCCTGAAGTTCTGTCATTCTTCTACTTAGAATTTCTTTTTGTTGCTTAAATAATTTTATACGTGCTTCCTCATTATTATCAGTTTGAAAAATTTTCATGTATGATTTTATTTTTTTAATACTCATTCCCGCTTTTTTTAGACAATCAATCGATTTAATAAGTTCAATATCTTGATCATTATAAATACGTTGTCCTAATTTATCTCTTTTAATATTTATAATTAAACCCTCTTTTTCGTAATAACGAAGTGTATAAGGGCTAAGATTTGTTCTTTGACTACATTCTTTAATTGAATAATTCATAAAAAATTTCTCTTTTCTGCTTGTCTTAGAGCTTACCCTAAGGGTTAAGATAATAATTGTCAATATTAATAAAAAGAAAGAAGAAAATAAATGAAAAATTTAGTTGTAATCACTGGTGCTAGTTCAGGATTTGGAAAAGCTATGGCTAAAGAATTTAGTAAAGCTGGTTATCCATTATTATTAATTGCTCGTCGAGTTGAATTATTAGAACAGATGGACTTACCTAATACAATATGTAAAAAAGTTGATGTTCGTGATAAAGAAGCTTTTCAACAAGCTATTGATGAAGCAACTAAACAATATGGCGCAGCCGATTTATTGATTAATAACGCTGGTATTATGCTTTTAGGAAATATTGAAACTCAAAATAGCCAAGAATGGCAAGATATGCTTGATATTAATGTTATGGGGACACTTAATGGAATGCAAGCAGTAATAAATGAAATGAAAAAACGCCAACATGGAACCATTGTTAACTTTTCTTCATTAGCTGGAGTCAAAACATTTGTAAATCACGCTGTATATTGTGCCACAAAATTTGGTATAGAAGGTTTATCAGAAACAGCTCGTGAAGAACTAGCACCTTACAATGTCAGAGTAATGCGTATTGCCCCAGGTGCTGTTAATACTGAATTATTAAGTCATACTACTGACTCTAAAATTAAAAAGAATTATAATGCGTGGCTAGAAGAAACTGGGGTAGGTAGCATTACTCCAGAAGATATTGCAAGAACAGTTCGTTTTGCTTATGAAATGCCACAAAGTGTAAATTTAAGAGAAATCCAAATTTCTGATACACGCCAAGATTCTTAAAAATAAAAGCACGATAAAATTCATTAAGAAAATTATCGTGCTTTTATATCTTTAAAGGTTATTTAAACTTCCACAAACTTCATTGCTGTTCCATAAACAATCATTATTTTTAAGTACTGCTCCAAAATTAGAAATTTCACCCACAATTTAATATTCTTTTCCTAGAACATTCTCAGTTATTGTCACTAAAGCTCCTCTATTTCACAAGGAATTCCTCATAAGCATCTTCATATTTAGGAATATCGCCTGCGCCCATAAAGACTACACATGCATTTTCGTGACGAGTTAAATCACTAATATTATCTAAATCAATCACTTCAGAACCTGGAATATTTGCAGTTAAATCTTCACTAGAAATATCCCCACTTGCTTCACGCGCTGAAGCATAAATTGGAGTTATATAAGCTTTATCTACATCACGTAAAATTTCTTCAAAATCTTTTTGATATTTCTTAGTTCTTGAGAAAGTATGTGGTTGGAAGACTACAACTAATTCCTTATCTGGGAACTTTTGACGAGCAGCTTGGATAGTTGCACGCATTTCAGTTGGGTGATGAGCATAATCATCGATCACGGCAATATCACCAAAGTCTTTTTCAGAAAATCTTCTCTTAGCCCCTTTGAAAGTGAGCATCCCTTCCTTGATATCTTCCATTGGCACATTTTCAGTATAAGCAACAGCAATTACAGCAGTCGCATTCAAGATGCTGTGGTCGCCAAACAAATGAATCTCAAAACGACCCAAATCTTTACCATGTGCCAAAACATTGAACTTAGAACCTGCAGTAGTCTTTTCAATATTAACAGCTTGGAAGTCATCAGTATCCTTGAAACCATAAGTATACTTAGGAATATCAGTCTTCAAAGATTGTAATCTTTGATCATCACCCCAAACAAAGAGTGCCTTTTTAGTTTGTTCAGCAGCAGTTTGAAAGGCAGAAGTATAATCAGCTTGATCTTTGAAATAATCTGGGTGGTCAAAGTCAATGTTAGTCATAATTTGGTAATCTGGGTGATATGCCAAGAAGTGACGACGATATTCATCAGCTTCATAAACAAAGAAGCGAGAATCTGCTACACCCTTACCACGACCATCACCGATCAAGTAAGAAGTAGGTTCTACTTCACCCAATACATGTGCTAAAAGACTAGTAGTTGATGTCTTACCATGCGTACCAGAAACACCAATTGAAGTATGTGCTTGAACAATTTCTTCAACAGTATCTGGGTAGGATTGCCACTTCACATTCTTATCCAGACAAGCAGCAACTTCAGGGTTATCTTCCTTAAAAGCATTACCCTTAACAATTACTTGACCTTCGCCTTTAATATTTTCTGGATCAAAATTCTTTACTTCAATACCAGCTTCTTCCAAAGGAACTTGAGTAAACGTGTACTTTTCAATATCTGAACCAGCGACATTGTAGCCCAAATCATGTAAAAGTAATGCTAAAGATGCCATACCGGTACCCTTAATACCAATAAACCAAATTTGTTTTGTCTTATCTAACATTTAAGTCGTCTCCATAAATTTTATGTCAAAATTATACGTCTTTAATTTTAACATTTTTACCAGAATATTGATTAAATCTAGCCAAAAAAGATATTAATTTCTTCTACAAAAAAATCCTATCCTCATAAAGAAGATAGGATCTTTTATACTAGTCTAAAGTAATTTCACCACTAGCCAGTAATTCATCACATTTAGTTGGTTCAAATTCATCGCCAGCCTTGAAGCTATCTGGAACTACCATAATACCACGCTTTTGTGGAGCATGTGGTAAACCAAGTTCACGAGCTGAACAAATCATACCATATGAATCTACACCACGTAATTCACCTGGCCAGATTTGTTGACCATTTGGCATCAAAGTACCTGGAAGAGCTACAACAACCTTTTGGCCTTGAGCAATGTTAGGTGCACCACAAACTATTTGATGCTTGTCACCACCAACATCAACAGTAGTTACGTGTAAGTGATCAGAATCAGGATGAGGTTCACAAGTTTCGACATAACCATAAACTAAAGTTGGCTTGCCAATTTCTAAGTTAGCTTCAAAACCAGCTTCAGAAATTTTCTTGTTTAAAGTATCAACCAATTCTTGAGTTGGGTGAACTTCACCATTAGGCAACTTATCATAATCTAAAAAGTCACTAACTTTAAAAAAGTTATAACCAATAACCTTACCATCTTCATCCTTAACAACCGTAACGTTATCACTTTCTTCAAATTGACTACGTCCCTTATCTTGGTCAGTAATAACAATTAATGTATCTGGATAACTAGTTTTATTAGTAGAAACAATCATTCTAGTAAATTTTTCCTTTCTTAGACTTACTTAAGAGAATTGAGGAAGTTTTCTACTTCTTCTTTTGTCTTTCTGTCCTTATTTACTAGTCTACCAATTTCTTTGCCATCTTGGTAGACAACAAAGCTAGGAATTCCAAAGATATTTAATTCTTTTGCGATATCAATTGAGCCATCACGGTCAATTTTATAGAATTTTGTATCAGAGAAATCTTTTTCAATTTCTGGTAAAAATGGATCTAGGAAACGGCAATCTGGGCACCAATTTGCACTAAAAAGTAATACTACACGACCATGAGCGGTAATTTCATCAAGTTTTTCTTTAGTTAATTCTTTGATTTCTTCCATAATAATGCATCTCTCTTTCTTACTTTTTATAAGTTACATATATTGTACTCATATTCCACAAAAATTTCCAGCAAATTATTCATATTATTACACACGAGCAAAAACTTAGTAATTCATTTCCGATATGTTCATAATTTCTATAAAAAAAGATTAAGCTAAAAAGCCTAATCTCTTAACCTTATTCAAAATGTGCGTGCAAGCAATAGATTGGATTGCCCTTTGCTACAAATTTATGTTCATATTCAGTTTCAACATTACGTTCTGCGATTTCATCTTCATCATGGTGTAAATCAACACTAACATGATCAAACTTCATTCCATAATTATTTAAACTGACTAAGCTATATTCAAATAAACCTCGATTATCTGTCTTAAATTCTAGATGACCTTCAGGCTTAAGTACTTCTTTATACTTATCCAAAAAACTCTTATAAGTCAAACGACGTTTTTCATGGCGAGTTTTAGGCCAAGGATCAGAGAAGTTGAGATAAAGAGTATCGACACTATCTTTAGGTAAATATATAGCAATATTAGCAGCATCTGCACACATTATTTGTAAATTATCAATACCTTCATTAAGCTTAGTTCTTAATATCATCCCTGCTGCGGTAGTTTGCAATTCAACCGCAATAAAATTCATTTCAGGATGTTGTTTAGCCAAAGTAGTAATAAATTGGCCTTTACCTGATCCAATTTCAATTGCTAGAGGTTTAGAAAAATCTTCAAATCTCTCTTCCCAATTAATTTTTACTTCTGGGGCAGGTTCATTTAAGATTGCTTCAGGGTGCTCTTTAACCAACTTTTGTGCCCAAGTTTTATTACGTAATCTCATAAAAAACTCCTAAATTAATATCTAATTTTACTAAACAACTTTTTAATTCTAACTGGTAAATAAGCGTAGAGCAAGATAAACGTGAATGCTAGCAAAGCAATAACGGCTAAAAGAGCATAAATTTTTTCTGGTGAAAAGGCAACTAATCCAATACTAATTACTACCCACTGTAAAAGCATTCCCTTTTGCAAAACTCTTGCTAAATCTTGTCCACGCTTTTCTTGAGAAATTGGTTGAACATGATACATCATATTATGCTCATATACTGTCCCCAAAGGAATCAATTGATACATTGTCAAAAAGATAACTAAAGCGCTAAAAGCTGCACTCCATAGATAACTTTGTAAAGCCCAGGATAAAAGCAAGGAAAATAAAGTCATTCTAATCACTAAATTACTATATTCTGGATCACGCAATAATGCTCTTTGATATAAGAAAGTATTTGGTGTTTGTTTTTGATGATTGATCAAAAAATCTAAGTACTTTCTCCTAGAAATTTTAATCTTTTTATCTGGTACATCAGTAAACATGCTATAAAAATTATCTACCATATCACGGCGACGTTCTTCATATTCCACTGCATAATTCCAGTTAAATACTTTTCCTTGAGGTAAGTAATTGATCACAATTGCACCTATTAAAGCCAAGAAAAAATAAAGATATGGTACATAGATTAAACTTAGCCACAATACAATTAAAACTATTAGAAAAAATAAAATTGGATTGTATAGGGTACGATCATTAAAATAAAAGCTTCTTGCAATCAATTTTAGTTGAATAAACTTCGTCAAAATTAATCCTACAGCCATGAAAAAATATGAGTGACCAGGAATTCCGGCTCGCGTTACTGCAAAGGGAAATAAAATCCCAGCAACAAGAGCAATTAATAGAATCGGCAAATACATACTATGTCTAATCATTGGCTTCAAATATAAATCCATCTGATTATCTTGATTAAACATAAATTGAATATCAGCCTTTTGAAATAAAGTGGCTAGATGACCAACACTCATGGTCACTGTTAAAATCAAGGCAATTATTGGTTTATAAAACCACAAATTATTTGGCCAAGTCTTTATATTTTGAGCATACCAGAACATCAACGCCCCAAACATAAAAATCAAAGCCAAAATAAAGAAATCATTAAACACTAAAGTCAAATAGTGCATTTGCTTTTTTAAATTAGCTTGCAGTCTTTTTTTTACTATATTATTCATTCTTAGTCTGCTCCTGGTTCAAAATCTTGTATAAGCGGTCAAATGAATCAGTTGGTTTAAGACCGTAGAAGTTTCTAATTTCTTCTAAACTACCGACAATTTCAATGGTTCCATTATTAAGCACTGCAAACTTCTGAACCGCCTCTTGAGCTTCAGCCAAAACATGCGTCGTCATTAGCACCATCTTATTTTGGCTAACAGCTTCCTTAATTAAATCAATAAAATTTGCTACAGCCAAAGGATCTAGCCCAGTAAAAGGTTCATCAATCACATAAAGGTCAGGATTAGCTAAGAAAGCGGCTACTAACATGACCTTTTGTTGCATCCCCTTTGAAAAGTTAATTGGCAACCAATCAAGCTTATTATCTAGTCTAAACATTTTACATAACTCATGTGCTCTTTTCCAAGCTTTATCAGTATCAGTTAAACCATAAGTAAGCATAGTTAGCTCTAAATGCTCTTTTAAAGTAAGCTCTGGGTAAAGAATTGGCGTTTCAGGAATATAGGCAACCATTTTTTTAAATTTAGAAGGTTGTTGAGCTAAATTTACACCATTTAACTCAATAGTTCCCTTTTGCATTCTAAGTAAACCCAATAAGTGCTTAATTGTTGTCGATTTACCAGCACCGTTAAGTCCAATCAAACCAATGGCTTGACCCGGTTCAATAGTTAAATTTACGTCTTTAATAACGGTGATACCAGTATAACCACCGGTTAATTTATTTATTTTTAAACTCAAAATTTGTGTCCCCCTATTACTGAAAAGACTGCTACTTTATGTTAGCATGAAATTAATTCAAACTGAATTATATATTAACTATATGTAGAAAGAGGTTTTTCTATGGCAGAATTAGAAAAAGACTGTTTATTTTGTAAAATTATCCGTGGTGAAATTCCATCCTACACTGTTTTCGAAAATGATGATGTTAAGGCCTTTTTAGATATTTCTCAAGTAACTAAGGGCCACACTCTTTTAATTCCCAAAAAACACTTAGAAAACATCTTTGATTACAACCAAGAAGACGCCGCAAAATATTTACAATACATTCCAGTTGTCGCCAATGCTATCAAAGACTCAGACCCTACAATTAAAGGGATGAATTTGGCAGTTAACAATGGTGAAATTGCCGGTCAAGCTGTAATGCACTCTCATATCCACCTGATTCCTCGATATGGTCAAGACGATGATATGGTAGTTCCACATGTTGATAATTCTAGCAAATATTCAGAAAAAGACTACCAAGCAGTAGCTGATGCTATCAAAAATAACCTCCAATAGCTTATAATAGAAGATGTAATTAGGAAAATTATTTTTTATTAAATATAAAAAATTGGAGGTAATATTATGAATAAATTTTTACTCGGATTTCTTTCTGGAGCTATCGTTGGTGGTGTAGCAGCTTTTGCTAAAAATCCATTAACTGATAAAACTATCAAAGAAGATATCCAAGATGCTGCAAACAATTTAAGCGATTCTTGCGATGATGTTAGAGCTACTTACTCTTCCCTTCAAGCAGAACGTAAAGCTGATTTAGAGAACTCTAATCCTGAAAATACTGATGAAGTTCAACTAAGTCAAAGTTCTATCAAAGATAAAGCTGCTGACTTAGTCACTGCAGTTAAGAGTGTTGCTCACAAAAATGATGAATTAAATGATTTAGCAGATCGTGTTCAAGATTTAAAAGATACTGCTGAAATTACAAAAGACGAAGTTGAAGATAAAGTTACCGACAAAGTAACTGATTTTAAAAATAAAGTTGACCAATACAAGCATTTAGCAGATGAAGATAAGGAAGAATCTGATTTAGCTGCTCAAAATGACTTTATCATCGATAATGCTGATAAGGACTAATTTATGATTAAAATAAAATCTTTCGCAACTGGACTTGGATTAGGTACAGTTCTTGGAACAATCGCATCATTTATGACTGACCAAAAAACTGGTCAACCTATCAAAAGAGAAGTAAAAAATTTTGTAGATGCTACAGGAGTAGACGTGAAAGATATCACTACTAGTACGCAAAGAGCTAAAAGTGATATTTCTTTAATTAAAGATAAAGAAATCCCTTTAGTGAAACGTGATATCAAGAGTCTTCAACGGTCAGTAAAAGAATTCCAATATTCTATTCAACCTAATCTTAAGACTATTAAAAATACCGTAAATAAAATGAGTTCTGAAGCAGAAAATTTAAAGTAACTCTTAAAAATTAAAAAACTCTTGGTGCTTTCTTTGGGCATTAGGAGTTTTTATGTTATATTTGAAGCTGTATTTAAGCAAAGGATGGTAGATTTATTCTTATGAAAAAGAATGTATGGAAAAAAGCTGCTGCTGTATTAGCATTAGCAAGTATCGCTCTTAGTGCCACTGCGTGCTCAAGCAATGGTAAGACCGTTGTTAGCTACAAGGGTGGTAAAATTACTCAACAACAATATTACGATGAAATGAAGAAATCTCAAGCTGGTCAATCTACTTTGGCTAACATGATTATTTATGATGCTTTAGAGAACCAATATGGTAAATATGTTTCTGATAAAGAAGTTACTAAAGAATACAACAAGTACAAGAAGCAATACGGTTCATCATTTAGCTCAATTCTTGAACAAAATGGTTTAACTACTTCTAGCTTTAAGAAAAACTTGAAGACTAATCTTTTAACTGAAGCTGCCTTAAAGCACATTAAGAAGATTACCTCAGCTCAAGAAAAGAAAGCTTGGAAGAGTTACCAACCTAAAGTTGAAGTACAACAAATCTTAGTTTCTAAGAAGAGTACTGCTGAAAAAGTTATCCAAGAATTAAAGGCTGGTAAGAGCTTCAAGTCATTAGCTAAGAAATATTCAACTGATACTGCTACTAAGAACAATGCCGGTAAGTTACCAGCATTTGATTCAACTGATACTAGTTTAGATTCAACATTCAAGAAAGCAGCCTTCAAGTTGAAGACTGGTGAATACACTACTACTCCAGTTAAAACTCAATACGGTTACCACATCATTAAGATGATTAAACACCCAGCTAAGGGTACTTTCAAGGAACACAAGAAAGAAATTGATAACCAAATTTACAACGAAATGGCTCAAGATCAAAATACTATGAAGAGTGTTATTGCTACTGTATTGAAGCGTGCAGATGTTTCAATTAAGGACGATGACTTGAAGAACGTATTGTCATCATACGTATCAACTTCCTCAAGCTCTTCATCATCTAGTTCTAACTAATAATTTTTAGACGAAAAAAAGCTCCAACTATCAATGTTGGGGCTTTTTTTCACAAATTTTCATTCAAGATTTTTGGCATTAGTGAGAGAGGAATCATGCTTTGGACGATAAAAACGACGATCATCTTGTGACCTAATCATATCAGTAAAATTACCTGGTTCAGTGTGTTGCAATGCATTTGTAATCGCATAAACAGTTGCATCTAAATCATCAATTTTATGAAGTAATTCTGCTTCAAGGATAGCTGGTCGTCGAGCAGCACCATATTCTGGTAAGCCATGATGAGAAATAACCATATGACGTAAAAGTAAAATATCCTCACTATGAGCATCTAAATTTAATTCATTAGCTGCCAAGATAATTTCTTCATCAATTAAAACTAAATGCCCAATCAAATTACCTTCCACAGTATACTTAGTCGCGACTGGACCAGTCATTTCATAAACTTTTCCCATATCATGTAAAATACAACCTGCATAAAGAAGCTCACGATTAACCTGCGGATAGTTATTAGCAATCCCTTCCGCATCTTTTAACATTGTAGCGGTATGAAATGCTAAGCCATTTCTTACTGCATGGTGATTTGATTTACCTGCAGGAAATGAGAAAAATTGTTTATCAAACTTTTTTAGTAAGTATTCAATAATCTTTTTCCAATTTGGATTAGAAATTTGAGCCACTTTACCCATAATTTCTTGTCTTAATTCCATCAGGGGCACAGGTGCAGTAGTGACATATTCACTCATATCATAACCTTCTTCAGGCCCTACAACGCGCATACTATATATTCTAATT